>NZ_JBLXIJ010000006.1:0-132337 GCF_048269545.1 Halpernia sp. | reverse complement strand
TCCCATTCCGAACACAGAAGTTAAGCCCTCTAGCGCCGATGGTACTGCAACAAGCGGGAGAGTAGGTCGCCGCCAGTTTTTTTAGCCTCATACTTTTACTAGTTTGAGGCTTTTTTTTTTTACTAGTTGAGAATTGTTCAAGAAAAAATGTAAGTATTTTTTTAGAAAAATCTAAAACCTACTCAAAATTCCCCAAGAAATTTTGGTAGATTTAAAATTGAACGCTTCGCCAAATTGCGAGCCATTGGAAATTTGAACACTCATCAAACCGATTGGTAGAAAGAATTTAAAACCAAACCCCAAACTGTATAATTTTATTTGACCTTCTAAATTTGGGTTATTTAAAACACCATATTGCACAAAAACATCAAAAAAATTTTGCGGATTTACAAGATAGCGGTATTCCGCACCACCATAAGCATAAAATTCGGCGTACAAAGAGTTTTCGTTAAAACCACGCAAAGAATTCCATCCGCCGAAACGAAATAATTCATTCGTATTCAGTTCATTTTTGGCGTTAATAAGCGCAGATTCTCCATTGAGATTTAAGTAATGATTTCCCGCGAGATGAAAATTATTTTCTGCGTTAATGAAATATTGGATTTGATTAAACCTCTGGTCCGTGTAATTGGCGCGCAAATAATCAATATTGGTATTGATGCGCGTTTGATACTGGAATATTTCGGTTTCTGTGGGTTTTGTAAATTGATACCAAACGCCAATTCCTTGCTTTGTAAAATCTTTTCCGCCCGTGTAAAGTGAATCTAAAACCGCAGAATTTTCAAAGGTACCCCGAATTCCAATTTTTTGATTGCTCGAAATATGATAATAAAAAGCAGGAATAGCTTTTACTGTTGCAAATGTAGAATCTTGGCGATAAATATTAACATTTAAATTAAAACCAATTTTTGAATTAAATAAATATGGAATATCCGTTCCTAAATTAAAAGTTTGTCCGCTATCTGGATTTCTTTGCCAATACAAATTGATAGTTTCAAAACCGTTGAAAATATTTTTCAAATTCAAATTTAAAGAACCATTTAAGGTAAATTTATCCGTTTTATCATTTCCAAAACCGATTATTCCATCAAAAGTGCTGTTGATTTTCTTCTTTAGAAATAAGTAAATTTCAGTAGAATCCTTTTTAAATAATGTTTGTGGCGGACGTTCCAAAAGCACAAACGGATGATTTTGCAAACTGCTATTTATTTTTAATAAATTTTTATCATCATAAGTTTTATGCAGAAAATCTTCATCTAAATTTTTCACAAAACGTTTTGGAACTTTGTCGTAATCTTTTAGCACCAATTTATCAATCGTTCTTTTTTCCGAGAGAGAGATTTCTAAATCTACTTGTGGAATTTCATTTTTAAAACCTTTAAATTTCGCTTTTACACGGTTAAACGCAAAACCTTTATCACGAAATTTTTGATTGATATTTTGCTTTAAAGAATCTAGATTTTTAGTTCTAAAATTTTGTGATATATTGAGTTGTTTTGCCAAAGAATCAGAAACATGAACTTCCGCAATATTGAAATTTTGCTTTTTGTCAAAGTAGATTTCGGTAGAATTTTCAGTCTTTTTTACGTTCGTAACTTCCGTTAAATAATAATAATTTTGTGAAAGGGAATCTAAAAATTTCACCGCGGAAAGTGAATCTGAAACTTCTTTCTTTTGATTACTTTGAATGTCAATCAATAAATATCTTTTTTTCTGTGCGTGCAAAGAAAAATTAATTAGAATTAAAAAAAAGAATAAAAAATGTTTCAATAATTAAAAATTAAACGAAATATTAAAATTTAATATTTCAATTGAGCAATATTTACTTTGCGTCTTAAATACGAAAAAGTAATTGCGTCTTTGCATTTAACTAAAAACAACATTTAATCAATTTTATTATAATTCCGCATCAGTTTTTCATAGAAATTCTGTGGTAAAATCCATTTTAGAGGAACGCCAATTCTCTGTCCAAACTTACCAAAATAATAATGCGCTTTCCATTTTTTTTCACTTAATAATTTCTCAATATAAGTTGCAACTTCAGTTGGTTCAATGCCATTTTCCACGTGCGAATTCATTAAAGAATACACTTTTTCAAAAATATTTTTATAAGGTTCAGAAACATTTGTTTTTAATCTATTTTCGGCAATATTCGTTTTTATATCGCCCAAATGTAAACTACAAACTTCAATATTCCAGAGAGAAATTTCATAACGAATTGCTTCTGTCACTTTATCCAATGCAGATTTTGATGCCGAATAAAACCCACGAAAAGGCAATCCCATTTCAGAACCAATACTTGAGATATTAATTATTTTTCCATTTTTTTGTTCACGCATTTTTGGTAAAACGGCACTCATCATCATTACAGAACCAGCTAAATTTAAATTAAATATGTTTAAAATATCTTCTTGCGAAGTATCTTCAACTGGACCAACAATTCCCATTCCTGCGTTGTTTATGAGCAAATCTATTGTAGAATTATTTTTTAAAATTTCAGAGATTGCAGAATCAATAGAATCTTTTTTAATAATATCAGTCGATATAGACGTGAAAAATTTACTTTGCACCAAAGTTCTACTTAAACCAAAAACTTGATGCCCTTTTTTTCCAAAATATTCCGCTAAAGCAAAACCAATTCCCGCGGAACTTCCTGTGATTATTATTGTCATTAATTTAAATAAAAAGTAAAAGTAAAAAGTAAAAGTAAAAAGTAAAAAGTAAAAAGATTAATTTAGAAAAGCTTGCGCACTCTGCTAAAAACATTTACGTCTTTGCGTAAAATTAATATCCACGCAAATCATCCAAAATCACTTTGTCTTTTTCAGCAGGCGTTAATTGATAATTATATCCAGGTAAAGCTGGTTCCCAATCGCCGTAACCAGAATTTGGTAACATTATAAATCTATTTCCAAATTGATTTGAATTTTGATCAACCAATTCATTTCTTTCAGTTTGTGGTTTTTTATTAAATATTTTAGAAAAATCTGCTAAATTATCGCCCATATAAATAATAACATCATAATTTTTTAAAACTTCTAAACGCCGTGCTTCTTTATCTGAAGTTGTACCTTTCAACAATAAATGTTCATTATCTGCAAATGGAAACCCTAAATCCTTTAGGTTTTTTAGTGTTCCAGCTCTGTCGTTTTCATCTCTATTTGAAATATAAAAAACTTCAATATTTTTAGATGCCGCATAATTAAACAAATTGACTGAACCAGGATACGCTTTTGCTTCGCCTTTTGCCGTCCAATTCATCCAAGTTTTTGGATCATAATCTTTCCCATTTTTGGCTTCTGTTACTGCGTAAGGAGAATTGTCTAAAAAAGTTTCGTCAATATCAGTAATAATTGCTAATGGTTTTTTAGAATTCATTTTTAAATTTTCATCAATTCTCATTTGTGCAATATTATAAGCTTGATAACAAAGCGCGCGAAACTCACCAGAATTTTGTTGCCACAACGCAGAAAAAACTTTTCCATTAAGGGAAATATTATTTAATTTTTGCGAAGAATTTGTAACCGTATTTTGCGGTAAAGTATTAATAGAAACCTTACAAGAAGTTAGAAAAACAAGTGTAAAAGCTAGAGTTGTAATTTTAAGAGATTTCATTTTTTATAAATTTAAGTGTAAAATTATGTAATTTAAATTTCAGAAATTGTTTCAAAATCTTCCCAGAAATTTGGATAAGATTTTTCTACTATTTCTGGGTTTTCTATATTTATTTCTTTAACCAAAGCAAATGGCGCAAAACTCATCGCCATTCTGTGATCGTTATAAGTTTTTATTAAAATATTCTCATCTGGAGTGAAAAATTTTATAGATTTTATCTCATCATCCGAAATTTCTGTAACACAACCAATTTTAAATAATTCACTTTTTAAAGCTTCCAAACGGTCAGTTTCTTTTACTTTTAAAGTTGCTAAACCTTTTAAATGAAATGGAATTTGTAGCGCAGTTGCAGTAACACAAATAGTTTGCGCAATATCGGGTGAATCGTTTAAATTAAGATTTATTTCCGAAGATTTCTCAAAATTATGATTTGGTAAAAGTGAAATTTTATGTTCTCCACTTTCTGAAATGGTGTTAATCCCAAAATATTTCCAGAAAATTGTTTGTAATTCTGAATCACCTTGTATGGAATCAGACAAAAATTTCTGTAACATAATCGGCTTTCGTCCAATGGCTGCTAAAGAATAAAAATAGGACGCAGAACTCCAATCACTTTCTACTGTAAAATGTTCATTTGAAATAAAATTCCCTTTATTAGAAAGGTTTTTAACGGTAATTAATTGCTCGGAAATCTCACAATCTATTCCTAATTCTTTTAGTATTTCTCTTGTCATTTCCAAATAAGGTCGGGAAGTTATTTCACCTTCTAAATTAATGCGGATTCCGTTTTCTAATTTTGCACCGATTAACATTAAAGAAGTAATAAATTGGCTGGAAACTTTAGCATTTATTGAGACTGAATTTTTCGCAATTTTTTTACCAACAATTTTTAAAGGTGGAAATCCATCATTTTCTAAATATTCTATTTCTGCGCCTAAACTTTGTAAAGCTGAAACTAAATCCTTTATTGGGCGCTGTTTCATTCGCTCAGAACCTGTTAAAATCGTGGTTTTATTTTCTTGAATTGCAAAAAAAGAAGTTAAAAATCTCATTGCAGTTCCGGCGTGATGGATGTCTATTAATTCATTTTCAGATTCTAATGCTTTTTGTAACAATTGCGTGTCTTGAGAATTGGAAAGATTGTGGATTTTAAAATGAGAAAATAAATGTTCCAAAATCAACAAACGATTCGAAATACTTTTCGAACCGCTGATTTTTATATCGATGTTTGGTTTTAAAATTCTTTTTTCAAGTTTTAGCATCTAAGAATATAAATTATTTTAGTTTTTTATTATTTTGATGGCGTTCAAAATCACGCTCTGTATTTTTCTTTATTTTTTTGTCAAAAGCATCTTGTAAATCAACACCCGTTTGATTGGCTAAACATAAAGTCACAAATAAAACATCGGCTAATTCTTCACCTAAATCTTTGGTTTTGTCTGATTCTTTTTCAGATTGTTCCCCAAATCTTCTGGCTATAATTCTTGCAACTTCGCCCGTTTCTTCAGTTAAAATAGCCATGTTTGTCAATTCATTATAATAACGAACGCCAAATGTTTTAATCCATTCATCAACTTGCTTTTGCAGTTTTGTAATTTCCAAAATTTATTTATTTATGAGCGTGTCTAATTTATCGTTTAATACTTTTATTTGTTCTTTGAGTTCAATAATCTCATTATAAGTGTCGCCTCTTAATTGCGTATAATTGGCAATTCTTTCGGTTATTTGACGCAGAAAAAATAATGCACCAAATAAAACTAAACCTATAATTATAAAAGGAATATATTCAAAAAAAGAAGTTTCCATGCTGTTTTTTTTTAATTAAATTTTATTGATAAGCTCCTAAGGTTGCATTAGAACTTCGTGGAATTTTCTGAATGTCAAGCGGAACGGAAGCCGCAGCTGTTGCATTTCCTTTTCCACGAACCGGTGAATCTACTTTTACCCGAAGATTTAATTTCTGAGTAAAATAATTTTCAAATTTCGGATTTTGGTTTTGTAATGAATTGATGATATTTGAATTTCCAGCAAAACTAAATCCTGCAGAAGTTGCATCTTTATATTTTAATAAAGAATTTAAAATGTTATAAGAAAACGTTTGTCGAGATGTGGGTTTAAAAACAACAGAATTATCTGAATTTCCATAAAAAATAGAGTTTTTAATATTCAAAGTTAATGCACCGCTTTCGGTTCCACCTGCTTGATTTTGATATTCATTTGTTGCGTAAATTGACAAAAACGGAAGAGAAGAACTTTGTTCAAAATTATTATAAGATGCTAAAGTTGAATGTGTTAAGTTATAAATTCCGCCTTTAAAAATCCCGAAATCGGCTTGTCCGCAATTATTCATCACCAAATTTTGAGCATCAATTTTTGAGTTTACAGCATAAATTCCGAAATCTAAAAAAGTGTGAATAATTGAATTTTTAATTGTAGCAGTTCCATTATTAAAAGCCAAACCAGAATTTCCACCGAAAACTTTAGCGTAATTCATATTCAGTTTTGCTTGGTCTAAAAAGTCGATAGAATTCCAATTTACGGGAATCGTATCGTATTTTGTATCACTTCTATCGCCACGGAAAATTACTTCTGAACCTAAATCTCCATTCACATTTAAAATAGAATTTTTACCAATCGTCATTCCACTATTTTTGTGAAAATAGATTTTCGTTCCTTTTTCAATAGTTAAAGTTTTACCTTCTGCTAAAGTTAAATTACCAAAAATAATTTTTGCTTTATTATTCGTCCAAGTAGTATTTGCGTTTAAAATATTAGGATTTGTATCGGTTTTTATAAAATATTCCGCATCTTGAACGACAGAAAATAAAGTAATATGTTGATTTCCTGCAGGAGATTCTATTTGTATTCTATCTTCCGCAATAGCTTCTGGCGCATTTGCAATGGGTGCAATTTCTACAAAAATATACAAACTATCTTTTTTTCTTAACGGCACATTTGTAAAATCTATTCCCGATTTTCCATCCACATTGATTCTGTATAAAGAAGCCGCACCACTTCCCAAATAAATTCTTGGGATTTTTACATCTTTATCTTCTTTGTTATAAATTTTCACAGCATAAGTTTCAGATCGCGCTTGGTTATAAACGGTGTCACAAAAAACTGTATCTGTAGAGAACCTAAAGTTTTGACTAGGTGCTTCAAAAGTGATTTCGTCTCTATTACAAGAAATTACAAAAAGAGCAAGCCAAAAACACAAGGCAGTAATTACTTTATATTTCATAGATTTTTATATGATTTCAAATTTAATTAAAATAGTTGAATAGTGAAGTTAAAAAATGTAAAACAAGACTTTGTAGATTAAATATTATTTCTTACTTTTGCGGTCTAAAATTTACCAAAGAAATAGCCATTACTATTTCTTAAAATAATTTTTATTTAAATTAATATTAAGGAAATGAAAAAAGATATCCACCCAACTAATTACAGACTTGTTGCTTTTAAAGATATGAGTAACGACGAAATGTTTATCTGCAAATCTACAGCAGAAACAAAAGACACTATCGAATTTGAAGGAACTGAATATCCTTTGGTAAAAATGGAGATTTCTTCTACATCTCACCCTTTCTACACAGGAAAAGTGAAATTAGTGGATACAGCAGGTAGAGTTGATAAATTCATGAACAAATACAAAAAATTCGCAAAATAATTTTCGAGTTTTTCTAATACAGAGAAGTCTTTCATTTTTAATGGAAGACTTTTTTTGTTAATTAATGTTTATTTTTGTTACACCAAACTATTACCTAAAGACTAAAATCTAAGCTTATGCAACTCGTTTTCTCCGATGCTCAATTTTGGGAAGAATTTCTCCCACTCACTTTTACAAAACCAACCGCAGAAATGCGTTGTGGAATTCTTACATTTTCTGAAAGATGGAAAAAACTCTTAGATTGTTCCGAAGTTACTTTTATCACTGAAGATTTTTTACAAGAAAAGTTTCCAAAACCTGAGAAAGTAGAATCTCTCTTTTTAGTTCCAAATTTTTTGCCGAGCGAAACAGTTTTAAATCAAATAAAAAATTTAAAATTAGGTGAAGCGTTGGTTTATGAAAATGAACTTTTAGCTGCAAAAGTAAATATGGAAAATTTCTCTCTAAATAAAATTGAGAAAATGACGGATATTACTGAAGAATTGGTTTTCTTTAAAAATTCTACCGATTTATTTTCCTTAAATGAAAAAGCCATTAATTTTGATTTTGAACTTTTAACGCAAGGAAAAAAGTCGCAAAAATTATCTTCAACAAACGGATTTTTAGGAAATGAAAAAGATCTTTTCATTGAAGAAGGTGCAGAAATAGAATTTGCAACCATTAATTGCAAAACTGGAAAAATCTACATCGGAAAAAATGCTGAAATCATGGAAGGTTCTAATGTTCGTGGACCTTTATCTTTAGGCGACAATTCTAAAATAAATATGGGTGCCAAAATTTATGGCGCAACCACAATTGGACCACAATGTAAAGTTGGAGGAGAAGTAAATAATATTGTGATTTTTGGTTTTTCAAATAAAGGACACGAAGGATTTCTCGGAAATTCTGTGATTGGTGAATGGTGTAACATCGGCGCAGATACTAATTCTTCTAATCTGAAAAATAATTACGCGATGGTAAAATTGTGGAATTATAAAAGCAAGCGCTTCCAAAATACAGGTTTACAATTTTGTGGTTTAATTATGGGAGATCATTCTAAAGCTGCGATTAATACTCAGTTTAATACTGGAACTGTAGTTGGAGTTGGAGCAAATATTTTTAAATCTGGTTTTCCACCAAATTTAATAGAAAACTTTTCTTGGGGAGGAATGAAAGGCGATGAAAAATTTAATTTATCTAAAGCGTATGAAGTTGCCGAAAAAGCGATGGAAAGGAGGAAATTGCCTTTAAAGGAAATTGATAAAAATATTTTGAAGTATGTATATGAGAATTATTAAATAAGTTTTGAAAATGAAAATTTATTTATTACTTATTTTTTTTCTTAAAGCCTTTGTTTGAGTCAGATAAAGAGAAATAAATTTGAAATTCAAGATTTAAAGGGAAATCTCTTTTACTGTTGAGATTCTTCCTTCGTCAGAATGACAAAACGAACTATTTTATTTTAGCGAGTATTTTCGTAAATTTTCTTTTACCCAAAGCAAAATTGAAATTTTCTAAAAATGTAACGCAGCCCGACTTGAGTGGAATCCTTTTTTTTCACATTTAAAAAAAAGATTGGGAACGGAAGGTGAAAAAAACTGCCAAAAAAAATCCTCAAATTATCACATTTATAAATTTTCAAATCTATTTTCTTACCTTTGCCGAAATATTTTTCTCACTTAAAACGTTGATAGCATGCAACTGTATAACAAATTAAGCGCAGAAGAAAGAGCCAAACTTATTGATGAAGCCGGAAAGCAGCGGCTTACTTTATCTTTCTATGCGTACGCAAAAATCCAAAATCCCCAAAAATTTCGCGACGATTTATTTATAGCTTGGAACAAACTCGATGTTCTCGGAAGAATTTATGTTGCGCATGAAGGAATTAATGCACAACTGAGTCTTCCAGCGGAAAATTTTGAAAATTTCCGGGAAACCTTGGAAGTTTATGATTTTTTGAAAGATATTTTATTAAATGTTGCAGTTGAACAAGATGATCATTCGTTTTTGAAATTAACCATTAAAGTGAGACATAAAATAGTTGCAGATGGTTTAAATGATGAAACTTTTGATGTGACAAATAAAGGAATTCACGTGAAAGCACGGGAATTTAATCAATTATTGGAAGATCCAAATACGATTGTAGTTGATTTTAGAAATCATTATGAAAGTGAAGTCGGGCATTTTGAAGGTGCAATTACGCCGGACGTTGAAACTTTTAGAGAAAGTTTGCCAATAATTAAAGAACAATTACAAGATTTTAAAGAAGATAAAAACCTTTTAATGTATTGTACCGGAGGAATTCGCTGTGAAAAAGCAAGTGCTTATTTTAAACATCAAGGATTTAAAAATGTGTTTCAATTAAAAGGAGGAATTATTGAATATGCGCGTCAAATAAAAGAAGAAAAAATTGAAAGTAAATTCATTGGGAAAAATTTTGTTTTTGATCACAGATTAGGCGAAAGAATTACGGACGATATTGTTTCGCAATGTCATCAATGTGGAAAACCGTGTGATAATCACACGAATTGCGAGAATGAAGCTTGTCATTTATTATTTATTCAATGTGATAAGTGTAAAGAAATAATGGAAAATTGTTGTTCAACTGAATGTTTGGAAATTATTCATTTACCAGAAAACAAACAAAAAGAATTAAGAAAAGGATTACAAGTAGGAAATAAAGTATTTAGAAAAGGAAAATCTGAAGCTTTAAGATTTAAAAATTCTGGAGATTTACCTAAAAAACCTTTAGCAAAAGCAGAATCTAAAAATATTCGTGGAAAAATAAAAATTAAAAAAGTTTTGATTGGGAAAGCGGAGCATTATTTTACAAAATCTAAAATCGGACAATTTTTAATTGAAAATCAAGAAATTTCTATTGGTGATAAAGTTTTAATTTCTGGTCCGACAACTGGAGAGCAAGAATTTATAATTACAGAATTATTTGCAAATGGAAATTCTTGTGAAAATGCAAAAACTGGAGATCAAATTACATTTGAAATTCCTTTTAGGATTAGATTGTCTGATAAATTGTATAAGATTTTAGATTAATTTTAATTAGAAAAATAATTCCAAAATGTATTCTTCAACTTTAAATAAATCAGAATTACGAAAGCTTTATTTAAAGGAAAGAATGACTTTTTCTAAAGAGGAAATCGAAGATTATTCTCAAACAATTTTTGAAAGTTTCTTAAAGTTTTTTGATTTATCTGAAGTAAAAAAAGTACATTGTTTTTTGCCAATCGAGAAGTTTAATGAAATTAATACTTTTCTTTTTATTCATTATTTTTGGGAAAATAATATTGAAGTTTATGTTCCGAAAATTATAGGAGAAGAAATGATTTCTATTAAATTAGAAAAATCCACAGAGTTAATTAAGAATTCTTGGGGAATTTTGGAGCCAAAATCAAATTTGTATTTATCAGAAAATAATTTTGACTTGGTTATAACGCCATTACTTTATTGTGACAAAAATGGAAATAGAATTGGTTACGGAAAAGGATTTTATGACAAGTTTTTCAAAAAATTAAATTTGGAAACCGTTAAAATTGGTTTAAATTTCTTTACGCCAATTCAACAAATTTCAGACATTTCAGATTTTGATGAAAAGTTAGATTATTTGGTTACGCCAACGGAAATACTGTCTTTTTTTGACGGAATATCAAAATTCACGAAATAAAATTTAAATTCTTTTTTGAATTTTACAGGATACGGTTTTAAAATATATTGAGCGTTTTTGTCGAAACTACCGATAAATTTGTTGTCTTTGTCGTAATATTCTACATTAAACTTTGCGAAATCTAGTGTATCATTTTTTGTATATTCTTTTCTAACTTGAATATCTCCTACTTTTGCTGTTTTTACTTTCAGACTGTCCAGTTGAAGTAAAATAGGCTTTAATTTTTGAGAATCTTGAATTAAAAAATAACTATTCATTTGTGAGTAAATTACGGAGTCTATTTCAGTATCACGATGTCCAGAAGTGTAAAGCGTGGAGAGATCAAATAATTCTTGAATTTTTTGTTTTGTTATAAAAGAAATTGCTTGAGCGCTATCCATTTTTGTTACGGGATAACTCATTTTATTGGTGTTTTTACGCAGCGTTTCTAAATCACTCACAGAACTATTTTCCTTTTTACAGGAAATGACCAATAAAAAGAGCAACATCGAGAAAAATATACTATTTAGAATCTTCATCTTTTCCTATTTTAAATTTTATCATATCTATTTTTCCTTGATTATTTGTTTTTGTATCAATCACTTCAAGCTTTTCTAAAGAAGTAGATGGGAGTGTAACAAGATTAATATAGCGTTGTTTATCCATTGTTTCCACACCATAAGTTTCATTGTCGTAAACTTGATAAATTAATACATTGTCACTTATCAAATAGTTTAAACTCTCTCTCTTTTTCTTAAGATCTTTTAAAGATTTTGAATAATAAAAGAGCATAAAAGCATAATCATTCGGTTTTAGCTCAATGTTTTCTGCTTCTGGAGCAGTTTCTAAATTTCTTCTAATAGTATCAGTTTTATAAAACGGCGAAGAAACAACCATTGTAAGAGTTTTAGATTTTGTAGTATAAACAAAGGGAACATTTGGTTTTGCTACATACAAAATGGGAGATTCATCATCTTTGAGAATCTGAACTTGTAAATCTGCATTTATTTTTGCATTTCTATCTGCATCTATAAAACTATAATAATATTTTCTACTAAAAATTTCATCTTTAAACCCCAAAAGTGCCACAAGTACTAATAAAAGTAATGTAATTCCTATCCAAAGATATTTTTTAATATAAGAAAATAAAGAATTCGGATAAATTGTTTTATCTTCTATATTTTTTTCACCTATTTGATTATCAGTCTTTTTGTTTTGTAAAACTGTAGTTTCATTGGTTTCTAAATAGGTGTTTTTAAGTATTTCACGTACCAAATCATTTTCATTTTCATTTTCATTTACTGAGTTTTGTTCCAAATCATCATCATTAATTTTTTCTGACTCTCCATTGTCTTTTAAAATTTCATTGGCAAAAAGATGATCTTTTTTAAAACAATACCATGTATCGTAACCTGCATAAACAGATAATATATTTAGCATGTCAATTCGTGGCAACTTCGTAACGGGAGAATTTTTAAAGTAAGTATAAAAAGATTTCTCACTTATGTTGCCTTTTGCGACTTTTCTTAAATCTTCTTGGAAATAAATGATATCAATTCCCTTCCATTTTGAAATATCATCAAAAGAAGGAGAATAATTTTTTATGTATTTGGCCTGAACTTCAGATTTCAGTTGCTCAAAATGTAATAAATCTAAATCTGTCAAAATACAATTATGCGGTTAACTTTTTGATATTCAGTGATGATAAATTGTAAAATCATTCTACAAATATATTACAATTAATTTTCTAATGAAAATTATTTTATCATTCTATCTTTGCACTGTCAAAATGATATATATCATTACAACAACCAATTTAAAACAAAGTAAAACAATTTAATTCAATTTATTATGAAAAAATCATTATTCGTAGCTGCAATCGCTGCTATTTCTTTAGTTGCTTGTAAAAAAACTGAAACTGTTGATACAGCTAATGCTACAGATTCTACTGCTGCTGCAATGTCTGATTCTGCTGCAAACGTAACTGATTCTGCTGCTGCTGTAGTTGATTCTGCTGCTTCTGTAACTGTTGATGCTGCAAAAGATGCTGCTGCTGCAACTACTGCTGCTGGTGTTGATGCTGCAAAAGATGCTGCAAAAGGTGCAGGTGATGCTGCAAAAGGTGCTGCAGATGCTGCAAAAGATGCTACAAAAGACGCTAACAAAGCTGTTAAAGAAGCTGTAAAAAAATAATTTATTCTCACGAATAAATTTAAACCGGCTCGTTATTTATAACGAGCCGGTTTTTTATGATTTTATTTGAAGAATTATTTTATTTTTTCTGTCGTAGAATTTCATAACAGGAGATTGCAACCGCATTACTCAGATTAAGAGAATCTATGCTTCCGCACATTGGAATGATTACATTTTTTCCAGTTTGTGACCAAAAATCTGAAAGTCCGCTGTGTTCTGTACCGAAAATTAGAGCACTCTTTTTTACAAAATTTATGGAGGAAATCTCTATTGCGTTTTGATGCATATTTGTAGTGTAAATTTGAAAATTATTTTCATTTAAAAATTTTAAAGCTGTTTTATTTTCACTTTGAAAAATATTCATTCCGAATAAACAGCCAACACTTGAACGAATAACATTCGGATTATAAATATCAACTTTTGTATCTGTGATAATTATAGCTTCTATTCCAAATGCTTCACAACTTCTTAATATAGCGCCTAAATTTCCTGGTTTTTCTACACTTTCTATTACAATTACAGAATCCTTATCTTTTGGCTTGTAATTATTTAAATCTTTTTCTTCCGTTTTATAAATCCCAATAATTCCTTCTGAACTTCCACGATAAGCGATTTTATTATAAATTTTATCTGAAATACTTTCAAATTTTAAAGGTAATTCTCCTGAAAAAATACTTTCACAAATAAAATAATTAACTGGTTTCGAATTAAATTTTAACGCACGTTTATTTTCTTGTGCGCCTTCAACAGTGAAAACTTGCTCTTTTTTTCTGAATCTGTTATCAGTTAAAAGCCGGTTTAAGTATTTTATTTTTTCGTTTTGTAAACTTTCAATCATTACACTATTTTATATTTCTTCTTCCTCTGAAATGGCTCTTAAAATAATATTTTCAGGAATAGATTTTTTGGCTTTTGCACCCATTTTCTTTAATTTTTCTACACTTGTAATTAAGTTTCCTCTTCCATCAACTAATTTGTTCATGGCATTATCATATTCAGTTTTAGAATCTTTTATTTTATTTCCAACTTTCACCAAATCACTTACAAATCCTTCAAATTTATCGTACAAAGCTCCTGCTTGTCTCGCAATTTCATAAGCATTTTCTTGCTGTTTTTGGTTTGTCCACATACTATCAATTGTTCGTAAAGTGGCTAAAAGAGTAGAAGGCGTGACAATTACAATATTTTTTTCAAAAGCTTTATTATAAAGAAAAGTATCTTCATTTAATGCAATTGCAAATGCAGGTTCAATTGGGATGAAAAGTAGAACGAAATCTGGACTTTCCATTGCGTACAAATTTTGATAATTCTTATTTCCCAGTTGTTCTACGTGTCTTTTGATAGAAGAAACGTGATCTTTTAAAAAGTAATTTTTTTGTTCCTCTTCTTCTTCGTTAATGTATTTTTCATACGCAATTAAAGAAACTTTAGAATCAATTACCATTTTTTTACCATCTGGAAGATTAATTACAACATCCGGCAAAACTCTGTTTCCATCTTCGTTTGTGTGGCTTTTTTGCACTTCATATTCTCTTCCTTTTTCTAAACCAGATTTTTCTAAAACCCTTTCTAAAACTAATTCTCCCCAATTTCCTTGGATTTTATTATCACCTTTTAATGCCTTTGTAAGATTTAAAGTTTCTTTGCTCATTTGAAGGTTCATATCTTTCAAACCAATAATTTGTTGTCGGAGCGCTGCGTGATAATCGATGCTTTCTTTATGCGTGGTTTCTACCTTTCTCTCAAAACTGTTTATTTTTTCTTGTAACGGATTGAGAATATTTTTTAAATTCTGTTGATTTTGTTCGGTGAATTTTTCTGTTTTTTCTTCCAAAATTTTATTGGCTAAATTTTCAAATTGTAATTTGGCGTCTTCTTGAAGTTTTTTTAAATCTTCTTTTTGAGAATCTAAACGTTGCAATAAATTTTCATTTTGCGCAGAGAAGTTGGAGTTTGAAGCAATTAATTTATTTAATTCTAAACTTTTCTGAGTATTAATTTCCCTTTCAGAATTTAAAAATTCATTTAACTTATTTCTTTCCTTTTGAGAATTATCAAGATCAGAATTTGTTTTAATAAAATTATTATTCAATTCATCAAAATCTTTTCTTAAAATATGTGTTGATTTTAAAATTAAATAAATAATAACTGCACCTAAAAGAGCGCCAAGTAAAAGCCCGAGAATTAATGTTGAAATTTCCATAGCTCAAAAATAATGAAAAGCTTTTGTTTTAATGTAAAAGTAAAAAGTAAAAAGTAAAAAGAGTGAATTTTTAATTTTTAGGATTAAAAAATTTTACTCTTTAATCCGTAAAAATTCCTTCGCTAATTCAATCATTTTTGGATCACCTGTATATTTTCCTTTTTCGTCCGAAAGTTTCACGGTTGCAATCCAATCTTTATTTGGTGCTTGAACGCCTATTAATTTCATAACAATATTCATTGGTCGTAAACCGACATCGTTTGTAAGATTGGTTCCTATCCCAAAAGAAATTCCTATTTTTCCACGACAAGCTTGCGTGATTTCATCTACTTTTTCCAAATTTAAACCATCGGAAAAAATAATATATTTAAATAAAGGATTGATTCCATTTTCTTCGTAATGATTAATTGTTTTTTGAGCAAATTCTATCGGATCTCCACTATCGTGACGAACGCCATCAAATAATTTTGTAAATTTTTTGTCAAATTGTTTAAAGAAAACATCGGTTGTAAATGTATCGGAAAGTGCAACTCCCAAATCACCACGATAAATATCCACCCAATGTTCTAATGCAATTTTATTTGCCATTTTAAAACCGTACTCTGCAGCGTGAAACATAAACCATTCATGAGCGTGCGTTCCGATTGGTTTTGTTTGATAAATCATCGCCATATGAACGTTAGAAGTTCCTATAAATGTTGAGTTTCTGTCTCGCATTAAAGCGTCTAAAACCAAACGCTGAACTTTATAAGAATGTCTTCTTCGCGTGCCAAATTCTGCAAAAGTGACTCCTAAATATTTCATTCGGCGCGCTTTTTCTAAGGTGTTTTCGATAACAATTTCATTGGAATTTCTTTCTAAATTTCCCATTGCATAATTCAATTCGCTTATTAAAGAGAGCAACGGAACTTCCCATAAAATTGTGCGGTACCAAAGTCCTTCCACAGTAACTTCTAATTCTGTTCCGTGTTGTGAAATGTGAACTTCAGAAGGATCATAACGAAAACCTTCTAGAAAATCTAAATAAGGCAAATCAATGTATGGACACGTTTTTTCCATGAACTTTTTCTCGTCTTTGGTCAATTTCAATTCTGCCATTGCATTAACGGAATGTCTTAATTCTTCCGCAAAATTTTCTGGAAATTGATGTTCGCCGCGGTTGATAAATTTATATTTCACCACTTGGCTGGGAAATAATTTCACTACAGCATTTTGCATGGTGATTTTATAAAAATCATTATCGAGAATTGAATTTAATTGTACAAGAGGCATTCTATAGAAATTTAGTGAAAGATAGGAAAATTTAAGATTTTCTATCCATAATTAAAAATTAATTTAGCAACTTTAAAATGAGGAGATTAAAAAAAGAAATTATTTTTTAATAAATTTAAAAGTTTTGTTGCCGTTTGAAGTTTTAATTAAAATTAAATAAGCGCCACTTGGGAATGCACGCACATTAACGCGGGTTTTAGAATTACTAGAATCTGTAAGTATCATTTTTCCACTCATATCAAAAATAGAAATATTTTCTATTTTTTCGTTTACCGTTCTCACAAACAAAATATCTGTGGTTGGATTGGGATAAATACTGAGATTTTTTGAAATTTCTTTCGTTGCTAAAGTTGATTCGAGTTTTATAGGTTCGCGGAAAAATGAAATTTCTAAAAAATAATCGGGATATGATTTTGCGAAATAAGCTTCACAAGTATAATCTGTAAAATCTTCTGCTTTTATCTTATTAATGTAAAAGCTTTCTGTAGAACTTGGCTGTTTTACATCTAAATCTTTGAACCAAGTAAATTGGAAATCATTACCAGAAAGTGATTGTCTTAAAGTAACGTTTTCGCCCAAAACCGCACCCACTGAAAGTGTATCATCATATCTCTGTGGTGAATAAGTGAAGTCTGTAAATTTTGGTTTTGTATCTAGAAAATTTTTAATATCCGCCAAAGAAAATTTATTATTATCTATAAAAGTAAGCGCAGGAATTGTACTTGGAATTGCTCCAGAAAGTTTATTTCCCGTTAAAGATAACATTTGAAGTTTTGGAAGCGTTAAAAGATCTGCAGGGAAAGCGTCTTTTAATAAATTATGATCAAGATAAAGTTGTTCTAAATTTTTTAGATTTAAAAGTGAAGATAAATTTCCAGAGATTAAATTTCTACCTAAATTTAGTTGAATCAAATTTGTAAATCCGCCGATATTTGAAGGTGGATTTTCTAATAAATTATTTTCGAGAGAAAGCCATTCTAGATTTTTTAAATTTGTTATAGGCGTTTCATAATTGGTTTTAAGTAAGTTTCTACTAAGATTTAAAGTAATCAACTGTGTTAAATTACCAAGTTCTGTGGGTAAAGTTGTTAAAAGATTTCCGGACAGATTTAATTCTTTTAAATTGGTTAAATTAGAAAGATAATTGAAGCCAGTTTTTAATTGGTTGTCGCTTAAATCTAAAGATTCTAAAGTATTTAAAGTTGAAATTTTTTGCGGAACTGCTGTTAAATTTAAATTTGCAATGTCTAATACTTTTAATTGGTTAAAATTTTGCAGAAATACATTAATATCTGAAATAATAAAATGATTGTGACCAATTGACAATTCTGAAAGTGTTGAAAGTGAAGAAATTGTTGAAGTTGGATCGCCTGTAAGATTATTGTCATTAATGCTTAAAGAAATGAGTTGTGATAAACTCGCTAAACCTGGCGAAACTTCACCACTAAGATTGTTATTACTAAAATCTAATGCTTTAAGATTCGTAAATACAGATAAATTTGAAGGAAAAATTCCTGAGAGAGCGTTTCCACGCAAATTGATTTCTGTAACGTTGTGATTTTTAATTTTGATGCCATACCAATATTGTGGATCTTTAGTTAAATCCCAAGTTTGGCTCCAGTTTTCGCCGTTTGTAGTTTGGTATATAGAAAGCAATGCACTTCTTTCTGCAATAGAAATACTATATTGCGAGAAGGCAAAATTTGAGATCAATATAAAAAGGAAAAGTTTTTTCAATTAATAATTATTAAATATTTGGCGCAAATGTATTTAAAAAAATGTATAGTTAAATAATGGGAGGTTAGAATTATTTTATTTTATTAAATCGGTTTCTGTTCTACATCTTATGAAACTCTATTAAATTATTAAAAACTATTCAAATTATTCTAATAACCCAATTTTTAGAATATAACATTCAATTAAATAAAAAATCAATAATCCATTTGCACAATCAAATATATTTCTTATTTTTGCACCCTGAATTATAAAAAACAAAAAGCAATTAAATGCCTACTATTCAACAATTAGTAAGAAAAGGAAGAGTCGCACTCACCAAGAAGAGTAAATCGGCTGCTTTGGATTCTTGTCCGCAAAGACGCGGTGTTTGTACGAGAGTATACACCACAACTCCTAAGAAACCTAACTCAGCGTTACGTAAAGTAGCAAGAGTAAGACTTTCTAATGGGAAAGAAGTTAACGCCTACATCCCGGGCGAAGGACATAATCTCCAAGAGCACTCGATAGTATTGGTACGCGGCGGAAGGGTGAAAGACCTACCGGGAGTAAGATATCACATCGTGAGAGGTGCTTTAGACACTGCAGGAGTTAGTGGAAGAACACAGAGAAGATCCAAGTATGGAGCAAAAAGACCTAAACCAGGTGCAGCAGCTGCAGCTCCGGCAAAAGGCAAGAAAAAATAATCATTAAATAGGTAAAGAAACAATGAGAAAGACAAAAGCAAAAAAAAGACCGTTGTTGCCAGATCCAAAATTTAATGATCAGTTGGTAACAAGATTTGTGAACAATTTAATGTTTGATGGTAAAAAATCAATTGCATTTAAAATATTTTATGATGCTTTAGACATCGTAGAAGCTAAAAAAGGAGAAAACGAGAAGACTTCTTTGGAAATTTGGAAAGACGCTCTTACCAATGTGATGCCTCACGTAGAGGTTAGATCTAAAAGAGTAGGTGGTGCTAACTTTCAAATTCCAATGCCAATTCGCGCTGATAGAAAGATTTCTATGGCTATGAAATGGTTAATAAAATATTCTACTGCAAGAAATGATAAATCTATGGCTAATAAACTGGCTGCAGAGATTATTGCTGCTGCAAAAGAAGAGGGTGCTGCTGTAAAGAAAAAAACAGACACTCACAAAATGGCAGAAGCCAACAAAGCATTTTCACACTTTAGATTTTAATTAAATGGCAAGAGATCTTAAATTAACTCGTAATATTGGTATTGCTGCGCATATTGATGCTGGTAAAACTACTACTACGGAAAGAATATTATTTTATACTGGTGTAAACCACAAAATTGGCGAAGTACATGATGGTGCTTCTACAATGGACTGGATGGAGCAAGAAGCAGAACGTGGTATCACAATTACTTCTGCAGCTACTACTTGTGAGTGGGTTTATCCAAGAATTGATGGTGCTCCTGCTTCGGATTCTAAAAGTTACCATTTCAATATTATCGATACTCCGGGACACGTGGATTTTACTGTTGAGGTAAATAGATCTTTACGTGTACTTGATGGTTTGGTATTTTTATTTTCTGCAGTTGATGGTGTTGAACCACAATCTGAAACTAACTGGAGATTAGCAGATAACTATAAAGTTGCGAGACTAGGTTTTGTAAATAAAATGGACCGTCAAGGTGCAGACTTTTTAAAAGTCGTTAACCAAGTTAAAGAAATGTTAGGTTCTAATGCAGTTCCAATCGTATTACCAATAGGAGCTGAAGAAACTTTCAAAGGAGTTGTAGATTTAATTAAAAATCGTGCAATTATCTGGCATGATGAAACTCAGGGTGCAACATTTGACGTAGTGCCAATTCCTGAAGATATGAAAGCTGATGTTTTGGAATACAGAGAAAAACTTGTAGAAGCCGTTGCTGATTATGATGATACTTTGATGGAGAAATTCTTCGAAGATCCAGATTCTATTTCGGAAGATGAAATTAATGAAGCTTTAAGAAAAGCAACAATTGATTTGTCTATTATTCCAATGACATGTGGTTCTTCTTTCAAAAACAAAGGCGTTCAATTTATGCTAGATGCGGTTTGTAAATATCTTCCATCACCAATGGATAAAGATGATATTGTTGGAACAAATCCAGATAATGAACAAGAAGTTACTAGAAAACCAAGTGTACAAGAACCTTTTTCTGCATTAGCCTTTAAAATCGCAACTGATCCTTTTGTGGGAAGATTAGCGTTTTTTAGAGCTTATTCTGGTAGATTAGACGCAGGTTCTTATGTTTT
This sequence comes from Halpernia sp., assembly GCF_048269545.1. Taxonomy (NCBI): domain Bacteria; kingdom Pseudomonadati; phylum Bacteroidota; class Flavobacteriia; order Flavobacteriales; family Weeksellaceae; genus Halpernia; species Halpernia sp. The sequence continues at coordinate 111,766 of NZ_JBLXIJ010000006.1, read as the reverse complement.
GAATACAAGATCTAACAGCAAAGAAAGAATCTCACGTATTTATCAGATGCACGCAAATAAACAGAATCCTGTAGAATTTATCGAAGCAGGTGATATTGGTGCAGCTGTTGGATTTAAATCCATCAAAACTGGTGATACTTTATGTGATGAGAAACATCCAATTGTTTTAGAATCTATGGTTTTTCCAGATCCAGTAATTGGTATCGCAGTGGAACCTAAAACTAAGGCAGATCAAGATAAAATGGGGAATGCTTTAGCAAAATTAGCTGAAGAAGATCCAACTTTCCAAGTGAAAACTGATGAAGCTTCTGGGCAGACTATTATCTCCGGAATGGGTGAACTTCACCTTGATATTTTGGTAGATAGAATGCGTAGAGAATTCAAAGTTGAGGTAAACCAAGGTGAACCACAAGTAGAATATAAAGAAAATCTTACGCAAACAACACAACACAGAGAAGTTTACAAAAAACAATCTGGTGGTCGTGGTAAATTTGCCGATATCGTTTTTACACTGGGACCTGCAGAAGACAACAAACCTGGTTTAGAATTTGTAAATGAGATTAAAGGTGGAAATGTTCCGAAAGAATTTGTACCAGCTGTTGAGAAAGGATTTAAAGAATCTTTGAAAAACGGTCCTTTAGCAGGATTTGAAGTAGAAGGATTTAAAGTAGTTTTAAAAGATGGTTCTTTCCACCCAGTGGATTCTGATGCATTATCTTTTGAATTAGCTGCAAAAATGGGCTTCCGTGAAGCAGGACGCGCAGCGAAACCTGTAATTATGGAGCCGATTATGAAACTTGAAGTTGTTACTCCTGAAGAATATATGGGAGACATTGTTGGAGATCTTAATAGAAGAAGAGGAACCATCAACGGAATGGACGACAGAAATAATGCGAAAATCATTAAAGCTTTCGTGCCTTTAGCAGAAATGTTTGGTTATGTAACTTCACTTAGAACACTTTCCTCTGGTAGAGCAACGTCTTCTATGGAATTTGAAAAATATGAAGCAGCTCCTACAAATGTTGCAGAAGCAGTAATCGCAAAAGCAAAAGGTTAATCTCTAAATAAATTAAAATGTCACAAAGAATAAGAATAAAATTAAAATCTTACGATTACAATTTAGTAGATAAATCTGCTGAGAAAATCGTGAGAACTGTAAAAGCTACAGGTGCAGTTGTAAATGGACCAATTCCTTTACCAACAAACAAGAGAATCTTCACAGTATTGAAATCTCCGCACGTAAACAAAAAAGCAAGAGAACAATTTCAATTATCTGCTCATAAAAGATTGATGGATATTTATTCATCTTCTTCAAAAACTGTAGATGCATTAATGAAATTAGAATTGCCTTCTGGAGTTGATGTAGAAATTAAAGTATGATGATTTTTGCTTCGGCAAATAATTAAAACTTATATTATAAAATCCCTTTTCTTTAAGATTAGGGATTTTTTTATTTTAAATAATTCTAAATTACATTCTTCTAGTTAAATTTTCAAAAATAACTTGCATAGTTTTAGTTTTAGTTTTAGTTTTAGTTTCGTAACATATTAACAATTAAAAATATATGTTATGAAAAAATTATTACTTATTGCTACTCTAGGAATTGCTGGAATGATGAGTGCTAAAAGTACTAAACAATCACACGAACTTAATTTTAAAAATGAAAAAATGAATTCGCTTTTAAATTTAGTTGTTTCGCCACCAGATATAAATTTAGTGAAGATTACCTCAGAATGTGGGATTGTTTTTTATTTAAATTCAAATGATTATTCAACTAGTAAAGAACTTGAAGCCGATGCGGTTAAATGGAGTGCGATTAAATGCAACGCTGCATTAACTCCTCCTTAATTAGTAGTTTTATACATTCTATACATGAAAAATTTTACCATAAAAATTCTTATATTAACCTTAACATTTTTTGTTCTTTCTAATGTGATTGGACAAACCATTTCTTATCCACCCAATTTTAAATTTAAATCAGAGACTTTCAAATCAGAATCATTAGGCGTGGCAAACCAAAATTTTTACTACAAAATAAGTTTTGTTAAAAATCCAAAAGTTCCAGATAACAAAACGGTAGCCATTGGAATACTTCAGATTGGTGAAAATTATTCCAAATTTATAGATGTTATTCAGTTGCAGAGAGATTCAGTAATTGAGAAGCAAAGTCACCAATCCACAATAAATGCAGATGAATTTGATGTACTTTTAAAATTGAAAACACAATGGGAAACAATAGTTGTAAAAGATTTCAAGGATAAAAATATATTTATCCAAGATTGGGCGAGAAAAACTTATCAATACGAAATTCAAAACCCAGTTTTTAATTGGAAACTAAAAGAAGGAAAAAAAATATTTTAGGTTATGATTGTGGAGAAGCGGAAGCCGTTTTTAAAGGTAGAACATATACAGCTTGGTATGCCAAAAAATTGCCGATAATAAATGGACCTTATGTTTTTGGTGGTCTTCCAGGTCTTATCATGGAAATTTCAGATTCTAAAAATGAATATGATTTTACTTTGATTGGAATTGATAAAAAAAAGGAAAATATTTATACCCGAACTGAAGATAATATTTTGAAAGTTTCAAGAGAGCAGTTTAGAAAAATTATTCAATCTTATAATGATAATCCGGGTTTTTATTCTGGGAAAGCTTATAATCCAGATGGTAGCGAAATTACCGGAAGGTTACAAGCCTCTCCGTACAATCCAATTGAGTTGGAATAAAAATTAAATTAAGATGAATTTGCTTCGGCAAACAATCAAAACTTATATAAAATCCCTTTTCGAAAGATTAGGGATTTTTATTTTTCCAAACCTTCAAGGTTTTAAAACCTGTCAAGATTTGTGTTTCCAAGAAAATGTTTATTTTTATCAAAAATTTATTAATGAAAAACGTTTTCTTCTTTATTTTTTTAATAAGCATTTCAGTTTCCTCACAAACCCACCGTTTTATTTACCAATATCAATTTAAAACAGATTCCGCTTCCGCAAAATATGAAAAAGCAAATATGGTTTTAGACATCAATCCACAAGATGTGAAATTTTATGATTACGCTTATGCCGAAAATGATTCTTTAAATAAACTTCACGATTATAAAAATTTTCTCTGGAATGATACGCCTGCAATTATTAGAAAAAAAAATTCTAACGAAAATCTCAATTTTGAATTTTTAAACGATTACTTTAAATATTCCACAACCGATAAAATAAACTGGAAACTTTCCTCAGAAACTAAAAAAGTGGGACAATATAATCTGCAAAAGGCAACTACAGATTTTGGAGGTAGAAAATGGATCGCTTGGTTTAATCAGGAAATCCCCATTAACGAAGGACCGTACAAATTCCGCGGACTTCCTGGTTTAATATTTGAAATTTCTGATTCTGAAAATCAATTTTTATTTAAATTAATAAAAAGCTACCAATTAAAATCTACTTACAACACTATAGATTTTTTAGAAACTACAATGGATAAAAAACCTATATTAATTAATCGAGAATCCTTAGATAGAATAAAATTAGATTTTTACAAAGATCCGTATCACGAAATAAGAGAAAATTTTGTTTATAAACCAGAAGAAAAAATACAATTGATGGGTGTTAGAATTACTTCTAAAGACCAAATCACAGAACAAACTAAACGTTACCAAAAATATATCCGAGACAATAATAATATTATTGAGCGAGATAAAAAACTTAATTATTTTGAAAATTAAAATTTTTTTTAAATATATTTTAAATTAAAATTTTTTCAATAAACTAAAACTTAGAAGATCTCGTAATTATATATTAGGTTTGTTTTTCAATTTTATAGCCTTTAATTCATAAAAATTATTTATTTTCGTCGGTCAAAATATATATCATGAAGAAATTCTTTACAACTTTTACAATTATATTTTCCGTTTTATTTTCTTTTTGTGTCAATGCACAATGGACGAAAACAGAAGGTATTTCAACATTTTCAAAGCAAAATAAAAATTATGCATATTACAAATTAGATATCAATAAAATTCGTACCCAACTTATTTCTACTAATAAAATGGGGAAAAATGCAAAATCTGTTACCATAGAAATTCCAACAGCAGAAGGAAAAATAGAGAGATTTGCTGTATATAGTTTCCCAGTAATGGATGAAGCGTTAGAAGAACAATATAAATTGGGCTCTTATGTTGGAACTGGAATTGATGATCCCACAAAATATATAAGATTTAGTGTGGCGCCAAATGATTTTCAGTCGATGATTATTAGTGGCGGCAAATATGAATTTATTGAGCCAGCTTCATTTGATAAATCGATATATGCACTTCATTCTAAAAGTTCAAAAAATGGATCTGCATTTGTTTGCAATACGAAAGAAGATTCACTTTCAATCGCTAGAATTCAAAAATTGGTAGATAAAAAATCTACTTTAGGAAAATCTAGCGATAAAAAATATCGTACTTTAAGATTAGCGCTTTCTGTAACAGGAGAATACACCGCATATTTTGGTGGTAAAACTGGTGCTCTTACTCAAATGAATGCGACCATGACAAGAGTGAATGGTGTTTTTGAACAAGAATTTAGTTTGCACTTAAACATGATAAATGCACAAAATATTATTTTCACAAATGCAAACTCAGATCCTTACAGTCCTTCTTCTAAAATGTGTAACTGGAATTATGAATTAATGAATGTTTTACATAGTGGAAGTTACGGAGTAAATGATGTAGATTTTGATATAGGCCACCTTTTTGGTGCAACAGGAGGTGGAGGAAATGCAGGTTGTATCGGTTGTATAGGAAGCGATGATGTTTCTTTTACCTCTTATAGTGCTTCAGATGGTGGTTGTGGTTATGCATATATTGCTCCAGATAATTATAAAGGAAGTGGTATTACATCCCCTGCTAATTCTAATCCATCAGGAGATACATTTGATATAGATTATGTTGCTCATGAAATGGGACATCAATTAGGAGATAGTCATACTTATAGTTTTTATGAACAATTTCTAAATAAAGAAGTTGAACCAGGTTCAGGTTCTACAATTATGGGTTATGCAGGAATAACGGGAGCAAGTACAGATTTACAAGAACATTCGGATCCTTATTTCCACAGTGTAAGTATTGATCAAGTTCAAGCAGTTCTTGCTACAACTTCTGTAGATGAAGAAACTAATATTACAAATAATCCTCCTGTTATTCAAGCAATGCCTGTAACTTTTACTATCCCTAAAAGCACTCCTTTTGTTTTGACTGCCATTGCAACAGATCCAGACTCTGATCCTTTAACTTACTGTTGGGAAGAAGTGGATCCAAGTAAATTAGCAAATGGTGTTACAAAATCAAATATTGGAACGACATCTTCAGGTGCAAGTTTCCGTTCTTGGTCACCAACAACTAGTCCCACAAGATATTTTCCTAAATTATCTACAGTTTTAGGCGGAAGCGTTAAAAACACAGCTGACTTCGAAGCAGCTTCCACAAAATCTAGAACTACTAATTTCCGTGTAACAGTTCGTGATAATAAAATTGGCGGTCAAGCACAAACAGCTTACGAAGAGCAAAAAATTGTGGTCGGTTCTGCTTCTGCTTTCACAGTTAATACTGCTTCTGGTCCTGCAGGTTCTCCTGTTGCAATTAGTTGGGTGGTTTCTGGAACTACAGCTTCGCCTTACAATGTAGCAAATGTTATGATAGATTATACGAATGATAATGGAGCAACTTGGAGTGTTCTAAGTAATTCCACTGCAAATAATGGTTCTGCAAGCGTTATTTTTCCTGCTTCACTTGGTGCTTCTACTCCTTATGTAAGAGTTTCTGCTATCGGAAATGTTTTCTATGCCGTAAATAAAGTGACTTTAACTGCGCCTTTAGCAACTTCAGAAGCGGAAAAATTAAAACTTCAAATTTATCCAAATCCAACAAAAGAGATTCTTTTTGTGAAAAATATTTCTTCAAAATCTGCTTATAAAATTTATGATTTATCAGGGAAATTGGTTTCTTCTGGAGTTTTAAATAATAACCAAGTAAGAGTTAGTTCTTTAACAAAAGGAATTTATGTTATTACAATTGATGATAACGGAAAAACTACAGAATCTAAATTTATAAAGGAATAATCTTCTACTTAAGTTTAAAATAAAAAAAGATGTTTCAACAAAATGAAACATCTTTTTTTTAGAATTTATTCTTTGGTTTCTACAAATTCTAAACTGTCTTTTGTAGAATTAAATTTTACTTTTCCTGCATTTAATATTGAATATTTATAAGTTAAAGTGTCTTTGTTTCTCTCGTCTTGCAGGTAATAAATTCCATTTTGTGTCCACCATTTTCCTGAACGTTTTATATTTTGACTGCGGTTTGCAATTTTTAAAATTTCATCAGAACTAAAAGTACCATCAGAATTTCTTTTTATTTTCCAGGTTTTAGAAATAGGATTTTGTGTTTTTGTAATTTTCGCATTCCAAGAACCAATAAGTTTTGGGTCAATATCATTTACATTATTTATAGAATTACTACAACCTAAAATTGCAATTATTGATAAACTGAGAATTATAATATTTTTTGTCATTTTCTATTTCGTCATATAATATTTAAAGTAAAGACAACTGCTTCTTAAATCTTTCACTGTTTTTGTTTCTGCATAATCTTTTTTTAAAGTAGCAAAATAGGTTCTAAATTGTGCGTTTTTTATCTTATTCAACTTAGCTTGGAGAGATTCTTCTTTTTTAGACCATTCCGGATCGTCATAATTTATTGGTTCATTTGAATTTTCAAACTGGTAATATTTACCTTGTTCCGCACTTGCCATTTGAAATAAAATTCTGGCTTGTTCCTCTTTATTTTTATTTAGAGAAAGTGCCTTTTTGTAAAAATTAATAATTAAATCAAAATTATCAGGTTCTATAAAACTGCTGTCTGTGAAGTTTTTATAATAAAAATGAAAGCTATTATCGGGAGTCCAAAACTGAAATTTTTGTCCATTTTCATTATTAATATCCATTGTAAAAGTCTCTCTGTAATAACCGAGAACAGACGTGTTGTATAATAAATTCCCGATAAGTTGGTTTGCTTTTGCGCCCTTTTCAGAATTTTCATTTGCGATAGAATTAAGCTGAACTGCAATTTGAGACAATTCTAATTTATTCATTTTGTTTTTAATAAAAGGAAAATCTTTTGTATTTGCGGCTTTCATAGAAACCTTTTCTGGACTTCCAAAACTTTCCCAAACATTATGCCCAAAAACCAAGCTTGAAATATTGTGAAATCCGTCATACTCATCTTTTTTAAATTTTATAGGCGCTTCGGTTCTCGTATCTTCCGACCAATCATAAACAATACGTGGAATTCCACTGAAATTTTTAGATTTCTCATAATAATTTTTAGCTTTTTCAAAGTCAGCTTGTCGCATTGCAAAATCTCCGTAAATCACATTAAAGAAAGCTTCTGTATTTCCGACATTGTCCAGATTTTTAGCGATGTATTTTTCGAAATCATTTTTATTTGGTTTTTTGTAAAAATCTTCAACTTCTTTCACCAATTTAGAATTCGGATTATATTGTAAATCTGATAACTGATTATTCATCAGAAAAGATTTTGCATCTTCCCCTTGCAGAAAATAACGATTTGCTAAAATATCTCGGATGAAAGATTCCGTATCTGGTTCATCCATATATGTTTCTGTATTTTTCATTTTTGGAATATTAAAAAAGTCCGCATAATTCTGCATCATTTTATTTTCAAATGTAGCGTCAATTTTTGGTTGAGAAACAATGTCGTTCAGCATTTTCATTTTTTTAATTTCTGCTAAATATTGCACATCATTTGTTTTGATATTACTCAAAATTTCTTGACTTTCAGAATAATCTCTGTTTAAAAATTTTAAATATGCATCTGTCATTTGCCAAAATGCATCATCCGATTTTGCACGCGCTTTTTTAATGAAAGCAGATAATTCTGCGATGAAATTTTTACTCTTATCTTCCATTCCAATGCCATAAGTTTCAAAGTAAATTGGCAAACGTTTGTCTTTCATTTTGCATTTATCATCGTCACAATCAATACGAATTGGCAAATAAGAACGCTCTAATTCATTAATGGATCTTGATGCTAAAATTTTTAAAATATCCGAATCTGCATTATTATCCAGCATTTTTCCCATTAATGGAACAGGATCACTGTAATTGGAATAAGCCAAAAGAAAATACGCCATATTTTTTTCTTCTGTTGTTTCCGCACGTTGTAATAAAGATTGAAAATCATTGTCATTGCTTATTTTCATTGAGGTAAAAGCACTCTGTTTTTTATTTTTAGAATGGATAAAAACTTGGAAGAAATCCCAATTTGCCTCATTCATCAAAAGCAAACCTCTTTCTGCGCCCGCTTTTTGGTCTAAAGCGTACCAATAAATTGGCGTGTCTTTTTTGTAAGGTTCCACATAAGTTTTAAAAGCTTTCACTGCTTCGTCAAAATGTCTTGTGTAATGATTAAAACGTACGATTTGATAAGCATAACGAAGTTTAATTTCAGGAATTTTTGCAGCGTTGTATAAACTTTTTAATGCAACGTTGGTTTTTAAATAATTCAGTTTTGTTGCATTCTTTGGATCTGTCGGTTCCGCTGGGTAAAATGAATCTGCATCTTCCACATAACTAATGCGCATATAAGGTTGCAAATATTTTGCTTCTATTAAATAATCGATTGCTTCTTTGTTTTTGGTGTAGAAACCAACGCCTAATTTTTTAAATAAATCATGAGTTAATTTCCCAGCTTTTAAATTATTTAAATGTTTAATGTCAATCTTTGTAACTAAAGCATTGGTTTCGTCATAAGTCAATTCATTTTTAAAAAAAGTTTGCCATTCCTGAATATTTTCATCGAGAAGTTGAGAATTTCCAGCGCCATAAAACGCATTAGAATAAGTGAGCAAAAATGGTTCGTAAGCTTTATTGGGAATTAAATTTTGTGTAAAAAGATTAAAGTACTCCAAATCTGGATCATACCATGAACAAGCTTTTGTATTCCTACAGAAGAGGATTATGACAAGTAAAATTAATTTTTTCATAGTTTATAGTTTTTAATAAAACGACTGTCGAGTTGATAATAAACAATATTATAAAAAGTGAGTTTATCATTAATAAAATCTAAAGTCTGGTTCAAATCTTCTTGTTTAATGCTTTCAATTTTTACATTAAAACCTTTGCTTAGATAAATACCGAAGTAAAAACCATCATTCAAAACCTCAAAATTATTTCCTGATATTTGTTTAAAATTAATATTATTTTTTAAATCCGACAAGCTTAATGCATTGATTAATTTATGTTTACCCAAATGATTGGTAATAATTCCCCAAGAATAAATAGGTAATGCAATGTCCATTTTTAAAGGATAAGTGTTTAAATCTTGCAAATAATTTTTTAAAGTAGGAACATCTAAAATTGAATTTTTTGTAGAATTTTCCAAAGGAGATGAGGTTGCGTAACACATTAAATATACTTTTTCTACGGGAGGAACTCCTATTAATGGATAATCTCTCACTTGATGCAATCTCAATGTGCAAGTAATATTTTTATGTGAAATATCTTTAAAAACTTCAAGAAAATCAAAATACTGTTCGTTTGTTCCCGCAGTCCAATCACAATCTATTTGTATTTCATCCGTAATTTTTGATTGTAATTCTTTGCTTTTTCTATTAATTAAATTATTGATGCTCTTTGCTAAAAAATTAATTTCATCAGGCGTAATATCATACAAAACTTCATTCTTTATAAAAATGACGGGTACAATTTTTTTGTCTGTTGTAAAACTGGCCTCTTTTGTAATAACGCCGACTGGTTCAAATTTCCCGTTAATTTTATCAATATCAAAAAATCGGGTGTAAAGTAATGGGATTTCAGATTTTTTTAAAGCGTCACTTTCGGCTTGGTTTAAACTTAAATTGGTTCGCCAATAATAAAAAGTATGATTGTGCGGATTTATTTTGTCGCAGGAAGTGAGAAAAATTAATATTACAAAAAGAAAAAGTTTTTTCATTTTCAAATTTATTAAAATTAAAGGGAAACTAAATTTGAATAAATCATTTAGATTAATTTCAAATTGCGATTATTTTGTTAAAGTTTACAAAATAACTTGCGTAGTTTTAGTTTTAGTTTTAGATTCGTAATACATTAACCAATAAAAACAATGTATTATGAAAAAATTTACAATTTTAAAACAATTAAGTGAGATCAGGATGGGTTTCATTTTATTATTTTCTTTTATTCTCTTTGCGGTAACTGCGTCTTCAGTTTTTCAATCGTGTCAATCAGATCGCTATTATGAAGCTGATTTATATTTAGACCGTACGGTAGAAATTAATGCATTTAAAAATTCAATGAAGAATGCAGGGGTTAGATTTAGAAATTCTTCAAATGGTTCCTTATCAAATAGTGCGAAGTCGCCTGTATTTAATGAGAAGGATTTCGTGCTTTTTATTTATCCAGATGCTTTAGAATTAATAAAAGCTTATGGGATTTCGGAGGCGGAATTAATTCAAGAACTTGGAAGTTTAGATCCTGCAAAATTAGATTTAATAGCACAAACAATTGTTGCTGAAGAAAGTTATCTTCAAGAAGGTCAAACAATGGGAATTTTTAATGACGAAGATTTTGCGTTACAATTTATTAGTTTAGCAGGCAATTCTGTCTATGCCCAATCGAATGTTGGAAATTGTATTTTAGAAGCGACAGGAATTAATTCACTAATTCAACTTGGAAGTGGTAGTTTGAAAAAATTAGGTAAAAAAGGTGTAATGAAAATCGTAGGCAAAGTCGCTTCAAAATATCTTGGAGCTATCGGAACTGCAATTGCTGTTTTGGATTTCGCAGATTGTATGGGCTGGTTTGATTAATATTTATAATTATGAAAAATTACATTTTATTAATTTTGTTTGGTATCGGTATAATTTATAATATTTATCTGATAATCTCATTATATAATAGCAAAGAAGACGAGAAGTTCAAAAAATTAAAAATTCAAAATTATTTTTGGATTTTAGTTATATTAATTCTTGCATTTACTTCTAAAGTTGAAAAAATAGGCATATTTGAATAATGATTTTCTTACTTTAAAATACATTGTGAAAAACTCTGCGGATTAAATTTTGTAGAGTTTTTCTTTTGTTAAATAATTATTAAAATAATTACAATTATTTTTAATTCTCTCATTGTCAATTAAAAATATATTCTTACCACTTAAAAATACGAGTTTTGTTGAAATTGTTTAGATTTATTACAAATTGCGAATATTTCGCTAAATTTTAAAAAATAACTTGCATAGTTTTAGTTTTAGTTTTAGTTTTAGTTTCGTAATACATTAACCAATAAAAACAATGTATTATGAAAAAAGTTTTATTATTAGCGGCTTTTGGAGTTGCGGGGATGATGAGTGCAAACACAACGTCACTAACCTCGACCTCAAATCAGAATCCTAATATTAATACTAACGACTTAGTAAGTTTATTATGTGTTACTACAATTTACCGTGTTAATGCAGATGGAAGTCAAACAGTAATTAAAACTGACGTTAGTCTTCAACCAGATGAAAGGTCTTGTAGATTACATGCGCAAATTGTTTTGATGGATGCTCAATTAGCAGCTGAATAAAAAATTATTTAATTTCCAACAAATTGGCTTCTTTTAAAGCCAATTTGTTATGTATGTTTCTATGAAGAATTACTTTTATATGATATTTTGTTTAATTAGTCTTGGATATCATTCTCAAACTTTTGACGCAAATTATAATTTCGATGTTTATAATAAAGACTTAAGAAAAACTTTTGTTTTCCCCGCTAATTTACAGTTTGAAATAAAAACTAAAATAAAGCTTTACAAAGTTCAATTTGGTATCAAACCAAATGGAGATGCGCCTGAAACGTATTTTATTTCTAAAAAAACACCTTTATATTATATTTATGCAAAGCCAGGTGAAAAAAACCTTATTTTAGAAAATATTCCGAATGCAAAAGAGAAAGATTATGTTTTGAACGACGTATATGAGATGAAATGGGTTTTATCTTCAGAATTTAAAATAGTAAATAAGATAAAATTGCTTAAAGCAGAAACAGATTTTAGAGGACGTCACTACATTGCATGGTATGATGAAAAAGTAAAAATATCAGTAGGTCCGTGGAAATTTAAAAATACACCTGGGCTTATTTATGAAGTTTACGATGATGCAAACAGTTTTAAATGGTCATTACTTAATTTTAAAGAAAGTTCAGACGAAATAAAAAATCCCTTTGATTCCTATAAAGGAGAAGTTATATCTTTTCATAAATATCCGAAGTTAAGATATGGTCTCACACCAGAATTAAAGAAAGAATTGGAAAAAATTCCTAATAACCAAGTTTTCGAGCAAGAAAGAAATGGTTTAGAAATAGAATTTGAATGGGAAAAATAAATTTCAGAATATCTTACCTTCTTATTTTAATTTTTTTCAGTGGAAATTTTATCTATTCGCAAAATTATACAATAGGCTACGATGTGAAATTCCGACCAAAAGTTGAAGATAGCACTAAAGTATTTGAAAAATACCTTTTAAACATAAACGCGGAAACGAAAGAGTCATTCTTTAAATTTCAGGATTTAAATTACAGTGATTTTAATGCCAATATTTTTAAAAATTCTTCAAAAGATATTTTCAAAAAGTATGAAATGATATTGTATAAATTCTATTCTTCCGATTACTTATTTCCGACAAAATGGGAACTTTTAAAGCAAAAGAAAGAAATTTTAGGTCATAAATGCGAAAATGCTTCAATTTCATTTGGTGGAAGAGAATGGATCGCTTGGTACACAATGGAAATTCCTATCCAAGATGGACCATATAAATTTTCAGGACTTCCCGGTCTTATATTGGAAATAAGTTCAAATGATAATGATTATCAGTTTTTTGCTACGAGTATTGAAAAAAAAACTGACGCAATAAAACCCTTTCCTGCAATTCCGATGGGGAATTTGCAAAAAGAAATTACGTTTAAAGAAAATATTATTCGTGAACCCGCTGCACAATATAAGCAAAATCTCATGCAAAGTAACATGAAAGTTTCGGTTTCATTTAATGGTAAACAGAGTTCTGATAAAGAAATTATTGAAACAATCAATTCAAGTTTCTTGGAATGGATGGAAGGGCATAATAATCCAATTGAAAAGGGGATGATTTGGGTTAAATAAATTTTATAGTTTAGAATTTTAGCACTTTTTAATTATGAAAAACATCTTTTCTTATAAGAGATGTTTTTATTTTTATAATTTCCTAAATATTTTTAATTCTCTTATTGTCAATTAAAATTTTCTTCATACATTTGCACACTCAATTTAAGGAAAAAGTGTGCCTATTTCAAACGTAGAAATCACGGAAACTTAATGAGAAAACCAGAATATAAATAGATATATATAAATAATGTCAGGTATTATTGGAAAAAAAATCGGGATGACTTCTCTGTTTGACGAAAACGGCAAAAATATGCCGTGTACCGTTATTCAAGCAGGTCCTTGCTCGGTTTTACAGGTCAGAACCATAGAAAAAGATGGGTACAAAGCTGCTCAACTTGGTTTCGATGACAAGAGTGAAAAGAACGTTGGAAAAGCGTTAATTGGCCATTTTAAAAAGGCTGGTTCTACTCCTAAAGCAAAGTTGGTAGAATTCTATAATGAATTCGTTGACGATTTAAAAGTAGGAGATGAAGTGAAAGTAAATTTATTTGCCGCAGGTGAATATGTAGATGTTACAGGAACTTCAAAAGGAAAAGGTTTCCAAGGTGTTGTGAAAAGACACAACTTTGGAGGTGTAATGCAAGCCACTCACGGACAGCACAACAGATTAAGAGCTCCAGGTTCTATCGGTGCAGGTTCCGATCCTTCAAGAGTATTTAAAGGAATGAGAATGGCAGGAAGAATGGGAGGTAATCAGGTTACCGTTCAAAATCTTCAAGTGTTAAAAGTAGATGAAGAGCAGAATCTTTTAGTAGTAAAAGGTGCGATTCCGGGAGCAAAAAATTCTTATGTAATTATTAGAAAATGGAATTAGTAGTATTAAATACATCAGGAAAAGAAACCGGAAGAAAAGTAACGTTTGATGATACTGTTTTCGGTATTGAACCAAACCAACACGCGGTTTACTTAGAAGTGAAGCAATATCTTGCTGCACAAAGACAAGGGACTCACAAGTCTAAAGAGAGAAGTGAAATAGTTGGATCAACTAAAAAGTTGAAAAAACAAAAAGGATCCGGATCTGCAAGATACGGTGATATAAAATCTCCAGTTTTTAGAGGTGGTGGCCGAATTTTCGGACCAAAACCAAGAGATTATAGATTTAAACTGAATAAAGCGTTAAAAAGATTAGCGAAAAAATCAGTTCTTTCTCAGAAAATGAGAGAAAACAGTATTACAGTTTTAGAAGATTTATCTTTTGATGCACCAAAAACCAAAGATTTCATCAAGTTGTTATCAGCTTTGGAATTGACAGGTAAAAAAGCATTATTTATTCTTCCTGAAGCTAATAAAAACGTGTATTTATCTTCTAGAAATTTACCTAAAACGAAAGTAATGAATTATAATGAGATTAGTTCTTACGATATCGTTCATGCAGGTGAAGTAATCTTTTTAGAAGGTGCTATAGAGAAATTTCAAGAAAACTTAAAGAAATAAATCATGTCTATTATCATTAAACCAATTATTTCGGAAAAAGCGAACTATTTGCAAGATTTAAGAGGTGCTTATTCTTTTTTGGTAAATCCAAAAGCGAATAAAATCCAAGTAAGAAATGCGGTAGAAGCAATGTACGGTGTAAAAGTAGCAGACGTAAGAACCATGATTTATGCGCCTAAAGTTTCTGCGAAACAAACCAAAAAAGGACTTCAGGTTGGGAAAACCAACAAATTGAAAAAAGCAATTGTTTCTCTCGCAAGTGGCGAAGTGATTGATATTTTTGCAACTAATTAATAAATAACAATAGTAATGTCTGTTAGAAAATTAAAACCTATCACCCCGGGACAGAGATTCAGAGTTGTAAACAACTTTGATGAAATTACTACCAACAAACCAGAGAAATCTCTTACCGTTGGTATCAGTAAATCAGGTGGTCGTAACAACACTGGTAAAATGACCATGCGTTACACCGGCGGTGGACATAAAAAGAAATACAGAATTATCGACTTCAAGAGAAATAAATTTGATGTTGAAGCAACGGTAAAATCTGTAGAGTATGATCCAAACAGAACTGCATTTATCGCTTTATTAGAATATACAGATGGAGAGAAAAGATATATTATCGCTCCGCATGGTATTAAAGTAGATCAAAAAGTGGTTTCAAGTGAAAGTGCAGAACCAGAAGTGGGGAACGCAATGAAATTGAAAAATATTCCTTTGGGAACAACAATTTCTTGTATCGAATTAAAACCAGGACAAGGTGCAATTATGGCGAGAAGTGCAGGTTCATCCGCACAACTTACTTCCAGAGATGGAAAGTATGCCATCGTAAAATTGCCTTCTGGTGAATCTAGAATGATTTTAGTAGAATGTATCGCTATGATTGGTTCTATATCAAATCATGATCATATGCTTACTGTTTCGGGTAAAGCTGGTAGAAGTAGATGGTTAGGAAGAAGACCAAGAACAAGACCAGTAGTAATGAATCCGGTAGATCACCCAATGGGTGGTGGTGAAGGTAAATCTTCTGGTGGACATCCAAGATCAAGAAACGGAATGCCTGCAAAAGGTTACAAAACGAGAACCAAAAATAAAGCGTCTAACCGTTACATCTTATCTAAAAGAAAATAATTATGTCTAGATCACTTAAAAAAGGACCATTCATTCACTATACATTAGTAAATAAGGTCGCAGCAAATATAGAGTCTAATAAAAAGACAGTTATAAAAACTTGGTCTCGAGCGTCTATGATTTCTCCAGACTTTGTAGGACAAACTTTTGCAGTTCACAATGGGAAATCTTTTATCCCAGTTTATGTAACTGAAAACATGGTTGGTCACAAATTAGGAGAATTCTCACCTACAAGATCTTTTAGAGGTCACGGTGGTAACAAAAATAAAGGAAGCAGATAATGGGATCAAGAAAAAGAGAAAGTGCATTAGCACGTAAAATAGCAAATCAGGATGTGGCAAAATCGTTATATAATGATTGCCCTTCTTCTCCAAGAAAAATGCGTTTAGTTGCAGATATAATCAGAGGAGTAGAAGTAGATAAAGCTTTATCTATTCTTAAATTTTCCAAAAAAGCGGCTTCTGAGAAATTAGAAAAAGTTTTACTTTCTGCAATGGCTAATTGGCAATTGAAAAATGAAGGTCAGGATATTGAAGCAGCAAATCTTATCGTAAAAGAAATTATGGTAGATAGCGCAAGACAATTAAAAAGATTACGCCCTGCACCACAAGGAAGAGGACACAGAATCAGAAAAAGATCTAACCACATTACCTTAATTTTAGGTAATAAAACAGTAAATCAATAATCAAGGTATGGGACAGAAAACAAATCCAATTGGTAATAGATTAGGAATCATCAAAGGATGGGATTCTAACTGGTATGGTGGGAACGATTATGGAGATAGAATTGCAGAAGATTATAAAATCAGAAGATACCTTGAAGCAAGATTGTCTAAAGGTGGAATTTCTAAAATTTATATAGAAAGAACTTTAAAACTTGTTACAGTTACTATTACCACTGCAAGACCTGGTTTAATTATCGGGAAAGGTGGCTCTGAAGTAGATAAATTGAAAGAGGAATTAAAGAAATTAACTGGGAAAGATATTCAAATTAATATTTTTGAAATTAAAAGACCAGAACTGGATGCAGTTTTAGTTGCTGATAGTATTGCAAAACAAATTGAAAACAGAATTTCTTACAGAAGAGCTGTTAAAATGTCAATTGCATCTACTATGAGAATGGGTGCAGAAGGTATAAAAGTGCAAATTTCTGGAAGATTAAACGGAGCAGAAATGGCAAGATCTGAAAACTTTAAAGAAGGTAGAATTCCTTTGTCTACATTTAGAGCAGATATCGATTATCACATTGCTGAAGCCAATACTACTTATGGTAAACTTGGTGTAAAAGTATGGATTATGAAAGGTGAGGTTTATGGTAAGAGAGATCTTACACCATTAGTTGGTCAACAGAAAAAAGGACCATCTACAGGAGGAAATCGTGGAGATAGAGATAATAGAAGACCATCTAGAGATAGAAAATAATTCAAAATTTTAGAAAAACATTTTAAATGACCGTTACTTTTTTAAAATCTAAAATCTAAAATGAGAAGCATTCACCAAATCAAATTTAAGATTTGAATTCGTGAGTAAATTAATCTAAAATTTAAATTATGTTACAACCAAAAAGAACCAAGTTCCGAAAAGTTCATAAGATGAAGATGAAGGGGATTGCCCAAAGAGGAAATCAACTTGCTTATGGAACTTTCGGTATTAAAGCGAATGAAGGAGCTTGGATTACTGCAAGACAAATTGAAGCTGCACGTATTGCTGCGACAAGATATATGAAAAGAGAAGGTCAACTTTGGATCAAAATATTTCCAGACAAGCCAATTACAAAAAAACCAGCCGAAGTTCGTATGGGGAAAGGTAAAGGTGCTGTGGAATATTGGGTATCTGTAGTGAAACCTGGTAAAATAATGTTCGAAGTAGGAGGAGTTCCTTATGATATAGCAAAAGAAGCATTGCGTCTTGCTGCTCAGAAACTTCCTGTAACTACAAGATTTGTAGTAGCGAATGATTTTGTTAAACCTCAATAATCTTAATTAGAAATGAAAAAAGCTGACATCAAAAATTTGAGCGCAGGTGATATTCAAAACAAATTAGCTGAATTAAAAGTAGATTTTAATAAATTAAAACTATCACATTCAATCAGCCCTATTGAAAATCCTATTCAAATTAAAGATTTGAGAAGAACAATCGCGAGACTAGAAACTGAGTTAACAAACAAACAACAATAGAATTTCATTTTATCATGGATAGAAATTTAAGAAAAGAAAGAATCGGAGTAGTTTCCAGCAATAAAATGGAAAAGACCATTGTTGTTAGTGAAACAACTAGAGTAAAGCATCCAATGTATGGAAAGTTCGTTTTGAAAACGAAAAAATATACAGCTCATGATGAAAATAATGAGTGCAACGAAGGAGATACAGTAGAGATAATCGAAACAAGACCTTTGAGTAAAAGTAAAAGATGGAGATTAGTAAGAATCATTGAAAAAGCTAAATAATGTTACAGACAGAATCAAGATTAAAAGTAGCAGATAATACTGGTGCAAAAGAAGTATTAGTAATCAGAGTTCTGGGAGGTACCAGAAGAAGATATGCTTCCGTAGGTGACAAAATTGTAGTAACAATTAAAGATTCTTCACCATCAGGAACTGCAAAAAAAGGACAGGTTTCTAAAGCCGTAGTTATCCGAACTAAAAAAGCGGTTAGAAGAAAAGACGGGTCTTACATTAAATTTGATGATAATGCTTGTGTACTTCTTAATACTACAGGAGAAATGAGAGGAACGCGTGTATTTGGTCCAGTGGCCAGAGAATTACGTGATAAAGAATATATGAAGATCATTTCATTAGCCCCTGAGGTTTTATAAATTTTAAATTAAAAAAAAATGACAAAGTTAAAAATCAAAAGAGGAGATAACGTAATCATCACTACTGGAAGAAAAGAAATCAAAGGTAAAACAGGTGAAGTTATCGAAGTGATCAGAAAAGAAAACAAAGACGCAAGAGTAATTGTTGCCGGTTTAAATATCGTGAAAAGACACACAAAACCATCTGCAGGAAATCCTCAAGGCGGTATTGTAGAGAAAGAAGCTTCAGTACACATCTCTAATGTAATGCTTATAGATCCAAAAACTAAAAAAGGAACTAAAGTAGGTTACAAAATGGAGGGTGACAAGAAAGTTAGAATTTCAAAATCATCTGGTAACACGTTATAATAATTAAGAAGATGGAATATATAGCAAGACCAAAGCTAAACTATAAAGAGAAAATCGTTCCTGCAATGATGGAAGAATTTGGGTACAAATCTATTATGGAAGTGCCTAAATTAGTGAAAATTTGTCTTTCTCAAGGTTTAGGAGAAGCGACTGCAGACAAGAAAATTGTTGATTATGCAGTAGAAGAAATGACGCAAATTACGGGTCAAAAAGCCGTAGGAACTATTTCTAAGAAAGATGAAGCAGCATTTAAATTAAGAAAAGGAATGCCAGTTGGTGCAAGAGTAACACTCAGAGCAGATAAAATGTATGAGTTTTTAGATAGATTAACATCTTCTGCACTACCTCGTATTAGAGATTTTTCTGGTATCAAAGCAGATGGTTTTGATGGTAGAGGAAATTATAATCTTGGTATTACAGAACAAATCATTTTCCCAGAGATTGCAATAGATAAAGTAAAGAAAATCCAAGGGATGGATATTACTTTTGTAACTTCAGCTAAAACCGATAAAGAAGCAAAATCTTTACTTGCTCATTTCGGATTACCTTTTAAAAAGAACTAAGAAATGGCAAAAGAATCAATGAAAGCGCGTGAGCGCAAAAGAGAAGCTACAGTAGCAAAATACGCTGAAAAGAGAAAAGCTCTAAAAGCTGCAGGTGATTTTGAAGGACTTCAAAAATTACCAAAAGATGCTTCACCAGTAAGATTACATAACAGATGTAAATTAACTGGAAGACCAAGAGGATATATGAGGACTTTCGGCTTATCTAGAGTAACATTTAGAGAAATGGCCAATAAAGGTCTAATTCCTGGAGTGAAAAAAGCCAGTTGGTAATAATTTAGAAAAATCGAGGTGAGAAAGTTTAGAGAAATATTCTACTAAATACTGCTCATCATAAACCAATAATTTAAAATGAAGAAATGGTAACAGATCCAATTTCAGATTTCCTAACAAGAGTAAGGAACGCACAAAGCGCAGGCCACAAAGTGGTGGAAATTCCTGCATCAAATATTAAAAAGGAGATTACGAAAATCCTATTTGATCAAGGTTATATCTTAAACTATAAGTTTGAGGATAACGCAGTTCAAGGGACTATCAAAATCGCTCTTAAATATGACAAGCAAACTAATAAACCGGCTATCAAATCTATACAAAGAGCTTCTAGACCAGGTTTAAGACAATACAAAGGTTCAGAAGAACTTCCAAGAGTATTGAACGGACTTGGAGTAGCAATTATCTCAACTTCAAAAGGGTTAATGACAGATAAAACTGCTCGTAAAGAAAAAGTAGGTGGTGAAGTAATTTGCTATGTTTATTAATTGTAAAAAAGGAAGAAATGTCAAGAATTGGTAAATCCATTATAGAAATTCCTGCCGGTGTTACAGTTAACGTTAAAGATAACGTAGTAACAGTTAAAGGTCCCAAAGGAGAACTTACACAGACTCTTACGGAAGGTATTACTTTAGATCAAAAAGATGGCGTCATTACAATAAACCGTCCTTCTGAATCTAAATCACACAAAGCATTACACGGTCTTTATAGAGCGTTAATTCATAATATGATTGTAGGAACTTCAACTGGTTTCACAAAACAATTAGAATTAGTAGGTGTAGGTTATAGAGCATCTCATCAAGGAAACAGATTAGATTTGTCTTTAGGCTTCTCACACGGTATTATTCTTAATCTTCCATCGGAAGTAAGTGTAGATACTTTGACTGAAAAAGGGAAAAACCCGATCATTACTTTAAATTCTTATGATAAACAACTTTTAGGAATGGTTGCTGCAAAGATTAGATCTTTCAGAAAACCAGAACCATACAAAGGAAAAGGCGTGAGATTCGTAGGAGAAAACGTAAGAAGAAAAGCCGGTAAATCTGCATAAAATTTAAAGAAATGGCATTAACAAAAACCCAAAAAAGAAACAGAATAAAAAATAGAGTAAGAGGTAAGATTTCTGGATCTGCTGCATTACCAAGATTGTCTGTTTATAAAAGTAATAAAGAAATCTACGCTCAGTTAGTAGATGACTTTGATGGTAAAACTTTAGCATCAGCTTCTTCTCGTGAGAAAGGTGTAGATTCTAAAGGAACAAAAACGGAAATTTCTGCCGCTGTTGGTAAAAAAATTGCTGAAAAAGCAAAAGCTGCAGGTATAGAAAATATAGTGTTTGATAGAAATGGTTTCGTGTATCACGGTAGAGTAAAAGCTTTAGCAGACGGTGCAAGAGAAGGTGGTTTGAAATTTTAAAATTAAAGAATTATGTTAGGATTTGACAATATAGAAAGAGTAAAACCAGGAGGCTTAGAATTAGCAGATCGTTTGGTTTCCGTAAATAGAGTTACGAAAGTAACAAAAGGAGGTAGAGCATTCGGTTTTTCAGCTATCGTAGTTGTAGGTAATAATGATGGTATCATTGGTTTTGGTTTGGGAAAATCTAAAGAAGTAGCTTCTGCAATTTCTAAAGCGGTGGACGATGCAAAGAAAAATTTAGTAAAAGTTCCTGTAATTAATAATACAATACCTCACCAAACTTCAGCAAGATATGGTGGTGCAGATATTTTCTTAAGACCAGCTTCTGCAGGTACCGGTGTAATAGCAGGTGGTGTAGTTCGTATCGTTGTAGAAAGTGCAGGTATTAAAGATATACTTTCAAAATCTAAAGGATCTTCTAACCCACATAATGTAGTGAAAGCAACTTTCAAAGCATTATTAGAAGTAAGAAAGCCAGAGGAAATTGCTAGAATGAGAGGTATTTCATTAGATAAAGTGTTTAACGGTTAATATTAAAACAATGGCAAAAATTAAAGTAAAACAAGTAAGAAGCGCTATTGGTAGAACCAAAACTCAAAAGAGAACGCTTGAAGCATTAGGATTAAAAAAACTTAATCAAGTGGTAGAACACGATGATTCTCCAGCTGTTCTAGGAATGGTTGCTGCAATTAACCATCTTGTAGAAGTAGTTAAATAATTTTAAATTATAAATTTTAGATATTTTTTAGATGTAAATCTAAAATTTAAAATCTAAAATCTAAAACCTAAGAACAATGAATTTAAATAGTATAAGACCTGCAAGTGGTGCAACGCACAACTCTAAAAGATTGGGTCGTGGACAAGGAAGTGGCAAAGGTGGTACTTCTGCAAAAGGACATAAAGGTCAAAAATCCAGATCTGGATATTCTAGAAAAATTGGTTTTGAAGGTGGACAAATGCCACTTCAAAGAAGATTACCAAAATTTGGTTTTACCAACATCAATAGAAAAGAATACAGAGCAATTAATATTGATACACTTCAAATTTTAGCCGATACCAAAAATATCACTGAAATTACACAAGAAGTATTAGTTCAAAACGGGTTAGCTAAAAAAAGTGAAATCTTAAAGATTATGGGAAGAGGAGAATTGAAAACTGGTGTTTCAATTTCTGCACACAAATTCACAAAATCTGCCGAAGAAGCTATCGCTAAAGCTGGAGGAAAAGCAATTACTCTATAAAATTTACAATGAAATCGAAAGATTACATTTGTCCTAAAAAACAGACAAATATCAAATGAAAGAATTTATACAAACCCTTAAAAATATCTGGAGTCTTAAAGAATTAAGAGATAAAATTCTTATTACTTTATCATTGATTTTAGTGTATAGATTCGCATCTTTTATTTCTTTACCTGCCATTAATATGGCAGAAGTAGGTGATCTTTTAGAAAAATATCAAAGTCAAGGTGGAAGCAAACAAGGAGCTGGTCTTTTAGGTTTGCTTTCCTCTTTTACCGGTGGTGCATTTAGTAGAGCGTCTGTAATGGCATTAGGAATTATGCCCTACATTTCTGCCTCTATTATTGTGCAGTTGATGGGAATGGCTATTCCTTACCTACAGAAATTACAAAAAGACGGCGAAAGTGGCAGAAATACTTTAAACCAAATTACAAGATGGTTAACAATTGGAGTTTGTCTTGTACAAGCACCTTCTTATCTTACAAGTATTACTAATGTATTTTTACCTTACAATCAGTTCGGTTCTGCTTATTTTGTAGATCCAAATTCAGTTATGTTTTGGCTGCCAAGTATCGTAATTCTCGTTGCAGGTTCCGTATTTGCAATGTGGTTAGGAGAAAAAATTACCGATAAAGGTATTGGAAACGGTATTTCAATCTTAATTATGGTAGGAATTTTAGCAGATTTACCATCAGCTTTTATTCAAGAATTTACTACTAAAACTGGTACAGGAGGTTCTGGTGCAATTATGATTTTAATAGAAGTTTTATTCTGGCTAGTTGTGATTTTATTAGCAATAATATTATCAGTAGCAGTAAGAAAAATTCCAATTCAATATGTGAGTAGAGCACAAGCAAGAGGCGGTGTCAATAAAAATTTAATGCAAGGTGCAAGACAATGGATTCCATTAAAGGTAAATGCAGCAGGTGTAATGCCAATTATTTTTGCACAAGCTTTAATGTTTGTTCCAGGTCTTTTAACAGGCGTTGATTCTTCTAATGCTTTTTTAGCAGGATTTAAAGATGTATTCTCTTGGCAATATAATGTTTTATTTGCTTTATTAATTATTGTATTTACATTTTTTTATACAGCAATTACAATCCCTGTTAATCAAATGTCAGATGATTTAAAGAGAAATGGTGGATTAGTTCCAAAGGTAAGACCTGGGAAAGAAACCTCAGATTACCTTGATGATATTTTGTCGAAAATTACCTTGCCTGGTTCAATTTTTTTAGCTATTTTTGCAATCCTTCCCGCAATAGTACATGGTTCACTTGTTTCAACGGATAGATTCGCTCTTTTCTTTGGTGGGACCTCACTTTTGATTATGGTAGGAGTGGTTTTAGATACAGTACAACAAATCAATACTTATCTATTAAATCACCATTATGACGGCTTGATGCAATCAAAATTATCAAGAACGTCTAATAATATATAAATGGCTAAACAGAAACATATAGAACAAGACGGTTTAATTACCGAAGCACTTT
Source organism: Halpernia sp. (assembly GCF_048269545.1). Classification (NCBI taxonomy): domain Bacteria; kingdom Pseudomonadati; phylum Bacteroidota; class Flavobacteriia; order Flavobacteriales; family Weeksellaceae; genus Halpernia; species Halpernia sp. The sequence goes on along the minus strand of NZ_JBLXIJ010000006.1, from coordinate 87,830 downwards.
CAAACGCACAATTTCGTGTGGAACTAGAAAATGGACATATTTTAATAGCCCATATTTCTGGCAAAATGAGAATGCATTATATTAAACTTTTACCTGGAGATAAAGTTCGGTTAGAACTGTCTCCCTATGATTTATCTAAAGGTAGAATTACATTCAGATATTAATTTCAGAAGAAGTTGAAATTAATATGATAAGAAATAAAGTGAAATCATCGGATTTTACTTTTCATTTAAATATTTAAACGATAGGGAATGTAAACGAAAGTGAGCATTTAACCGTTGGAAAATTAAACAAAAACAAATGAAAGTTAGAGCATCTATCAAAAAAAGAAGTGCTGATTGCAAAATCGTTCGCCGTAAAGGTGTGCTTTTCGTGATCAACAAGAAAAACCCAAAATTTAAACAAAGACAAGGCTAAATTATGGCGAGAATTTCAGGTATTGATTTACCAAAAAACAAAAGAGGAGTAATTGGGCTTACTTATATCTTCGGAGTAGGAAGAAGCACAGCTGCACAAATCTTGAAAAACGCTGGAATCAGCGAAGACAAGAAAGTCAACGAATGGAATGACGATGAATTGGCATTAATCAGAAACTACATTACCGAAAACATTAAAGTGGAAGGTGAATTGCGTTCTGAAACACAATTGAACATCAAGCGATTGATGGACATTGGTTGCCAACGAGGAATACGTCACAGACTTGGATTACCTTTAAGAGGACAAAGAACTAAAAATAATTCTAGAACCCGAAAAGGAAAACGAAAAACTGTTGCTAACAAAAAGAAAGCAAGTAAATAATCGGTAAAGAATTATGGCAAAACAGACTAAAGTAACAAAAAAGAGAAAAGTAAAAGTTGAAGCAATCGGCGAGGCTCATATCCAAGCGACCTTCAATAATATTATTATTTCTTTAACCAACAAAGCAGGAGAAGTTATTTCTTGGGCTTCTGCTGGTAAAATGGGATTTAGAGGTTCTAAAAAGAATACTCCCTTCGCAGCGCAAATGGCTGCAGAAAATTGCTCACAAGTTGCCCACGATTTGGGTCTTCGTAGAGTAAAGGTTTTTGTAAAAGGTCCGGGTGCAGGTAGAGAATCTGCCATCAGAACCATTCACAATTCAGGAATTGAAGTAAGCGAAATCATTGACGTTACGCCAATGCCGCACAACGGATGTAGACCTCCAAAAAGAAGAAGAGTATAATTATTAGAATTTGAAAATTTGAAAGTTTGAAAATTAAAATTATAATGTTTTAAAATTTCAGATCTCAAATCTCAAAATCTCAAATCTTAAACAATATGGCAAGATATATAGGACCAAAAACTAAAATTGCACGTAAATTTGGCGCTGCAATTTACGGAGACGATAAAAGCTTCGAAAAAAGAAAAAACCAACCACCCGGACAACACGGCCCGAACAGAAGAAGAGGAGCTAAAAAATCTGAGTACGCAATCCAGTTAATGGAAAAGCAAAAAGCAAAATATACTTATGGTATTTTAGAAAGACAATTTTCTAATTTATTCGTAAAAGCACATAGTAGTAAAGGAATTACAGGTGAAGTTTTACTTCAACTTTGTGAGTCTCGTCTAGATAACGTGGTTTTCAGACTAGGTTTTGCTAAAAGTAGAGCCGGAGCAAGACAACTTGTTTCTCACCGTCACATAACTGTGAATGGTGAATTAGTAAACATTCCTTCTTACATTTTAAAAGCAGGCGATCAGATTGCCGTAAGAGAGAAATCTAAATCTCTTGAAGTAATCGCAGATTCTTTAGCTTATAAATCTAATTATGAGTGGTTACAGTTCAATGACGAAACTAAAACTGGTACTTTTACTTCAGCGCCTGAAAGAATTCAGATTCCTGAAGACATCAAAGAACAGTTGATCGTCGAACTTTACTCTAAATAATAATCAAATTTTTGCTCAACCCAATTATATGGCAATTTTAACATTTATAAAACCCGACAAAGTAATACTAATAAAATCTGATGATTTTAAAGGACAGTTTGAATTCAGACCCCTTGAATCTGGTTTTGGTCTTACCATCGGTAATGCATTGAGAAGAGTTTTACTTTCTTCTCTTGAAGGATATGCTATTTCTTCTATCAAAATAGAAGGTGTAGAGCACGAATTTTCAACAATTAAAGGTGTTATAGAAGACGTTACAGAAATAGTTTTAAACCTTAAACAACTAAGACTTAAAGCAAAATCTGAAGGCGCTTCTGCAGAACAAGTTTCTGTAAAACTTTCTGGTAAAGAAGTAATTACAGCAGGTGATTTAGGTAGTTCAATAAACGGTTTTGAAGTTTTAAACCCCGAATTGGTTATTTGTAATCTAACTAAAGCAGTTACTTTTGAAATTACTTTTAATATAGAAAAAGGTAGAGGTTACGTTCCTTCAGAACAAAACAAATCTGCAAATGCACCTCTTGGTACAATTGCAATAGATTCTATCTTTACGCCAATCAAAAAAGTACAATACACTGTTGAAAACTATCGTGTAGAGCAAAAAACAGACTACGAAAAACTGATTTTGGATATTGAGACAGACGGTTCAATCTCTCCTCAAAATGCATTAACTGAAGCTTCTAAAATATTAATTTATCATTTCATGTTATTCTCCGATGAGAGAATTACTTTGGAAACAGAAGCAGTGAAAGCCTCCATTCAGTATGACGAAGAAACACTTCACACACGTCAACTTTTAAAATCAAAATTAGCAGATATGGATCTTTCCGTAAGAGCACTAAATTGTTTGAAAGCGGCAGAAGTAGAAACTCTTGGAGAACTTGTTTCTTACAGTAAGTCTGATTTGATGAAATTCAGAAATTTTGGTAAAAAATCTCTGACAGAACTAGAAGAATTAGTGCACGCAAAAGGGCTAAACTTTGGCTTTGATGTGGCGAAATATAAATTAGACGCAGATAAATAAATTATAATGAGACACGGTAAAAAATTTAATCATTTAGGAAGAACTACATCTCACAGAAGCGCGATGCTTTCTAACATGGCTTGTTCTCTTATTGAGCATAAAAGAATTAATACAACGGTTGCGAAAGCAAAAGCGCTAAGAGTTTTTGTAGAACCAATTCTAACGAAATCTAAAGAAGATTCTACTCACAATAGACGTACAGTTTTCTCTTATCTTCAAAGCAAAGAAGCAGTTACTGAATTGTTCAGAACAATTGCTCCCAAAATTGCTGAAAGACCAGGAGGTTACACAAGAATCATTAAAACTGGTTTCAGATTAGGTGATGCGGCAGATATGGCGATGATAGAATTGGTAGATTTCAACGATATCTATAATCCAAACGAAGCGGAGAAGAAAACTACTAGAAGAAGTAGAAGTGCTTCTAAAGCTAAAAAAGCTCAACCAATTGCAACAATTGCAGATGCAAAAGTAGAAGCTAAAGCTGAAGAAACTGTAACTGATGCAGTAGTTGAAGAACCAACTGTGGAAGCTGCAGATACAACAGAAGAAAAAACAGCAGAATAAATTTCTAAAAGCTTTTTTAAATATAAAATCCGTCTCATTATTTAATGTGACGGATTTTTTGTTAATTTATTTAATATTTAATTACATATTAATGTTTAATTCTGCTTTTGATAATTCCGCCAGAAGCCTCTTTTATGTGGCAAGAACTGATGAAGTAATAAACCAAGAATTCAATTTTTTTTAATTTGTTCTCACCAAAGGAATTACTTTGTCATCTTGAGTAATAATTAAAGAATCTTTCGTCAATTTTGCAACTACACCATTTCTTTCAAATACCATAGATGCGGAATCTGCATCTTTTTTATCCAGAACATACTTCATATTGTTTGCTTTTATAGTTATTCTGTGATCATTTCCTTCATTTTGGAAACTTAAATTGGCACGTTCAGAATTAGTTGCGAGATAAGTGAAACTCTTACTTTCATCCATTTTTAATGAATTGATATTAGAAGTTACATTTTTAGTATTGGCTGTATTTTCTTTTTTGCAAGCCATTAAACTTAAACCCAAAATGGCGGTTATTACAACGGTGTTTTTCATAATATTTTATTTATTGTTAAAGTTAAGAACTTTAATTTTAATTTTAAATTTCAATTCAATTTAATAAAATCTTATGTCAAATGGAATTGCAAGATTATTGGATTTGTTTACGCTTTAAAGAAATTAAAAAAAGGATTTGCTTAAGACTTTAAGTAAATGTTTGGCAATTGATTTATGAAAGCGCAAAAAAACACCTTTGTAATATTAAAAATTATCTTCAATTATTGTGAATTCACTTTTATTGATTTCTTTTCCATTTGCATTAAAATATTTACCACCAGTTTGTTTATCGTTTTCATAAAAAATGAAGGCGTGTGATCCGTCAGGAAGAATCAGGTTAGCTTCACCTTCCATTTTATCTTTCACAAATTTAGCTGTGTAATACTTTCCATTCGGAAAAATGATTTTTCCTTTGCCGTCCATTTTATCATCTTTATATTCTCCTTCGTATTTTAAACCGTTTACATAATAAGTTATTCCTTTTCCATTCTTTTTATCGTTGTTGAACTCTCCTTCATAATAATCGCCATTGGGATATACCATTTGGCCAAATCCGTCCATATTTCCTCTTTTCCATTGTCCTATGTAAAATCTTCCACTGTCCCATGCATAAATACCTTGCCCATGTTTTCTTCCTAAATTGTTATGCTCTCCACTATAAAAAGCTGTAGATTCAAAAAATGTTTTTTTTGCCTGTAAAGTTTCATCCCAAACCCAGGCTGCATTTTTCATCGTTTCCGAAGGATACATATTTGAACCTTTTTTTGCTTGGAAAGTTGTTAGTTTTTTACCCAATAAATAAAGATCTTTTACGTAATCATTTGAATTGGCGAAGGTGTAAAAAGAAACACCATTTACAACACCATTATTGTAATTATAATTTCTTTTATCTCCGTTACTGAACTGAAATTCTGCGGGACCGAAAGCCTTGTTTTTCACATAACTTAGACGCAAAACCCCTTCTGAACTATATATTGCCGCTTTTCCTTCTCGAAGACCGTTTTTGTAGAAACTTACTACAGCATTTTTTGCATCCTTATTAATCTGTCCTCTACCATTGGCTTTTCCATTCAAAAAAAGACCAACAAATACCTCACCATGGGGCAAAGTCAGACTGCCTTTTCCGTTTTCACAGTCTCCTTTACAGAAGCCAGAATTTTTATCAATAAAATCTTCAGCTGATATATTTAGAAATGGAGCGGCGTCTTTTTCTGCGGCTTTTACTTCATTAAGATAATTATTATCGCGTGTTTTCTCTGCATTATATTTTGCCAATCTTTCGGCAGGAGTTTCTGGGCGGTTTTGTTTATTGGCATTCACATACTTTTCCACAGCGTTTTTATCTACTCCCCTCGGCGAATAAGGTGTATTTCCTTTTGCAGTTTGGGCTGCAGTTTTTGCCATATCGCGCTCACCATAAGTCATCCCGTTTTGGTCTTTTTCTCCCAATTGTCCACTAATCTGAAGACATACTAGAAACAAACTTAGAAACAGCAAGCATTTTTTTAAATTAAAAATCTGTCTCATTTATATTTTTTTATATTTTAAATGCTAAAATCATGTTACTTTAAGTCAAAAAGATTGGTTTGCAAATTTATTAATGTATTTGCTCAATCTGGTCCTTATTATTATGTAAAATTAATGAATTTCAAGAAAAACACTAAATAATTTCATATAATTGTTAGAATGTAAATTTAGAAAAATTTTTTTTGGCTAATGACAAAACTTTTGAATTTAAACAACTTTTCAAAATTGAATAAACAAACTTATAAGGTTAAAATAATGCGGACCATAAATACAAAAAAATACAAAATATCAATTTTTTCATTTTCCCCAAATATTACGTAAATTTGCTGTCGTTTAATTATTAATATATTTAAAAAACAAAATAAAACCATGAGTTACATTTCTTACATTGAAGCCCGACAAATTTTAGATTCCCGAGGAAATCCTACAATAGAAGTAGATGTTCATACAGAAAATGGTTCTATGGGAAGAGCTGCAGTTCCTTCTGGTGCTTCTACTGGCGAACATGAAGCTGTAGAATTACGAGATAATGGAAAGGAATTTGGTGGAAAAGGTGTGCTGAAAGCAGTAGAAAATGTAAAAGAAGTTATTGCACCAGAAATTATTGGTATTTCTGTTTTCGAGCAAAATTACATCGATATGTTAATGATTGAATTAGATGGAACACCTAATAAAGCCAATCTTGGTGCAAATGCAATTCTTGGTGTGTCTTTGGCGGTTGCAAAAGCGGCAGCTTTAGATTTAAAAATTCCTTTGTACAAATATATCGGCGGCGTAAATGCAAACACACTTCCTGTTCCAATGATGAATGTAATAAATGGCGGTTCTCATTCAGATGCGCCGATTGCGTTTCAGGAATTTATGATAATGCCTGTAAAAGCAGATTCTTTTTCTCACGCTCTACAAAAAGGAACAGAAATTTTTCACGAATTAAAATCAATATTGAAGAAGAGAGGTTTATCAACTGCAGTTGGTGATGAAGGTGGTTTTGCACCAACGTTTGATGGTACAGAAGATGCGCTCGATACTTTAACACAAGCAATCACAAATGCGGGTTATAAAGCAGGAGACGATATTATGTTTGCTTTAGATGCCGCTTCTTCAGAATTTTATGTTGATGGAAAATACGATTACAGAAAATTTGAAGGTGAAAATGGCGCGGTTAGAACGCGTGAAGAACAGGTAGATTATTTAGCGGAATTGGCCTCAAAATATCCCATTATTTCTATTGAAGACGGAATGGATGAAAATGATTGGGAAGGCTGGAAACTTTTAACAGAAAAATTAGGAAAAACTGTTCAAATCGTTGGTGATGATTTATTTGTGACAAATACTGAAATTTTAACTAAAGGAATTAAAACTGAAACAGCCAATTCTATCTTAATTAAAGTAAACCAAATCGGAACTTTATCGGAAACGATGGCCGCTGTTCAGATGGCGCAAAATAACAAATACACAACAGTAATGTCTCACCGTTCTGGTGAAACTGAAGATTCTACAATTGCCGATTTAGCTGTGGCGATGAATTGTGGACAAATAAAAACGGGTTCAGCTTCACGTTCAGATCGTATGGCAAAATACAACCAACTTTTAAGAATTGAAGAAGCGTTGGGCGACACTGCAATTTTTCCAGGACTTGATGCATTTAAAATAAAACGCTAATTGATAGAGTGTCATCAAAATTACATTCTATTACTTTTAATAGTCACTGTGGATAACTTTTTTTTATTTTTAAAATAAAGTGTTGCATAATTTTAATTTTAATTTTATTCCAATTACTAAACATTCTATCTGACGCGTAAGAGAAAATGTCTGTAAGAAATATTACATTAATTTTTAAAATTTCAAAAAATGAAAAAACTATTATTTTTGGTTGTACTATTTCTCTGTGCAACTCCAGTTTGTGCAGCTAATTACAATCTGGGAATTCCTCCACTAAAAAGCAGTGCGGATTTGAATTTTGTGGAAGTGTATAATTTACACGAAATTGGAACGACCGAAAAAACCATAATTGAAAAGGGCGAAAATGGTAATAATTTAATTTTTAAGATCGGCTTCAATTTATCAAATAGAATCAGTTACATATATGTTTCGAATAACATTTCAAATTCGAAATTGGAAATTATGAAGCGAAATGCTAGAAGTTTAAAGACTTATCTTGCCTGTACAAAATCAAACCAGTGTTCAGATAAACCAACAAATTTTGGCGTAGTAGGTTGCTATGCAGAGTGTGCAGCGCACGAATTAGCAATATCAGAAGAGTAAGGACCAGGATCAAATTAAAAAACACATCAACTAATGGTTTGCAATAAGTTGCAAACCATTACTTTATTTTATGCAGAAATGAATATAAAAATTGATAAATTCTTTTATAATAACCGAAAAATTTTTGATGATGTAAATTTGGAGATAAACAATAAGGTTAAATATTCAGTAAGCGGTGCAAATGGGACGGGTAAAACAACACTACTAAGGATTATAATGGGTGAGATTATTGGCAACAATATCCAAATAAAAGATAAATTGAAAAATGTTCTGTATTATAGCAAGGAACTTAATGTTCTCAATGAGTTAAGCTTGATGGAGAACTTGCAAATATTTAGGAGGAATTATGACTTTGAAACTGTAGAAAAAATATGTAAAGGATTAAATTTTGTTGAAGTCAATAAAAAGATCAACCAACTTTCAGAAGGCAATAAAACAAAGGTATTGTTAATTTCAATATTATCCATAAAAAAATATAGTCTTTTGGTATTAGATGAGCCAACAGAGAATTTAGATCTGGACAGTATTTCTTTCTTGCAAAATTTTTTAATACAAATAGAAAAGCCAATCGTTTTAGTTTCTCACACTTTTGCATTTAGGGACAATATTTGTAGCACTTTTCTAGAAATTGATAATTGTAAAATTAAGATTCATGAGCGTTCTGCATCTAATTAAGAATTTATTAAAAATACGAACTCTAATATTTTCATTGATAGTTAGTTTTTTCTTTCTGTGCCTATTTTATTTTTTGTACTTAAATTCAAGTAATAGGCCATTGACGGAAAAGTTCCATCACTATTTTGGAATGGCTACAATTGTAATTTTGGGAATATTATTTTTTTCTATAACATACTTGTCATTTGTAAAATCTAATTATTTTAAATTTATTTCAATTCATTTCAAAGAAGATAAAAGTAGATTTTTAACGTATTTAATTTTACTTTTGACATTATTTTTTACCCTTGCAAGCGTTCTGTCCTATTTGATTGTTAGTCTAGTTGTAGAAAAGCAAGTTAATTGGAATATCTTAATTTTAGTTACATTTTTATTTTGTAAATTATTACTTGTCAATCTTATATGTGTTATTCTTATATTATGTTTACCAACTTTTTGGACGATTATAAGTTTGGTTTTTTATGCTTTTTTTGAGGACAGTTTATTTTTAAGTTTACAAAACACAAAATTTTCAATTATTGCAAAATTGTTGCCTTTTCAAAATTTTAATGAAATAATTTATGGAAATGCTTCTGTTTATTATTATTTATACTTTCTATTTTTATTTTTCATTTTGCACAGGTTAATTTTAAACAAAAATTTAGTTAAAATATGAAAGCAATATTAACATTTTTTTTCTTTAGCATCTCTACGCTATTATTTTCGCAGCATAGATTCGTTTATCAACTGAAATTCAAAATTGATTCAACTGATAAAACAAATATCCAGACAGAAAATTTTAATTTGGACATAAAAGATAACGCCTCATTTTTTTATTCAACAAGTTATGCTGAATATGATTCTTTAACGACGGCAAACAAGATTTCGGGAATTACTACACAGATAAAGATAGAACCGAAATTAGATTTTTTAATCAAAAAAAATTATATTACTAAAGAGATAGTTTTTAATGAACTTCTAGGAATGGATAATTTTCAAGTGATTGAGCCAAGAAAAATGAAATGGGAAATTTCGCAAGACTTTAAAACCTTGGATAATTATAAAGTACAGAAAGCAGAAACCACGTTTGCAGGAAGAACATGGATTTGTTGGTTTGCACAGGATATACCTTTTTCAGACGGGCCCTATAAATTCTCGGGCTTACCGGGTTTAATTGTGGAAGCGTATGATTCTAAAGAAGACTTCCACTTTACATTAATACAGATCGTGATACCGCAAAAAACATTTATTTCTCAATTCTATACCAATTTCGGGATAAGAACTATAGATGTTTCGTACGATGAATATATCAAAAAAAAGAAACAAATTGATGCAGATCCAACTATTTTTCTAAAACAAATGCCTGGTTTAGATAAAATTTCAAGTTCAGATTTATTAGAAATTCAGAAAGATTTTGTATCAAGTTATAGAAATAAACAAAAATTAAGAAATAATAAAATTGAACTTTCAGATTAATATTTTTGTTGAATTGAAATACTGGGGCTAATCTTCCAATTTTATTAATTAAAAATAATTATTTTTGTAAAGTCTTGTATAAAAGAAATACAGTATTCTCTGTGGATTTACATACAATTAACCTGATGTATTTCATACCCTATTTTTGGTCACTATTTCTTTTTTTCTTAAATTTATAAAAATATTTAAATTATATGTCAGATAATAAAGTTACACTTAACTATGATGGGAAATCTTTTGAATTCCCAATCATAGAAAGTACAATGGGAGATAGAGGAATAGATATTTCCAAATTAAGAGGTGATACTGGTTTAATAACTTTAGATTTAGGTTACAAAAATACAGGCGCTACAATTAGTGAAATCACTTATTTAGATGGTGACAAAGGTGAATTGTTTTACCGCGGTTATCCAATCGAACAAATTGCAGAAAAATCCACGTTTTCTGAAGTTATATATTTATTGCTTTACGGTAATTTACCCACTCAAGAACAATTTTTAAAATTTGAAAACGGTATAAAAAAATACAATTATGTGGCAGATGAAATGAAACGTTTAGTAGATGTTTTTCCTCGTTCTGCTCATCCAATGGGAGTTTTATCTTCATTAACTTCTGCATTAACAGCCTTTAATCCAAAAGCTGTAGATGTGAATTCTAAAGATGATTTAGACCACGCTGCAGAAATGTTGATCGCAAAATTTGCACATCTTTGCGCTTGGACTTATCGTAAGAAAATGGGATTACCAATCAATCACGGTGATAATAATTTGAACTATGTAGAAAATTTCTACAAAATGGTTTTCAGATTACCAAATCAGGATTTTCATATTAATCCAACTGTAGTAAATGCTTTGAATAAATTATTAATTCTACACGCAGATCACGAGCAAAACTGTTCTACTTCTACAGTGAGAATGGTTGGTTCTGCACATACAGGTTTATTCGCTTCAGTTTCTGCAGGAATTGGCGCACTTTGGGGACCACTTCACGGTGGTGCAAATCAAGCAGTAATAGAAATGCTTGAAATGATTGAAAAAGATGGAGGAGACGTAGCAAAATATGTAGAAAAAGCAAAAAATAAAGATGATAATTTCCGATTGATGGGATTTGGTCATAGAGTTTATAAAAACTTTGATCCACGAGCAAAAATCATTAAAAAAGCAGCAGATGATATTTTTGAAGATTTAGGAATTGAAGATAAAGCGTTAGATATTGCAAGACAATTAGAAAAAGTAGCTTTAGAAGATGAATATTTCATCGAAAGAAAACTCTATCCAAACGTAGATTTCTATTCCGGTATTATTTACCGCGCTTTAGGAATTCCAACTGAAATGTTTACAGTAATGTTTGCATTAGGAAGACTTCCAGGTTGGATTTCCCAATGGAAAGAAATGCGATTACACAACGATCCAATCGGTCGCCCAAGACAAGTTTATCAAGGCGCAACTCCACGTGATTATGTGGAAATGAGCAAAAGATAAATTTTTATTAAATTAATTGATTTTAATTCCCTGAAATTTTTCAGGGAATTTTTTTTGTAATTTTTTTTTGTGTAATTAATCTTTAGGTCACTGTGTGAAAAAACCATCACTTTAAATAAAAATCTCTTACCTAAATCCTAAATCCCAAAAACTAAAACCTAATTCCTTATATTTGTGTAATTCTCAATTATATGAAATCGCAATCAATCAACTTTTGATACCCTTAATTTTTTTAAAGAATTGCGATAACATAGGGCAGAAAAAAAATATATAAACTTCATATGAAACTCAACATTAAAAACGAAACAGGAAAATTAAAATCTGTCGTTCTTGGTCAACCCAGTTCAATGGGAGTTGCTCCAACTTTAGAAGAAAGTTATGACGCAAAATCATACAATACACTTCAAAATGGAAATTATCCTACAGAAAAAGATATTACTTTAGAAATGGAAGCTTTTGAAAAAGTGTTGAAAAAATATGATGTTGAAGTTCTACGTCCTGCAGTTATTCAAGATTATAACCAGGTTTTTGCGCGTGATGTTGCATTTGTGATAGAAGATAAAATGATAATTTCAAATGTTATACAAGATCGTTCTGATGAACAAGAAGCCTATCGAAAAATTTTTGAAAAAGTAAAATGGCGAGATATTATAAATTTGCCAGAAACTGCACATATAGAAGGTGGCGACGTCATTGTTTGGAATGATTTCATTTTCATTGGGACTTGTTACAGCGAAGATTATAGAAACTTTAAAACCGCACGAACCAACCAATACGCCATAGAAATTCTCAAAGAATATTTTCCTAAAAAAAGAATTTTAGATTTTGAACTCAAGAAAAATGACACCAATCCATTAGAAGGAATTTTGCATTTAGACTGCACTTTTAATCCGGTTGGAAAAGATAAATGCATCATTTACAAAGACGGTTTTGTTGATGAATCTGATTATCACTTGATTATTGATATTTTCGGGGAAGAAAACTGTTTTAATGTAACAACCGAAGAAATGTTCGAAATGAATCCCAATATTTTCTCGATTTCTCCAGAAGTCATCGTCTCCGATAAAGCATTTGCAAGATTAAATAACCACTTAAGAAACGAGTGGGGAATTACTGTTGAAGAAATTCCTTATCGGGAAATTTCCAAAATGGGCGGACTTTTGCGCTGTTCCACTTTACCTTTAATTCGAGAATAATTTTTTTTTAATTATTTGGGCGCCTATTTCCGCCTTCCGTTCACAATCTTTTTTTTTCAAATGCAAAAAAAAGGATTTCCACTCAAGTCGGGGCGCTAGAATCGCATAAAATCACTTTTTTACAAAATTTAGAAAGGCATTTACAAAAGAAGAAATCTGCATTATCTGCCCAATCTGCGAGAGAAATAAATGTTTTTTTTCGCAAAAATTTGCAGATTAAAAAAACCTTTCTATCTTTGCACCAGAAATTACGTTCTTTAAAACATCGCAACTTATTCAGAAAAGTGGAGGGAATTGACCCGATGAAACTTTGGCAACCTGTTTAGAAATAAATAAGGTGCAAAATTCAACTCGCAAAAGCGAGAAAGATAAGTCAGAAATAGAAATAAAAATATTACAATATTTATATTAAACTCTTTTGATTTTATCGAAAGAGTTTTTTTATGCTCTTTCGGTAAAACTTTTCAGAGGATAAGTTGCAAAAATTTAAAATAAATTATTTAAAATATGAGCAATTTAAAATTTGAAACCCTGCAACTTCACGCAGGTCAAACTGTAGATTCCACTACCAATTCCAGAGCCGTTCCGCTCTATCAAACCGCATGTTATACTTTTAACGATGCAGAACACGCCGCCAATCTTTTCGGTTTAAAAGAATTCGGGAATATTTATACACGTTTAATGAATCCCACAACAGATGTTTTCGAAAAAAGAGTCGCCGCTTTACACGGTGGAGTTGCAGCTTTGGCCACAAGTTCTGGTCATGCAGCACAATTTTTAGCACTCACAAATATTTTGGAAGCAGGTGATAATTTCGTGAGTTCGCCTTATTTGTACGGCGGAAGTTTTAATCAGTTTAAAGTGACTTTTAAAAAATTAGGCATTGAATGTCGTTTCGCAAAAGACGATAATCCACAAGATTTCGAAGCCCAAATTAATGATAAAACAAAAGCAATTTATCTTGAAACCATCGGAAATCCAAGTTTAAATGTTCCCGATTTTGAGGCAATTGCAGCCGTCGCTAAAAAACACGGCATTCCATTAATCGTCGATAATACTTTTGCAGCAGGCGGTTTTCTTTTTCAACCTTTAAAGCACGGCGCAAATATCGTGGTAGAATCTGCCACAAAATGGATTTGCGGACACGGAACTTCCATCGGAGGAATTATTGTAGATGGGGGAAATTTCGATTGGGGAAGCGGAAAATTTCCACAATTTTCTGAACCTTCAGAAAGTTATCACGGTTTGATTTTCTCTGATGTTTTTGGCATTAATTCCGATTTTGGAAATATCGCATTTATCATAAAAGCGAGAGTAGAAGGACTTCGGGATTTAGGTTCTGCAATTTCTCCATTTAATTCATTCCTTTTAATTCACGGCTTAGAAACTCTATCACTTCGTGTGGAAAGAACCGTTGAAAATGCGCTGAAAATCGCACAATATTTAGAAAATCATCCGAAAGTTGAAAAAGTTTTATATCCAGGTTTATCTTCATTTCCAGATTATGGAAATGCGGTGAAATATTTTAAAAATGGTTTCGGTGGCGTTTTAAGTTTTGAGTTGAAAGGTGGAAAAGAATCTGCAGTAAAATTTATTAATAATTTAGAATTAATTAGCCATGTTGCGAATGTGGGAGATTCTAAAACTTTAATTATTAATCCAGCTTCTACAACGCATGAGCAACTTTCTGAAGAAGAGCAATTGCACGCCGGAATCAAACCGGGACAAGTTCGATTAAGTCTTGGAACGGAACACATCGATGATATTTTGGAAGATATAAACCGTGGATTTTCTGCAATTTAAATAAGTTTAAACAATAGTTTTGAGAAATTTTAAAGTAGGAAATTTTAAGTTAGAATCTGCAACAGAATTGTCTAAAATTAATATTGCTTACACTATTTACGGCGATTTTGCACCATCCAAAAAAATAGTTTGGGTTTGTCACGCTTTGACGGCAAATTCCGAAGTAGAAGATTGGTGGAAAGGTTTATTTGGAAAAAATGATTTATTTAACTCTGATAAATTTACCATTATTTGTGCTAATATTTTGGGTTCTTGTTATGGAACTTCCTTTGAAATCGAAGAAAAATTACCGTTAATTTCGATTCGTGATATGGTTGAAATGCACCAAAGATTAGCGGATTTTTTAGAAATTTCTAAAATTGATTATTTAATTGGCGGTTCTCTTGGCGGAATGCAAGCTTTGGAATGGTCGGTTATAAATCCGGATTTTGTTAAAAATTTATTTTTAATTGCCACAAATGCAAAACATTCCGCGTGGGGAATTGCGTTTAATGAAGCACAAAGAATGGCGCTAAAATCTGGCAAAAATGGTATCGAAACAGCGCGCGCAATTGCGCTGCTTTCTTACCGAAATTATGAAACTTTTGAAAAAACGCAAGAAGATTCAGAAGAAAAATTAGAGAATTTTCGAGCGGCAACTTATCAAAATTATCAAGGAGAAAAATTAAAAAAGAGATTTACGAGTGAAAGTTATTGGATGTTGTCAAAATCTATGGACACGCAAAATTTAGGCAGAAATAGAATTTCAATTGAAAACGCCTTATCTAAAATTACTGCAAAAACTTTAGTAATCGGAATTGAAAGTGATATTCTATTTCCGATTTCTGAGCAACAATTTATTTCAAAACATATTCAAAACAGTCAGTTTAAAGTCCTAAAATCTCTTTACGGTCACGATGGATTTTTATTGGAAACCAAACAAATTACAGAAAACTTAAAAAAATATTTTGAAGAATTAAATTCTTAAAAATTAAAAAAAATAAATGAAAAAGAAAGAATTAAATATTGGATTATTCGGGTATGGCGTGGTCGGAAGCGGTTTGTATGAAGTACTTCATCAAGCAAAAAATTTAGATGCAACCATCAAAAAGATTGTGGTAAAACACCCAGAAAAAAAGCGGAATATTTCTGCAGAACATTTTTCTTATGACAAATTTGATATTCTGAATGACGAAGAAATTAACACGGTTGTAGAATTAATTGATGATTCTGAAGCGGCTTTTGAAATTGTAAAAATTGCAATGGAAAAAGGAAAATCTGTGGTTTCGGCAAATAAAAAAATGCTCGCGGAACATTTTAAAGAAATATATGATTTGCAGAAAAAACACCAAGTTTCATTTCTTTACGAAGCCTCGGTTTGTGGCAGCATTCCGATTATCAGGAATTTGGAAGAATATTATAATAATGATTTTCTGGAATCTTTGGAGGGAATTGTAAATGGTTCTACCAATTATATCTTAAGTAAAATTCACCATGAAAATGTAGAATTTCCTGCTGCTTTAAAAGAAGCGCAGGAATTAGGTTACGCAGAAAGCAATCCGATTTTAGACACGGGCGGATTTGATGCACGTTCAAAATTGCAAATTTTATTAGCCCATTCTTTTGGGATTATCACAAAACCCGATGAGGTTTTTAATGTTGGAATCCAAAATTTATCTGCTCTGGAATTGGCTTATGCAAAAGAAAAAAATCTCCAAATAAAATTATTGGTCTATTCACATAAGAAAAATGATACTGAAATTATTGCTTTGGTTATTCCAAAATTTATTTCTAAAGATGATTCTTTTTCTACGGTAAATGATGTCTTTAATGGTGTAAAAGTTCAAACTGCTTTTGCAGATAAACAGTTTTTTTCTGGTCGAGGTGCGGGTTCATTTCCCACGGCGAGTGCGGTTTTATCAGATATTTCTGCTTTGAGTTTTGATTATAAATACGAGTATAAAAAAATCGAACGCAATGAGGGTTTTCGGTTGACGGAAGATTTTAATTTAAAAGTTTTATTTCGACATTCGGTAGAACAAAGTGAAATTTTCCGTCCGTATTTTGAAGAAATAGAAGAATTTTATGGCAATAAAACCGACGCTTATTTTATTGGCGTTCTAAGTTTTAAAAATTTAAAGAAGATTTCAAATGAAAATCCAAATGATGTTTCTTTTGTTTTGATTGATTTGTGCTAAAGGATAAACCACAAAGTCACAAAGTTTTCACTAAGTATTAAGGAAAATAATCACCCTAAAAAAGCATAAAACTTTGTGTCCCTTTGTGATTAAAAATTTATTTAAAACTTTGTGAATTTGTGGTAAAATCTACACAGAAAACCGTTTTAGTTTTCTAATTTCTTCATCATTTGCAAACTGTTCATAACTTGGAATTGCAGAAGAATGGAAGAAATTTCCCTTAGTATTTTCTTTTAAAAATTCAATATTTTCTGAACGTACATTTCCGCCTATAAGAATATTGATTTTATCAGAATATTTTTCAATTAATTTCTTTAAATTTTCAACACCTTCTTTCGCCGTTTTTTCTCCACCGGAAGTCAAAACATTTTCAAAACCTATTTTAATTAATTTTTCGCAAGATTTTTCTAAATTTTTTGTGCGGTCAAAAGCGCGGTGAAATGTGCAGGGAACTGGTTTTGCAAGTTCAACTAAAAAAGTATTTCTTTCTACATCAACTTCATTATTCTCATCTAAAATTCCGAAAACAAAACCATCTGCATTCCAAGATTTAAATAACTCAATGCTTTTTATCATTGCACTAAATTCTGCTGAATCATAGAAAAAACCACCTCCTTTTGGGCGAATCATCACATAAATTGGTTTAAGAAATTTTTCTTTTAAATATTTAAACTCTTCAATTTCTGGCGTAATTCCACCCAAAGTAATTTCATCACAAAATTCTATTCTATCTGCGGAAGATTGAAGCGCAATTTCAGCGGAAGTGATTTCAAAACAAGCGATTTCTAACATATCGTAAAGTTAAATTAAATTAAATAAGGAGAATCAATTAGTTTATTTTCTTTCGCGTCATGAATAGCGTAATTAAATCCTTTTTGTAAACAAAAAGCGCCAGTTTCTCCATTTTTATTCAGCGCAATGAAACCAATTTGTAAATCTTTTGGGTTTTTCTTTCTTAAAATAATTAATTTGTAAATTCTTTTTACTGCTTCTTCACAGGCTTCTTGCGGTGTTTTTCCTTGTCGCATAAGTTCTACCACCAAATGAGTTCCGCAAGTTCGGATGACTTCTTCGCCTTGTCCGGTTGCAGTTGCAGCCCCAATTTCATTATCCACGTAAAGTTCCGCTCCAATAATTGGAGAATCTCCAACTCTTCCGTGCATTTTAAAAGCCATTCCAGAAGTGGTACACGCACCGGAAAGATTTCCAAATTCATCTAAAGCAATCATTCCTATTGTATCGTGATTTTCAACATTTACAATTGGTTTATATTCCGAAGTTTTTAACCATTCTTGCCATTCTTTTCTAGAATCTTCTGTGAGTAAATTTTCTTTTTTAAAACCTTGAGAAAGGGCAAATTCCAAAGCACCTTCTCCAACAAGCATCACGTGAGGCGTTTTTTCCATTACAGCTCTTGCAACAGAAATTGGATGAACAATGTGTTCTAAACACGCAACAGAACCAATATTTCCCATTTCATCCATTATACAAGCGTCTAAAGTAACGTGTCCATCGCGATCTGGTCTTCCGCCCAAACCGACACTTCTTTCATTTGGATCGCCTTCACAAAGTTGAACACCTGCTTCAACCGCATCTAAAGATTTTCCGTTTTTTGACAAAATTTTCCAAGCTATTTCATTCGATTGTAAACCAAAGTTCCAAGTAGAAAGAACAACAGGTTTTCTTATTTTGGAAGATTTATTTGCTAAAATTTCTATTGCTTTTAATGGATTTAAAGCCAAAATACCAGAAATAATTCCAGCTTTTTTAATAAATTTTCTTCTGTTTTCCATAAAAATATTTTCTGAGGCTTTAAATGTTTTTTCTTGCTTTAAAATATGTACTAAAAATACTCAAAATTATTTAAATTTGCATCAATTCAAATTTATACAATGCAAACTACAGATACTGTTTTAATGATTGAGCCCGTAAATTTTGGCTTTAACGCAGAAACAGCAAAAAACAATTATTTTCAAACCAATGCAGAAAATGGAAATACGCAAGAAAAAGCCTTGGAAGAATTCAACCAATTTGTAGCAAAACTTCGTGCGAAAAAAATAAATGTAATTACCGTAAAAGACAGTTCCGATACTTACACGCCAGATTCTATTTTCCCGAATAATTGGGTGAGTTTCGATACAAATGGAAAAGCTTTTTTATATCCAATGTTTGCTAAAAATAGAAGATTAGAAAGAAGACCAGAAATTTTGGAAGTTGTTAAAAATGCGGGTTTCGAGATTAGTGATATTGTAGATTTATCAAAATCTGAAAATGAAAATATATTTTTGGAAGGAACTGGAAGTATTATTTTTGACCACGATAAAAAATTAGCTTATGGTTCAGTTTCATTGAGATTAGATGAAAATTTATTTAGAGATTTGTGTAAAAAAATTGGTTATGAACCTGTAGTTTTTCATTCTTTTCAAACTGCAAATGGAGAAAGATTGCCAATTTATCACACCAATGTGATGATGTGTGTCGCAGAAGATTTTGTAGTGATTTGCTTAGATTGTATTGATGTGAAAATTGAACGAGAAAAAGTAGTTGAAGTCATTAAAAATTCAGGAAAAGAATTAATTGAAATTTCTGAAAACCAAATGCATCAGTTTGCGGGAAATATGCTACAACTGCATAATTCTGAAGGTGAAAAGTTTTTAATAATGTCTGAAACAGCTTTTAAATCTTTGACGAAACAACAAATTGAAGCTATTGAAAACTATTGTGAAATTATTTATGCAGATTTAGAAACCATCGAAACCAACGGCGGCGGAAGCGCGAGATGTATGTTGGCTGAAGTTTTTTTACCGAAAATTTAAGAATAAAATTTAATGTAAAGTGGCAAAGATTTAAATTGTTTTTTCAATTCGTATAAATTTAAAAAGAAACAAAACCACCGAAAAATTTCGGTGGTTTTTTGAAAAAATTAATAATGAAAATTTAATTTTAGTTTAAGTTCTATCTTTTATGGCATCATTTGCGTTTTCTGTTTTTCTTACTTTTTGCACTTTTTTATTTCCGAAATTGTAAGTTACCTTTAAACTCAAACTTTGATTGTAACGGTTTTGATCTACACTATTGAAATAACCTGAACTTTGAACTTCTTTAAATTTAACTTCATTGGTGTTAAAAATATCATTTACTTCAAAGAGAAACGTCCAATCTTTATAGATTTTTTTAACGGATAAATTTAAACTTTGAATGGTGTTTAATTTACCTAATTCTATTTCTTGAGGAGAAAGGAAAAAATAATTCACTCCTAGAAACCAATCTTTTTTCGCAGATAATCTAATGTTGTTATTGAGCTCTAAACTATAAAAGAAGGTGTTTTTATTGACTTCGTAAGTTGGAAAATCTTCATTTGTAATTGGATCTTTTGAAACAGAACCTTTGAAGATATTATAATTTAAATTCACACTATTATTTGCAGACCAAATTCCTTTAAAGAATGTTTTTTGCATTCCAATTGAAGCGCTCATTTCTTGCTTATCTCCGTAGTTAGTTCGTATGTAACGTAATTCTGTATCCCCATTTCCATTGGTTTTTTGTAATGGAATTTGCTCACTTACATCTTTCACATAACTGTGGTTTAATACTAAAAAGTAGGAACTTTTATACATATAATTCAACTCTTGTGTATAATAAGTTGAAGCTTTCATGAAAGGATTATTTTGGATATAATTAGTTTCAGTCATATATATTCTTGTAGGATTTAGTTCCCAAAAAGAAGGTCTTCTAATTCTACTAGAAAAAGTGTAAGAAAGCGTATTGTCTTTATTAAAATTATAATTTGCAGAAGCGTAAGGTAAAAAATCAGTGTAATTATTTTTAAAATGATAATAAGGATCAGATTTATTAATAACATTTCCTTCATTATGAGTCAATTCTACTCTTGTACCAATTTTCCCAGAAAACTTCTCGCTAAATGTTTTTTCGAACGTTGCGTAAAGAGCAGAAATATTTTCTAAATAGATGAAATGATTAGATTGATTATCATCTTTCCCAGAAGGTGGAATTAAATTTTCAAAATAAGTGTCATTATCAGTTTTGGTATGGTTGTAATTTCCACCAAAAGAAAGCGTTGTTTCTTTATTTAATTTCTGAATATAATCTGCTTGAAAGCCTAAATTATCTACTTTTTGGGGTGTTTTCTGCAAAAATTTAGCATTAATATTTTGATTATATAAATTGGTTGTAATGTTTATGTTTTGTTGTAAACGTTTAAAATTTAAATAAGATCCATTCATAGTGAGTTTGCTTCCTTCTTCGTCGGTCTTTATTTCGTAATTTAAATTTAAAGAATGACTTCTAGAATGTGCATCTTCAACGTTTGAAGTATTCGTTTTTTTGATAGTTTTTGTCGTGAAATCTTGTGAAGTATTATTCAAATTTGAGCGGGAATTATTGCTCCAATTAAATCTTGTATTATAAGAAAGTCCTATACTTTGCATTGGAGTAAGCTCATAATCTAAATTGATGTAGCCTCCTAAATTTATATTCGGATCTGTTATAGAACCTACAGTTTCATTTTTATAGGTATTATTTCCGTTACTAAGCGTGTAAAATTGTTGTTGTTTTGAGAGACTGGAATAAATATTTCCATTTGCTCCAAATTTTCCTTTTCGGTAATTTAAACTCAAAGCCGCATATGGATTATTGAAATAAGATTGTTGATCACTCATTTTCAAAGTTCCGTTCAAACCATCGGTTTGTTTTTTCTTTAGAATAATATTAATAATTCCGTCATTACTTTCCACTTGAAATTCCGAAGAAGGAACAGTAATAATTTCTATTTTTGATAAATTTTCGGAAGGCATATTTTTCAACATTTCCACTACAGATTCTGCATCCATATTAGTTTTTTTTCCGTTGATGTAAATAATCGCATTGTTTTTTCCTAAAATTTTTAAAGTGGTATTATCAGTTGAAGAAACCAAAGGTGTTTCTTTTAACAAATCAAAAGCAGTCGTTCCTTTTGCGATGGGAGAATGTGCCACATCAAAAATCATACGGTCTGCTTTTTTCTCAAATACACGTTTTGTCATGACAACTTCATCTATCTTTTTAGATTGAGTTGAATCTTTTTTTGCGCTTTCTTGTGCGAATAAAATTGAGCTTGCAAGAACAGCGAGAGAAGTAATTAAAATTTTCATAGGTAATTGTTTTAAAAAAATAAAAGTCGCCGTTATTAGTTTTTGTGATTTTGGTTATCAGTTTTTTGCGACTTTTATTTTGAGTTGTTTTGTTTTCTTACTAATTGATACTGCAAAGATATATAAATAAATTAGTATTATGCAATACAAAGTAGTAAAATTATTTATTGTATCTATTTAAGTCATTGATTTTCAACGGAAAAAATTTAGCTTAGACTTAAATTAGTTTCTAATGAATAGACAATTCAACTCATAAAATTATTACATGATCAAAAAATTTTCCTTTAATTTCTTTTATTTTAAACAAAAAAATGCTGAAAATTAATTCAGCATTTTAAATATTTAAAAAAGTTTTTAGAAATTACTTTTTCCCCGCCGCTTGCATTGGGTTAACTTTTCCACCAGAAGCGCCTCTACTTGCATTTGCAATTTTTTGTTTAAACACTTCAAATTTAGAAGTTGGAGCAGGAATTTCTCCCCAATAATTATTTGAAGTATCAATATCTGCAGTTTCTTTCATTGGATCCAACTGTATTGATTTTAATTTTTTATCGAAATAATAAGTTTTAGAAACTTTATTTTCGTTTTTACGCCAAATTTGAGCAGAAGATTTATCGTTTAATTTTGAACCATCTTCAAAAGTAAATTCTAAAATTATAGGCATTACCAAACCTCCTTTGTTGCTAAAATCAATTTGATAGCCGTAGATATTTTTTAATTTTGCTTGATCTTTTGCGTCTGCTTTAGCAAAATAATCAACTTCAAAATCATATTTTTTGTCTGTATCTACTTTTTCCATTCCGCGGTCATAACGATAGTAAAAATCTTGTACATCTTTATCTTGATCTGCTGCAAATTTTATGTTTTTATCGTTTCGGTTTCTCACTTTTGAAATGTCATCAAAACTTGGAGTCATTGCTTTATCAACAGAGTAAGACATTTTTCTAGCTTTCGGTTCTTCACTAAAATCAGGAGTTGCAACAGTTACTTTATCAATAGAAATATCAACAGGATCTATTCCATAAAACCAACCGCGCCAAAACCAATCTAGGTTTTCTGCACTTGCATCATTCATTGTTCTAAAAAAATCTGCCGGTTCTGGATGTTTAAAAGCCCATCTTTTTGCATAAGTTTTAAAAGCTTTATCAAACAAATCTCTTCCCATAATGGTTTCTCTTAAAATATTTAAACCAGTTGCGGGTTTAGAATATGCATTTGGACCAAACTGAACAATATTTTCTGAGTTTGTCATAATCGGTTCCAACTGATCTTTTGGCAATTTCATGTAATCTACAATTGTATGAGCAGGACCACGTTTTGAAGGAAATTTATTATCCCATTTTTCTTCAGTTAAATATTCTACAAAAGTATTCAAACCTTCGTCCATCCAAGTCCATTGTCTTTCGTCTGAATTCACAATCATTGGGAAAAAATTATGTCCCACTTCATGAATAATTACGCCGATCATTCCATTTTTAATTCCTTCAGAATAAGTTCCATCTTTTTCGGTACGTCCATAATTAAAACAGATCATCGGATATTCCATTCCATTTGCTGCTTCAATTGATTGTGCAACTGGATATGGATATGGAATTGTAAATTCTGAATAAGTTTTAATTGTATGTGCGACTAATTTCGTAGAATATTTTCTGTATAATCCGTAAGCTTCTTTTGGATATAAACTCATTGCCATTACTTCATTTTTATTTTCGGGAATCATTACTTTCATTCCGTCCCAAATAAATTTTCTAGAAGAAGTCCAAGCAAAATCTCTTACATCGTTTGCTTCAAATTTCCAAATTTTTCGTTCTTTAGATTTATGTTTTTCTGCATTTTTAGCTTCTGCTAAAGTTACAATTTCCACAGGTTCTGAAGCATTTTGCGCTTTTTCCCATCTTGCAAATTGTGCGCTTGAAAGAACATCTTTGTAATTTTTTCCTTGTCCAGTTCCCGCTACAATATGATCTGCAGGAACATTCATTGAAACTTTAAAATTCCCAAATTCCAGTGCAAATTCACCACGACCTGTGAACTGATTATTTTGCCATCCTTTAAAATCACTGTAAACGCACATTCTTGGGTACCATTGTGTCATTGTATAAAGATCATTCCCATCTTCTGGAAAATATTCATAACCACCGCGTCCGCCTTTTTCTATTCGGTTTGGGATGTTATAATTCCAATCTATTTTAAAAACTAATTTCTCTCCTTTTTTCAATATCTTTGGTAAATCAATTCGCATCATGGTTTTGTTTACGGTATAAGAAAGCGGAGTTCCATCCGCAAGAGTTACTTTTTCTAGATTCACACCATAACCATTATCTTTTTCTGGCAAATTGGAGATTTCTAATCGTTCAGTTGTTGTTATTTTTGGCAACGTAGAATTACTATCATACGCAGCGTTTTTAACAGAAGATTGCTCATTTTCATCTAATTGCAACCAAAGATAATCCAAATCATCTGGTGAATTATTATAATAAGTTATGGTTTCTGAACCTTTTAAATTTCTTTTATCTTCATCTAAATAAGCGGAAATATCATAATCCGCACGATTCGCCCAATATCCATGTCCCGGTGCGCCAGACGCTGTTCTGTAAATATTTGGCGAAGGCAAAATCGTACCTAAAGCTTCAAATTTATTACCGTGATTACTTGTTGGATTGTTTTTAATATCCTGAGCAAAAAAGCTTATCGGAATTAATAAAGAAATTAGAAGCGATTTTAAATTCATGTTTTTAAAGGTTTTTGTAGATGATAATCAATGAGTTCAAAATTAAATAAAATAATTGAATTTTAAGAAATTTTTATGATTGTGCAAAAGGAATTCTCTCAATCGCCATTGAAAGTGAAATTAAAAAAGCGATTGCAGAAGCAATAATTAACCAATATTTTTTATCTAATTTGAAATATTTCATTAGTAAAAATTCTAAAACTAAGATTAGAATCACAACTGCAATTTGCCCAAATTCTAAACCAATATTAAATCCAAAAAGTGGAGCGGCGATGTTTTGTTCGCTCGCAATCATCATTCTTGCAGAATTTGCAAAACCCATTCCGTGAATGAGACCAAAAATTAAAGCCAATAAATAATTAAGTTTCATTAATTTTTGGGTGTTTTTGAACATTAAAATATTTCCTATAGAAGTTAACACGATTGTTATAGGAATTAGAAATTCCACCCAATTACTCGGAAATCTCACAACATCTAAAATACTTAAAACCAAAGTAAAAGAATGTCCGATTGTAAATGCTGTTACTAAAATCAATACTTTTTTTAAATCTTTTAAAGTATAAACGGCGACCAAAGCCAAAATAAATAATTGATGATCTAATGCATCCCATGAAATAATATGCGACCAACCGAGGTTTAAATAAAATAAAAAATCCTGCATTCCATTAAAATTTTTGAAAAGCGATTATACGAATTTTATTTTAACTTTGTATAAAATCAAAAGAGATGAATTTAACCATTGAGATAGAAAATAAAGAAGATTTTCCTTTCATTAAAAAATTAATGGAAAACTTAAAAGGGGTGAAAATTGTAAATAGACCTTATGATGAAAACATTTCTGATGAACTTCCGCTAAATGTTCAAGAAGCCTTGGAAAATTATGCGGATAATTTAAAAGATGAAGATTGCATTTCTAAAGAAGAATTTTTTCAATTTGTTGATAGTGAAATATGCAGGTTAAACTCTCGAAAATAGCAAAAAAAATCACTTCAAGATAATATCGATTTTCTTGAGTTTAATTGGAAAGATAAAGAAATAATTAACTTTCTTATAGATGTGAAGCGCACTATTAATGATTTAGAAAACGGAAAATATCTGCAGTTTCATAAATCTTCCAAAAATACAAGAAGCGTATTAATTGGAAAAAAACACGTTAAAATGTATTTCAGGCAAGAAAATAAAAATATAATCCGAGTTTTGCTTTTCTTTGAAATGCGATAAGATCCACAAAAAATTATCGACTTATTAAAATGAAAAAAATATTTTTATTACTCACTTTATTATTTACAATTTCTGCTTTTGCTAAAGAAAAACATCCTTATCACGTTGGTTCAGTTGAGTTTAAATACAACCAAAAAATTAAAACTTTTGAAGTTTCTGCTAAATTTTTTCTGGATGATTTAGAAAATGCTTTGAATGAAAAATATGGAAAAGCAGTTCATTTTAATGATAAAAATTTTAAAGAAGAAATCAATCAATTATTGAAAAATTATTGTGAGGAATATTTAAAATTAAAAGTCAATAATCAGTTCATTAAACTAAATTATTTGGGTTTTGAAGAAGATCAAGAATCTGTGGATATTTATTTAGAATCAGCGCCAGTAGAAAATCCTAAAAAAGTGGAAACTGCAGTCAGTTTTTTATATAATTATTTTGATGACCAACTAAATATTATTCATATCGTTGTAAATGGCGTGAGAAAATCTTCAAAATTAAATTATCCGAATCGGTATTTGTTTCAAGAGTTTTAAATTTTTAATAACTAATTTTTATTTCAATTATTTTTTAAAGTAAGAAATCCGTACATTTATTAAAAATTAGTATGCGAATTTTATTAACTGGTGTTACAGGATATATTGGGAAAAGATTACTTATTCAGCTTTTAGATGAAGGACATCATATTATTTGTGCAGTTCGAGATGTGCAAAGATTCAATGATAAATTAGATTTACGAAAAGGGACAATTGAGGTGATTTACACCGATTTCCTAAAACCTGAAAGTTTAGAAAATATTCCTTCAGATATTGATGCGGCTTATTATTTAATTCACTCAATGTCCACTACGACGGGAGATTTTGAAAAAATGGAAAAGGAATCTGCCATTAATTTTAAAAAATATATTGAGAAAACTAACGCCAAACAAGTCATTTATCTTACCGGAATTATTAATAATGATCATCTTTCAAAACATCTTAATTCTAGGAAAAAAGTAGAAGAAACTTTAGCAAGTGAAAAATATGCTTTAACCGCTTTGCGTGCGGGAATAATTGTCGGATCTGGAAGTGCATCTTTTGAAATCATTCGGGATTTGGTAGAAAAATTACCAATAATGATTACGCCAATTTGGGTAAAAACAAAATGTCAACCCATTGCCATTAGAAATGTGATTCAGTTTTTAGTAAAATCTCTTTTAAATCCTTATACTTTTAATAAATCCTTTGATATTGCAGGAACTGAAGTTTTGACTTACAAAGAAATGATGTTAAAATTTGCTGAAGTGCGGAAGTTAAAAAGACGAATAATTACAGTTCCAGTAATGACTCCAAAACTATCTTCTTATTGGCTTTATTTTGTGACTTCCACTTCATATCCTTTAGCTAAAAATTTAGTAAAAAGTATGAAGATTGACGTTATTGCAAAAAAAAATGATTTAGCAGAAGTTTTAGATATTAAACTTTTGGGTTACAAAGAAGCAATAGAATTGGCTTTTGATAAAATTCGCCAAAACGATGTTCTTTCCAGTTGGTATGATTCTTTTACAGAAAATTTCCACGAAATGAATGTGTGGCAATATATGGAAGTGCCAAAATTTGGTTGTTTCAGAGATATTAAAGAACGAAAAGTGATAGATGAGAAAAAAACGTTAGATCGGATTTTCTCTATAGGTGGAAAAAATGGATGGTATTATGGAGATTTTCTTTGGTCTGTGCGCGGTTTTATAGATAAACTTTTTGGTGGAGTTGGATTGCGACGCGGAAGAAAAAATTTAAATTATCTGGAAGCAGGCGACAGTTTGGATTTTTGGCGTGTACTTTATGCAAATAAAAAAGAAAAGAAATTACTTCTTTTCGCGGAAATGAAATTACCTGGAGAAGCTTGGCTTGAGTTTAAAATTGTAGATGGTATTTTGTATCAAACTGCGAGTTACAGACCTTTAGGTTTATCTGGAAGATTATATTGGTACAGCGTTTTACCGTTTCATTATTTTATTTTTAATGGCATGATTAACAGTTTGGTGAAATCATAATTATTCCCGATCCATTTTCGTGAATTTTTTCTCAATCCAAATCGTTGCAAACGGAAAAAAAGCAGCGAGTAATGCGAAAACAAAATCTTCATCATCCCATTTAAAAATTTTCCTTATGGGTAAACATAAAATGAGGTAAAGTGTGAAAAATAAGCCGTGAATATTTCCTACAATAATGATGAAAATAAGTGCGAAATTTTCTTCAGGAAAATATCTTTTTAATGGAATAGCAATAACATAAAGAAAAAAACAAGTAATTGCTTCTGCAACCGCCACAAATTTGAAGTAGCGAACCAGTTTTTCGTCAGAATATTTTGCAAAAAATTTATCAATAAAATCCATAATTTAGGCTTGTTTTTATTGTCTCAAATCTCAAATCTCAAAATCTATTTATAAAAATTACTTCCGTCTAAAAAATCGAAAACTTCAGGAGGCAACATTGGTCTTACATTTTTCCCTTCTTTAATCATAGAACGTATTTCTGTGGCAGAAAGTTCAATAATTGGAGCGGAGATTTTATGAATATTTTCTTGATTCCACGTGATTTCTTCTGTTTTATTTTCTGAAATTCTGGGATAAATTAGGATTTGATAATTTTTAATTAAAATTTCAAAATTTTTCCATTTCGGTAAAGATTTTAGATTGTCTTCTCCCATAATTAATGAGAAAGAGTTTTTCGGATATTTTTCTTTTAAATAAGTTAAAGTATCTATTGTGTAAGCCGGTGTTGGTAGTGAAAATTCCACATTTGAAGCACGCATTTTTGGGTAATTTTTCAGGGCAATTTGCACCATATCTAAACGGTGATAATCTTTTAATAAAGATTTTTTTTCTTTAAAAGGATTTTGTGGCGAAACTACAAACCAAAGTTCATCCATATCTGTATTTTCCAAGATATAATTTGCCAAAATCAAATGTCCGATATGAATTGGATTAAAGGAACCGAAAAATAAACCGATTTTTTTCATTAAATTTTTGCTTAATTAAAGCCACGAATGCACAAATTTTAATTAATTTTTTTCTTTACAACTTTAAAACTCAACGATTTCATTAATGAAACTTCACATCACGAATATTTAAAAAATACGTCACATTTCCCCGCCAATGATTTTCATCTAAAGTAAAGGCGAGATCAAAAGTTTTAGTACGAAAATCTTGCTCAAATTTTCCCAATTTAAAACCTAAGCATTCTATATTTTTACCTGTTTCTTTATTTAAAATATGAAACTTTAAATGTGAACTGTCTTTACCAATTAATTTTAAATAACCATTAATTTTTAAATCTTTTAAGACTAAAATCGGCTTCATATTTCCGGGACCGAAAGGCGCTAATCTGCGATGGAAATTAAAAAATTCTTTATCTAAATCTTCTATTTTTACTTCCGCATCTATCATTAAAGTAGGAGATTTCTGATGTTCTTGTATTTGCTCTGAAATTGTTTTCTCAAATTTAATTTTAAATGCTTCAAATTTTTCTTTTTCCATAGAAAGTCCTGCTGCTGCATGATGACCGCCAAATCTTAAAAATAAATCTGAACATTTGTCTAATGCAGAATGGATATCAAAATCCGCAACAGATCTTGCAGAAGCGACGAGTTCACCATTATTTCCATCGGTGAAAACTAAAGTGGGTTTATAATAAGTCTCAATTAATCTTGAAGCCACAATTCCAATGACGCCTTTATTCCAATTTGAGCCGTAAACTATGGTTGAAAAATTATTGATTTGTTTTGATTCTGTTATTTGCTCTAAAGCTTCAACTGTACTGAAACCGTCTAATTCTCGACGTGAATTATTCAAATCTAAAATGTTATTTACAATTTCGTGTGCATTTTTTAGATTATCGGAAACCATTAATTCTACAGCTGCTTTTCCGTGCGAGATTCTTCCTGCAGCGTTTATTTTCGGCGCAATTTCAAAAACAATATTCGAAATTTCAAAAGTTGAAAGTTTATCTTCGGGAATTAAAAGTCGCAAACCAATATTTCTAGTTTTTCTTAAAATTTTTAATCCTTGTTTTGCAAACACTCTATTTTCACCTGTCATAGAAACAATATCTGCAGCGATGGAAACTGCGAGCAAATCAGTTAATTCAAAAAGTTCATGTTCTGGAATTTTATAAATAGTATTTAAACCTTGACAAAGTTTAAAACCCACACCACAACCAGAAAGTTCTTTAAATGGATATCTGCAATCTTTTCTTTTTGGATCTAAAACAGCGACTGCTTTTGGAATTACTTCTCCCGGTAAATGATGGTCGCAAATAATAAAATCTACGCCCAAAGTATTTGCATACTCTATTTTATCTAAAGATTTTATGCCACAATCTAAAGCGATAATTAGTGAAAAGCCATTTTCTTTCGCATAATTTATTCCATCAATTGAGATTCCATAACCTTCCACATTTCGATCTGGAATATAATAATCTAAATATTTTTTCTGAACAATTTTAGATAAATAAAGATACATTAAAGCAACAGCTGTGGTTCCGTCTACATCATAATCACCAAAAACTAATATTTTTTCACCATTTTCAATTGCAATTGCTATGCGTTCTACTGCTTTTTGCATATCTGCCATTAAAAAAGGAAGATGAATATCGTTTAGATTTGGTTTAAAATATTCTCGCGCCTTTTGATAATTATCTATTCCTCTTAGAACTAAAATTTTAGATTCTAAAGTTCCAAAACCTAAAGAAGAACTAATAGAATCTACTAATTCTGTATCGGGTTCATCATGAAATATCCATTTTTGCGTCATAGGACAAAAATAAGTAAAATATTAATTGCAAATTCTTAATCCACTCGGTAAATGATTTTATTTTAAATTAAAAATATTTTTATTTAAGTATAATCGCTTCCATTTTTTTTCTAAATATTTTGTTGTCTAAAAGATAGGAAATATGAGAATTATCATATTTTTTTTCAAATAATAAATCCAGTCAAGAAAATTCTTCGTAATTGATAGTAACAGTTAAGAAACCATTAAAAAAAATATATTATGGAAAAACCAATCATCGTATCAAATAAAGGGGCAACTCTAGATACTAGTAGAAGAAATTTCTTAAAACTTGGCGGAATTGGTCTTGCAGTAGCTGGACTTACTTTAGCAGGTTGTAGAGATGATAATTATCAATATGTAGAAGATCCTGCAATATTTGATTTAGGAAAAGGAGATGTGGGTGTTTTAAATTATGCTTATGCTTTGGAACAATTAGAAGCTGATTTTTACACTAAAGTTGTGAATTCATTCTACAGCGGAATTAGCACTAAAGAAAAACAATTATTCACAGATATTTATAATCACGAGGTAATACACAGAGATTTTTTTAAAGCTGCTATTACAGGAGCGGCTCCAAGTTCTATATTGCCAACTTTAGAATTTAAATACGATGGAGTAGATTTTAAAAGCAGAGATTCTATACTTGCTACAGCAAAAGCATTAGAAGACACAGGAGTTGCTGCATATAACGGAGCAGGAAAGTTACTTACAAATTTAGATTATTTAGTAATTGCAGGTAAAATTGTTTCTATTGAAGCAAGACACGCGTCTGCAATAAGAGATGTAATTAATCCAGGATCAGCGTCTTTCTCAGGAGATGATGTTGTAGATATTAATGGATTAGATGTTGCAAAACCACCGAAAGATATTGTTGCAGCTGCAGGTCCTTTTATTAAAACACCTTTTACTTGGAAAGAACAAGGATTAGGATAATCTTTAACACTATTAAATTTATATTATGAACTTATTAAAAATATTAGATCAACTCTCTGATGATAAATTTTTCAATACAGATGGAGTAACGAGAAAAGATTCATTTTCTCAATTAGCAAATATTGGTAAAAAAGCGGCACTTTTTGGAATTCCTGTAGGACTTAGTTCTTATATGTCAACTGATGCAAAAGCAGGAAGCTTAGAAAGCACTGCAAAATTTGCAAGCGCAAGTGCTCAAAGTGCTTTAACAGATGCTTTGCAATTAGCATTAACTTTAGAATATCTTGAAGCAGAATATTATGTAAAAGGTTTGGCTGCTTCAGGTTTAATTCCTTCAGCGGATAGAACAGTTTTCGGGCAAATTTCTAAACACGAAAGTGCACACGTTACCTATTTGACGGCAGCTATTAAAAGTCTAGGTGAAACACCAGTTTCAAAACCTACTTTTGATTTTACTGCAGGTGGAAACTTTCAACCATTCACAGATTATCCTACTTTTTTAACTTTAGCACAAGCGTTTGAAGATACAGGTGTAAGAGCTTATAAAGGTCAAGCAGGAAATGTAGCTTCTAACAAAGATGTTTTAACAGTTGCTTTACAGATTCACTCTGTAGAAGCAAGACATGCTTCACAAGTAAGAAGAATGCGTGGTAATAAAGGCTGGATTGAAGGAAATGTAGGCGGAAATATGCCCGCTGCAACATATGCAGTTTACGCAGGTGAAGATAATGTAATCCAAGCAGGTTTTGATACCAGTAAATTATTTGGAGCAGCTGCAGGTTCAGCGTCTTTTGACGAAACTATTACAGGAGATGTCGCAAAAATGATTGCAGGGACATTTATTGCTTAGAATATTCAAATCAATTATTTTTTCTAAAACCATATACAATTTGTGTATGGTTTTTATTTAAACAAGTTTCTAAATAAAAAGCGCTTTCAAATATTAATTTGAAAGCGTTTTTTTACAGCCCGACCTGAGCGGAATTCCTTTTTTTTGCTGGGGAAATAACTTCGGCAAAAAAAGAATGGGAGCGGAGGGCGGAAAAAGCTGCCCAAATAATTTTAAAAAAGTTATGCGTACATTTCTTCTTGCAATTCTTTTACTTTTTTGTCAGAAAGATATTCATCGTAAGTCATTTCACGATCAATAATTCCTTTCGGAGTGAGTTCAATTATTCTATTACAAACGGTTTCAAGCATTTCGTGATCATGAGATGCAAGTAAAATTCCACCTTTGAAATTAACCAAAGAGTTGTTTAATGTGGTAATACTTTCTAAATCTAAATGGTTGGTTGGCTCGTTTAATAGTAAAAAATTAGCCCGTTGCAACATCATTCTAGAAAACATACAACGCATTTTTTCTCCCCCAGAAAGTACAGTACAAGATTTTAAAGCTTCGTCTCCAGAAAATAACATTTTACCGAGAAAACCGCGCATATATTCTTCGTGACGTTCTTCATCATTTTTAGTAAATTGTCTTAACCAATCTACTAAATTTATTTTTTCTGTAAAAAAATTGGTATTGTCTAGAGGCATATAAGATTGTGTGGTAGTAATTCCCCAATTAAAATTGCCTTTGTCTGCTTTTGCATTTCCGGTAAGAATTTCAAAAAACTCAGTAATTGCTAAAGAGTTTCTAGAAATTACGGCTACTTTATCACCATTTTTTAAGTTAAGATGTATATCTGAAAATAACAACTCACCGTCTTTGGTTTTTTCTAAATCTTTTATTTCTAAAATTTGATCTCCTGCTTGTCTTTCTGTATCAAAAATTATTGCAGGATATCTTCTGGAACTGGGTTTTATATCTTCGATATTGAGTTTATCAATCATTTTTTTACGAGCGGTTGCTTGTTTTGCTTTCGCAACGTTTGAACTAAATCTCGCGATAAAATCTTGTAATTCTTTTTTCTTGTCTTCAGCTTTTTTATTGGCTTGCTGTTTTTGGCGTGTCGCTAATTGTGAAGCTTGATACCAAAATGAATAATTACCTGTATAAAGATTTAATTTTGAATAATCTAAATCTCCAATGTGTGTACAAACTGTATCTAAAAAGTGTCTATCGTGAGAAACAACAATTACGGTATTTTCATAAGTTGAAAGAAAATCTTCTAACCACGCAATTGTTTGGATATCTAAATCGTTGGTTGGTTCATCTAGAATTAAAACATCTGGATTCCCAAAAAGCGCTTGTGCTAAAAGAACACGAACTTTATCTTTATTTTCTAATTCAGACATCATTTGGTAATGCATATCTTCAGTAATTCCTACATTAGATAACATTGTTTGAGCATCAGATTCTGCATTCCAACCGCCCATTTCTTCATAAATAACGCCCAATTCCCCCGCTTTTATACCATCTGCATCAGAGAAATCTTCTTTTGCATAAAGGGCATCCATTTCTTCTTTAATATCATAAAGTTTTTTATTTCCTCTTAATATAGTATCAAGAACAGTGAAATTATCATACGCAAAGTGATCTTGCTCTAAAACTGACATTCTTTTTCCAGGTTCCAACGAAACGTTTCCAGATGTAGGATCTTGCTCTTTACTTAAAATTTTAAGAAATGTAGATTTTCCAGCGCCATTTGCACCAATAATACCATAACAATTTCCTTTTGTAAATTTTATATTAACTTCGTCAAAGAGAACTCTTTTACCGAATTGTAGGGATAAGTTTGATACTGTTAACATATTGTTTTGTAAATTTGGCGCAAAAGTACGAAATTTTACGCACAAAATAAGACGAAAAAGAGAGTGCTATTAAATAAAGCATTAATGAAGATACATAAGACAGTTACCATTTTAAATAAACGTGCGCGGTTTGAATATGAACTTTCCGATGAAGTTGAAGCGGGAATTGTACTTACCGGTACCGAAATAAAATCTTTACGAAGTTCTAAAGCATCTATTACAGAATCTTTCTGTCAATTTATTAATGATGAGCTTTATATTATAAATATGAGTATTGAAGAATATAAATTAGGAACTTTTTATAATCATAAGATAAAAAGGGAACGGAAATTGCTACTTCACAAAAAGGAATTGTTAAAATTTAACAAAAAACTAAATGACATAGGAAACTCAATTATACCACTAAAATTGTTTATTAATGATGCGGGAAAGGCAAAAGTATTAATAGCAGTCGGACGTGGTAAGAAATTGTATGACAAAAGAGAGAGTATTAAAGATAGAGAGAGTAAAAGAAATTTAGATAGAATATTAAAGAAAAGTTAAAAAAACTCTCAAAATCTTTGTTTATAAGGAAAAATTATATTTATTTTGCAATATCAATTATTTAATCATTTAATTCTATGAAAAATCTAAAATTAGGAATTTCGGCATTGGCACTTACTGTAGCCTCTACTGTTTTCGCTCAAACTACCACAAATCCATGGCTTATTGGTATTGGTGCTCATGGTGAAAATCATGTTGCTTCAGGTGGTGGCGTTGGCGATGTTTTATCTACCGCATTCGGTGGAAATGGTGGTCTATTGTATAATGTTAACAACTTTACAATTACACCTCCTTTATCAAAATTAACTGTTGCGAGAAATCTTAACAAGTATTTAGTTCTTGACTGGCAAACTACAGTAGGGAATGTAGATAATAAAAGATTTAACTACGGAAAACAATTTTTCCTTATGACAGGTCTTGGTTTACAATTTAAAGTTAATGGACTTTGGAATGAGAATTCATGGTTTGATCCGTATGTAAGAGTTGGGGCAAACTATTTAAGACATGATTACTCAGGTCTTACTTTTCCGCTAACTGATATAAATGGTCGCGGATATAGTGCTTATGATTCTGATGGGAATCTTTCTGGAAAAGCTAATCATTTTACTCTTTCTACCGGTATTGGGTCTAATTTCTGGCTAACGAAAAGTTTTGGTTTGGGATTACAAGGAGATTATGTTTCGACTCCAACAGATAAATCTAATGTTCCAAACTTTTGGCAAGCTTCAGCTTCCTTATTATTTAGATTTGGAAACACAGATAGAGATAAAGACGGAATCTTAGATAAAGATGACGCTTGTCCAGATACACCTGGAATAGCTTCTTCAAATCCAGAATTTAACGGATGTCCAGATACTGATGGTGACGGCGTTTTTGATAAAGTTGACAAATGTCCAGAAGTTGCTGGTCCAGCTGAAAACGACGGATGTCCATGGCCAGATACTGATGGTGATGGTGTTCTAGATAAAGATGATGCATGTCCTACAGTTGCAGGTCCTGCAGAAAATAAAGGATGTCCATGGCCAGATACAGATGGTGACGGAATCTTAGATAAAGATGATGCATGTCCTACAGTATTCGGTTTAAAAGAATATAATGGATGTCCAAAACCACAGTCTGCTTACGCAGATGATGCTACAGGAGCTCTTAAAGGTATTTTCTTTAACTTTAACAAATCTACTCTAAGACCAGAATCTAGTGATAAATTAGATCAAGCTGCAAGTATTGTTAAATCTTCAAATGGTGGAACATTCCTTGTTACTGGAGAAACAGATAAAAAAGGTTCTGATGCTTATAACTTGAAACTTTCAAGAGAAAGAGCTGCTTCAGTTGTAGCTGCTTTAGAAGCAAGAGGAGTATCAACAAACCAGTTGAAATCTAAAGGTGTGGGTGAAGCAAACGCAACTGTTCCAGAAAATGCTTCTGATGCTGAAAGAATGGCAGATAGAAAAGTAGTTGTAACTGCTGTTGATAAAGCTGCTTTTGATGCAATGGATAAATCTGATTTACCTATTGTTAAAAAAACAACAACTAAGAAATCTACAAAAAAGAAATCTTCTAAAAAAAGAAAATAATTAGAAATTCTTTTTAATATATTAAAAAAAACGCTCTCAAATTTGAGGGCGTTTTTTATGTTTTTATGTAAATTTGCAAATATTAACTAATAAAACTTATGGGACGCGCATTCGAATATAGAAAAGCCACAAAGATGGCAAGATGGGATAAAATGGCTAAAACTTTTTCTAAAATTGGAAAAGATATTGCATTAGCTGTTAAATCTGGTGGCTCCGATGTAGAAGCAAATCCAGCTTTAAGGCGTTGTATACAAAATGCAAAAGGCGCGAATATGCCTAAAGATAATGTGGAGCGAGCTATAAAAAAAGCAAGTGGAGCAGATGCAGAAAATTATGAAGAAATAACCTATGAAGGTTATGGACAAGGCGGAGTTGGATTTTTTATAGAATGTACAACAAATAATCCTACTCGCACGGTTGCAAATGTTCGTGCAATATTCAATAAATTTGATGGAAACCTTGGTAAAAATGGTGAACTTGCTTTTATATTCGATAGAAAAGGAATTTTTCACTTAGAGAGTACAGCTGTGAAAATGGTTTGGGATGAATTCGAAATGGAAATGATAGAGGCGGGTGCAGAAGATATTGATCAAGACGGAAATGAAGTTTTTATTACAACAGCATTTGAAGATTTTGGTTCCTTGTCTCATCGTTTAGATGAACTTAAAATAGAAGTAAAAGTAGGAGAACTTCAAAGAATTCCAAATAATATTAAAGAAGTGAATGCCGATCAATTTAAAATTAATATGAAAATGTTAGATCGGTTTGAGGAAGATGATGATGTCCAAAATGTATATCATAATATGGATATCAAAGATGAATTTTTAGAATTACTTTAAAAAAAGAGCGCTTTCTCGGCGCTCTTTTTTTATTGAAAAACATCTTCTATATCTTTCATTCTTGTCATTACAGATCTTGCGTAACTGCAATGCGGATAAACGCTCCATTCATTTTCACGCGCAAATTTTATCGCATCTTCCACGAGATATTTTCCCATTCCGCGACCTTCAAATTTGGGATGAACCAAAACAAATGAAATTATCAATTTACTCTCCTCAGGAAAAATAGTGTAAGTTAATCTACCAACTTCTTCCGATTCTTTATTTAATGTAATAAAGCCACCGTTCCCATTTCTGTTGTTTTTAAAATCCATAATTTTTATTTAAAGTT
The DNA here is from genome assembly GCF_048269545.1 of Halpernia sp. Taxonomy (NCBI): domain Bacteria; kingdom Pseudomonadati; phylum Bacteroidota; class Flavobacteriia; order Flavobacteriales; family Weeksellaceae; genus Halpernia; species Halpernia sp. Next base: position 50,395 of record NZ_JBLXIJ010000006.1, on the reverse strand, counting down.
AAGTAATTTATATACAATAACTCCTAATGAAAAAAGAAGACCAAATAGGTCTTCTTTTAAATACTTTATAAAATTAAATCTTAGTTTCCTAAAACTTTTTTCACTTTATCTGCCGCTTCTTCCAAAGTAATTGCAGAATGAACAGGCAAACCAGATTCATCAATTAATTTTTTGGCTTCAACTGCATTAGTTCCTTGAAGTCTTACAATTAAAGGAACCGGAAGTGAGCCCATATTATTATAAGCATCTACAACACCTTGCGCAACTCTATCACAACGTACAATTCCACCAAAAATATTAATTAAAATAGCTTTCACATTTGGATCTTGTAAAATAATTCCAAAAGCTTTTTCAACTCTTTCAGCATCTGCAGTTCCACCAACGTCTAAGAAATTTGCTGGATTTCCACCAGATAATTTAATAATATCCATTGTCGCCATTGCGAGACCAGCTCCATTTACCATACAACCAACATTCCCATCCAGTTTTACGAAATTTAAACCCGCTTCTCCAGCTTCAACTTCAGTTGCATCTTCCTCACGTTTATCTCGCAAAGCTGCAAGATCTTTATGACGAAAAAGTGCATTATCATCTAAGGAAACTTTCGCATCAACTGCAATTATTTTATTATCAGAAGTTTTTAGAACCGGATTAATTTCAAATAATGAAGCATCAATTCCAACATACGCATTGTAAAGAGAGACAATAAATTTTGTAAAATCTTTAAAAGCATCACCACTTAAGCCTAAATTAAACGCAATTTTTCTCGCTTGAAATCCTTGTAACCCCACTGCAGGATCTACTACTTCATTATGAATTAAATGTGGAGTTACTTCTGCAACGTGCTCAATATCCATTCCACCTTCAGTAGAATATACAATCATATTTTTTCCTTGCGCTCTGTCCAAAAGAACAGATACATAATATTCTTTCGTCTCAGTTTCTCCAGGATAATACACATCTTCTGCAATTAAAACAGAATGAACTTTTTTTCCTTCAGCCGAAGTTTGAGGAGTTACAAGTTGCATTCCTAAAATATTTGTTGCATTCTCTTTCAATTTATCCATATTGGGTGAAAACTTCACACCGCCACCTTTTCCACGTCCACCTGCATGCACTTGTGCTTTTACAACCCAAGCTTTTGCGCCCGTTTCGTCAGATAATTTATTTGCTGCTTTTACTGCTTCTTCTACAGTATTTGCAACATGACCGCGTTGAACTCTTACGCCATAAGTTGCTAAAATTTCTTTAGATTGATATTCGTGAAGATTCATAATTTATTTTAATTAATTATTTTTTTAAGTTTTACAAATTTAAGAAAAAACCAGCAATTTCTCCTTGCAAATTTTCATTAATGCTTTTTATAACTAAAATTATTTGGGCAGCTTTTCCGCCTTCCACTCCCGCTTCCGCTTCCGCGTAGAGCTCCGCTCAAGTCGGGCTGCAATTGAGAAATCGTTTTGAATTTTAGAAATTGATAACAAGTTTATCGCTTTTTTGAGATTTTTTGGATTCAAAAATTTCAGATTCAAAATTTTTTAGAAAATATCTTTTCTTTTTCTGTCAGATTGAGCACTAATAAATGGAATTTTTGGTGCTAAGAAATAACCAGTTAAACTCGCAAAAAGAATAGGAATAAAATAAGTGAATCCAGTTAAAGTCGCGAGTAAAATTGTTGTACTCATTGGTGTTCTAGTTACGCAGGAATTGATTGCAGCCATACAACTTACAATTGCTAAAGTTAAATTAGTTGCAGGAAAAATGTGATGAATTATTAATCCCAAAGCGGTCCCTACAAAAAATAAAGGAATAATAAATCCACCTCGCCATCCAGAAGTAACCGTAATTGAAGTTGCGAAAATTTTAAAAATTAAAACTAAAATGAGCATTACTAATGTGTAATTAGAACCCATCAATTCATTTATTTCATAATGTCCAAAAAATCTTGTAATGGGAAAATAATAAGAAATAATTCCAAGTAAAATACCACCAATTAAAGTTTTCACATAAATTGGCATCGGTTTGCTCTCAAATACTTTCTTAAAAAATTTAGTTACAATAATAAACATCCAACCTACAAAAGTCGCAGCAATTCCAAACAAAACTGCATATAAAAAATCGTAAACACCAGAATATTCATAATTCTGTAAATCCCATGTCGCACCTAAACCAACATTAATAATTAATGCAAAAACAACATAACTGAAACAGCTGGAAACCAAGGCTGGAATAATTGCTTTGTAATATTCTACTGCGTGCTCGTGGTGTAAAATTTCTAAAGAAAATAAACTTCCACCAAGAGGAGCACCAAATAATGCAGTAAAACCTGCGCCCATTCCTGCAATTGTTAAAGATCGAAGTTCTTCTCCTTTTAATCTGAAAATTTTCCCCAACCAAGTTCCAGTAGAACCTGTAATTTGTACTAAAGGCGCTTCTGGACCTAAACTCCCGCCGGAAGCAACGCACAAAAGTGAAGATAAAATTGCAGACGGATTATTTTTAGGGTCTAATTTTCCTTTATTAAATCTAATATTATTTACAATCAAATGCATTTCTCCCGGATCACCGATGAAATGAATAATTAAACCTGCTAAAAGTCCGGCAATTGACATTAAAGGAATGACTTCCCATCCAGTGAAAAAATGTGCTTTTTCAGTTAAAAATAATAAAACAATCCAATATAAACCTGCAATAAAACCACCAACCAAACCGACAGTTGCCCACATTACAAAATTTCTACTAAAAACAAATGGACTAAACTTAATCGGTTGATCTAAAATATTGAGTCTTGTGACTAATTTCCTACGACGGTGTAATTTCATTTTTAACTTAATTTAAAAAATACTATAAATATTTTTCAGATTCGCAAATTTAAGAAAAAATGTAAAACGTTTTTACAGATTAATTAATATTCTTTGGAGGTTTATTTCAGAATTTTATAAATATTAAGAGCTTATTTTTGAGCAAGGAAAAAATTAAATTAAAAAAATTACAAATTAATGTCCATTAATTTTAATAATCAAAATTTTACTTTTATAAAATATTTTATTTTTTAGAAAACTTATTTAAGCTTTATTTCTCACAAAAAACAAAATCAATATTCCCCAAGAAATAATCATCAAAAGTCCACCCAGTGGAGTAATTGGACCGATGATTTTTATATTCAAATTTAAAGTGTCTTGAAAGGCTAAGAGATAAATGCTTACTGAAAATAGAAAAGTTCCTACAATCATTAGAATTGAAATCCATTTTTCTGTTCCAGTTTCAAATTTTAAAAAGAAACCAATTATTAAAAGAAAAAAAGCCGCATACATTTGGTAACGGACGCCAGTTTCAAAACTTTGAAGTTTTTCTATCGTAAGTATTTTTTTAAATAAATGTGCGCCAAAAGCACCCAAAATTACGGAGATTAAACCATACACGGCACCAAAAATTAATGTTAAGTTTTTCATTTAAATTTCTTTTTATTTTTGTAAATATTGCAATATAATTTTGCCAATTAAAGTGATAAATCCCAAAATGATGAAATACCATGCAAATTTTTTAGAGTTTTGAAAACCTGGTTTCTCTGTATTTTTTAAAAATATGCCGAAAAATATCAATCCAATACTAAGTATTATTCCAACCATTTTATTTAATTCTTAAATTATTAAACTCCGAAATCACTTCATGATGCGTTACAGTTTTATCTTTAAAATAATTTACAAAATATTTCTTTTCTTCTTCAGTTGCGCCCATTTGATTTAAAATATTGAGCAAATGCATTTTCATATGCCCTTTCTGAATTCCAGTTGTAACCAAAGAACGTAACGCAGCGAAATTTTGCGCCAAACCAGAAACCGCTAAAATACTCATTAACTCTTGTGCGGAAGGTTTTCCTAAAAGTGATAAAGAAAATTTCACCAAAGGATGGAGATTTGTCAAACCGCCGACAACGCCGACAGAAATTGGTAAATCAATCCAAAATCTAAAAATTCCATTATCAATTGTGCAATGGGTCAAACTTTTATAACTTCCAGATTTTGCTGCATACGCATGAGCACAGGCTTCGGTTGCACGGAAATCATTTCCAGTGGCAATAACTACTGCATCAACGCCATTCATTACGCCTTTGTTATGCGTGGTTGCGCGGTATGGTTCAATTTCTGCGATGGTTACAGCCTGTTTAAATTTCCACGCAAATTCTTCATTAGAAATTCCGCTATCATCTTTTAAATCATCAATTTTACAGGAAACTTCAGCTCTCACAATACAATGCGGCGTGTAATTCGAAAGAATATTCATCACAATTTGTAAAGAATTTTTTTCTTTTTCCGTGAAATCTTCGTTTTTAGAAACTTCTTCTTTCAAGGTTTTTCCAAATTGTTCCAAACAGGAATTGATGAAATTTGCGCCCATCGAATCAACCGTGTCAAAACTTGCTTTCAATTGGAAATAATTTTCCAGATCTGCGGTTTTGTCGATCAGTTTTATATTTAAAATGCCGCCGCCGCGGTTTCGCATATTTTTGGTAATCGCTTCTGTGGCTTCAAAAAGTTTCTTTTTTAATTTAAAATTAAAAAAATGCAGCACTTTGTGCGGTTCAACATTTAAAATAAAATGCGTGTGACCGAGCTTTTCGGTGTTGATAATGGTTGTTTTAAACCCCCCTTTATTTAACCAAAATTTGGCTGATTTTGAAGCCGCCGCAACCACAGAACTTTCTTCAACTGCCATTGGAAGCGCCAGTAATTTTCCGTCAATCAGGAAATTTGGCGCAATTCCATAAGGCATAAAAAAGTTTGAAATGGTATTCTCTGAAAACTCATCGTGCAATTTTTGCAACGCCCGATCGTCGCTCCAATACTGTTCTAAAACTTTTTTGTAATCCTGATCATTATTGAGATATTCTTGTAATAACCAATCAATTTTTTGCTCTTTTGATAATTTAGAAAAACCTTCTATCGGCGTGTGATTCATAGAAATTGCGTTTGAATTTCAAAGATAAGGAAAATTAGGATGAGATTAAATTGAGGTTTAGTTTAAATAAATGCGAAAAATTTTATTATCGTCTAAATATTTTATCACTAAATTTGTTTTAATAAATATTTTCTGATGAAGACTATTACATTACACTATAAAGAATCTATCGCTGAAAAATTGAAAAATTTTTTTGATACCTTCTCGAAAGAAGATTTGGAAGTAGAAGAAATATCAACATTTGAAAAAATAAAATCTGAATTGCAAAGAGATTACGAGTTATACAAACAAAATCCAACAGATGTTTTAACTGTAAATGAAGCCGAAGCGGAAATGGATTTATTTATAAAAAAAAATGAAAATTGAAATTACACCGCAATTTCAACAAAAACTACGTAGACAGTTAATTTACATTTCTTTTGACAAACCGTTTGCAGCTAAAAATTTTAGCAAACTTATCTACTCAGAAATTAGAAAAATTATAAATATGCCTTACAAGCATAAACAGTCTAAATTTTTTGATAATAAAAATTTTAGAGAACTTATTGTAAAAGGTTATGCTATTAATTTTGAAATTATTCCCGATAAAAATAAAACGTAGTATTTGGTTTACACAAATGGGAAGATGAATTAAATTTATAATTTTAAGCTTCAATCTGATCTGCCAAAAAAGACCATTCTTCCAAAGCCGAACTCAATTCTTCTTTTTTAGAATTATAATTTTCTAAGGTTTGTTCTGAAGGATTTTCTGTGGTAAAAGATTTTTCTAAAGTTTCAACTTCAGTTTCCAGTTCTGAAATTTTTTCTTCTACTTTTTTAATTTTATTGATGAGATTTTTCTGCTCTTTGCTAACTAAAGTTGTCGGTTGGTGGTTGTCGGTTGATGGTTTTTCAACTTCAATTTTTTTCGCAGAAACTGAGTTTGCATCTTTTTCTAATTGTAATTTTGAACGTTCTGCAGAAATTTCACGTATGCTTTCTTTTTGGCGGTATTCCAAATATTCATCAATATTTCCAAGGAATTCTTTCATTCTTCCATCACGGAATTCAAAGATTTTATCAGCCAAACCTTGAAGAAATTCCCTGTCATGAGAAATCACGATCAATGTTCCTTCATATTTATTTAAAGCCAATTTGATAATTTCTTTGGACTGAATATCTAAGTGATTCGTCGGCTCATCCATGATTAAAACATTGAACGGACGCAGCAATAATTTACACAAAGCCAAACGGTTTCTTTCTCCACCGGAAAGTACTTTTGTTTTTTTTGTCACATCATCGCCCTGAAAAAGGAAACTTCCCAATAAATCCCGAACTCTTGGTCGTGTTTCTTCGGTTGCAGCGTCTTCGGCTTCTTCTAAAACAGTTTTATTTGGCGTTAAAACTTCTTCCTGATTTTGGGCAAAATAACCAATATTTACGTTGTGACCTAAATTCCATTCGCCGATGTAATTTGTAATCTCGCCGGCTAAAATTTTGGCTAAAGTGGTTTTTCCTTGTCCGTTCTGTCCCAAAAGTGCAATTTTTTCGCCACGTTCTACAAAGAAATCCACGTGTTTAAAAACATTTTTGTTACCATAAGATTTTCCTAAATTTTTAGCTTCAAAAATTATTTTTCCAGGAACTACGGATTGTGTGAAACGAATGTTAAACTTTGAAACGTCTTCATTATCAACTTCAATCCGGTCAATTTTATCGAGTTTTTTTATCAAAGATTGCGCAAATGAAGACTTTGTTGCAGACGCACGAAAACGATTGATATTGTCTTCCATCTGCTTAATTTCCACATCCTGGTTTTTCTTCGCCTGAATTTGCTTTTCTTTTCGCTCCTTGCTTAATTCTAAATATTTGGAGTAATTGGCTTTATAATCATCAACTTTTTTGTTGTTAATGTCAAAAGTTCGGTTACAAACCGACGTCATAAACTGTTTATCGTGACTTACCAAAACGATTGCGCCATTGTAAGTTTTCAAAAAATCTTCCAGCCAAATAATGGATTCCATATCCAGGTGATTGGTTGGCTCATCCAGAAGCATTAAATCATTTTTTTGAAGCAATAACTTTGCGAGTTCAATTCGCATTCTCCATCCGCCTGAAAATTCATCGGTAATTTTTCTGAAATCATCGGCTTTAAAACCAAGACCAAAAAGTACTTTTTCAACGTCGCCTTCCAAATTATAAGCGTCGTGGTGCATTAACAAATCGTTTAAATCTGTCATTCTTTGGATCAATTGCGCGTAATCATCACTTTCGTAATCTGTTCTCGTCGTCAATTGTTCATTAACGTCTTCCAATTCATTTTTTAAAGCATTTATTTGTTCAAAAGCCTGCATTGTTTCGTCCCAAACAGTTCGTCCTTTTACAAAATCTAAATCCTGCTTTAAAAAACCAATGGTAATATTTCCTTCAGGAACGATTGTGCCTTCGTAGAAATTAATGCCGCCGGTAAACATTTTTAAAAGTGTTGATTTTCCGGCACCATTTTTCCCAACAAGACCGATTTTATCATCTTTTTTGATGGTAAAATTGACGTTTGAAAATAAATAATTTCCCGAATGATGAAGACCTAAACCCTGAACTGAAAGCACGCTTTAAAAATTTAAAATTGAACTGATTTTTGAATTTGCAAAAGTAGTGATTTTGAAAGGATTAGAAAGTTAAAATTTTCAACATTCTAAATATTCGTTTTTTGGTAAAATAATCAAAAAAACGCCCTGAAAATCAAAGCGTAATTAATAAATAAATTTTATTTAACAATAATAAAGTTTTTACTGTTCCAAAATATCCCAAACGGTTCCATACAAAACTTCAGTTCCCAAAGCCAAATCCTCTGGCGTAGAAAATTCTAAAGGATTGTGAGAAATTCCGTCTTTGCAACGAATAAAGATCATTCCGTAATCGCAGACGTAAGACATTGCCATCGCATCGTGAAAAGGTCCGCTCATTAATTCTGGCGCATCAAGATTTATTTTGTCGCAATTTTGTTTAATTAAATCTTTAATCCAGTCTGCGCAATATCGCGGTTCGGAATTCCAGTCTTCTGAAATTTCAGCAGTTAAATTGTGTTTTTTGCAAACCTCATTAATTTTATCGCGCAATTGTTTTTCGTAGCGGTTTCTTCGGTCTAAATCAATGTCGCGTAAATCTAAAGTAAACTCGCATTCTTCGGGAATAATATTTCGCGATGCCGGAAAAACCTTGATTGTTCCACAAGTTCCAACGGTTGGATTTCCCGGAACTGAGTTTGCAATTTTGTTTATTTCTAAAATAATTTCTGACGCGCCAACTAATGCATCTTTCCGCATCGGCATTGGAACAGAACCTGTATGTCCCGCCATTCCTTTTAATTTCACGGTTAACCAAAGTGGACCAGAAATCCCGGAAACAATTCCAATCGGGTGATTTCCAAATTCTAAAACCGGACCTTGCTCAATGTGAAGTTCCAAATAGCAATAAACGCTTCCTTCTTTGTATTCAGAATCGGCAAATTTTGTGGTGTCGCAACCAAAATCTTCGAGGGCTTTTTTTCTGGAAATTCCGTCGGCGTCGGTTCTTTGGAGTTCGCCTTCTTCTAATTTTCCTAAAATTCCACGGGAACCGAATAAACCTTTGTTAAAACGCCATCCTTCTTCATCGGCGAAAGAAATAATTTCGATGGTTCTTTCGGGTTTTATATTATTTTCTGTTAAAGTTTTTACGGCTTCAATGGCGCATAGAACGCCTGCAACACCGTCATATCTTCCGCCGTAAGGTTGAGAATCGAGATGTGAACCGAGCATTAAGATAGGTAAATCTGGATTTGTGCCTTTTAATGTTCCGATTAAATTGCCAAAATTATCAATCCGGGTTTGCATTCCTGCGTCTTGAATCCAGGTTGAAGCGAGTTCAAAGGCTTTTTTTTCGTCGGCGGAATGTGCGGGACGATTGGTTCCTGTTTCACCGATTTTCCCGATGAGACTCATTTCGGTAAAGTGATTTTCTAGGCGTAAGGAATTGATGTTCATTAAATTAATTTAGTATTATCAAATTTAAGAAAAATATAATGGTGGAGACAATTAACAATAATGTTATTTTTTTTTGCGAATTTTTCAATTTATATGAAGGTATTTTATAAAAAGATTTTTAAATATATCTGTTGTTTTTGGAATTTAATACTTTAAAAATAATTATTATCTTTAAAAAAAATTAAATATGATAAAAAAATTACTAATTAACATTTCATTTGCGATTTTACCCATTCTATCTTTTTCACAAAGTTGGACCTGCGGAACACCTTCTGGAACATAGGTTCAAAATTTATGATTGCTGAAAATGGAAGTGGACAATACAGTATTGTCAATAATATTATTTTTCCTTGTTCTTCTGCAACACAAAGTAATTCAACTTTATCAAAATCATCAAATACTTCAAAATCATCAAGTTTACTTGTTAATGCGGGAGATATAGAATACACAAATTTTTATTCAGTTCAAGGTGTAAAAGTACTTTCGTATAAAAATAAAAATCTTTTTGATACAAGAAATTTACCAAAAGGAGTATATTTTGTAAGAGCAAAGATTAAAAATAACCTTATTAATTTGAAACTAACTCTAAAATAATTTAATATGAAAAATTTAATAACAATATTAAGTATTCTCTTTATATTTTCATCTTGTAGTAGAAGTACAAATAATAATGAGGAAGTTCCCGACGTACCGACACCGAAAGAGTTTGTTGGTAAATGGAAACTTGTAGAGATTTGCCAGAGTGACGGTTCTAGTACTTGTGATTTTAAGCCATTCGATAGTGGAAAAGTTTATGATGTTGAATATAAAAAAGATGGCACTTTGTATGGGAATGGTGAACCATCAAATTGTGCAAATGGCACTTTTTATTTTTCTAAAGACTTAAAAGTTCTTAACTTAAAATTTAATTGCCAAACTCAATATACTACTACTAATATAATGTCAATTTCTTCTACAGAAATGCTTTTGGGATATCAATTTTTGGATCCAGAAATGCGCCGGTACAAGAAAATAGAGACAAGTAATTAAAATTAATTTTACTTTAAAAATAGGATTTTTTCTAGTTGTTTTACAACTTAGGAAATTTCCTATTTTTTTGTACTCAAAAATCGCAAATATTATTAAAATAAACTATTGTAAAAAATAGAAAGGAGGTTCTATTATTGAATTTCTTTTATAACAATAATTTTCTTTTTATAACTAAACCGCGCCCCGACTTGAGTGGAAATCCTTTTTGTAATTGCGATTCTAAAAACTTTCAACAAATTACAAAAATTCGTTCGTAATTACAAAAAGATTGGGAACGGAAGGCGGAAAAAGGCGCCCAAAATATTTTTATAATTTAAATTTTAATGCTCATTCCATGGCAATCCAGTTTCCTGAAACATCTTCCAGTTCTGATATTCCGGTGCCACGCGGTGTTCTTCCATCGTGATGCAATCTTCCACGGGACAAACCAAATTGCACAAATTGCAACCAACACATTCCGGATCATTTACCACATAATCATTGTACGGCATTCCATCAATTTTGAAAATCGCCTGGTGCGAAGTGTCTTCACAAGCGATGTGGCACAAACCGCAATGGATGCATTTGTCCTGGTCGATTTTTGCAATGACGTGGTAATTGATGTCGAGTTTTTCCCATTCGGTCATTGTCGGCAAAGATTTACCGATGAAATCTGTGGTTTTTTCGAAACCTTTTTCGTCCATCCAATTGCTTAAACCTTCGTTTAAATCTTCAATAATTCGGAAACCATATTTCATCGCAGCGGTGCAAACCTGCACGGAAGTTGAGCCGAGAAGCATAAATTCGACCGCATCTTTCCAATTGGAAACGCCGCCAATTCCGGAAATCGGAACTTGATTGGTGATGGAATCTTTTGCAATGGTGGTCAACATTTTCAAGGCAATTGGTTTCACGGCAGGACCGCAATAACCGCCAAAAACGGATTTCCCACCAACGTTGGGATTGGGAACGAAAGTATCTAAATCAATCCCAGTAACGGATTGAATGGTGTTTATTAAAGACAATGCGTTTGTTCCGCCTTCAATTGCGGCTCTTCCTGTTGGAACTACAGAATGCACATTTGGCGTTAATTTCGTGATGACGGGCAAAGTGGCGACTTCCATCACCCATTCTACAACCATTTTTGCGATTTCGGGATCTTGCCCAACTGCGGCGCCCATTCCGCGTTCTGTCATTCCGTGTGGACAACCGAAATTTAATTCAAATCCGTGCGCGCCGGTTTGTTCGCAACGTTTCACGATTTCCTGCCAACTTTTTTTATCGTTGTCTGCCATTAAAGAAATGATCATCGCACGATCGGGAAATTCTTTGACGACTTCCACGATTTCCCTTAAATTAATATCTAAAGGACGGTCAGAAATCAGTTCAATATTATTAAATCCTGCCACCCTTTGTCCGTTGAAATCAATCGCAGAATAGCGTGAGGAAACGTTTTTCACTTGGGAACCTAAAGTTTTCCAGACAACGCCGCCCCATCCAGCTTCGAAAGCGCGCATTACATTTATTTTTTTATCAGTTGGCGGCGCAGAAGCGAGCCAGAAAGGATTTGGGGATTTTATACCTAAAAAATTACAAGAAATATCTGCCATAATTTTATGCTTAAAATGGATATTAATTTAAAATGTATTCTAAAATAGATTGCGCTGCCTCTTTTCCGTCCTGAACGGCATTCACAACTTCTTTTCCGCCGTTGATGCAATCGCCGCCGGCAAATACACCTTTTAAATTCGTAGATAAATCTCCGTTCACAGAGATTTTTCCGTAATTATTGTGAAGTTGATTGTCATTAACCAAATTCTCAAAAGGGGTTTGTCCTGCTGCTTTGATGATCATATCGACTTCCAAAGTAAAAGTTTCACCCGTGTCAATCGGGCTTCTTCTTCCCGAAGCGTCGGGTTCGCCTAAAGTCATTCTGCTGCAAACCAACCCGGAAACTTTTCCGTCATTAAGCAAAACTTCTTTTGGCGCGGCTAAAAATTCTAATCTGCAACCGTCTAATTTTGCGATATTCAATTCAACGTCGGTGCAAGGTTTTTCATTTTCAGTTCTTCTGTAAACAATGGTCACTTCTTTTGCGCCTAATCTTTTGGCTTGAGTTGCGGCGTCAATTGCCGTCATTCCAAGTCCGATTACTGCGACTTTATCGCCAACAGGAATTTCAGAAAAATCGTGGGTTCTTAAATCATAAATATAAGAAATAGCATCTTGAACGCCGATGGAATTTTCTTCTGGAATTCCTAATTGTCGTGCAACACCAACACCAATTCCCAAGAAAACAGAATCAAAATTATTCTGTAGATCTTCCAATTGAAAATCTTTTCCTAACTCTTGGTTGTATTGAATGTCAATTCCGCCGATGGATTTGATGTATTCTACTTCGTCCTCGCAGAATTCTGGTGTAACTTTATAAGCCGCAATTCCGTAAGTCATTAAACCTCCGCCTTTGGATTCTTTCTCAAAAACAGTTACATGTGTTCCTTCAAGGGAAAGATAAAATGCACAGGATAATCCAGCCGGACCAGCGCCAATTACGGCAACTTTTCTGCCGTTTGACGGTTTTCTTTCAAATAATTTCCATTTATTTGCGATTGCCGGTTCGGTTGCGTAACGTTGAAGTTTTGCAATGTGAATCGGCGTTTCGTCTAACAAATTATAAACGCAGGCGCCTTCGCACAATTTTTCTACGGGACAAACTTTAGAACAGCCACCACCAAAAATATTTGATGTGAAAATAGTTCGTGCAGAACCTTTCAAATTCTCAGTTGCAATTTGTTTAATGAATTTTGGAATGTCAATACTTGTCGGACACATTTTAGTGCAAGGCGCATCGTAACACATAATGCAACGATTCGCTTCCAAAATAGCACCTTCATTATTTTCAAATGGTGGATGAATATCCGAGAAATTTTCTAAATAATTTTCTGGCGACAAACGGTTTTTTGTTATCATAGTTTTTAGTTGTCAGTTGTCAGTTGATGGATAATATTTTTTTGATCTTAATCTTTTTATAGTCTTTAAAGTTCAGTTAAATCCTGATAAGTTTCTGGTCTTCTATCTCGATAAAACTGCCATTTTGAACGGATTTCAGTAATTAGATTCATATCTAAATCTGCGATTAGAAGTTCGTCTTTATCCTCAGAAGCACAAGCGAAAATTTCTCCGAAAGGATTTACAAAATAAGAAGTGCCGTAAAATTTGCCCAAATTCCAAGGTTTTTCAATCCCAACTCTGTTGATGCAACCCATGAAATAACCGTTTGCTACTGCGTGTGCAGGTTGTTCGAGTTTCCATAAATTTTGAGATTGACCAACAGTTGTTGCGGAAGGATTATAAACGATTTCGGCGCCATTTAAACCCAATGCTCTTGCGCCTTCAGGAAAATGTCGGTCGTAGCAAATGTAAACGCCCACTTTTGCATATTTTGTTTGAAAAACGGGGTAGCCTAAATTTCCGGGTTTGAAGAAAAATTTCTCCCAAAATCCACCAGTTTGTGGAATATGATTTTTCCGATATTTTCCTAAATATTTTCCGTCTGCATCAATTACTGCTGCAGTATTGTATAAAATTCCTTCGCCATCTTTTTCATAAATCGGAACGATGATTACCATTTGATATTTTTTGGCGTAATCACTCATTAAATCAGTTGTTGGTCCGGGAACGGTTTCCGCGGAAGCATACCATTTTGCGTCTTGTCCCGGACAAAAATAAGGCGTGTTGAAAATTTCCTGCAAGCATAAAATCTGAACGCCTTTTTTCCCGGCTTCGTCAATAAAAGGCAGATGTTTTTCAAGCATCGCTTGTTTTATTTCATCAATACTTCCTTCGCCTTCGGTGATTGCGAGTGACATTTGGATTAATCCTGATTTTATTTTTCTAGCCATTTTTTTGTTTTTTAACGCAAAGAGCGCAAAGATTTTTTTAACATTTTGAAAATATTTTAAGTTCGCAAAGGCGTTTCACTTAGCAAAGTTTGAAAGATAATTACTTTCTTAAATTTTATTTTGCACTTTATTTCTTCGGATAAATTGTCCGAAACCTTTTTCTGCAAAGCACTCGTTGTTGTCAATTGCTTTTTTACCACGCAAGAAAACTGTTTTCACTTTTCCGGTTATTTCCCAACCTTCGTAACCGCTGTAATCGACGTTCATATGGTGTTTTCTGGCGGAAAGCGTGTGTTTTTCATTTGGATCAAAAATTACCAAATCTGCATCTGAACCAATTGAAATAGTTCCTTTTTTAGGAAACATTCCGAAGATTTTTGCAGCGTTTGTGGAAGAAACTTCCACGAATTTTTGTAAAGTGATTCTGTCTTTTTTTACACCTTCAGAAAATAATAATTCCATTCGGTTTTCAACCGCGGGATGACCATTCGGGATTTTAGAAAAATCATCAATTCCCAATAATTTTTGTTCCCACATAAATGGACAATGATCGGTTGCAACCACTTGCACCAAACCTTGGTTAATTCCTGCCCAAAGTGTTTCCTGATCTTTCTTTTCTCTTAAAGGCGGCGACATCACCCATTTTGCACCTTCAAAATTATTCTCATAAAGTGAAGCATCTAAAAGTAAATATTGAATGCAGGTTTCTACAAAAATATCTTGATTTCTTTTTGTTGCATTTCTCACGGCATTCAAAGCGCCTTCACAAGTCATGTGAACAATATAACCAGGACAACCAGTATAATTTGCCATATCGATAAATCTTTCGCTGGCTTCGGCTTCGGTTACTTCGGGTTGCGATAAATAATGATAAAGCGGCGCAGTTTTACCTTCTTTTAAATTTTTTTGAACCAAATAATCTATAACATCGCCGTTGGTTGCGTGAACATTTATTAAACCGCCATATTTTTTTACTTCTTCCATTAAGCCTATCATTTGTCGGTCATCAATCATCAAAGCGCCTTTGTAGGCCATAAAAGTTTTGAAAGAAGTAATGCCTTCTTCTTCAATAAATTGCTTGATTTCTGGTTTTGTATTTTCATTAAAATCAGTAACCGCCATGTGAAAAGAATAATCGCCAACTGCAGTTCCGGTTGCGCGACTTTGCCAATCTTCTAAAGCAGAATGAAGCGATTTTCCTTGGGTTTGAAGGATGAAATCTATCACAGTTGTCGTTCCACCAAAAAGTGCGGCACGAGTTCCGGTTTCGTAAGTGTCGCTGGAAAAAGTTCCCATAAAAGGCATGCTCAAATGAACGTGTGGATCAATTCCGCCGGGGAAAATCATTTTTCCAGTTGCATCAATTATTTCGTCTGCCTCAAAATTCAAATCTTTTCCAATTGCAGAAATGGTTTCACTTTCGATAAAAATGTCGCCGATAATGTTATCGGATGAGGTAATTATATTTCCGTTTTTTATTAAAATACTCATTTTCTTAATTTTAAATTAAATTTTAATAATTCATTTAATTAATTCAGTTTTTTTAGACTTCATTAAAATCAAATAAACAATTGCGCTCACGAAAAATCCAACGAACCAAGCGTAACTGTACAAATGATTAATCCATTCCGGAATTGAATTTTCTGGAATGACTTTTATAGTGATTAAAAATCCTGCAATATTTGGTAAAATTCCGATAATCAAAGCTAAAACTGCTTTTCTATTTATTCCATTGGTATAACTATAAATTCCTTTATTTTTATATAAATCATTTAGAATTAATCTTTGTTTTTTTACGAAATAATAATCCGCAATCAAAATCCCGCCGATTGGTCCTAAAAGTGAAGAATAACCCACGAGCCAAGTGAAAATGTAGCCTGAAGGATCTGCAATTAATTTCCAAGGACAAATTAAAATTCCAATAATTCCTGTGATGTAACCGCCCGTTCTGAAATTTATTTTTTTAGGATTTAAATGTGCAAAATCATTTGCCGGACTTACAATATTTGCTGCAATATTAGTTGCCAAAGTGGAAAGTGCAACCGCCAACATTGCAAAAGCAACAATAAATTTATTTTCGAATTTCCCTGCTAAAATAACTGGATCCCAAATTGTTTTGCCATAAATAATGAAAGTTGCAGAAGTAACAACGACACCAATAAAAGAAAAAAGGGCCATTGAAGTAGGCAAACCAAGAATTTGTCCTGTTATTTGTGCTTTTTGATTTTTTGCATATCTTGTAAAATCTGGAATATTGAGAGATAAAGTTGCCCAATAACCGACCATTCCTGTTAAAGCGGGAAAGAAAAATTTCCAGAAACCTGCGGAATCATCATCAAATTTTGAAGGTTGCGATAAAATTGGACCTAAACCGTGGGCTGCAAAAATCGCCCAACAAAGCAATGCAATTGCTGCAGCTGGAAGAAAAATCGCTTTGAAAACCAAAAGTTTTCTTATACTTTCAACGCCCAAATAAACGACGTACATATTAATTAGAAGAAAGAATATAAAGCAAAGGAATGGTAATAAATCAGGAAAAAATCCCTTGACTGTTCCGTCGGGAAGACTTGGGAACCAGATTTTTAGAATTTGATAAAGTGACGCACCACCAATCCAAGTTTGAATTCCAAACCAGCCGCACGCAACAATTGCCCGTAAAATCGCCGGAATATTTGCCCCGAAAGTTCCAAAACTTGCTCTTGCAAAAACTGGGAAAGAAATTCCGTATTTTGTTCCAGCGTGACCGTTTAGAATCATCGGAATTAGCACTACTAAATTTCCTAAAAATATGGTTAAAACAGATTGCCACCAATTCATTCCGCCTTCTATCAAAGAACTTGCGAGCATATAAGTTGGAATACACATCGACATAGAAATCCAAAGTGCGGCAAAATTAAATGTGCCCCAAGTTCGATCTTTTAACGCGATTGGCGCTAAATCTTTACTATAAAGTTTGGATTGTTTTATGTCTTCGTCGATCATAATTATATTTAAATTACCGCTTGATCTGCAATTTTAATGGCTTCAGAAATAATGGCTAAACCTTCATCAATCTGTTCTTTTGTTACTATCAAAGGTGGCGCAACGAAAACGAAGTTCCATTTTACAAAAGTGTACATTCCCAATTCTTTAATTTTTGCCGCCACTTTATTCATGACAACCATTTCTTCTGGTTTTGCGTTGAATGGCGCCATTGGTTCTTTGGTGTTACGGCTTTTTACTATTTCGATACAACCCAATAATCCTGTATTTCTAAAATCGCCGATTGAAGGATGGATTTTCTTTAATTCTTCTACTTTTTCTTCCATGTATTTTCCCATTTCGCGAGCTCTTTCGATGAGGTTGTCTTCTTCGTAAATTTTTAAAACTTCTAATGCAGCTGCGCAAGAAACTGCATGAGCCGAATATGTTAAACCTAATGGTAAAACCGTATCGTCATATTTTGAAGCAATTTTTTCTGTTACCATCACGCAACCTAAAGGTAAATAACCACAAGTTAAACCTTTTGCCATGGAAATCATATCGGGAACGATGCCGTGATTTTGAAAACCAAACCATTGTCCGGTACGTCCAAATCCAGACATTACTTCATCCATAATTAAAAGGATACCGTATTTATCGCAAATTTTTCGAACTTCTTTTAAATAATTTTCAGGATATTTTAAACATCCAGAAGTTCCAGATTCGCCTTCCAAAAGAATTGCAGCTATTGTATTTGGACCTTCGTAATGTATTTGTCGTTCTAAAGAAGCAATTGATTCTTTTAGTAAGTTTTCTTCGCCCTGTTCGTAACGATAAGAATAGGGTAAATCGAAATGTACAAAATTTGGTGCTTGTTGAGAATCTACAGGAATTTTTCTGGGATCACCACCTGCGGAAATAGTCCCGATAGTTGCACCGTGATATGATTGATATCTTGCAAAAATTTTATGACGACCCGTATAAAGTCGTGCTAATTTGATTGCGTTTTCATTAGAAGTTGCGCCACAAACTGTAAAAAAAGCTCGGTTTAAATCTCCCGGACAAATTTCTGCTAATTTTTTACCCAGATCTCCTCGCACTTTTGAAACACAAGCGGGTGAAATAAATGAAACTTCTTGCATTTGTTTTACAACAGCTTCTGTAACACGTTGATCTCCATAACCAATATTTGAATTCATCAAACCAGAAGAAAAATCTATAATTTTTCTACCGTCGAATTCATAAAGATAAACACCTTCTGCACGTTGAATAGCGAAAGGATCAAGTCCTTTCTGTTTACTCCAAGACATTATGGTATGATTCAAAGCATTATCAACAACTTTTTTTTTCTCTGTTTTATTTAAAGTTTCTGACATTTTATTTGTTTTTTTATTTTTAAATGTAATTAACTCATCCAATTTATACTGGCTTCAGAATTCCATTTAATAGTTGTTTTTTTTAGTTTCGTCCAAAATTCTATGGAACTTTTTCCTGTAATATCACCAACTCCGAAACTAGAATCATTCCAACCACCGAAAGAAAAAGGTTCTCTTGGAACGGGGACACCGATATTTACACCAATCATTCCTGCAGAAGCATGATCTGCAACATATCTTGCAGCACCACCACTTTGAGTGAAAACTGCGGCTGCATTTCCATAAGGATTTGCATTTTCAATCGCTAAAGCTTCATCAATGTTATTAGTTCGCATAATCGAGATCACCGGACCGAAAATTTCTTCAGTTGCGACAGACATATTTGGTTTTACAAAATCAATAATAGTTGGTCCCACATAAAAACCACCTTCTTTTCCTTTAACAATAGTATTTCTTCCGTCTAAAAGAATTTTGGCACCGTCTTTTTCAGCCTGCGTGATATAAGATTCGATGCGATCTTTTGATACTTTTGAAATAACTGATCCTAAATTTTCGCCAGGAATTATTTTTTTTGCTTCATCGACCATTTTGGAAATAATATGATCAGTTTCTCCAACTGCAATCATTGCAGAAGCAGCCATACAACGTTGTCCGGCGCAACCAGCCATTGATGCCGTTACATTTGCAGCGGTCATTTCTGGATTTGCATCTGGTAAAACCAACAAATGATTTTTTGCACCACCTAAAGCAAGACAGTTTTTAAGATTTGAAGTGGCTCTTTGATAGACAATTTTTGCCACTTTTGTAGAGCCCACAAATGAAATTGCTTTAATTTCTGGATGATCGCAAATAGCTTCTACTATTTCTTTGTCTCCATGAATAATATTTAAAACGCCATCTGGAAGTCCAGCTTCTTTCAATAATTCTGCAATTTTCATTGCACTTAAAGGAACGGCTTCTGAAGTTTTTAAAATCATACAATTTCCCAAGGCAATAGCGTTTGGAATCGTCCAGTTTGGAACCATTGAAGGAAAATTAAAAGGAACAATTGACGCCACAATTCCTACGGGAACACGTTCTGTACGACATTCTACACCTTTACTGACTTCTAAAAGTTCACCTTGAACTAATTGTGGTAGAGAAACAGCAAATTCGGTTAATTCAACTGATTTTTCTACTTCAGCTTTAGCTTCTCCGAAAGTTTTACCGTTTTCTTCTTGAACTAATTCTGCTAATTCTTGCATGTTTTTTTCAAGAAGATTTTTGAATTTGAAAAATACTTGAACACGATCTTTTATTGGAGTTATAGACCAAGTTTTAAAAGCTTTTTTTGCTGAATTTACGGCTTTATTTAAATCTTCGTTTGACGACATAGCGACTTCAGAAATTACTTCACCGTTTAATGGAGAATAAATGTCAATCCACCTATTAGAAGTAGAATTTACTAATTGACCGTTAATGAAATTTTTGGTTTTTCCGTACTTTAATTCTGTTGACATATATTTGTTATATTTTAAAACTTACTTTAGTTAAAATTTTTTTTATCAAATATATAAATATAAAAACAAAATTTGCAAAAAAATAATTATTTTTCGTAAATTTGTTTATGAATTCACAACATTTAAATGATTTAGATTTTTCCATTTTGAAGGAACTTCAAAAAGATGGACGGGCTTCTTTTACTGAAATTGCTGATAAATTAGGCGTTTCTATAAGTAATGTAAGATCCAGAGTGACAAAATTACTAGAGGATAAAACGATACAAATTGTAGGAAGAATAAATCCACAAAATGTAGGTTTTAATGCTTATGCACATATTGCAGTTTCAGTGAGACCAGCGCAAAAGATTCCAGATGTTATTAAGTTTTTAATGGAAATGCCAGAAGTGAGTTTCTTAGCAAATACTTCGGGTGAATTTGATATTGAAGTGGATATTATGACCAAAAATAATGAACAATTGCATAATTTAGTGAACAAAAAAATTGCAAAAATAGATGGTGTTTTTCAAACAAAAACCACTCTTTATATGAATGTTCATAAATATGCACAACCAGATTTAGATTTGATTAAGTAATTATTATAAAATAAAGATATATCAATAATTTCTCATAGTTTAGAAATCATTTTTCTAGTTGAATTTCTAATAAAGTAAATTCTTTTAAAATAATTGAAAATTTTTATTGCGGTGTTGAATGAAGAAAATAAAAGGAAATAATTTTTTAAATAACAATTTTATATTTAATAATCATATTGAATAAAAAAACGCCTTGAAAATCAAGGCGTTTTTTTATTCAAAATTGTAGACCCACAGGGACTCGAACCCCGAATGACGGTACCAAAAACCGGTGTGTTACCAATTACACCATGGGTCTCTTTTATTTTGGTGGTGCAAATCTAAAAATATTTTATATACTAAACAATTATTTTTGAAAAAATTCTTAAAAAAAAGTTTTTTGAAATTTTAAGTCAATATTTTTGTTAGTTTTTAAAATTAAATTTCTGTATTTTTACATTCTAAATATTATAAATGGCAACAGCAGAAGATAAGAAAAAAGCGCTGAGTTTAGTGCTAGAAAAATTAGATAAAACCTACGGAAAAGGAACCGTAATGACTTTGGGAGAAGATGCAGTGATTGAAGATATTGAAGTTATTCCTTCTGGTTCTTTAGGTTTAGATTTAGCTTTGGGAGTAGGTGGTTATCCAAGAGGTAGAGTGATTGAAATTTATGGTCCAGAATCTTCAGGAAAAACGACTTTAACTTTACATGCTATTGCAGAATCTCAAAAACAAGGTGGAATAGCAGCTTTTATTGATGCAGAACATGCTTTTGATCGTGGATATGCAAAAAAATTAGGAATCAATTTAGAGGAATTAATTATTTCTCAACCCGATAATGGAGAACAAGCTTTAGAAATTGCAGACAATTTAATTCGCTCAGGAGCAGTAGATATTGTTGTCATAGATTCTGTTGCAGCTTTAACTCCGAAAGCCGAGATTGAAGGTGAAATGGGAGATTCTAAAATGGGACTTCATGCGAGATTAATGTCGCAAGCTTTAAGAAAATTAACCGGAACAATTAGCAAAACGAAATGTACTGTAATTTTTATTAACCAATTAAGAGAAAAAATTGGTGTAATGTTTGGAAATCCTGAAACTACAACTGGCGGTAATGCACTTAAATTTTACGCTTCTGTAAGAATTGATATTCGAAAAGCAAGTGCACCAATTAAAAATGGAGATGAAGCAGTTGGAAGTAGAGTGAAAGTGAAAATTGTAAAAAATAAAGTAGCGCCTCCTTTTAAAATTGCAGAATTTGATATTATGTATGGAGAAGGAGTTTCTAAAGTGGGTGAAATTTTAGATCAAGGAGTGGAATTGGGAATTGTACAAAAAAGTGGTTCTTGGTTCAGTTATGATTCTACTAAATTAGGACAGGGAAGAGATGCCGTGAAAGACGTAATAAAAGACAATCCAGAATTAGCTGAAGAATTGGAGACAAAAATTAAAGCTAAAATTAAAGAAAATAGAAAATAATTTATTTCAATTTACAAAAACCGACTTTTAAATAAGTCGGTTTTTTTTTATACAATTTCTATATTTTCAAAATCTCTAAAACCATTTAAAAAATCTTTTACAGACATTCTTTTTTTACCTTCTAATTGAACTTCTGTTGGTTTATAAATTCCATTTTGAGTTGAAATATTAAACTCTTTTTTTGAAATTTCTAAACTTCCAATTTTTTTTAAACTATTATTTTCTATAAAAGTTCCAGCAAATATTTTTAAAGTTTTTTCGTCATTATTAATTTTAATTTTAGTGAAAGCAGCTGGATATGGAGAATGGCCGCGAATGAAATTATAAACTTTTTCCGCAGGTTGATTCCAATCGATTTTCATATCATCTTTGAAAATTTTAAACGCATTTTTAGGATTTTCAACGATTGGTTGAGGTTTTTCTTGAATCGTATTTTCAGCCAATCGATTTAAAGTTTCAACCACTAAATTTGCACCTAAATCCATTAATCGATCGTGAAGTTCACCTGCGTTTTCTATTTCTGAAATTTGAAGTTCATTCTGTAATAAAATATTTCCTTCATCTATTTTTTCATTAATAAAGAAAGTGGTTGCGCCCGTTTTTGTTTCACCGTTAATAATTGCAAAATTAATTGGTGCCGCGCCGCGATAATCGGGGAGAAGTGAAGCGTGAAGATTGAAAGTTCCTAATTGCGGCATTTCAAATAAAATTTTCGGCATCATTCTAAAAGCAACGACTACAAAAATATCTGCGTCTAAACTTTTTATTTCTTCAAGAAAATTTTCATCTCTTAATTTTAAAGGTTGAAATATCTTTAAATTATTTTCTTCAGCAAAAATTTTTACAGGAGAACTGTGCATTTTTTGACCTCTTCCAGATTGTTTATCGGCGACTGTAACGACGCCTACAATTTCATGTTTAGATTTAAAAATAGCTTCCAAAGAAGCTTTTGCAAATTCTGGAGTTCCGAAAAACACCACTTTTAATTTCTTCATTTTTTTCTTTTCAAACTTTAATTTAAAGTATAGGTTTTAAAATCTGCCATTTTAATTTTCTCTAAATCTAAAAGCAAAATTACATTTTCTAATATTTTTTCTTTTGGAAATTGTGGTATTTGCACGCAAATTTGTTCCATTGTAAGTTTTTTTTCTTTAAGCAGATGTAAAATATTTTCAGATAGCGTTTTTGGATTTATGAAATTTTTACTGTGTTCACAAACATTGCAAATCCCACAATCTTGCACATTTTTTTCTCCAAAATAAGAGAGTATTAATTTCATTTTGCAATAATCTTGGTCTTCCATGAAAAACTTCATTTCTTCCCATTTTTGTAATCTATTTTTCTGAATTTGCTCAAATAATTGCCAATAAGAATTCTCTGTTAAACGCTCATTTCTGTGTTTTAAAAATTTCACTGAAGCCAAATCTCCATCAACATAATAGATGTAATTTTTAGCAACCAATTCTTTAATTCTCTGTTTTATTAAATGTGGACTGATTCCTAATTTTTGACTTAAATAATCTTCATTAAATGAAACTTTATAAGAAGAAAATCCAGAAATATTTCTAAGTAACAATTCTATAAAATAAGAGTCTTTCGCGGGAAGTAATTCTATTTCATCGGAGGAAATTTTAAGTTCTATACTGGATTTTGATTTTTTATTTTTATAAAAAATGATTTCTTGAGTGTGTAAGAAGTTTAAAACATTTTTAATTTTTGCAAAAGAAAGTTTGGTAAAATTCTGAATATTCTGAAGTTTTAATTCAAATGTTTCTTCTGGTAATTCATTTTCTGCAATTTGAAAAGTGGAGTAGAGATAGGAAATTATTCTTAAAAATTCTTTTTTATTTGGAATTGCATTGTAAAGCACGTCATTTATACTGCTTATTTCAGATTTATTCCAAAGCAAAAATGCATAACTCATTTCTCCATCTCGCCCAGCTCTCCCAATTTCTTGATAATAATTTTCTAGCGAAGCAGACGGAGAAAGATGAATTACGAAGCGAACATTGTCTTTGTCAATACCCATTCCGAAAGCATTTGTAGCGACAATAACGTGATTTGCACTTTTTAGCCAAAATTCTTGAATTCTATTTTTATCATCTGAAGATAAACCAGCGTGGAAAAAATCAACACTTTTATTTTGCTTTTTTAAATAAGCACATAAATCTTCGGTTTCTTGGCGAGTTCTTGCGTAAATAATTCCGGAAGAATTAGCGAAATTTAATAGATTTAAAATCCTTTCATATTTATTAGAAATTTCATCAATGAAAATTTTAATATTTTCTCTTCTAAAACTTTTTTGGAATATCTGAGTATTTTTTAATTCTAGTTTTTTTTCAATTTCAATTAAAACTTTAGGAGTTGCAGTTGCGGTGAGTGCGACGCAAGGTAAATTGGAAAATGTTTTTCTAAATTTTGCTATGTTTTGATAGCTCGGTCTAAAATCTTGTCCCCATTCTGAAATACAATGCGCTTCATCTACTGCGATAAATGAGAGTTTTATATTTTCTAAATGACTTAAAAAAATAGGATCCATTAAACGTTCTGGAGAGACGTAAAGCAATTTTGTGAGTTCGTCTTTGCAATTATTGTAAATTAATTCGGATTCTATATCGTCTAATTCCGAAGAGATAAATTCTGCTTCAATGCCTCTGTTTTTTAATTGTAAAACTTGATCTTTCATTAAAGAAAGTAATGGTGAAATCACAAGACAAGTTCCTTCTAAAAGTAAAGCGGGTAACTGATAACAAAGAGATTTTCCACCTCCCGTAGGTAAAAGAACTAGATTGTCTTTACCAGAAATCACGGAATTTATAATTTCTTCCTGGTTCTCTCTAAATTTAGAAAAGCCCCAAAAATGAAGAAGTGTTTTTGTTTTTAGTTGTTCAAAATGTAGATCAGAAATCATTGAGTAAAAGTAAAGAAAATTTGTAAAGCAAAAAAGCCATACAGATTGTACGGCTTTATAATTTAAAATAATTTTTAAAATTATTTTGTTTCGAAGTAAACTCTTCTATTAGCTCTGTTTTTCCATTCAGGACATTTTGTAGTTGGATTACATTCTGGATATTTAAGGTCATTTTCACCTCTACCAACTGCTTCCAATTTTGAAGGATCAACTCCGTTCCCAATTAAATAAGATTTCACACTATTTGCTCTTTCTTCTGAAAGTTTTTGATTATAAGATTCTGAAGCACTTGCATCTGTACCACCGATTATTTTAAAAGCAGTTTTTGATAAATTAATTACACTTGCTGCATTATTTAAAATTGGAGTATTTGAAGGTAAAATTCTTGAAGAATTCAAATCAAATTCTATTCCCTCTAAAGCTCTTGAAGAATCAGAAATAATTCCTGTTCCTGCTTTAATTATTGGACTTTTAGAATTGCCAATAGGACAACCGCTGTTTTCTACAGGTCCAGGAACCATTACACATTTATCATTAAGATCAATCACACCATCTAAATCCGAATCTAATGCAACACCTGCGCCATCAACTCTTGCTCCAGCTGGAGTGTCAAGTTGTCTATCCCAATCATCACAAACACCATCATTATCTAAATCTCCTTTTTTACAAACTTGTACGTCTTGGTTCTTATTTGCTAAAACGTCTAATTTGTGATAAATTTCTTGCATTGGATCATACCA
The DNA here is from genome assembly GCF_048269545.1 of Halpernia sp. Lineage (NCBI taxonomy): Bacteria > Pseudomonadati > Bacteroidota > Flavobacteriia > Flavobacteriales > Weeksellaceae > Halpernia > Halpernia sp. The sequence goes on along the minus strand of NZ_JBLXIJ010000006.1, from coordinate 24,999 downwards.
CATTAAATGCGATTCATGCTTTCCTAATTTTAATGACAAACCTAAAGTAGCATTAAAAAAATTATCTGAAACTTGATCTTCTATTTGATTTATTGAACTGTATTGTACGCCGCCTCCATCAAAAGAATCATCACCCGTGTAGACATACATTACTCTGGTTTCAATATCAAATCTTCTATTTATTTTAAATTTTAAACCGGCACCTGCTTGTCCAAATAAGGCATTTAAATTAAATGGTTTGATTTCTGTTTGTAAAACTTCAGTTGTTCCATTTTTTAGATACGCTCTGTACGCTAAAGTTCCAATTCCTGCGTAACCATGCAAAGTCCATCTGAAATTTGAATTATTATCTATTCTTCTTAATAAATTTGAGAAATTAATATCACCTAAAAGTGAAATAGCGTCATATTGAGTTCTCGCTCCGTTTCTTTGACTTACAGGACCCGTTGTTGGACCTGCGTTTTTTGTATTAAACCAACCTTGTCTTGTTTCTCCTTTGTCATATTGTAGGTTTATTCCAAATGCATTTGTAATGGCTTTATCAACACTTATATAGGCAGAATAACCAAAAACATCTTTTCCATTTCCGTTTTTAATTGAAGTGAGATCTGCAGATTGAACGAGCGGAATTCCTGCTCCAATTGAAATTTCCCAATCATTAAATCTTTTAGATTTTTGAGTAAAAGATTTAATATTAGAAGTTTCGGATAAAGAGTTATTTGGTTGCTTTATTGACGAAACTGAAGTGGAATCTTGTGCATAAAATATTATTGGTAAAATCAATAATAGTAAAACGCTAGCAAAATTTAGTTTCATATTTTTTGTTTTAATAAAATTAATCTAATATTTATTTTCCTATGAAATAAACTCTTCTGTTTGCTTCATTTTTCCATTCAGGACATTTTGTTGCGGGATCACATTCCGGGTATTTTAAGTCTAATTTCCCATGTCCTTCTGCAGTGAGTATATTTTTACTTACACCTTTTTCTACGAGATAATTTAAAACCGCATTTGCTCTTCTTTGTGATAAATCTTTATTTAATTTTTCCGAACCTCTTGCATCAGTTGCTCCGACAATTATATATTTGTAAGATTTATCTAAAGTTTTGATTATTTCTGCAGCATGATTTAATTTATCAAATGATTTTGGTTTTATTTTATCACTATTTAATTCGAATTCAATTCCTTCAAAATCATTTTCTACAGAAGCTGTAGAGTTTTCAATTATTTGTTTTGTTTCTATGGGACAACCATTATTTGAGATTGGACCTTGTACGGTTACACATTTATCATACAGATCTATAACTCCATCTAAATCCATATCTAAAGCAATACCTGAACCATCAACTCTTGCTCCAGGTGGAGTATCAAGTTGTCTGTCCCAATCGTCACATATTCCATCATTATCAAGGTCACCACTTTTACAAACGGAAAAAATATTAGATTTATTTTCTAAACTAAGAGTTCTTTGATATGCATTTTGTAAAGGATCATACCATGTAAGATGGTTTCTATGTTTCCCTAATTTAAAAGTTAAACCTAATGTAGTGGTAAACATATCATCAGAATAAGAATCATTTATTAAATTATAACCAGGAGGATCGCTGTGAGTAAATCCACCACCATCAAATTCATCATCACCAGAAAAAATATACATTACTCTTGCTTCAACATCAATTAATCTATTAATTTTATATTTTAAGCCTGTTCCTAATTCAAAAAAGAAAGAGCTTATGTCCAAATCTTGATCAATCATTATAGGAATTCTTCTCGGTGTTGTACTAAATCTAGATTGATCATTATCTAAAAGTTGTGTACGATAGCCAACAAAACCAACACCTCCATATCCATGAAGTGCCCATTTAAAATTTGAATTACTATCAATTCTTCTAAATAAATTAGAAAAATTGACATCTCCAATTATAGAAACTTGATTGTATTTAGTATAAGCGGTTGCAATGCCTGCTTTTATTCCTGCAGCACCAGGAAGTTGTCCTTTTTGGTTAGTTTGTCCCTTTTGATAAAGTAAACTTATTCCAAAAGCATGAGAAATTTGTTTGTCGATGCTTAAGTACGCGTTCCAACCCCAATTAACTTTACTATCATAGAATGAAGTGAGATCTGCATAATTCATAAACGCACCTCCGCCGCCAACAGATATTGCCCAATCATTAAACAAGCGCGAACTATTATTAAATTTTTGTACTTCAGAAGAACCTGACGAAAATGTTGTTACACCAGAAACTACAGTTTTTGTTTTTGCTTTTTGAGCAAAAATCATAAAAGGTAAAATAAAAGCTAAAAATAATTTCACTTTCATACTTTTAAATTTATTTGTCTTTTAATTGAGATATTAGTTTTTTAGAAAAATCTCTTTCATTAATATGTTTATAATGAGGCAAGTTTAGTTTTTTACTTATAAAAGTTAGCTTATTAAAATATATTATATCAATGTCTATAATTCTATCCGAATAAAACCCAAACTCAGCTGAATCCTTTTCTCTACCCATTTTTCTCTCAATTTTTTTAAGTTTTTTTAAAAGCTCCAAAGGAGATAAAAACGTGTTTAAACTAACTGCAATATTACAAAAATTATTTGAACTTTTGTATTCCAATGGCTCGGTTTCTAAGTATTGTGATTTGTCTAAAATCTTCCCAATTTCATTCTCAATCAAGTTAATAGCTTTATCAATATTTTTCTTTATTTTACCAAGATTACTACCAAGTAACAAAACCACTAAATGTTGCGACATATATTTAAATTTGTAACAAAATTATGAAGAATTTTTTCAAACTGGTTTTAGCAAACATTGTAGCAATAGGAATAATGCTTACTTGTATCATAATGTTTTTCTTCCTTTTTATTGTAGTTTCTGCAATGAATGGAGAAAAAGATGTTACTGTAAAAAATAATTCTATTCTTACCTTAGATTTTAAAACTAAAATAATAGATAGTCCAACTGAAGTGAAAGAGAATATTTTTAACTTTAATAATGAAGATAAAAATGTAACGATTTATAATGCACTCCTCTCAATAAGAAAAGCTAAAAATGATGATAATATTAAAGGAATAAGCATTGAAACAGATAACATTTCTGCAGGAATTACACAATTGGTAGATGTAAGAAATGCTTTGCTTGATTTTAAAAAATCAGGGAAATTTGTTTATGCTTATGGAAATACGGTTTCTCAGTCTGCTTATTATTTGGGTTCTGTTGCGGATAAATATTATCTAAATCCTGCAGGTGGAGTAGAACTGAAAGGTATGGCTGCAGAAGTGGTTTTTTATAAAAATTTCATGGATAAATATGGCATTAATGCTGAAATTATTCGTCATGGTAAATTTAAAGCAGCGGTAGAACCTTTTATAAAAAATGAAATTTCACCAGAAAATAAAGAACAACTTTCTACTTTATTAAATGATATTTGGAGTAGAACTTCTTCTGAAATTGCAAAATCTAGAAATATTTCTCCGGAAAATTTTAAAACAACAGTGGACAGTTTATATTCTTTAATCCCAGAGTTAAGTCTGAAAAATAAATTAGTAGATCAATTAATTCAGGAATCACAATATGATGATATTTTAAGAGCAAAATTAAAAATTAAAAAAGATGAAAAACTTAATAAAATATCCTTTGCGAATTATGTAAAATCAAATAAAGAAGACAATAAAGACAAAAATAACCAAATTGCGGTGCTTTATGCATCTGGAGAAATCTATAATGGAAAAGGTTATGAGGGAATTTACGCAGAAAATTTTAAAAAACAAATCAAGAAATTAACGGAAGATGATGATGTAAAAGCAGTTGTATTACGCGTTAATTCACCTGGTGGAAGTGCAAATGCAGCGGATGAAATTTTATTTGAATTACAAAAATTAAAAAATAAAAAACCACTCATTGTTTCTTTCGGAGATTACGCCGCTTCTGGTGGTTATTATATTTCTATGGCGGCAGATAAAATTTATTCTGAACCAAATTGCATCACAGGAAGTATCGGTGTTTTTGGTATAATTCCTTATTTTAAAGACATTGCAAATAAAAATGGAATTCGTTCCGATGTTGTTTCCACCAACGCAAATTCTAATATGATTTCTCCTATTAATGGCTTATCACCAGGAACTTTAACGATGATGACAAGAAGTGTGGAAGGAACTTACAAAAGATTTGTGTATTTCGTTACTCAAAATCGAAAAAAATCTTTTGAACAAATCGATGAAATTGGAGGTGGAAGAGTTTGGAGTGGGACGCGTGCAAAAGAATTAGGTTTAGTAGATGAATTGGGAACGTTAGATGATGCAATTTTGTACGCTGCAAAAAAGGCAAAATTAAAATCTTACAATGTTGCTTCTTATCCGAAAGAAATCAGCAAATTCCAACAAATATTTAAAAGTATGGATGAAGATGAAATCTCAGCAAAAATTATTCAACATAAAATAGGTAAAGAAAATTATCAAACATTTGAACAGATTTTTAATCCGAAAAATAAAGAAGCAGTAATGATGAAATCGATGTATGATATAAAATTCTAATAGAATTGAAACATAAAAAAGCGGTTCTGAAATTTTCAGAACCGCTTTTGTTTTAATTCTTATGCTCTTTTCGTCGCCATGCCATAAAGCCAAAGAACGATTAATGCACCTCCAATTGCTAAAATCCAGCTTTTAGGATTCCAAAATGTAGAAACATCTCCCCAATGAAGGATATAAACTCCAATTGCGCCGCCTACAAAAGCGCCCACAATTCCTAAAATAATTGTCATTAACCAACCCATTCCCTGATTTCCAGGCATAATCATTTTTGCAATGGCACCTGCGATAAGACCAAAAATGATCCAAGTTAAAATTCCCATAGTTTTAAATTTTAAAAATTAATAATGATTTGTTGTTTGTAGAATTAAAATTATAAAAAAATTTTATATTTCACTAATTAATAGGAATAATTTAATAAAATGACTTTTTTAATTTCTTTTCCTAAAAAAAGAATCTACAAATTCTGTTCCATTAAATAATTGCAAGTCCGTCATCTTTTCACCAACACCAATATATTTTACTGGGATTTTAAACTGATCTGAAATCCCAATTACCACGCCACCTTTTGCAGTTCCATCTAGTTTTGTAACTGCAAGAGCAGTTACTTCAGTGGCTGCAGTAAATTGTTTGGCTTGCTCAAAAGCATTTTGTCCGGTAGAACCATCAAGAACCAACAAAACTTCATGGGGCGCTTCTGGTAAAACCTTTTGCATCACACGTTTTATTTTAGTAAGTTCATTCATAAGATTTATTTTATTATGTAATCTTCCCGCAGTATCGATGATTACAATATCTGCATTTTGCGCCACCGCAGATTGAACGGTATCAAAAGCAACGGAAGCTGGATCAGAACCCATATTTTGTTTTACAATAGGAACACCAACTCTTTCACTCCAAATCACCAATTGATCTACTGCAGCGGCTCTAAAAGTATCGGCTGCTCCTAAAACCACATTTTTCCCTTGAGATTTAAATTGATGTGCAAGTTTTCCAATAGTTGTAGTTTTTCCCACACCATTTACACCTACAACCATTATCACATAAGGTTTTTTGCTTTCATCAATATTTCCAGTCTGTGCATGTGGATTTTCTAAAAGCAAACCTGAAATTTCTTGTTTTAAAATTTCATTTAATTCATCAATATTTACATATTTGTCTTTCGCAACACGTGCTTCAATTCTGTTGATTATTTTTATAGTTGTTTCTGCACCAACATCAGAAGCAATTAAAATTTCTTCTAAATTGTCTAAAACATCTTCATCTACAGTATTTTTACCAACCACTGCTTTGGAAATTTTCTCAAAAAAACCTTGGTTAGATTTTTCCAAACCTTTATCTAAAGTTTCCTTTTCTTCTTTTTTAAAAATATTTTTAAACCAACTCATAATTTATAAATGATATGTGATAAATGATGATTGATTTTTCAATCCGCATTTAATAATTTTCTAAGTCTCTGATAATAATTTTGATAAAGTGTGTGGGAATTCAATTCAATTAAATTTCCACAATATTTATCTCTGTTCTCTTTTATTTTCTGAAATTTTAAAAATCTTTGTGACTTTGTGGTTAATCTCCACAGAAAACAAATATAATAAAAAAACTACCCAAAATTTTTGGATAGTTTTTATATAATTTTATGAAGAGAAATTATTTTTTCAAATAAGCTTCTACATCATCTGCATTCATTACTTTTTCGTTAAAAATGTAAGCTCCAGATTTAGGAGATTTTTCCATTTTTATTACTTTCGTCATTTTTTTAGATCCTGCACCACCTTGAAGTGTTGCTACTACTTTCTTTGCCATTATAAATTATTTGATATAATTACTTAATTTCTTTATGAATAGTATATTTCTTCAAAACTGGATTAAATTTTTTTAATTCCAATCTCTCAGTTGTATTCTTTTTATTTTTGGTAGTAATGTATCTAGACATTCCTGCAACACCACTTTCTCTGTGTTCTGTGCACTCCAAAATTACCTGTACTCGGTTACCTTTTTTTGCCATTATTTCTTACGCTTTTTTAATAAATCCGTTTCTAGTAGCTCTTTCTAAAGCTTCGTCAATACCGATTTTGTTAATGATTCTTAAACCGTGTGCAGAAACTTTTATGGTTACGCTTTTATCCTGCTCAGGAAGAAAAAATTTCTTTTCTAATAGATTGATTTCAAAACGACGTTTCGTTCTGTTCTTCGCGTGAGAAACATTGTTTCCTACCATTGCACGCTTACCTGTAATTTGGCATATTCTAGACATATCCTGATGTTCTTTTTACGATTAAGTATTTGAGTTTGCAAAATAACGAAGAATTTTTCAGTCTTACAAATATTTTTAAACTTATTCTTTTAGAATTTTTAAATACTTATTTTCTAATAAATACAAGTTTTTAAATTTAATAATTAAAACTATTTTTTACGAGCCAACCATTTTTCACCATAATAATAAATCACCAAAAACCCAAGAGTGAAAAGTGAAATTCTTGCGAGTAAATCTCCAGTTCTGCTGTAAAAAGTAAGATGATCATAAAGTTGAATTGTTGCAGGAAGTGCCGTTTTATCACCATAAATTGTATCTGCTAAAACATCGCCTCTTGCATTAATGTGCGCAGAAATTCCGCTGTTTGCAGCTCGTGCAACTTCACGTCTGTTTTCTATGGCACGAAGTCTTGCATAAGCCATTAATTGTTTGTGACCTTGCGAAATTCCCCACCAAGAATCGTTCGACATAATTGCTAAAAAATTAGCGCCATTTCTCACATATTGCGTTACGTAATCACCGTAAATACTTTCATAGCAAATAATTGGAGCGAGTTTCCCTTTGTTAAAAGAATTAGTGAAAACTTTTCTAGTTTTGCTCATTCCCAAAGAAACTGTAGTTCCGCCTAAATCTATCATTGCGTTTCCTAAAAGCGGTTTTAAAACATTGATGTAAGGAAACATTTCCACGCCTGGAACAAGTTTTCCTTTGTGGTAAACTTCCACATTTTTATTAGGTATTATTTGCACCGCAGAATTAAAACTGTCAAGATAATAACCTTGCTGATTTTGAAAAGCAGTTTCTGATTTTGATTCTTCGTTTGGGTAAAATTTATGCGAAGAAATTCCTGTTACGAAAATAGATTTCGGCTTTTTTTTAAGAAAATGTTTAACATTATTTAAAATTAAACTGGATTGAAATCCGTTCTCCGAAATTGAACCATAACCGGGAAGTGCAGTTTCAGGCGCAATAAAATAATCAATTTTAGCATTTGGTTTTACTTCGGCTAATTTTAATAAATCATTGACGATTGTAAGACTGTCCGTTGTATATTTTTCGGAATAGGGATTTAAATCTGGTTGAAGCAAAACGACATTCACTTCTCCGATAGGTTTTTCATCACACTGGTAATATTTAACAAAAGAAATTGCAATTGGAACAAAAATTATCACCGTTAAAATTGCCAAATTTTTAAACAAATTTTTCTGAACTCTTCCTGCTTCCCAAATTCTAATAGTGTAAAATGCAAAAATATTAATCAATAAAATCCAAAAAGAGCCGCCTGTTGCTCCAAAAGTATCATACCACTGAATTATTTTCGGATAATCTGCAAACGCATTTCCTAAATTTAACCACGGCCAAGTAAATTGCCAACTACGAACTAATAATTCCATTGACATCCAAATCGCGACAAAAAATACCAAACCGAAATAAGTTCCTGCAGCGTTTTTGTATCGGTGATAAATTAAAAAAGTAACAGACATCACCAAAGAATTAAATAAAACTGGGAAAATAACGGCTAAAAGTGAATGACTTCCATCTGGATTTAAAGCGTTGTACAACCAACCAGTTGTGATGATATTCCAAATCATAAAAGTCAAATAACTTAAACCAAAAACCGATAAAGATTTTCTTTTTAATTTGCTAAATTTAGAAATGTCGTGTTCCATCATTAAAAGTGGAACAAAAGCAAAAAATATAAAAAAAGGAATGCCGAAAGTTGGCCAAGAAAGACTGAAGAGCACGGCAGAAATCAGACTTAAAACTAAATATTTCATATGGATTTACTTATTTTTTTAAAAAGACATATGTTATCGCCTACTCAGATTAATATCGATTTTTTACAGTAATTAAGGGCGATTTCATAGGGAAATCAAAGTGCGAAATTACGAAAATTTTATACTTCAAAGTTTTCTAATTTAAACCATTTTGTCATTCCGTAGGAATCTAAACTGCTTAGATTCCTACGGAATGACAAAATTATGTTTTAGCAAATTGTAGTATTTATAAATGTCAAGAATTCACAAATTCACGGTTTAAATTATTAACTGTTGTTTTCAGAATTTCATAAGATTTTAATTTTGCTTTTTGACTGTAAATATGTGAAGTAATCATCAATTCATCCACATGAAAAGTATTTTGAAATTCTTTTATTTGATTTTCAATACTTTCTGGATTTCCTATAAAACTATATTTTAATTTCTGCAAAATACCTGCTTTTTCCATTGGATTCCAGATTTCATCCATATCTTTTGACGGCGCGGGAAAAGGTTTTCTGTCGTTTCTGATAATATTTAAAAAAGCTTGGTATAAAGTTGTTGCTAAAATTTTTGATTCTTCTTCAGTTTCAGCTGCAATTCCATTTACACAAGCAATTGTGTAAGGTCTTTCTAATTGTTCTGATGGTTGAAAATTTTCTCTATAAATATAGAAAGCTTCGCGCATCATTTCTGGTGCAAAATGTCCTGCAAATGCATAAGGTAAGCCCAATTCTGCCGCTAAATACGCACTTTCTGTACTCGAACCTAAAATATAAATTGGAATATATTGTCCTTCTCCAGGAATTGCACGAACTAAAGCGGAAGAATTTTCTTTTGAAAAATATTTTTGCAATTCTAAAATTTGACGGGGAAATTGTTCATTTATAATTCGGGGATTTCTTCCTAAAGCTTGTGCGGTAAGTCCATCTGTTCCGGGAGCTCTTCCAACGCCCAAATCAATTCTTCCAGGAAATAAACTTTCTAAAGTTCCAAATTGTTCTGCAATGACCAAAGAACTGTGATTTGGGAGCATAATTCCTCCCGAACCAACACGGATTTTTTTGGTTCCATTCGCAACAAATCCAATTAAAACGGAAGTTGCCGAACTCGCAATACTTGCCATATTGTGATGTTCTGCAAGCCAAAATCTTTCGTAACCTAATTTTTCTAAATGTTGCGCAGATTCTAATATTTCATCAAAAGTTTGCTTTAAACTTCGGTTTTCCTTTACGGTTGCTAAATCTAAAACGGAAAGTTTGAGTTCAGTATTTTTCATAAAATAATTTCAACAAAATTTACACCAAATGAGCGCCCGAAAAATTATTGGTATAAAAGAAGTTTTAGTGCTTATTTTAAATTTCTACTTTCAGGATTTTACTCTCGCAGATTTTGCAGATAAAGCAGATTTTTAAATTCTAACTTTTGATTAAGTTCACGAAACATTATCGTAGATTTCGTAAGTATTTCTGGCATTTTTAAATGACCTAGGAAATGGAAACGTTAAGAAATTTTAAATAATTTTCGTTAAGAAATTTCCATTGTTTGAGTGGCGGCAGTAAATTTAATTCTACATAACTAATTTTCTTTTCGCCCGAGTTTTGGAAATTTTAGAAAATTCTTTAAAATTTTAGTTGGAATTTCCAGTCTTGAATTTTTGGTTCTTTTACTTCAAGGCAAAAGAACAGAAATTTAAAAACCTAAATTATATTCACTTCCCGTTCCAACAAAATCCCAAATTTCTCCAAAACAGAATCAATAATCAGCTGTGAAAAATTAAAAATTTCTTCACCCGTCGCTTTTCCAGTTGCATTAATGATGACCAAAGATTGGTCTTTATGACTCGCCACATTTCCGATTTGTTTTCCTTTCCAACCGCATTGTTCAATCAGCCAACCTGCAGGAACTTTTATTCCGTTTTCGTTTGGATAACCTGGAATTGTGTCAAATTCTTCCTTTAATTCTAAATAATTTTTTTTGGAAATTGTTGGATTTTTAAAAAAACTTCCCGCATTTCCAACAATTTTTGGATTGGGCAATTTACTTTCTCGAATGGCGATCACCGCTTTGGAAACTTCTTGAATCGTTGGATTTTCAATTCCCATTTTTTCCAATTCCACTTTTATGGCGCCGTATTCTGTTTTGATGAAATGATTTTTTGTAGTCAATTTAAAAGTCACTTCCAAAATCACATATTTTCCTTTGCCTTCTTTTTTGAAAATAGAATCGCGATAACCAAAATCACATTTTTCTTTATCGAAAGTTTCGACTTCTAAAGTTTCCAAATTTAAAACTTTACAACTCACAAAAGAATCTTTAATTTCCACACCATAAGCGCCGATATTTTGCATCGGAGAAGTTCCCACATTTCCCGGAATTAAAGATAAATTTTCAAGTCCGCCATAATTTTTAGTCAAACAATATTGAACAAATTGATGCCAATTTTCACCCGCTTTTGCAGTGATAAAAACTTCATTTTCGGAAATTAGTTCTTCTGAAATTCCTTTTAAATTAAGTTGAATTACTAAACCATCAAAATCTTTGGTGAACAATAAATTGCTTCCTCCTCCGAGAAAAAGTAGTTGTGAAGGTGTAAGGTAGTAAAGTTGTAAGGTTTTTAACGCTTCCAAAAGTTCTTCCAAAGTAGAAACTTCCGCGAAATATTTCGCCGAAACATCTACACCAAAAGTGTTGTGGTTTTTAAGAGATTTGAGATTTGAGATTTGAGACATTAGACTAATTTAATGTTTTCATAAAAGTATAAATCATCTTTTGAATTTCATTTATAGAAGTTAACAAATCTTCAATTGAGTTATTATCTACAAGTCCTAATTTTACAGTTAAAATTAATTGAGTTTGCAATTCACAAGAAGAACCAATTGAAATTCCAAGAAAATGATTAAACTCCTTATTTCCGTTTCTTCCGAATCCTTCAGAAATATTTGATGGAATCGAAATAGCACATTTTTTCATCTGAGAAATTATACCAAATTTTTCATCATTTGGCAATTTTAGACAAAGCAATAAACATCTTTTTCCAAATCCATCGATTTTTGCCAAAATATTAATTTTTGAAAATTATGCATAATTTAAAGTCTAAAATCTAATGTCTCACATCTCAAATCTCCCTAGAATTATATTGCAAAAGTGCATCATGCAATAATTCCACGCTTCTTCGCAAATCTTTTTCATTTAAAACATAAGCCATTCTTACTTGTTTTTTTCCTAATTCTGAATCGCTGTAAAATCCACCCATCGGTGCGACCATAACTGTTTCGTTATTGTTAGAATATTTTTCTAAAAGCCATTGCGCAAATTTTTCAGTATCATCAACTGGTAATTCTGCAACGCAATAAAAAGCACCTTTTGGTTTCGGGCAAATTACGCCCGGAATTCCGTTAAGTAAATCTACCAAAAGATTTCTGCGTTTTGTATATTCTTCGCGAACACTTAGAATATACGCTCTGTCATTTTGATGCGCTGCAGCCGCAATAATTTGTCCAATTAAAACCGGACTTAATCTCGCTTGTGCAAAAAGCATCGCCGCATCGTGAATTTTTTTTGACCGAGTAACCATAAAACCAATTCTCACGCCGCACATACTGTAACGTTTTGATTCAGAATCAATGATAATACAATTTTCCGCCAATTCTGAAAAAGAAAGCATAGAAACTTGCTGTTTTCCGTCATACACATATTCTCTATAAACTTCGTCAGAAATTACGACGATATCGTGTTTCAAAGCAATTTCTGCCAATTTTTGTAACTCTTCTCTGGTGTATAAATAACCAGTGGGATTTCCTGGATTACAAATAATAATCGCGCGAGTTTTTGAGGTAATTTTTTTCTCAAAATCTTCCATCGGTGGAAGTGCAAAACCCGTGTCAATTGTTGACGGAATTGCCACGACATTCACATTGAAAGTTTTTGTAAAACCGTTGTAGTTCGCGTAATACGGTTCTGGAATAATGATTTCGTCACCTGCGTCGCAAAGTGCAGAAATAGCAAAATTTAATGCTTCCGAACCACCATTTGTTACAATGAAATTATCGGTTGTTAAATCTTCAAAACCCAAAGAATGGTAATAATTATTCAGCGCAGTTCTATATTCTATATTACCTTCCGAAAGTGAATATTCTAAAACTTTTAAATCAATATTTTTTAGCGCATTAAGAGCAGTTTCTGGCGTTTCAATATCGGGTTGTCCGATGTTTAAATGATACACTTTGGTTCCTCTTTTTTTTGCTTCGATGGAATAGGGAATCAATTTTCTAATTGGAGAAGCGGGCATTTCTACGGCTCGCTGCGAAATTTTCGGCATTATAAATATTTTCTACAAATTTAAGAATTTTTTAGGAGCAAGACGCAGGTTTTTCTGTTTCAAATTGGTTCCGGCTTTCCATTACAAATGAGTAATGAATTTTAAGAAGCGAAATCCGTCTTGCTTCTAATTTTTAAAATATTCAACAGATTGATTTGCTTTCGCAATGACATCAATAATTTTTCTTTATATTTACTTTAAATATTAAAACTATGATTATTCTTTTAATTATTATCGCAATCGCCGTATTATTTATCTTTTACGGAATCGGAATTTACAATCGACTTGTAAAATTAAAAACTTTGGTGCAAGAAGCGTGGAGTAGTATGGACGTTATGATGAAAAAACGCTACGATTTAATCCCAAATTTAGTTGAAACTGTAAAAGGTTACGCCGCACACGAAAGTGGAACTTTTGAAAGTGTGACAAGAGCCAGAACTCAAGCAATGAGCGCAAATTCCGTTCAAGAAAAGGAAGCGGCAGAAAAAAATCTTGGTCAAGCCATGATGAATTTAAATGCTGTTGCAGAGCAATATCCAGATTTGAAAGCGAATCAAAATTTCTTAGAATTACAAGGTGAACTTTCTAACTTGGAAACAGACATTGAAAAATCCAGAAGATATTACAACGGAACGGTGCGTGAAAATAATATTTTGGTGGATACTTTCCCAAGCAATTTTATTGCAAATATGTACAAATTCACGAAATCTCCTTTCTTTGAATTAGAAAATACCGCAGAAAGATCCGTTCCGAACGTAAAATTTTAATTAAATTGAAGAGATTTTATTTATTTTTCTTGTTGCTTTTTGCTGCATATACTTTTGCGCAGCAAGATTCTTTGAATACAAATGAGAGAATTATTTCTTTTCATTCCGATATTGTAGTTCAGAAAAATAATAGTATCGATGTTGTGGAACACATTAAAGTTTACAGTAACGGACAAAATATCAAACATGGGATTTTTAGAACTTTGCCTTTAAACCGAAGTATCAACGGAAAAAACCAAAGAATAAGTTACGATAATATTTCTGTAAAACGCGATGGAGTAACGGAAGATTTCCACACAGAAAATTCAAACGGCAATATTCTTATTTATATGGGAAGTCGTGATAGGGATTTAGATGCGGGAAAATACGACTACGAATTGTCTTATCACACAGAAAATCAAATTGGTTTTTTTAAAGATTATGATGAATTTTATTGGAATGTAAGTGGAGTTAATTGGGATTTCCCCATTGAAAATATTTCAGCAAATATTAAATTACCAGATGGCGTAAAAATTCTCCAAAATTCTTGCTATACAGGAAGTTATGGAAGTAAAGAACAAAACTGCACTTTTAATAAATTATCGGAAAATGAGATTTTTTTTTCGGCAGAAGATTTATATGAAAATCAAGGATTAACAGTTGCAGTTGGTTTTAATAAAGGAATTATGATTCCGCCGCCGCCTCCAACTTTTTTAGAAAAATATGGATTGCTCATTTTAAGTTTTCTTATTTCTTTGGGTTTATTGGTTTATTTTTATAGAACTTGGGATAAGTTTGGAAGAGATCCAGAAAAACCTACTGTTTATCCGCAATTCAGCGTTCCCAATAATGATTCTCCTGCTTCATTGGGTTATTTAAAATTTGAAAATTTTAGGAATGAATTTATTTCTGCGTCACTTGTAAATTTAGCCATAAAAGGTTTTGTTCAAATTAAAGAAATAGAAAAAATAGGAGTTTTTAGTTTTTTAAGTCAAACAAAATACAGATTAAATAAACTTAAAGATTCAGATAAAAGTTTACCAGAAGAAGAAATTTTATTAATGAAAGAATTTTTTCCAGCAGAATCAAAATCTTTGCTTTTAGATGGACAATATAATTCTAAAATAAAAGATGCGGTAGAAAATTTTGAAGCGAACCTTAAATTTCAACACAACGCATTTTTGACAAAAGGAAACAACCAAAACAAAGTGGTTTTACCTGGATTTATCATTACTTTTTTCTATTTTATTGCGCTTTATTTTAGTTATAACATCAATCCAGAAATTGAAAAAGTAGTTTTTGGCGTGGTTCTTTTTGTAGTATTAATGGTGATTTTATTTATCATTCAGTTTATAGGAAGAGTTTCATTTTCTTATAAATTTATTGTCATTTTTATTTTCGGATTGTATTTTCTATCAGGTTTTGGTATAAAGTTAAATTTAGATATTCTGCAAGATTCTAATTTTAATTATTGTTATCTTTTTTTATTATTTTCTTTTAGTGTTTTGGTTTTTTACAGTTATTTAATTAGACAACCAACGCCAGAAAAACTTCAAGAAAAATCTCTAATTGAAGGTTTTAAAATGTATTTAATGGCAGCTGAAAGTGAAGTTTTAAAATTTCACAATCCACCCAAAATGACACCAGAAATTTTTGAGAAATTATTGCCGTATGCGATGGTTTTAAAAGTGGAAGATATTTGGGGAAATAAATTTGAAAATGTTTTGAAAAATATGGGAGAGACCTATCAAAATACTTGGTTCATTGGTAATACGATTTCACCACATAATTTTTCGCAATCATTCAGTTCTAGTTTTTCGCAATCTGTAAGTAAAG
Organism: Halpernia sp.; assembly: GCF_048269545.1. Classification (NCBI taxonomy): domain Bacteria; kingdom Pseudomonadati; phylum Bacteroidota; class Flavobacteriia; order Flavobacteriales; family Weeksellaceae; genus Halpernia; species Halpernia sp. Next base: position 9,554 of record NZ_JBLXIJ010000006.1, on the reverse strand, counting down.
CTTCTACGCCCCCTTCAAGTTCTGGAAGTGGTTCCGGCGGTGGTGGATTTTCCGGCGGCGGCGGTGGCGGCGGCGGAGGAGGCGGTTGGTAGAAAATTTAAAACCTATTTTGGTAATTTTTTCTTTTAAAAAATAAAAGTTTATGAATAATTCCGCAAAATCCGTAAAAGATTATTTAGAAAATGTTTCGCAAGAAAGAGCAGAAATTTTCAAAAAATTATATTTGACCATTAAAAAAAACATTCCAAAAGAATTTGAAGAAACTTTAAGTTATGGAATGATTGGATGGGTTGTTCCTCATTCCATTTATCCAAAAGGTTATCATTGTAACACAAAATTACCTTTGCCATTTTTGAGCATTGCTTCCCAAAAAAAATTTATTGCAATCCATCACATGGGAATGTATGCAAATAAAAATTTGTATGATTGGTTTGTGTCAGAATATCCGAAACACACAAAGTCTAAAATAGATATAGGAAAATCTTGTATCAGATTAAAAAAAATGGACGATATTCCATTTGATTTAATTTCAGAATTAGTACAAAAAATGAGCGCAATTGATTGGATTACGCTCTATGAGAAAGAATTTTTGAAATAAATAATTACAGAATTGTTTTAAATTAAATTCTCGTAATATCTGCACCTAAAGCTTTTAATCTTCCATCAATATTTTCATAACCACGATCAATTTGTTCTATATTGTGAATTATAGATTTTCCTTCCGCAGAAAGTGCAGCAATTAAAAGTGCATTTCCAGCTCTAATATCTGGAGAAATCATCGTAGTTCCGCGTAATGGAGATTCGTGATTTAAACCTACAACTGTCGCTCTGTGTGGATCGCATAAAATAATTTGTGCGCCCATATCAATTAATTTATCCACGAAAAATAATCTCGATTCAAACATTTTTTGATGAACCAAAAGTGTTCCTTTTGCTTGAGTTGCTACAACTAAAATTATGGATAATAAATCTGGTGTAAAACCTGGCCACGGCGCGTCTGAAACGGTTAGAATAGAACCGTCAATAAATTTTTGAATTTTATAATGTTCTTGAGCTGGAACGAAAATGTCATCACCACTTTTCTCCAAAGTAATTCCTAATTTTCTAAATGTATTTGGAATTACACCGAGTTCATTATACTGAACATTTTTTATAGTGATTTCAGATTTCGTCATTGCGGCAAGTCCAATCCAAGAACCGATTTCAACCATATCGGGAAGCATCGTATGTTCAGTTCCGTGAAGATGAGAAACGCCTTCAATGGTTAATAAATTTGAACCAATTCCTGTAATTTTTGCGCCCATTCTGTTGAGCATTTTACAAAGTTGTTGCAAATAAGGTTCACAAGCGGCATTATAAATTCTGGTTTTTCCTTTCGCTAAAACGGCCGCCATAATAATATTTGCAGTTCCAGTAACAGAGGCTTCTTCTAATAAAATAAATTTCCCACGAAGTTCTTTTGCTTTTAAAGTGTAGAAATATTCGTTTTCATCATATTTAAATTCTGCGCCTAATTCTACAAATCCTTGGAAATGCGTATCTAATCTGCGCCTTCCAATTTTATCTCCGCCCGGAGTCGGCATGTAAGCTTCTCCAAATCTTGCGAGCATCGGTCCTAAAATCATGATTGAACCGCGAAGTTTTGCTCCATCTTTTTTAAATTCTGGAGATTTTATATAATCAAAATTGATTTTGTCTGCTTTAAAAGTAAAATCGCCGTGTCCATTTTTAGTTACTTTTACGCCAAAATCTCCTAAGATTTCTATCAATCGATTAACATCCTGAATATCTGGAATATTTTTAATTCTAATTTCTTCATCGGTTAATAAAACAGCACAAAGAATTTGTAATGCTTCATTTTTTGCACCTTGTGGCGTAATTTCACCGTGCAATTGTTTTCCACCTCTTATTTGAAAGGCTCCGCTCATTGGTTTCTATTATTTTTAGAATTAAAAATGCGTCTTTTATTTTGATTATTATTGTTGTAGCGACTATTTTTATTATTTTTATTAGTCGCATAATAAATTTTGCTTTTATCTAAACTTTCGATATTTGTTAAATCCAATCTATTTTCAGAAAGTTCTTTTAAATGTCTAAAAATGACTTCATCATGTACATGTTCTTTATTATAAACATTGTAAGACTTTTTCATATTATTTGCAATCACTTCAATTAAAGCTTCTTTTTCCTCGCCCGCTTCTAATTCTATTGCTTTCTCTATGAGTTGCAAAATACTTTTACCATAAAATTTAAAATCACCTTGTAATTTTGGATAATCCATTTTTTTTGGTGCCGTATGAAGCTCTTCCTGACTCAATAAAGGAAAAGGAGAATCAATATCTAAATCATAATTTGATAAAATATATAAATGATCCCACAACTTATGATGGTAATTTTCTTCATCACGAAGTTGTGGATTTCTTTGTCCCATAAAATCTACTATTGCAGTTGCCATTTCATTACGTTCTTCTTTGGTTTGAAGTTTTTTGCAACTTTCTACTAAACTTTGTATAATTCTGCCATATTCCGGCATATGAAGTTGAGTTCTATCGGTATTATATTCCATAAGTGCAAATATAGTAATTTAGTGTTTAGATTTTTATTCTGTAATTTTTGATTTTAATAATCATGTGCCATTACCAAAATACTCACTTTATTGTGTTTATTTTTTAAAATTTCCCAAGCCATCATACTCATAGTATTTCCAGTAGTAAAAACATCATCTATTATTAAAACGTGCTTTCCCACGATTTCTTTGTTTATTGAAAATAATTGTTCTTGCTTTTCTCTTCCTTTTTTATTTTTTAAAGCTTGTGCTTTTGTATAATAATTTCTTTTAATTAATTCATTATCAAATGGAATTTTATAAGAATTCGCAATTTTTTCAGTATAAATATGAAGTTGGTTGTAGCCACGTTCTTTCATTTTCTTGGGATGAAGTGGAATCGAAGTTATTAAATCTGGTTTTTGTTTAAAATGAAGTCGCTCAATCGTCCAATCTGCAAATATTTCACCAATATTTGGTCTGTTTTTATATTTTAATTGATGCATTAATTCTCGTGAAAAACCTTCTTTTTGAAATTCCATTAAAGAAAATGCACTCTCCACAGGAAAAAGCGTTTTGCAATGTTCTTTTAACATATTCTCTGCTTCAAATTCTAAATTACAAAAACTGATTTGGTTTTTACAAAGTTCACAAACGTAGGTTTTCGCTGCAATTATGAGATTGCAATTCACACAACGATCGGGGAAGAAGAAGTCTGCAAACATTTCAGAATCTTTTTCTAAAGTTAAAATTAAAAATGGAAGTTGCATAAATTATTTTGCAAAAACAATCCAAAAATCAAAAAGAATTCACTTTAAAATTTCACTTATCTTTGCATAATGATACGAATTACTAAAATTTTTACTTTCGAAACGGCACACATTCTCTATGGTTACGACGGAAAATGCAAAAATATGCATGGTCATTCTTATAAATTGTTTGTAACTGTAAAGGGGAATCCAATTCACAATTTGGATAGTTCAAAAAATGGAATGGTAATGGATTTTGGTGATTTAAAGGATATTGTAAAATCTCAAATCGTGGATAATTGGGATCACGCAGTTATGTTAAACGCTAATTCGCCTCACAAAATTTTAGGAGAAAGCTTAGAAAAAGAAGGACATAAAGTAATTTATTGCGATTATCAACCGACGTGTGAAAATATGTTGTATGAAATTGCAGAAAAAATTAAAAATAATTTACCCGCAGAAATTCAATTGGCTTATTTAAAGTTGCACGAAACAGAGAATTCTTACGGAGAATGGTTTGCGGAAGATAATTAAGCATAAATGATAAAAATCGATTTACAAAAAGATAAAAAAATCTACTTCGCTTCCGATCAACATTTTGGCGCGCCAAATCCTGAAAGCAGCAAGATTCGGGAAGCGAAATTTATTTCTTGGTTAGATGAAATAAAAAAAGATGCGCAAGTTTTATTTTTAATGGGCGATTTATTTGATTTTTGGCATGAGTGGAAACACGTCATTCCAAAAGGTTTTGTGCGCGTTTTAGGAAAATTAGCCGAAATAAAAGATGCCGGAATTGATATTTATTTTTTTGTAGGAAATCACGATTTATGGATGAAAAATTATCTCGAACAAGAAATTGGTGCGACTATTTTTTATGAAAAACAATATTTTGAAATTAATTCTAAAAACTTTCTCTTAGCTCACGGAGACGGGCTTGGTCCGGGAGATAAAGGTTATAAAAGAATGAAAAAAGTTTTTACAAATCCTGTTGCACAATGGTTTTTCAAATGGCTTCATCCAGATATTGCAATGAAAATGGCAATTTATTTTTCCACTAAAAACAAGATGATTTCTGGCGATGAAGACAAAGCTTTTCTCGGTGAAGACAAAGAATTTCTAATTCTTTATTCCAAAGAAAAATTAAAAAATGAAAAAATTGATTTCTTTATTTATGGACATAGACATCTTCCAATGGTTCTGGATTTAGATGCTTCTACTTCTCACTGCATAATAAAAGCAAAATACATCAATCTTGGCGATTGGATTTCATATTTTACTTATGGCGTTTTTGATGGAAATGAGTTTCAATTAAATACATTTAAACGCAAAGACACAAAGATTTTCGCGAAGGACACACAAAATAATTAAACAAATCTTTGAGCACTTTGTGAAAATCTTTGTGCCTTTGTGGTAAAAATAATAAACTCCGTGTTAAAAAATATATTCAACATAAAAACTGATTTAGAATTCCAGCAAAAGTGTTTAGAAACTTTCCAATATCAATACAAAAATGTTGAAGTCTATAAAAAGTTTGTAGATTTTTTAAACATTGATATTTCAAAAATTGATAAAGTTGAAAAAATTCCTTTTCTACCAATTGAAATGTTTAAAAATCACCAGATTTTAGATAAAAGCAAAACCTCAGATTTATACTTTCAAAGTTCTGGAACGTCTTTGCAAACTAGAAGTAAACATTGGATTGCGGATACGAATTTATACCGAGAAAGTATTTCAAAAAGTTTCGAGCAATTTATCGGCAAAACTAAAGATTATATTTTCCTCGGACTTTTACCAAATTATTCGGAAAATGAACATTCTTCCTTAATTTATATGGTCGATTTTTTGATGAAGAAATCCGAAAAAGCAGAAAATAATTATTTTCTTTACAACCATTTAGAACTCTATATTTTGTTAGAAAAATTAGCAAGAGAAAATAAAAAAGTGATTTTGTTTGGCGTTTCTTTTGCGCTTTTAGATTTTTTGGATAGTTTAAAATTAAATCAATTAATTTTAAAAGAAAACTCTAATTTCATCGTTATTGAAACAGGTGGAATGAAAGGCAGAAAAGAAGAAATTACCAAAGATGAATTGTTAAGAATTTTGCAAAATGGTTTTAAAACTGAAAAAATTTACTCCGAATATTCTATGACTGAATTGCTTTCGCAAGCTTATTCTTTAGGAAATAATATTTACGATTGTCCATCTTGGATGAGAATTTTAGTTAGAAACACAGAAGACCCACTTTCTTATGAATTTCTAGGAAAAACCGGTGCTTTAAACATAATTGATTTGGCAAATCTTCACACTTGTAGTTTTATTGCAACACAAGATTTAGGAAAAATTATTCACGGAAATCAATTTCAAGTTTTGGGAAGAATAGATCATTCGGATATTCGTGGTTGTAGTTTATTGGTAAGTTAAAAATGATTAAAGTTGAAGAATTAACGCACGCTTATATTTCGCAAATTTGTGATTTGGAAGAGCATTTAATTTTAACCAACCATTTTCACACGGATTGGGAAGCAGATATTTTAATAATTGATAAAGAAGGTTTTAGCCATGAAATTGAAATAAAATTGTCTAAAGCTGATTTTAAAAATGATTTTAAAAAGTCGTACACCAATAAAACTTCTGGAGAAAAATTTTTGAAACATGACAAAATTAGTTGTGGCGATTATATTTGCAATCAATTCAGTTTTCTTCTTCCAATGGGAATGGTGGAAAAAGAAAACATTCCTTTGCATTGCGGCATTATAGAGTTTTATCACAACCCAGATTCTTGGGAAACAGAATTTTTTGAAATAAGAAAACCACAATTAATTCACGAAGATTTTTATTGGAAAATGATTGATAAAGAAGCTTTTATGCGGGCTTTAGCAAGAAATTTATTATCTAAAAAATTTCAATTAAAAGGGAAAAAAGAAGAACTAATTTTTAAAAATTACTTTTTAGATAATTCATAAGTTACTTTACATTTCAAAGATGAAAAACCTGCAAAATCTCATTAAAAAATTAAATTGAAAATTATGCAATTTTTTTTTAGATATAAAATTAATTTATATATTGCGGGCAATTAAAAGGAGTAAGTATGACGAAAATTAAAGTGCAGTATGAATATACAATGCACTGCCTTTCAGAGATTTTGTATGAATATATGGCGAGTGCGGAAGGGCTTTCTGAATGGTTTGCAGATGAGGTAGTGGAAAGAGGAGACGATTTTTATTTCAGTTGGAACGGTGGAATGGAAGAAAAAGCGACTTTAATACGATATAAACCAGAAAGTTTTGTGCGTTTCCGATGGGAAGAAGATGAAGGAAGCAAATATTATTTCGAGCTAATTATTGTTATTGACGAAATTACAGATGATTTATCTTTAAATATTACAGATTTTTGTGAAGAAGACGACAGAGAAGAAAATAAATTATATTGGGAAAATTTAATTGAAAATCTTCGCCTGAAATTAGGCGCTTCTTAATTTTAAAAGTGGTAATTTTTTTATCACTTTCTTTTTTTATATCAATTTTAAATTTTTTTTAATGGTGAATTCTGACTTGCAAAACAGAGCCTTTTTATTTGGTGATGCGGTTTGGGTGTCTTTTTATGTACGGCAAAATCAATTATTTTTAGTTGAAGATTCTTACTTTTTTTTAATGTCTTCCATGCGGAAAATGAGAATGCATATTCCGGCAAATTATACTTTAGAATATTTTGAAAATTTATTTCAAACGGAATTTTTAAATAAAAATCTTCAAGAAGGCATTATTAAAATGATGATTTTTAGAAATTCTGACAATGAAAATCTTGCAAAATCTAGTGTTTCACATTTTTGTGAATTTATCGAAAAGATAGATATTTTAAGTATTGAAAAGAATATTGAAATTGATTTAATAAAAGAAATCAATGTTAATAATAATCTCTTTAGTAATATTTACACACATTCTTCAGAAAATATTTATGCAGAAATTTATGCTCGTGAAAATGATTTGGATGATGTTATTTTTCTAAATCCACAGAAAAGAGTGGCGCGAAGTATCAATGGAAATTTTTTATTTTTAACGGAGAATGATATTAAAATTCCAAAAACTACAGAAGGAGCATATATTTCTCCTTTGATGGAAGCTTTTGTTACGTATTTGCACAAAAGTAATTTGGTGAAAATTCTTGAAGTAGAAATGTTAGCTTTTGAATCTCAAAAATCAGAAGAAATTTTGATGATTTCCGAAGCTAAAGGAATTTTTTCTGTATCTAAAATTAGAAACAAATCTTTTGAAAATAAAAGATTTTCAGAATTTTTATATAATTGGAAATTGAGTTTGCAATAAAATTGACAAACTCGGTAAACAACCAGTTTATTAGTTCTTTACCGAGTTTTTTGAGTTAAAATAGCTCGAATGTTTTGCAAGAGCATTTCAATGTTGTTACAAAGAAACGATTATTGTCTCTTAAAAAGTATTTAAAAAAATGCTAAAGTTTTGTTAAATTAATTCATACTTATATCTTCGGGAGAATTTGCCCAAAGTAAATATTCACCGCCTAGATTTTGCATAATATTTCTCCATAGATTTTGATCATTTGGCGAGGTGTAATCTAAATTGTAAACTTCTACAATAGTCCACATTTTAGCATTTAATTCTGTTTCTAGTTGTAAAGCCGCCCATCCAGAATATCCAGAAAATATCTTTAAATTTTCTATTTCCAGATCACCCAGAGAAACGGCTTTAATAACTGCATTTTCATCTTCTGTTAGATAATAATTGTCATTAATTTCAATAGAAAATTCTGAAATCTTTGGTCCATTTATGATGAAAAATGTTTTATCACTTTCTACAGGACCACCTTCATAAACTTCTACAGGAAATCCTAATAAATGCAACATAATCTCAGAAGCGTGTGGATTTTTCTTATTTAAAATTAGACCAAATGCTCCATTTTCATTATGCTCTATAATTAAAACAACAGAGCGAGAAAAAACGTCTCCAGAAATATCGGGTGTGGAAATTAAAATTTTACCTTTGCAAGAATAATTCATATTCAAAAATAATAAATTTTCTATGGAAAACCTTTATGATAAAAGAAAAAATTATAACAAAGCAGAACTTTTAGAAAGTGAAATAAAAAAATCCCCCATAGGCCAATTCAAAATTTGGTTTAAAGATGCGGAAAATTCTTCACAAATTTCGGAAGCAAATGCAATGTCGGTTTCTACATTAGATGAAGACGGTTGTCCTCGAACAAGAGTCGTTTTACTGAAAGCTTATGATGAAAAAGGTTTTATTTTTTATACCAATTATAACAGTCAAAAAGGACATGCAATTCTTAAAACAGGAAAGGCATGTCTTCATTTTTTCTGGCCCAATTTAGAAAGACAAATTACAATTAAAGCCAATGTAGAAAAAGTTTCAGAAAAAGATTCTGAAACTTACTTTCATTCCAGACCACGAGGAAGTCAGTTAGGTGCAGTTGTTTCACCACAAAGTTTTGAAATTCCAGACCGAAATTTTTTAAAAAATAAATTAGAGATTTTAGAAAAAGAATTTGAAGGTAAAGAAATTACAAGACCTCAAAATTGGGGCGGTTTTTTGGCAATTCCTTATGAAATAGAATTTTGGCAAGGTCGTCCAAATCGGCTTCATGATAGGATTGTTTATAAAAAAGGCAAAGATAATAAATGGAAAATCTCTCGTTTAGCTCCATAAAAAATGCCGCGTAAAAGCGGCATTAATATTTTTCAAAAAGATTTATTTCTTTTTAGCGCCCATTACGGCATTAGCTAAGTCAGATCCAGCTTTAAATTTTGCTACATTTTTAGCTGCAATTTTAATGGGTTGTTTCGTAGCAGGATTAATTCCTTGTCTTGCAGCTCTATGCGCTACAGAAAAAGTACCAAAACCAACTAAAGAAACTTTACCATCTTTAGTTTTTAAAGCTTTAGTTACGTTAGATACAAAAGATTCTAAAGCTTTTTTTGCAGATACTTTTGTGATATCTGCATCTGCAGCTATTGCATCTATTAATTCAGATTTGTTCATAATAAATAAGTTATTAAAGGTTATTTTGTAAAATGATATTAAGCAAATATAAAACAATTTTAAGAATACGCAAACTATTTTTATATTTTTAATAAACAATTTAGAATATTTGTTAAATTAAATATGAAATGATAATTTTATTTTTTTCATATTTAAAGGCTTTATTTAAAGTTAGATTTGAGGCAAGCGTTACTAATTAAGGTTTATACAAAAATTTAAAATTATTTTTTT
>NZ_JBLXIJ010000005.1:0-144163 GCF_048269545.1 Halpernia sp. | reverse complement strand
AATAATTACAAAGGTTTGCTTAAAAAAATATAGTTAATAATTTATTATTCTGATAAATTGTAAAAAAAAACCACTCCTATAAAAGTGGTTTTATTATATTTCTATAAAATATTTAAACTTTTTCTACTTGCATAAAGCTAAGTTCCATTGGAGTTCTTCTACCGAAAATCATAACTGAAACTTCAATTTTTTTCTTGTCTTCGTGTATTTTCTCAACTGTTCCGTTGAAACCATTGAAAGGACCATCTGTTACCTTTACGCTATCTCCCACGATATATGGAATGTCCATTTCTACAGCAAATTCAGAAAGTTCATCCATTCTTCCAAGCATTCTGTTTACTTCAGATTTACGCATAGGAACTGGATCTCCACCTTTGGTTAAACTTAAAAAAGAGATAACACCGGGAATATTTTTTATAATATGAGGAATTTCACCAATTAAATTAGCTTCCAACATCAGGTAACCTGGGTAATAAGGTTTTTCTTTGGGAACTTTTTTACCGTTCCGCATTTGGATTACCTTTTCCATAGGAATGACAACTTGAGTAACATCATTTTCGAAACCCAATCTTTTCATTTCGTTTTCAATATAAGTTTTTACCTTATTTTCTTGCCCACTAATGGATTTTAGGACGTACCAGTTTAATTCACTCATCTCTTTTGGAAAATAATAATTTTAATTAAACATATTAATTAAGCTACCTACAAAATTTTTAATAGCTGTACTAAAAGCTGAATCTACTCCAAAAGTAAATAAAGCTAAAAGCACTGATGTTACTGCAACTACTATTGTAGAAGATTGTAATTCTGGCCATTTTGGCCACTCCACTTTCGTTGTAAATTCTGTATAAGAACCTTTTATAAAATCTACTAATGAACTCATAATAATATTTTGCACGGGCACAAGGACTCGAACCCTGATCAACGGTTTTGGAGACCGGTATCCTACCATTGGACGATGCCCGTAGATTAAAAATGTTCCGCAAGTTTCCCTGCGGAACGATTTTTTATTTAATTTAGATTAGTCTAAAATTTCAGTAACTTGACCTGCACCAACTGTTCTACCACCTTCTCTAATTGCAAATCTAAGACCTACATTAAGAGCGATTGGTTGTAATAATTCAACAGTTATAGTTAAGTTATCTCCCGGCATTACCATTTCTACACCTTCTGGTAAGAAAATCTCACCTGTAACATCGGTTGTTCTAACATAGAATTGTGGACGATATTTGTTGTGGAATGGAGTGTGACGACCACCTTCTTCTTTTGAAAGAACGTAAACCTCAGCTTTGAATTTTTTGTGTGGAGTTACAGAACCCGCTTTCGCGATAACCATACCTCTTTTGATATCTGTTTTTTCAATACCTCTTAACAATAAACCAACGTTATCTCCAGCTTCTCCTCTATCTAAGATTTTTCTGAACATTTCAACACCTGTAATTGTAGAAGTTAATTTCTCGTCACCCATACCTACGATGTCTACTGGATCACCTGTATTAATAACACCTGATTCTATTCTACCTGTCGCAACTGTACCACGACCTGTAATAGAGAATACATCTTCAATTGGCATTAAGAATGGTTTATCTTGATCTCTTACTGGAAGTTCAATCCAACTATCAACAGCATCCATTAATTCTTCAATTTTCGCTACCCATTTTGGATCTCCATTAAGACCACCTAAAGCAGATCCTTGAATAACTGGCGTATTATCACCATCATAGTCATAAGAAGAAAGCAAATCTCTTACTTCCATTTCTACTAACTCTAATAATTCTTCATCATCTACCATATCAACTTTATTCATGAATACCAAAACGTTTGGTACGTTTACCTGGCGACAAAGTAAGATGTGCTCTCTTGTTTGTGGCATTGGTCCATCAGTAGCTGCAACTACTAAAATGGCACCGTCCATTTGAGCTGCTCCAGTTACCATGTTTTTTACATAATCCGCGTGACCAGGACAATCAACGTGCGCATAGTGTCTATTTGCAGTTTCATATTCAATGTGTGAAGTATTAATTGTAATACCTCTTTCTTTTTCTTCTGGGGCAGAATCGATTGAAGAGAAATCTCTTGCTGTTCCGAATCCTTTTTCAGATAATACTTTACTGATTGCTGCAGTAAGTGTAGTTTTACCATGGTCAACGTGACCAATAGTACCAATGTTCAAGTGGGGTTTGTTACGATTAAACGTTTCCTTTGCCATGATTTTAAATATTTATTTTATATTAAATTATTGATTTTTTCAGTGCGCAAATATAGTGAAATTTTAAATAAAAAAAATTATTTAAATAGTTTTTTCCATTCAAAACAACCACATTATAAATTCTGAAAAAAATTGAGATGCAAATTTACAATTTTTTTTGAAGAAATAAAAACATTAAGTTTCTCTCCTCTATTATAATTTACTTTAAAATAAAATTCTCAGAAAGAATCTGAGAATTTTTAAAATTAAAGAGCCAACTACGGGAATTGAACCCGTGACCTCTTCCTTACCAAGGAAGCACTCTACCTCTGAGCTAAGTCGGCAAAAAAAAACCACAAATGAACAAACTTTTGTGATTTTTTATGGAGCGGAAGACGAGGGTCGAACTCGCGACATTCAGCTTGGAAGGCTGACGCTCTACCAACTGAGCTACTTCCGCAATTTTTTTTCAAAAATGTTGATATATGTTTGGCAAAATTAAAAAAATAAATCCACTTTTAAAAAAGTGGGGAGAGCAGGATTCGAACCTGCGAAGTTTTCACAACTGAGTTACAGTCAGTCCTCGTTGGCCGCTTGAGTATCTCCCCAATCTCTTTTATTTTAAATGAGCCTCCAGAGGGACTCGAACCCACGACCTGCTGATTACAAATCAGCTGCTCTAGCCAGCTGAGCTACGGAGGCAAAGATTTTAATGAACTTCTTATCTGTTTTTGCGAGTGCAAATATAAGGTAGTTTTATTGAAATCTACAAATATTTTTTACATTTTTTTTAAAAAATATTTTATGCTAATTCCTTTTTCTTGATTAACAGTTTCTTAGCAACTTCAGCACATAAATCTAAACTCTCTTCAAAACTAGAACTTGTCTTTTTTACTACTATATCATCACCAGGAACACCCAAAATAATTTCAGCTGTTTTGTTTTCTTTATCAGAAGTATTTTCAACTTTTAAAAATACTTTGCAGTCTAATATTTTATCATAATAAGTCTCTAGTTTATTAAGTTTTTTTTCTAAATATTCTTCTAGCGGTGCATGTGGCGTTAATCCTAAAGATTTTACATGTATTTTCATAATAATAAATTTTGGTTAAAATTAATTCTTTCTTTCTTTTTTCTCTGCTCTCGGATGTGCAGCGTTTAAAACTTTCTTAAGTTGCTCTATATTAGATGAAGTGTAAACTTGTGTAGAAGCCAAACTACTGTGTCCCATCAATTTCTTTACTTTACTAATTTCTGCTCCGTTTTCTAAAACCTGCGTTGCAAACGTATGTCTCAATATATGGGGGCTTTTTTTCTTTTTTAAAGTTACTTGACTAAGATAGAAATTTACTACAGAATAGACAAATTTTTCATTTAATCTTTTACCTTTTTTACTTACAAAAAAATATATTTCATTATCTTCATGTGCATTTCTTTCTTTCTCAAAATAAAGTTGAAACTTATGAGCTAATTTTTCTGAAATAGGAATCAATCTTGTTTTGTTTCCTTTTCCTAAAACTGAAATTTCCAATTTAGTATAATCTACATTTTGAACTAATAAATTACAAAGTTCAGCCTTTCTTATTCCAGTTTGGTAAAGAAGTTCTACAATGCACTCTCTCAAATAATCATTTTTATTTTCAAAAATTTGTTCTAAATGTTCCATTTCTTCTAAAGACATCGGAACTTGCTTTTCAGGATAAAATTTTAAAAGCGAAATGCTTTCGATTGGATTAATTGTAATCTCTCCTACTTTTAATAAAAAAAAATAAAAAGATTTTAAAGTAGAAATTTTCCGGTTGATGCTGCGTTTAGAATAATTTTGAATGGAAAGATCCACAATAAAATTTCGAAGCATTAATTTAGAAGCTTTTGCCAAGTCCTCAGAAAGTTCTGTTTTAAACAAAAATTTTTTAAAATCTGTTAAATCTTTAGCATAACTTTTTATTGTAAGTGGCGAGTAACGCTTCTCTATCAACAAATAATCTAAGAACTTCTGAATCATACTAAATAAAAAATCACTTCTCAAATATACAAATTTAAGAAGTGATTTTATATAAAATCTTTAGAAAGATTCGGGATTTTATCCTTGTTCTTCCTTGCTGATTAATCTTTGTTTGTGAGCTGCTTTTAGGTTAGCTTGTCTTTTTACAACTGAAGGCTTGTTAAATTGTTGACGACCTCTTAAAGCTCTAACTGTACCCGTTTTATCAAATTTTCTTTTGTATTTTTTAAGGGCTCTATCGATAGCTTCGCCATCTTTTACTGGAATTATTAACATAGTTTACATCTCATTTTGGTTTGCAAAAATACAATTATTTTTTAATGTTGCAATTATTTTTAAATTAATTTTTCATGAAATTCTTCTATTTTATTCACAACTTCCACTACAATTCCCAGTTTCTTTTTTGCAATTTTATTTAAACCCGAAACAAAAATTTTTTCATAACCCAATTTTTCTGCTTCTGAAATCCTTTGCTCAATTTGTGGAACTGGTCTAATCTCGCCACTCAAGCCAATTTCTCCCGCAAAGCAAAATTTTTCTGAGATAGCAATATCTTCATTACTAGAAAGAATTGCCGCAATTACGGCTAAATCTAAAGCGGGATCATCGGTTTTAATTCCGCCCGTAATATTTAAAAAAACATCTTTTGAACCGAGCATAAATCCTGCTCTTTTTTCTAAAACGGCTAAAAGCATATTCAATCTTTTACCGTCAAAACCAGTAGAACTTCTTTGTGGTGTTCCATAAACCGCAGAACTTACCAGAGCTTGAATTTCCAAAAGCATAGGACGATTTCCTTCTAAAGTAACAGCAACTGCATTCCCCGAAAGTTCTTCAAATTTTTTCGTTATTAAAAGTTCCGAAGGATTTTTTATTTCTCTTAAACCTTGCGCAACCATTTCATAAATCCCGATCTCTGCCGTAGAACCAAATCTATTTTTATTCGCACGCAACAATCTGAACATATGATTTCTATCGCCGTCAAAATTTAAAACCACATCTACCATGTGTTCTAAGACTTTCGGACCCGCAATTTGTCCGTCTTTTGTAATGTGTCCCACCAAAAAAACCGGTGTTCCTGTGTCTTTTGCAAATTTTATAATTTCTGAAGAACATTCTCTGATTTGCGAAACCGTTCCAGGCGAACTTTCTATCAATTGACTTTGCAAAGTTTGAATAGAATCAATAATCACAAAATCAGGTTTTAATTTTTTGGCTTCCGTTAAAATTTTCTCAACCGAAGTTTCTGTGTAAAGAAAGCAATGTTCTTGATGAATTTCTGTTAATCGATCGGCGCGCATTTTTATTTGCGATGCGCTTTCTTCGCCGGAAACATACAGCACTTTTTTTCGCATTTTTAATGCGATTTGTAAAAGCAAAGTTGATTTCCCAATTCCAGGTTCGCCGCCAATTAATGTAACAGACCCCAAAACAATTCCACCCCCTAAAACGCGGTTGAGTTCTTCGGAAGGTGTAGAAATTCTTTGTTCCACACCAAATCCTACATCAATTATATTGACAATTTTCTGTTTCCCAGAACCCAAAATATCATAGGTTGAGCGTGAAGATTTTCCTATAATTTCTTCCACCAAAGTATTCCATTCGCCACAACTTTTGCATTGTCCCATCCATTGCGAATAGTTTGTTCCGCAGTTTTGACAGATGAAAGCGGTTTTTATTTTTGTCATAGATTACAAATTTCCAATTTTTTATTTAATAATAAAAATTTTCCGGTAGAGACGCGATTTATCGCGTCTCAAAAATATTGCAGTTGTTCAAATTAATTACATGTAACTAATCAAGTTTATATGATTATTTCAACGAATCATCATCCCAATTTGCAGGATTATTTTCAATATAATTCTGAATATTTTCAAACGATTTGCTGTTTTTGATGATGTGGTCATGAAACCGAGATTGCCAATCAAAACCTTTTGAAATTTTATTAATTTCAAATTTACACCGTCCTTTATACCATCTGATTATGGTAGAAATATTTTGATGTAGCATAGGATTTTTATTTCCTGTGATGCCGCCGATTTTATGTGGCGGTTCATCATTATTATTTAGAGACGCGATAAATCGCGTCTCTACGAATGGGTTATTTATTATTAAAATGCCGTGCGTGTGGTTTGGCATTATGATGAAATTTCCTAATTCAATGAATGGAAAATGTTCAGGGATTTCTAACCACAACTTTTTTGCAATTAAACCTGATTCATTGTGATACATTTCACCATTCAATATTTTACCAAAATAATTTTCTCTATTGGCAGTGCAAATTGTGATGAAATAAGCACCATTCGCAGAATAATCCCAAGATTGCAAACGTGCTGATGAAATTCTATATTTATTTTGAAATTTATTTCCCATAATAATTACAATACAAACGTGATTTATCACCTCTCAAATCTTATCAATTTTCATAAAAATTATTTATCGCTCAGACAAAGTCACCGTCACACTTTCTACAATATTTTTTCGTGAATTATATTTTGAATTACAAAAATTAGAAGTAAAAGTGTAATTTCCTTTATCCACAATTAGATAATTTTTATCATTTTTATAAACAGGAATTGTATAATTTTTCCCTCCATATATTCTTACAATAATATTGCAATTCGTTTTATTGTCAAAAACAAGCGCAGCGATTTTGTCAGTTGGTTGATCATTAATTAATTGAGAAATAACTTCTGCGGTTCTTTTATTTTTATCGATTTTATCTTTTACCATTAATGTATTAAACTCTTTATTTTCACTATAAACAGAGGAGTTCCCAGAAGAAGCGGGATAACTTGATGGATTGCTATAAACATCACAACTTTTAAAAATAAAAATAATAAAACTGAGGAGGAGAAAATATTTCATAGTTTTAATTTTGATTAAATTTAAACATTTTTGAAAATAAAACACTTATATTTATAGAATTAAAAAATCAAATTACAATGAAATATTCAATATTATTTATATGTATGTTTTTTGCCACTCAACTTTCTATTGCTCAATCATTAAAACCTATTTCCTATAATGATGGTTCCCAAAAACTGAACGGTTTTGTAACATCAAACACTGGAAAAAATTTACCAGGAGTTTTAGTTCTTCCCGCTTGGAAAGGAATTGATAGTGAAGCAAAAAATACCGCATTAGAATTAGAAAAAGCCGGATATATTGCTTTCATTGCAGATATTTACGGAGAAGGAAATATTCCGACAGATAATTCTTCTGCAGGGAAAATTGCAGGAAAATTTAAAACAGATTATAAACTTTATCAACAAAGAATTTCTTCGGCTTTAGACCAATTAAAAAAACAAGGTGCAAATCCTGATAAAATTGCAGTTATTGGTTTCTGTTTTGGCGGAACAGGAGCTTTAGAAACAGCGCGAGGAAATCTACCAGTTGTAGGAATCGTTTCAATTCATGGTGGACTTTCTAAAGATTCTGCAAGACAAAACAATCCAATTACAACGAAAGTTTTGGTAGAAAATGGCGCAGAAGATGGCGGCGTAACTCCAGAAGTTTTAACCGCATTAACTAAAGAATTAAATTTAGGAAAGACCGATTGGCAAATGATTACTTACGCCAATTCTAAACACACTTTCACCAATCCAGAATCGCCAGATTATAATGAAACGATGGCGAAAAGAGCTTGGAAACATACTTTGATGTTTTTGAATGAGATTTTAAAGTAAATAAAATATCAATTAATAAAAAGTTCAAAATATTTTGAGCTTTTTTTGTTGTCAATTTTAAATTTTCAGGATTTTTTTTTTAAAATAAAATGTTCTCAGATTTGCCAATCAAACGAGATAGTTTAACTTTGCGCAAACCTAAACTAATGAGTAAAAAACAAACGAAATATATTTTCGTAACAGGCGGTGTAACGTCTTCTTTAGGAAAAGGAATTGTCTCCGCTTCTCTCGGGCTTCTTCTAAAAGCGCGTGGCTTTAACGTCACAATTCAGAAATTAGACCCTTATATCAATATCGATCCAGGAACATTAAATCCATATGAACACGGCGAATGTTACGTTACGGAAGATGGCGCAGAAACCGATTTGGATTTAGGACATTATGAAAGATTTCTAAACTCTCCTACTTCTCAAAATAATAATGTAACAACAGGAAAAATTTACCAAACCGTGATTGATAAAGAACGAAGAGGTGACTTTCTGGGAAAAACAGTACAAATTATTCCACATATTACAAATGAAATAAAGCGCCGCATAAAAATTTTAGGAAATAAAAATTACGATATTATTATTACTGAAATTGGCGGAACTGTAGGTGATATAGAATCTTTGCCTTATATAGAATCTGTTCGGCAATTGCGTTGGGAATTAGGCTCGCAAAATTCTATGGTGATTCATCTTACTTTATTACCATTTTTAGCTTCAAGTGGTGAATTAAAGACAAAACCGTCTCAACATTCCGTGCGTCAATTAATGGAAAGTGGCATTCAAGCCGATGTTTTGGTTTGCAGAACAGAACATAAAATTCCAAAAGAACAACGTGTAAAACTTGCCCAATTTTGTAATGTCGCCTTCGAAAATGTAATAGAATGCAAAGATTTAGAAACGATTTATGAAGTTCCTATTTATTTACAGAAACAGGATTTTGATGATGTGGTTTTAAAAACTTTAGATTTAAAAAATGATAAAGAAGCCGATCTTAAAGATTGGAAAGAATTCTTAAAAAAATACAAACACCCAAAAAAAAGTATAGAAATTGCTTTGATTGGGAAATATGTAAAACTGCAAGATTCTTATAAATCTATTGCTGAATCTTTTATACACGCAGGTGCAGCGCTAGAAACTGAAGTAAAAGTAAGATGGGTTTATTCTGGTGAATTATCTGAAGAAAATATTTCAGAAGAATTGAAAGGAATAGACGGAATGTTAATCGCTCCAGGTTTTGGCGACAGAGGAATTGAAGGCAAAATCTTAGCCGCAAATTATGCACGAGAAAATAAAATTCCACTTTTGGGAATTTGTCTCGGAATGCAAATTATGACTATAGAATTTGCTAGAAATATTTTGAATTTAGAAAATGCAAACAGCGTAGAATTTGATAGCAGAACTCCAGAACCTGTTATTGATTTAATGGAGGAACAGAAAAATATAGTAGAAAAAGGCGGTACAATGCGACTTGGCGCGTGGAAATGTACTTTGAAAAATGGTTCAAAACTGCAGGAAATTTACGGCACAAAAAATATTTCTGAAAGACACAGACACAGATATGAATTCAACAGTGATTATAAAGAAGCGTTCGAAAAAAATAATTTCATCGCTTCTGGAATAAATCCTGAAACTGGTTTAGTAGAAACTCTTGAATTGAAAGATCATCCATTTTACATCGGTGTGCAATATCATCCGGAATATAAAAGCACAGTTGCAAATCCGCATCCTTTATTTTTGGCTTTCATAAAAGCGGTTTCCAAAAAGTAGTTCCTTTAAACACAAAAACATGAAGGCTTTTTAAAAATCTGAAATAAAATCTGAAATCCGAAAACAAAAATTTCATTTGTGACTTTATAATTTAGAATTTTCATAATTTTTTTCAATGCAAATATTAAAATAAAAATAGTAATTTTGCACCCAAAAATTAATGGAAAAACTACGTCTTTTCAATTCGTAAACTTCCTACTTTAAACAAAAACAATGCAACAAAACAACGGCATAGATAAAAACCAAATCATCAGTTTTGTCTTATTTTCAGTAATCTTATTTGGCTTTTTGATATATTTTCAATCTAAACAAGCGAAAGAAAGTGCCGCCAAACAAGCAAAACAACCCGTAAAAACTGAACAAACAGCTACAAAACCAGCGGAAGTTCAGAATATAAATCCAACAATAAATCAAGATTCTATAAAAACAGTAAGTCTAAAAAATGATTTACTTAATGTTCAATTTTCAAGTTTGGGCGGTCAGATTTCTTCTGTAGAATTATTAAAATTTAAAGCTTACAATGCGAAAGCTGATAAAGACATTGATCCTTTATTTTTATTTAATAAAAATAATGCGTCTTACGGTTTCCAATTTAAAGATAAAACAGGGAAAGTTTTCAACACCAAAGACATGGTTTTCAGTCCTTCCGTAAATGGAAATACTGTAACAATGCAATCAAATTTAAATGGTTCTTTAATTCAGTTTATTTACACTTTAAATCCAAAATATGCAATTGGTTTTAAAGTAAAAACGCAAGGTTTAGCGCAGATTGTAAATAATGGAAAAGCAGATTTCACTTGGAATTACGATGTAAGAGGAAAAGAAAAAGGACGTTCACAAGAAGAACAGCACACAGAATTTTCTTATAGTTTTAATAATTATAAATCTTATGATTATGATGGACGTACAACAATGGAGGAACCAGAAGAAACTTTAAATTGGATTGGAATAAAACAACAGTTTTTTGGTGCAATTATAGAAGCAAATGATGGTTTTACAAATTCTAAAGGAAACCAAGAACAACCAAAAGACGGTGAATTCTTAAAGAAATTTACTTTTGACGGACAAGTAAAAATGGCAGGAAATGAATTAAACCAAGATTTTACTTGGTATTTTGTTCCAATGGATTTAAATCTATTAAAAGAATATAACAAAAACTTTGATGAAATTATTCCACTTGGTTGGTCTTTTATTGGAACGCTAAACAGGCATTTCTTCATTCCAGTTTATAATTTATTGACTTCATGGGGAATTGCTGCAGGTTGGGTAATTTTCTTAATGACGATTATTACGAAAATAATTTTATCTCCGGTCATGTACAAACAGCACAAACTGAGTGCAATGATGCGCGTTATTCGTCCTGAAATAGATGAAGCAAATGCGAAATTCAAAGATGCGGATGCAATGAAAAAGCAACAAGCAACCATGGCAATTTATAGGAAGGCGGGTGTAAATCAAATGGCGGGTTGTCTTCCGGCGGTTTTACAAGTCCCCATATTTTATGCGCTTTTCCGATTTTTCCCAAATAATTTAGATTTGCGTGGACAAAGTTTTTGGTTCGCAAAAGATTTAACAGCTTATGATGACGTTATAAAATTACCTTTTAATATTCCATTATTAGGAGATCATTTAAGTATTTTCGCTGTTGCGTGTACTATTGTAATTTTAATTTATACCATTATGAATTCCGGTAATATGCAGCAACCGCAACAACCGGGAATGCCGAATATGAAAGTCTTAATGTATATTTTCCCAATTACATTTATATTCTTTTTAAATACTTCTGCATCTGGTTTATCTTGGTATTACTTTGTTTCAAATGCAATTAATATTGTTATTATTTTAGTCATAAAATATTGGATATTAGATGAGAAAAAGATTCACGCACAAATCCAAGCGAACAAAGAGAAAGAGCCGAAAAAAGAAGGAAAATTCCAGAAAAGAATGCGCGAAATGATGGAAAAAGCACAAGAACAACAAAAAGCACAAGGCAAGAAATAGACTTTAGACTTTAGACTTTAGACTTTAGACTTTAGACTTTAGACTTTAGACTTTAGACTTTAGACAAAATTAAAAACATCCCGAAAAATTTTCTGGATGTTTTTTTTATAACAAACGCTTTATTTTCAAAAATTCATAATTCATAATTCTAAACTCATACTTTTAAATTTTAAAATTTCTCTATCTTTGCCATCCATGAGAAAAACAGCTTGTTGATTTCAATTTATTTTGAAATAGGAAAGTCCGGACACCGTAGAGCAGCAAAGCGGTTAACAACCGTCGGTCGCGAGATCAGGACAAGTGCAACAGAAAGTATGTATATTAATTTATAGTGAAACCAGGTAAACTCTTTGCGGTGCAATGTTAAGTATATCGATGCTTTTAGATTCGTCTAAAATAGGAGTTGCTCGCTCCGAAAATCGAGGGGTAAACAGCTAAAGTTTTGCAGCAATGTAAAACGTAGATAAATAACAAGCGTTCAGAATTTTTTTTTGAAAACAGAATCCGGCTTATCGTTTTTCTCGTGGTTTTTTGTTATTGCAAAAAAGATTTAAAACAAAATCTAAGTTTTTATATAATTATTTAAGTCAATATAATTTATTTTTCATCTTGTAATGTTAATTTTGCCGCCTCCAATTCGCCTAAATTTTCATTAGTTAGAGTTGGAAATTTCAAATCCATTTTTTCTAAATTTTCGATAATAATTTGCAACGCCGCCAATCTCGTAAACCATTTGCTGTCGGCTGGCAAAACATACCACGGTGCATAATCTTTAGAAGTCTCGTTGATCGCATCTTCATAAGCTTTTTGATAATCGTCCCACAATGCGCGTTCTTTCATATCTCCCAAACCAAATTTCCAATTTTTATCTTCTTCATCAATGCGGTCTAGAAATCTTTGTTTTTGCTCTTCTTTGGAAACGTTAAGGAAAAATTTAATAATTTTTGTACCGTTTTCTGATAAATGTTTTTCAAAATTTCTAATACTTTCATAGCGGTTTTCCCAAAATTTATCATCAAAATCTGAAATATTATCCCAAACTTTTTCATTCAAATTAAATGCAGGATGAACTTTACAAATCAAAATACTTTCATAATGAGAACGGTTAAAAATTCCAATTTTTCCTTTTTCTGGCAACGCAATATAATGACGCCAAAGAAAATCATGGGAATAATCTAAAGAAGACGGCGTTTTAAAACTCGTCACTTCACAACCTTGCGGATTAATTCCTCCAAAAACGTGTTTTATCAAAGAATCTTTTCCCGCTGCATCCATCGCTTGCAAAACAATTAATACAGATTGACTTCCATCTGCATATAATTTTTCTTGCAAAAGCCGAAGTGTATCTTGCTCATCTTTAAGCAATTTTTTACCATCTTTTTTGGAAATAGAACCTTTGTATTTTGTGATAGATTTTTCTATATCAAACTTATCATCAACAATAAAATCTTTAGAATAATTTTTAGACATTTTAAATTTTTAATAAATGTACCAAAAAAAATGCCTCGATAAAAATATCAAGACATTGTAATTATTTTTAATAAATAATATTTAGCTTTTTGCAACTGGAGTAGTATCTTCAACTACAGTTCCTTTAATATAAAGTACTTCTCTTCCTTTTTTCGGATCATTAGAATATACTTCAATCATTTTATTGAACGGATTTACCAATTGTGTATTATAACCTACTTTAATTTTAGCAGATTTTCCCGGCATAATTGGATCTTTGCTCCATTCTGGCGTTGTACAGCCACACGCAGGTTGAACTTTAGAAATAATTAAAGGCTTGTCTCCTGTATTTGTTACCGTAAAAAAAGTATGTCCATCAGAACCTTTTGCAATTGTACCGTAATCATGAGTTGTTTCATTAAATGAAATTGTTTGTGCAGAAGTAAAAGCGAAAGTTGCAGTTAACATTAATCCTGCTAAAATATTTTTCATAATTGTCAATTTGTAATTAATTAGTAATAGACAAATTTAAATATTATTTAATAAATAGAAGATATAATTTTTGATTATCTTATTTTTGCAAACATTACGCTTTAGAATTTAGAACTATGCAGATTTCAGAAAAATATAATCCGAAAGAAACCGAAAGTAAATGGTACAAATACTGGTTAGAAAATAATTATTTTCATTCTACACCAGATGAAAGACCAGCTTATACCATTGTAATTCCGCCACCAAATGTTACGGGAATTCTTCACATGGGACACATGTTGAATAATACCATTCAAGATGTTTTGGTTCGTCGTGCGAGAATGCAAGGTTTTAATGCTTGTTGGGTTCCAGGAACGGATCACGCGTCTATTGCAACAGAAGCAAAAGTGGTGGCAAAATTAGAATCTGAAGGAATAAAAAAAGAAAATCTCACCCGTGAAGAATTTTTAAAACACGCCTGGAAATGGACCGATCAATACGGCGGAACTATTTTAGAACAATTAAAAAAACTGGGTTGCTCTTGCGATTGGGAACGCACGAAATTTACTTTAGAAGAAAATCTATCCAAACAGGTCATAAAATCTTTTGTTGAATTATTTAATAAAGGTTTAATTTACCGCGGTTTTAGAATGGTAAATTGGGATCCAAAAGCCAAAACCAATATTTCTGATGAAGAAGTAATTCACAAAGAATTAAACGGAAAACTTTACTTTTTAAAATATAAAATTGAAGGTTCAGAAGAATTTATGACCGTTGCTACTACTCGACCAGAAACTATTTTCGGTGACGTCGCAGTTTGCATTAATCCAAATGACGAAAAATATTTTCATTTAAAAGGAAAAAATGTCATTGTTCCAATCGTGAATAGAATTGTCCCGATTATTGAAGATGAATATGTGGATATTGAATTCGGAACCGGAGCTTTAAAAATTACGCCGGCTCATGATATTAATGATTATGAAATTGGAAAAAAACATCAACTTCAAATTATTGATGCTTTAGACGATGACGGAAAATTAAACGAACACGGACTTCATTACAATGGTCAAGATAGATTTGTAGTAAGAAAACAAATCGCAAAAGAATTAGAAGAAAAAGGATTGCTTTTAAAAGCAGAAGATTACGTCAATAAAGTGGGAACTTCCGAAAGAACCGGCGAAATTATTGAGCCGAAATTATCCGTTCAATGGTTTTTAAAAATGGAAGATCTTGCAAAACCAGCTTTGGAAGTTGTAATGAACGGAGACATAAAATTATTCCCAGAAAAGTTTAAAAACACCTATAAACATTGGATGGAAAACATCCGAGATTGGAATATTTCTCGTCAACTTTGGTGGGGACAACAAATTCCTGCGTATTTTTTTGGTGATGGTGAAGATGATTTTGTTGTAGCAGAAAATATTAAGGAAGCCTTGATTTTAGCAAAAGAAAAAACTGACAACCAACAACTGACAACTGACAACTTAAAACAAGAAGAAGATGCGCTCGATACTTGGTTTTCATCTTGGCTTTGGCCAATGTCGGTTTTTGATGGTTTAAATAATCCAAATAACGAGGAAATAAATTATTATTATCCAACTGCAGATTTGGTAACCGGTCCAGATATTATTTTCTTTTGGGTCGCAAGAATGGTGATGGCTGGTTTAGAATTTCGAAATGAAATTCCTTTTAAAAATGTTTATTTTACCGGAATTGTGCGCGATAAACAAAGAAGAAAAATGTCTAAACAATTGGGAAATTCTCCAGATCCAATAGAATTAATTGAAAAATATGGCGCAGATGGCGTTCGTGTGGGGATTTTATTGAGCGCTCCTGCCGGAAATGATTTATTGTTTGATGAAGATTTAATGCTTCAAGGAAGGAATTTTGCCACAAAAATCTGGAACGCGTTTCGACTGGTTCAAAATTGGGAAAAATCTGAAACTATAAAAAGTAATTCTGCGGATCAACAAGCAATTGAATGGTTTGAAAATCAGATTAATAAAACCATTATTGAAGTCGCAAATCAATTTGAAAAATTCAGGATTTCTGATGCTTTACATTTAATTTATAAACTAATTTGGGACGATTTCTGCTCTTGGTATTTAGAAATTATTAAACCCAATTATGGCGAGCCAATTTCTAAAGAAGTTTATCAGAAAACGATTTATTTCTTTGAAGAATTAATGAAATTAGTTCATCCATTTATGCCGTTTTTATCTGAAGAACTTTGGCAACAAATGGGAAATAGAAATATAGATGAAGCTTTAATAATTGCACAGCAAAAAAAAGCAACTTCTTTTAAAGAAGAATTAGTAAAAGATTTTGATTTTACCAAAGAAATAATTTCCGGCATAAGAAATTATCGACAATCGAAAGGCATCTCGCCGCGTGAAACGGTGGAAATTTTCACCAACGCTGATTCATTTAAAAATGAAGAAATCATTAAAAAACTTGCAAATTCTGAGCAAGTTAATTTTAATAAGAAAACAGATTTACCAAGTTTTACATTTTTAGTTGGTGGAACAGAAATTTCAATTCCATTTAGTGAAAATTTAGATTTAGCTGAAGAAAAAGCTAAAACTGAAGAAGAATTAAAATATTTGCAAGGTTTTCTCATTTCAGTAGAAAAGAAATTATCTAATGAGAAATTTGTTGCAGGCGCGCCAAAGCAAGTTTTAGAAAACGAGCAAAACAAACAGAAAGATGCGCAAGAAAAGATCAAATTATTGCAAGAAAAATTGAAAACTTTGTAATGAAACACCTAGAAAATCTCACAAAATTATTCAGTAAAAATTTAGCAGATAATATCTTAATTGATACTTATGAAGCAGGAGAATTGCACATTAGTTCAGGCGAAATAATTGCTTGCGATCCTTTAATTACAAATGATAAAGCACCTTTTTTAATTAAATTTCCTAATGGGAATTTTCCAGTTTTAATTCATAAAGAAAAAGAAAGCAACTGCATCGCTTATGTAGAAATTACATTTTCGAAAAATAAAATCGAAAAATGGGAATTAGCACTTTGTGAAAATCAAAATTTAAAAGATTTAAAGGAAGGCGAAATTTTCGGTTATCCTGTGAAAAGCGGAATGGGCTGTTTTATGGACGCCAAAACCCAAGAATGTTTGAACCATTTGGAAACGCGACTTTACCATAGAAAAGGTGCAGATTTCATGGGTATTTATGAAGAATTTTTTCATCCTTCCTTTTATGACAGTTCTGGAATATTTAATCAATTTGCAATTTTAAAACCCGATGAAGTAGAGCCTGAAAATATGATTGCATTTGAAACAGGTTACGGAGAAGGATTTTATGGAACTTATATTGCTTTCGATGAAAATAATAAACCTGTGAAAATTATTTCAGAATTCATAGAAATGGCTTAGATTTAGCATTTCAAATTTTTATTTTTACAATATGAATTTTCAAAATATAAAATTTAACCAAAATTATTCTCCGAAAATAGTTGTAGTCGGAAGTTGTTCTATTGATTTAGTACTTAATACTTCCCAAATGCCACAAGCAAATCAAACCGTTTTAGCCCATCAATCTGAAAGTTTTTTTGGTGGAAAAGGCGCAAACCAAGCAGTTGCAACGGCAAGATTAGGCGCAAGCGTTTATTTTGTAGGCGCTGTAGGTGCAGATCCGCACGGACAACAAATTTTAAGAAATCTACGTGAAGAAAACATTAATATTGGTTTTGTAGCAGAAAAAATAAATACTGCAACTGGAACTGCATTTGTTACCGCATCAGAAGGAAAAAATGCAATTGTTGTAGTTCCTGCAGCAAATGATTTGCTTACTCCAGAAGATATTGATGCCGCAGAAAAAGCACTTTCACAAGCAGATTTGGTTCTTACTCAATTAGAGATTCCACTAGACACTGTGAAATATTTATATAAAAAATGTAAGCAATTAAACGTTAAAATTGCAATTTATGCCGCTCCAGGAAATAAATTACCACAAAATATTATAGAACAATCTGAATTTATAATAGCAAAAACCAATGATTTAGCTTCGATTTTTGGACCAGAAAGCAGAGAACAAATAATGAAAAGACTACCCAATAAATTATTTGTGCGAGATGACACCAATTCTTCAATCTATTTTAACGGTTCAGAAATGAGTTATTTTAGAAATGATCCTGCACAAACAGCTCATAAAATGGGAATGGGCGATGCTTTTACATCTGGTTTTGCAATGGCGTATTGTCATAAAAATAAAATAAAAGATTGTGTGAAATTTGGAAATGATGTTTCATTAAAAGTAGCGGAAAACAGAGGTTCGCAAAGTGGATTGCCTTTTTTAAAAAATGTTTTGGTTTAGGTTTTAATCAAAACTTAATCTTTAGAAATCATACATTTTCTTATATTTCATTTTTAAATGACAGAATTAAATTTAAAAAACGCTTCAAACCAAACTATTTTTGCCACACTTTTTGAGCCGAAAATCTCCAATAAAAAGATTATTTTAATTAATTCTGCAACAGGCGTAAAACAACAAATTTATTTTAATATTTCCCGCTTTTTAGCAAAAAATGGTTTTACAGTAATTACTTATGATTATTCTGGAATTGGTTTATCCAAACCAAAAATTCTGAAAAATTCTGATAGTTCTATGCGAACTTGGGGAACTGAAGATTTTAAAACTTTGACCAATTTTATTAAAATTAAGTTTGAGAATTATGATAAATATTTAATCGGACATTCGGTGGGTGCATTAATTTTAGGAATGAATGAAGGTTCTAAACAATTTAAAAAATTTATTTTTTTTGGTGCACAAAAAGCGTATGTAGGAAATTTAAATTTTAAAACCAAACTTTTAGCTTACGGTGGATTCGGTATTTTGCAACCATTTTTCACGAAAATTTTTGGTTATTTTCCGGCGCAATATTTCGGTTTAGGTGAAAGTCTCCCAAAAAATGCAGCCTTTGATTGGCGCACTTTAATTTTAAATAAGAAATCAACAAATGCACTTTTAGAGAAAATTGATTTTAATTTTTCTAACGATTTACAACAAAATGTTTTGGTTTTGCGAGCAGAAGATGATTCTTGGCTCACAGAAAAAGGCGTAAAAAGTTTATTAAAAGAAACTTTTCCCAATTTAAAACCAACTTATAAAGTTTTAAAAATTGCAGATTCTCCGAAAAAGGAAATTGGTCACATTAATTTTTTTCGGTCTTATAATGAACCTTTGTGGAAAATTATTTTGAAAGAATTTAAATAATAAATTTGAACTAAAATTTAGAATTCATTTCTGAAATATGTGCTTTTAATTCTGGAAAAAATATATCAAATTTTTCTTTTAAAAAAACTTTATTCTGAAGAAAAACTTCAAGAATTGGAATTTCTTTTTCAAGATATTTTGCTTTGTTTAAAACATTTTGAAAACTATATTTTATTCCCCAATCAAATTTATAATTATAAAGCCAATTGTCTTTTTGCATAGAATTCAATCGATTGTGAAAAATTTCCGGAAAATAATTTTCATATTCACGCAACGCTTTATAAACTTTATCGGTATGTTTTTTTAAATCATTTTCTGATAAACTATTTGCTAAAAAATAATCAAAACTCACATCAATAAAGGCTCCAGAATAAAGTCTAACCAAAGGTTGATAAATTTTTTTGGCTTCTGTAATTATAGGGTGAGAATCTGTAAAAGTATCTATTTCTCTATGCAAAATGATACCTTCTTGGATTTTTTCGGGTAAATTTCCACGCTGATTATTTTTCACATAATCTTCCAAAAATTGTCCCACAATTTGTTGGTCTGAAAAAGAAAGATAAGAATGTGCTAAATAATTCATTGAATTAAATGTGATTAAATTTAAAAAAAATTCTATGATTTAATGAAAAATCATAGAATTTAAAATTTAAAGATGGTAAAATTATGCTTGTTTAGAAAATTGCAAATCACCCGCAATTTTCACTTCATCACTTACCAAAACGCCGCCAGTTTCTAAAGTAGCATTATAAGTCAAGCCAAAATCACTTCTTTTAATTTTTCCTTCAAAAGAAAAACCAGCTTTTGTATTTCCCCATGGATCCACGTTTATTCCTCCAAAATCTACATCTAATTTCACCGGTTTTGTAACGCCATTTATCGTTAAATTTCCAGTGATTTCATCATTTAAAGAATCACTTTCAAAATTAATAGTTGGATTAACTTCTACATTAAAAAAGTCTGCGCCTTTTAAGTGATTATCTCTATCTGAATTGTTTGTAAAGACAGAATCAGTCTGGATTGTTGCGGAAGTTTTTGCATTTTTGAATGAATCATCTTCTGATTTTATTTCTGCATCAAAAGTTTGAAAGTTGCCTTTCACGTTAGAAATCATCATATGTTTTACTTTAAAAGTAATTTCACTATGAGACGGATCTAATTTCCATGTTGTTGCCATAATATTTTATTTTTGTTATTAAATTATAGTGCAAATTTATTTTAAAAGTCATCTAGAAACATTGACTTAGGATAAGAAATCATGTTACAATAATTTTGCCAATTAACGTTTTTTGTTAAAAAAGAATTTTAATCATAAACTTGATTTTCATTAATTTTCTTTTTATTAATTCACTTTTTAAGAAAAATATATCATATTATAATAATTAAACCATTTACAGTAAAATTATTCTTTTTAAAAAGTTTAAATTTGCACCTTATAAAAATCTATGGACCGTATTAAAATACACGACAAAAATTTTGTCACATATCTTAAAGATGAAGAAATTCAATCCATCGTAAAAGAAACTGCTCTAAAAATTCATCAAGATTACAAAGATGAAACACCCGTTTTCATCGGCGTTTTAAATGGTGTGATTATGTTTTTTTCAGATCTGTTAAAACATTATCCAGGTAAATGTGAAATCGCATTTATCCAAATGAGCTCTTATGTGGGAACGCAATCTACAGGAATTGTTTACCAAAAAATGGATTTAACTAAAGACATTAAAGATCGACACATTATTATCTTAGAAGACATTGTAGATACAGGAAATACTGTGGAAAGTTTGTTTCAATATTTCAAAGAAACGCAACGTCCAAAATCTATAAAAATCGCTTCTTTTCTTTTAAAACCAGATGTTTATGATAAAGATTTTAAAATAGATTATGTTGGTAAAGAAATTCCAAACAAATTTGTTTTAGGTTATGGCTTAGATTATGATGAATTGGGGCGAAATCTTAAAGATTTATACCAATTAGAAGATGGAAGAATTAATGAAGATTAAATAATAGTAAAGTTTTAAAAACTTATTTTCAAAAAAAATAAAAATGATAAACATTGTCTTATTCGGCCCTCCCGGAAGTGGAAAAGGAACGCAGGCAGAAAATTTAATTAAGAAATTTCATCTGAAGCAGATTTCAACTGGGGATTTATTCAGATTTAATATGAAGAATGAAACACCACTTGGAATTCTTGCAAAATCTTTTATTGAAAAGGGAGAATTGGTTCCAGATAAAGTGACAACAGATATGCTGATTGAAGAAATTAAAAAGCCGACCGATTGCAATGGTTTTATATTCGACGGCTATCCGAGAACTACTTTTCAAACTGCTGCATTAGATGAAATTGTTAAAAATGAACTGCATTCTGAAATTTCAATTTGTTTGTCTTTAGTTGTAGAAGATAAAATATTAGTTGAAAGATTGATCAACAGAGGAAAAACAAGTGGCAGAAAAGACGATTCTGAAGAATCTATTATTAAAAATAGAATTGTAGAATATTATAAAAAAACGGCAGAAGTGGCCGAACTTTATAAGCAACAAGGAAAATACATCGAAGTAAATGGTGTAGGAGAAATTGCTGAAATTTCGGAAAAACTTTTTGCAGAAGTAGAAAAAATTAAATAGTTGTTAGTTGTTAGTTGTTAGTTGTCAGATTTCAAGTGCAAATCTCAACGAAAAACACTAACAACCAACAACTGACAACCAATAGCTAAATTATGTCCAATTTCGTAGATTACACCAGAATAAATTGTAAAGCCGGTCACGGAGGAGGCGGATCTGCGCATTTGCGTCGAGAAAAATATATTCCAAAAGGCGGTCCAGATGGAGGAAATGGCGGTCGCGGTGGAAATATAATAATGCGCGGAAACGAAAATGAATGGACGCTGCTTCCACTTCGTTATACAAGACACGTAACTGCAGGACGAGGAAAAAACGGACAAAAAAGTCAATTAACTGGCGCAGATGGAGAAGACGTTTATATCACAGTTCCACTTGGGACAATTGCAAAAAATGAAGAAGGCGAAATAATTGGCGAAATTTTAGAAGACGGACAAGAAATCATTTTATTTAAAGGTGGAAAAGGCGGAATGGGAAATGAATTTTTTAAAACTTCCACCAATCAAACGCCTCGTTATGCACAACCAGGAGAACCTGGTGAAGAAGGAATGGTAATTTTTGAATTGAAAGTTTTAGCAGACGTTGGTTTAGTTGGCTTTCCAAATGCTGGAAAATCCACACTTTTAGCTTCAATTTCTGCCGCAAAACCAAAGATTGCAGATTATGCTTTTACCACTTTGACACCCAATTTA
This sequence comes from Halpernia sp., assembly GCF_048269545.1. Taxonomy (NCBI): domain Bacteria; kingdom Pseudomonadati; phylum Bacteroidota; class Flavobacteriia; order Flavobacteriales; family Weeksellaceae; genus Halpernia; species Halpernia sp. The sequence goes on along the minus strand of NZ_JBLXIJ010000005.1, from coordinate 122,064 downwards.
GGAATCGTGGAATACAGAAATTACAAATCTTTTGTAATGGCAGATATTCCGGGAATTATTGAAGGTGCAGCCGAAGGAAAAGGTTTAGGACATCGTTTTTTGCGTCATATTGAACGAAATTCTATTTTATTATTTTTAATTCCCGCAGATTCTGAAGACCATTTTCAAGAGTTTAAAATTTTAGAAAATGAATTAAAAGAATACAATCCGGAATTGATAGATAAAGATTTTATTTTATCTATTTCAAAAGCAGATCTTTTAGACGACGAACTAAAAAAAGAAATTGCCGCAGAATTTCCTGAAAATAGACAACCACTTTTTTTCTCAGCCGTGTCGCAAGAAGGTTTAATGGAACTAAAAGATGCCATCTGGAAAAAATTACACGGATAATTATTTTTAAAATATTAAATTTATAAACGAAAGAGTTTTTACTTTTTCGCTTTTTTGTGGAAAATCTTTATTCAAACAAATAAACTATCTTTGCAAAATATTTCGCGGCATTCTTAGCCAAAGTAATTTTTAGATTACTCCATTTGCAACTGCAAATGTGCTTAAAATGAAGAAGTAAACTACTTCATCCGCACAAAAAATTTAATATAAATAAATTTGTTATTTACAGACTTAAAAATTATTAAGCCCATCTTAGATGCGCTTGAAAAACAAGGCTATGAAAAGCCAACTCCTATTCAGGAAAAAGCAATTCCATCCATAATTGACGGAAAAGATTTTCTCGGTTGCGCCCAAACTGGGACAGGAAAAACCGCCGCTTTTGCTATTCCAATTTTACAAAATATTGCTGAGAGAAAAGGACCAAGAAACAATCAAATAAAAGCATTAATTTTAACTCCTACAAGAGAATTAGCGATACAAATTGAAGAAAACTTTGAAGCTTATGGTAAAAATTTACCTGTAAGAACTTTAGTAGTTTTTGGTGGTGTAAAACAAGGCACACAAGAAAAATCTTTACGTCGTGGCGTAGATGTTTTGGTAGCAACACCTGGAAGACTTTTAGATTTTATTTCACAAGGCATTATTACTTTAAAACATTTAGAAATTTTTGTTTTAGATGAAGCGGATAGAATGCTCGATATGGGCTTTGTACACGATGTGAAACGCATTATCAAAATGATTCCGCAGAAAAGACAGACTCTATTCTTTTCCGCAACTATGCCGCAAGAGATTGATTCTTTGGCGAATTCCATTTTAAATAATCCCATAAAAGTACACGTTGCTGCAGTTTCTTCAACAGCTGAAACAATTAATCAATCGGTTTATTTTGTGGATAAAAGTGACAAATTAGACTTATTAACACATCTTCTACAAAACGATATTAAAGATTCTGTTTTGGTTTTTTCTCGTACAAAACATGGCGCAGATAAAATCGCTAGAAAATTGCATTCTCACAAAATTTCGGCAGAAGCCATTCACGGAAATAAATCTCAAAATGCAAGACAAAACGCATTGAGTAATTTTAAAAATGGAAAAACCAGAATTTTAGTTGCAACAGATATTGCAGCACGTGGAATTGATATCGATGATTTAAAATACGTTGTAAATTTCGAACTTTCCGATGTTTCTGAAACTTATGTCCATAGAATTGGGCGTTCCGGAAGAGCTGGTGCAGAAGGAAATTCCATTAGTTTTGTGGATGGTTTAGATTTAATTAATTTAAAAAATACCGAAAAATTAATCGGTAAAAAAATACCCGTTGAAAAAAATCATCCTTATCACACAGATAATTTAGTTTTTGAAAAACGAGATTCTAATAATAAACCTTTTAGACCACAACGAAATGCTCCAACTTCTGGACATTCTAAAAAGCCAAATAATAAAAGCAATTTTACGCGAAACAGATAAAAGTAAAACTTTTTTTAAATCAAATACTTTCTTCGGAAGGTATTTTTTTTGTGTTCTGCGCGTCATTGCGAGTGTTGCAAAGCAATCTGTTGAATAATCGAAAAATAATTTTGGAGCAAGGCGGTTTCACTTTTTTCGACCTTTCAGCGCGCTGTTCATTCCAATCTTTTTGTCATTGCGAGGAACGAAGAAGTCCGATGAAACTTTTTCGCAATCGCAATAACAAAAAGGATTTTCCCTTCCATCACGGCTATGTTGAACGGAAGTTCATAAAATTAGTGAAGTTCTTTGCTTAGATTCCTACGGAATGACAAACATTATGGTTGTATTCTGCAAAATACTTATTTCTAATGATTAATAATTTCATCAAGAATTTTCTTTAAATTTGATGATGCGAAACACAGACAGAAAAGAAAAATTCCGGCAGATTGTAGAGAATAAATTTCAAATTTACAACTCACTTTTTATGAGTTTGCCATATGATAAAATGAGTAATATCGGGATGTTGCTGCCATTTTTATATGAAGAAAGCAAAGAAGGTTATGAAGCTGGAAAAACTCCCGAAGATATTTTGGATTCTTTTTTTGCGAATCATACGCATCTTAAAACCGAAGATGAAAAATTAGAATTACTATTTAAAATTATACAATATATCGAAAGACAAGTGGTGCTTTTTGACAGTATTGAAGATGCTGCTTTTCCTTCTTTGCATTCAGAATCTGATGCGGGAACTGTGCAAAATATTTTTGATCGTGCATCTCAACAAAATTGTTTGCCACAAGTAAGAGAAAAATTAAATCAATTTGGTGTGAAAGTAGTTTTCACGGCTCATCCTACGCAATTTTATCCCAATTCTGTACAGCGAATTTTACACGATTTGAAAACACAAATTACCGCAGATTCAGTTACACAAATCGATTTGCTTTTGCAACAATTGGGAAAAACACCATTTTTAAATAAAGAAAAACCGACGCCTTTAGATGAAGCGATGAGTATTATTTATTATTTGCGCTACATTTATTACGATACTTTAGGCGAACTTTTTACGGAAATAAAATCTCTTTTTAAAACTGAGGGATTTCATCTAAATGAAGATTTATTTCAATTGGGATTTTGGCCAGGTGGAGACAGAGACGGAAATCCTTTCGTAACTGCAGAAATCACAAAGAAAGTTGCCGAAGAACTTCATGTTTCTATTTTGAAATCTTATTACAGTCATTTAAAATATGTGAGAAGAAGATTGAGTTTCAGTGGAGTGGCAGAAATATTAGAAAAATTAAGCAATAAATTATATGACGCCATTTTTAAAGAAGAATGTGATATTACTTCAGAAGAATTAATTACAGAAATTGATAAAGCTGAACAGATTTTAATCTTAAAACACAAAGGACTTTTCAGAGGTTTACTTGATAATTTTCGTGATAGAATCAGGATTTTTGGGACTCATTTTGCGAGTTTAGATATAAGACAAGACAGCAGAATTTTGCAAAAAGTAATTGATTTTATTATTTCAAAAAGTGATATTTCTAACGGAGAAAATTTTACAGAAAGAGAAAAATTTAATTATTTAATTGAGCACAAACCGTATCTAAACTACGAAAAATGGGAAGATGAAATGGCGAAAGATACTTTGAAAACGGTCTCTCAAATTACAGAAATTCAAGCGAAAAACGGAGAACGCGGAATGAACCGATTTATCATTTCTAATGCAGAAACAGTGCAAGATGTGATGAATGTTTTAGCTTTTTTTAAAGTTTGTCAATATAAAGATGAAGTCATAAAAATAGACATTATTCCTCTTTTTGAAACCATGGAAGGAATGGGAAATGCAGAAAGTGTAATGGCTGAATTGTATGAAAACCCGTTCTACAAAAGACATTTAGAACGCCGCGGAAATCAACAAACTATAATGCTTGGTTTTTCAGACGGTACAAAAGACGGCGGTTATTTAAAGGCGAATTGGGAAATTTTCACTACCAAAGAAAGACTCACAAAAATTTCAGAAAAATATGGGATTAAAGTTATTTTCTTCGACGGTCGCGGCGGTCCACCTGCGAGAGGCGGCGGAAAAACACATGATTTTTATGCGTCTCAAGGAAAAACTATTGCAAATAATAAAATAGAATTAACAATCCAAGGTCAAACGATAACAAGTGTTTTTGGAAATAAAGAACAGGCAAAATTTAATTTTGAACAGCTTCTGACCGCAGGAATTGAAAATGATGTTTTTGAAAATTCTAAAAAAAATATAAGTGAAAATGAACGAAACTTATTTATACAATTAGCCAGTTTAAGTTTTGAAAAATACTCATCTTTAAAAGCAAATCCTTTATTTGTGCCTTATTTACAAGAAATGAGTACTTTGGAATATTATGCAAAATCTAATATTGGAAGCCGTCCCACAAAAAGAGGAAGTGGTTCTGAACTAAAATTTGAAGATTTACGCGCGATTCCTTTCGTGGGAAGTTGGTCTCAATTAAAACAAAATGTTCCAGGATTTTTTGGTGTCGGAACTGCTTTGCAAAATTTTAAAAATGAAGGAAAATTTAATGATGTAAAAGCATTATATGCAGGTTCTGATTTTTTTAAAGCATTGATTTTAAATAGTATGATGAGTTTAAGTAAATCTTATTTTCCGCTCACTTCTTACATGAAAAATGATAAAAAATATGGTGATTTTTGGCAAATTTTATTTGATGAATATGAACTTTCAAAAAATTTGATGTTAGAATTAACTGGTTTTACTGAACTTATGCAAGAAGAGCCTATTTCTAAAAAATCTGTTGAAATAAGAGAAAAAATTGTTTTGCCGCTTTTAAGCATTCAACAATATGCATTAATTAAAATCAAAAAAAATACGGAAAACAAAGAGGCTTTTGAAAAATTAGTGATGCGTTCGTTATTTGGAAACATTAATGCGAGTCGGAATTCTGCTTAATTTTCAATATTTTTTTTTAAAATTAAATTAAATCTTTGAAAAAATTTTCTCAGCGTTTTCTGTGGTAATTTGGTCAATTTCAGCAAAAGTTTTTCCGTAAATATCAACTAATTTCCCTACAACCAAATCTAGATAAGAACTTTCATTTCTTTTTCCTCTAAATGGAACTGGTGCGAGATAAGGAGAATCTGTTTCTAAAACTATTTTATCTAAAGGAATTTCATTTAAAAATTGGTCAATTTTACCATTTTTAAAAGTCACTACTCCACCAATTCCCAGAGAAAAACCAAGATTTATGGCGCGTTTTGCTTGGTCTAAAGCGCCTGAAAAACAATGAAAAATCCCTCGTAATTTTTCGCATTTTTTATTTTCTAAAACTGCAAAAGTTTCATCAAAACTATTTCTTGTGTGAATCACAATAGGTAAATCATATTGAATTGCCCAATCAATTTGTTGCTCAAAAGCTTTGATCTGAATATCTAAAGTGGTTTTGTCCCAATACAAATCAATTCCAATTTCTCCAATTGCGGGAAATTTTCTTTGCTTTAAATAATTTTCTACAATTTCTAATTCTTTATCCCAACTTTCAGGTTTCACATAACACGGATGTAAACCAACCATAGAGAAAATTTGTTCGGGATATTCTGCTTCCAAATCAAACATTTTTTGGTGTGTTTCGGAGTTAATTGCTGGAAGAAAAAACTTTGAAACACCTTTTGAAAGGGCTCTTTCAATCATTTCATTTCTGTCGTCATCAAATTCTTCGGAATATAAATGGGTGTGTGTGTCAATCATTTTTCTAAATTGTAAAAGCGTAAAGTTGTTGCGATGAAAAGTTAAAATGTATATTTCTAAAGAAAATTTAATTAAACTAAAAAATCTTATGCTTCACTTTTTCCTGTTGCGAGGCAATTTTCAATTTTAATTTCTCTTGAAATTCCAAATATTTCGGATTTTTTAAATCGTCAGTTTTGTGTTCTAAAGCTTTTTTAATTTTTAAATTTTCTGCTACAAAACTTTTACATTCTTCACTAAAATAAGAGTTCCCAAATTTTTCCCAAATGTATTGAATGGCTTGCGAATTGGGATGAATTAAATCCTCTTTATAAAAACGGTAATCTCGCAAATCGTCTATCATAATTTCATAAATCGGTAAATAAGTGCAATTTTCTTCCGTAGAAATTACTTCATGTAAAGCATTAAATAATTTAGATTTACTTAATTGGTTTTCTACAATGCCATCTTTGGTGTGACGAACCGGCGAAATACTAAATAAAATCTGAACATTTTCTGGACAAATATCTTTTAATAAAGAAATACTTTCGGAAATAGAATCACACAATTCCAAATGCGTTAAATATCGTTTTTCAAAATATTTTGATGGAATTTTATGGCAATTGGCTACTAATTTTTTCTTTGGTAAAAATTCATAAATAAAAGATGTTCCATAAGTAATAATTACGAAATCTGTCTTCTTTAAAAATTCATTACTCTGTTGAATTTGATGATTGATAAAATCCAAAGTCTGATGCGAAAACCGAGAATTAAAAGAAGAATTATGGTCTAATGAAATATAATAATCATTAAATTTAATTAAATCTTCTTCAGAATAAAATTCAGCATTATGGATTTTGCTTAATGCCTTATTAATCGAAAAGGGATTAAAAAGTGTTCCAAATGGATTGTTGAAATTCTGCAATTGTCCATCTTGTAAAAGCGTAGAAATTTCTGTGGCAAAACAAGAACCAATACTAAAAATATGAGAATTTAAATTTATTTTTTGCTCGGAATTTTGAAGATTAACTTCAGTACGGAATTTCATGATTTTAATTAAATAAAAATTAAACTTCTCTCTTCAAAAGATAGTTTGCAAGCTCTATAAAAGGTTTCTTTTTTTCATCAGAAACATCAATTTTATGTAAAAACTCTTGAGCAATATGATTGTGTTTTTGTATTAATTGCAACACTTTTTCTTCTACTCTTGTTCTTCTGAAAATTTTCTCAACTCCGTGAATTTTATCAATGTTATCGGTTTTTTTAGAATACCAATATTTTAATTCTTCACGCTCTTCTGATGTTCCAAATTCTAACGCATATTGATACAGAACTGTTTTTTTATTTTCATAAATATCACCTGCATGTTTTTTTCCAAATTGCTCCATATTTCCATAAACATCTAGATAATCATCCATAATTTGAAACGCAATTCCAACATGTTTTCCAAAATTAAATAAATGTTTCGCATCTGTAAAATTGGCACCTGCAATTACTGCTCCAATTTCAAAAGACGAAGCACTCAAAACGCCTGTTTTATAGGTAATCATTCTAATATAATCATCAAAACTTACGTTGCTATCTGTTTCAAAATTAATATCATATTGTTGTCCTTCGCAAAGAAGTAAACCTGTATGCGTAAAAATTCTGACGCAAGCTTTGTATAATTCTGGTTCTAAATCTTCAAAAAATTTATATGCTTTTAGAAGCAATCCATCTCCAGAAAGAATTCCTACGTTAATTCCATGTAGCGTATGAATTGTTGGTTTATTTCTTCGCAGCGGTGCTTCGTCCATAATATCATCATGGATTAAAGTAAAATTATGAAAAAACTCAATTGCTAAAGCTGGTTTGATTGCTTTTTCAGGATCGCCACCAAATAAGTCATTTCCCATTAAAACCATAATTGGGCGTAATCTTTTGCCTCCATGACTTATTATATAGTTCATCGGCGAATACAATTCTTTGGGATTATCTTTGAAGGTGTATTTTTCTATCGCCTTCGAAACTATTTGTTGGTATTGATCCAAAAATTCCATAAATGCTTTTGTTTGTTGCAAAAATACGATTTTTAAAAATTTTTAAAAGAAAAAAACTTTGCCAATAATTGACAAAGTTTTGAATATTTTGAATATAAATTTTTAGAAATAACTCACTGCTAAATAAGTAAAAGCAGCAACAATTGCACTAATAGGAATTGTTAAAACCCATGCCCAAAGCAAACTTACAGTAATTCCCCATCTGACAGCAGAAACTCTTTTCGTTAAACCTACTCCAATAATTGAACCTGTAATTGTATGCGTTGTAGAAACTGGAATTCCCAAATGATCTGTTATAAACAAAGTTAAAGCTCCTGCAGTTTCTGCGGCAACTCCTTCTAAAGGTGTTACTTTTGTAATTCTAGTTCCCATGGTTTTTATAATTTTCCAACCACCACTCATTGTTCCTAAACCTATTGCAACAAAGGAAACAATCGGAACCCACAGATAATGTTCAGCAAAAAAATTAAAACGATCTGCAACGGCTAAATTTAAATAAACAGGATCTGAAATCATATTTACATGATAATAAATAATTGCTGCACCAATAATTCCCATTACTTTTTGAGCATCATTTAAACCATGTCCTAAACTAAAAAGTGCACTAGAAGCTAACTGTAATTTTTTAAAAGCAAGTTCTGCTTTATGTGGATTGCTTTTCTTAAAAAGACTCACAATTATTAAAGTTATGATTACAGAAATTACCATTCCAATTATCGGAGCTAAAAATATAAATAGAAATATAGGAATTACAACTTTAAACTTGACGACATTTTGAGTAAATAATTGTTTTAAAGCTCCAATCAAATTCTCCCAAATTGTAATATCGGGTTGTGAAATTGCAATCTGATGATAATCTAACATAAAAGCGTGCATTAATGCGGCTCCTAAAAAACCGCCAATCAAAGTATGAGAGGAAGAGGAAGGAATTCCAAACCACCACGTTAATAAATTCCACAAAATTGCGGCAATTAAACCAGAAAAAATCACGTGTAAATTAATAAAATCTTCATTTACTGTTTTTGCAATTGTATTACCAATTTTAAATTCACCGATAATATAGTAAGCAATAAAAAAAGCGGCAAAATTCCACACAGCCGCCCAAAGTACAGCTTGAAAAGGTGTTAAAACTTTAGTAGAAACAATGGTTGCAATGGAGTTTGCAGCATCATGAAACCCATTGATATAATCAAAAATTAGAGCTAAAATTACAATTATAGTAAGAAGTAAGGGAAATTCCATCCAAATAAAAATTTTGTTGAATAAGCGTTGTTAAGCGTATTTTATTAAAATATTGTCAATTGTATTTGCAACATCTTCTGCTTTGTCGGTAACAATTTCAAGATAATCTAAAACCGATTTTACTTTGATAATATTAATTGGATCATTAGTTTCAAAAAGTTTTACTAAAGCTTGGCTTAATACCTCATCTGCAATATTTTCAATACTATTTATTTTGATGCAACATTCTTTAACAACTGCAGGATTTTTAAATCCATCAAGATTGGAAATGGCAGTTTTTAATTCTACACAAGCTTTGTAAATTAAAAGAGAAAATTCAGAATAAGCTTTTGTTTCTGGGCTTTTATAAAGATAAATATATTTTGCAGAAGCGTAGATATAATCTGCAATATCATCTAAACCACTTGTTAAAACATTAATATCTTCTCTGTCAAAAGGCGTGATAAAATTTTCTCCTAATTGTACAAATATTTCGTGTGTTAAATCATCCAATTTGTGCTCATAATCGCTCATTTTTTTCAATAATGTATCATCGTTCAAGTCAAAATCCATCATTCCATCATGAAATTCTTTTGACATATCTACTAAATGATCTGCAACCTTGTTAAACAAAACAAAAAAAACTTTGTCTTTTGGTTGAAAAGCACGAAAAATGTTACCTATTCCCATTTTTAATTTTTTAATACTACAAATATCTTTATTTTGATTTTTAAAAAAAGCAAAACAGTATTAAGTTTTGTTAACAATAAAAAAAATTATCCACATAAATTTTATTTGAACTTAATTCAAAAAAAAATCTCAACAAATAACTATTGAGATTTTAAATGTAAAATTTAAATTATATTATTTGCCTGCAACTTCTGCACGCGCATCTTTTCCTTTAAATTTTTGAGTTTCCATTCCTTTTAGAACGGTATCTTTAAAAGCTTTTTCAACTTCAAAAAAGGAGAATTTTTCTAAAATTTCAATATTACCGATGTCGGCTTTTTTACGCGAACCTTCTGTCGCTTTATTGATAATATCCAAAACGTCCATTTTTTTCAAGTTATCTCTTTTTCCAAGATTAAAGAAAAATCGCACCATATCTTCATTATTTCTTCTTGGTCCGCGTTCTCTTCTTTCTCCACGATCACCTCCTCTGTCATTAGAAAACCGATCACTACTTCTTCTATCATCTCCTCTTCCACGGTCTCTATCTCTTCCGCGGTCTCTATCTCTATCTCTTCCTCTATCACGATCTCTTCTGTCTCCACGATCATCTTTACTGAATTTTTGATCTGCCATATCATTTTTATCTTTATAAAAAAGAGCAAGATCTTTCAGTTGAAGTTGAAGCATTTGATGTACCAATTCTTCTTTTGTGAATTTAGATAAATCAGGAATTAAACTATCGTCGAATGTAAAAACATTCACATCTTCTGTTAATAATTTTTCAAAAACTCCACCCACTTGTGCTTTTATAATTTCTTCACCAGTTGGAACTTTTTTCTCAACAATATCAATTTTTGTAGAAGATTTTATTTGTTTTAATTTTCTACTTTCTTCAGGTTTAATTAAAGACATAGAAATTCCGCCTTTTCCTGCACGACCTGTTCTTCCACTTCTGTGAACAAAAACTTCCGGATCGTCCGGTAAAGAAAAATGAATAACGTGCGTTAAAGAATCTACATCTAATCCTCTCGCAGCAACATCAGTTGCTACTAAAATATCAATATTTTTTAACCGAAATTTTTTCATTACCGTATCTCTTTGCGCTTGGGAAAGATCGCCATGAAGCGCATCTGCAGCGTAACCGTTTTGCATTAAAAAATCTGCGATTTCTTGAGTTTCCATTCTAGTTCTACAGAAAATAATGGAATATTGATTTGGATTAAAATCAATTAATCTTTTTAAAGCTTCTTTTTTGTGTCTGTAACCAACAACGTAAAATTCGTGTTTAATGTTTTTCTTAACTTCATTGATATGACCCACAGAAATTCTGTGTGGATTGTTCAAATAATTTTTAGAAATTCGCTCTACCTCCTTATTCATGGTAGCCGAAAAAAGAAAAGTTTGTTTTGCAGAAGGCGTTTCACTTAAAATGGTTGCCAAATCTTCTTTAAAACCCATAGAAAGCATTTCATCTGCTTCATCCAAAACTAAGTATTGAATTTCGGAAAAATCAAGCGCTTTTCGGTTAATTAAATCAATTACACGACCTGGAGTTCCGACAATAATTTGGGGTTTGTCTCTCAAACTGCGTATTTGATCTGTAATACTACTTCCACCATAAACCGCGGTGGTTTTGATGTTTTGTTTGTATTTTGAGTAATTTTTTATGTCTTTCGTAATCTGAAGACATAATTCTCTAGTCGGACAAAGAACCAAGAATTGGATTTTGCGACTTGCATCATCAATCATATCCAAAATTGGCAAAGAAAATGCTGCAGTCTTTCCCGTCCCGGTTTGCGCAAGTGCAATCAGATCTCTGTCGTCTGAAAGTATAAAAGGAATTGACTGTTTTTGGACTTCTGTGGGGGTTTCAAAACCCATTTCTCCAATGGCCTTCAAAATTTCAGGGCTTAAATTGGATTCTGTAAATAAATTCATTAATTATATTAAATATTTTGCAAAGGTACAATTTTTATTAATGATAAATTTAAAGGGCTTTTATTAAGTTTTTGTTAAAATTAAAGTTAAAAAATTTACTTAGATTTATAATCATATAATTTAAAGCATTTATTATAAAATTATGTCACTCTTAATTTCAAAAAACACCTTTTTATTTCTGAACAGTCTAAAATTAAACAACAACCGCGAATGGTTTAATGAAAATAAAAATCTTTATTTAGAAGCGCAGGAAAATGTTCTTCTGTTTTTAGAAAAATTAATCGAATATATTTCAGAGTTTGATGAAGAAATTTTAAAAATTTCGGCTAAAAAAGCCTTGTTTAGAATTTACCGCGATGTGCGTTTTTCTTTAAATAAATCACCTTACAAAACACATTTTGGTGCAGGTTTAGGATTTGGCAAAGGCGGCAGAACTTCTGGTTTTTATTTGCACATCGAACCGGGCAATTCTTTTCTTGCAGGTGGCGCTTTTAGACCTGAAAAAGAAGTTTTAAAAAGTATCAGAACAAATATTAGTGAAAATCCTAAAGAATTTCTCAAAATCGTTAATGATAAAAATTTCAAAAAATATTTTACCGAATTATCGCAGGAAGACAAATTAAAAAGAATTCCACAAGGTTTTGAAAAAGAAAATCCGATGGCTGAATTTTTAAAATTAAAAAGTTTTATAGTAAGATATTCTTTAAAAGATGAAGATTTAATAACAATTTCAAGTGCAGAAAAAATTGCAGAAATCTGCCAAAAAATAAAACCGCTGAATGATTTTATAGAAAAATCGATAAATGTGAATGGTGAATAATTGTGAGCCGTAAATTTTAAAACCACAAAGTCAGAAAGAATAATATAAATAAAAATGGAAAAAGTTCATAAAGAATAAAATCTTCATGAACTTTAAATAGTAACTCTTTTCACAAAAATCTTTGTGACTTTGTGTTAATAAATTAATGTTTTGTTAATTCATTAATCGTTTTTTGAACTTCTGGATCGTCTGGAGTAATTGCATAATAATTTGCGATGTTTCCATTTTTGTCAATTACCATTAATCTAGGAATCCAGTTGAGTTCTACATAATCGTTAAATTTATTTTTCCAACCCGCAGAAAACCAATAATTTTCTTTTGATGATAACTCGTGTTTTTCTAAACCTTTCTTCCAAGCTTCAGAATTTCTATCCAAAGAAAAATATACAAAATCCACATTTGCATTCTTCGCAACTAGTTCTTTTGTTTTTGGCAAAGCTTTTATACAATCTTGACACCAACTCGCCCAAAAATCTATCACTAAAACTTTTCCCTTATGTTTTGCAATGATATCTGAAATTGGCAATTCATTACCATTTGTATCTGTTATTTTTTGCGAAACTGCATCTTTTGTGAATTCGGTTTTATTTACAGCAGGCGTTTTTTGTGAACAAGCCACAGAAAATATAAGTATGGTAAAAATTGAAATTAATTTTTTCATTTTGATAAATTTTTATTTAATCTTCTCCAAAAGTACAATATTGAAAGGAGAATCTACAACAATTTCACCATCAATCACTTTTGCATTTTTACCGGAATAAGCGTCGCGAAGTATCATTCCATTAGAAAAAACTTTAGAAACATTTACTTTTTTGACACCTAAATTCAAATCTAAACCAACAATTACTTTATCATCATTTAAAATTCTTGAAAACCAATACGGCGATTTTGAAAGCATTTCGTGTTTTCCTGCGCCAATTGAAGGATGATTGGCTCTAAATTTTCCCAATTTTTGATAATGCAGTAATAAATTTTTAGTTGAAGGATTTGTTTTTTCATCATCCCAATTCATATCAGATCGTAAATTAGCGTCACCTTCCGCACCTTTTATTTCTAAAGGTCTTGCACTTTCGTCACCATAATAAATTTGCGAAACGCCGGGAGAAAGTAATAATTTTGTTCCTGCTTCAAAAGTTCGGGTTCTGTTTTTATCAAACGGAGAACCATCGTCGTGAGAAGTAAGATAATTCAAAACACTTTTTCCTTTCAAATCTGAATGCAACAATTGGTCATATTTTGAAAATAATTCTTCATAACTTTTATTGACATCACTTTTAAAATCAAAATTAATTAAAGAATGAAAACCATTTTGGAAATAATTTACTTTTTTATCGCCAAAATTATAAAGTTGTTTTTGTGAAATTCCGTAGCCATAGACTTCACCCACTGTGAAAAAGGGCGCATTATCTAAAACTTTAGAGGGATTATTTTTTTTGTACGCTTTGAAATCATCTTGACAAACTTTATAGAAATCCTTCCATACATCTTCGTTCACGTGTTTAGCAGTATCGATCCGATAACCGTCAATACCAAATTCTAAAATATAATCAGAAAGCCATTTCATTATATAATATTTCGCTGCTTTTGGAAAATTATATTTTCTAAAAAAGACGTTTAAAGATTCCATTTCACTTTCATAACGTCCTTCTTTTTTCCATTTATCAGTCAACATTTTTGGAAGTTCAACTGGCGAATTATCTTCCGTTTTAATATCTGGTAAATTTGCCACCAAAGTACATTCCGTAGTATTTTTAAAATTATCATAAGTGCAAGTTGGCGAAGTTCGCACCCAATCATTCGGATAAACTGGATCTTCTGGTGTAACTGGACCAGTATGATTTATGACTGCATCCAAAACAATTCTAATTCCTTTTTTATGCGCTTTTTCTACTAATTCTTTCAACTCTTTTTTTGTACCAAAATTTGGATCTAAAGCTGACCAATCTTTCGTCCAATATCCGTGAAAAGCGTAAGTTTTTCCTGTTCCTTCATCTGTATAACCGTGAATTTGTTCTACAATTGGCGTTATCCAAATTGCATTTATTCCCAAATTTGAAAAATAATTATCATCAATCTTTTGAATTATTCCACGTAAATCGCCACCTTCAAAACCTCTCAAAACTGCGGCTTTTTCTGTTCTATTAAAATTAACATCATTGCTTTTATCTCCGTTTTTAAAACGATCCGTCATTAAAAAATAAAGATTTGCGCCGTCCCAATTAAATGCTTCTTTTGTTTTGGTTAAAGTTTTACAGGAACTTAAAACTGCCAAAAAAGCAATTAGAATCAATTTTTTCATAGTAGATTTTTAAAAGTGAAAGTTAATTATATTTCTTTAAAAGTCTTAATCAATAAGTTCAAAAATAAATTTTAACATTACTTTAACATTTCATATATTTGCTTCATAATTTCACTTTATGTCTTTATACGTTAGACTCGCCGAACAATTACAATTTATTTCACCCACTTTTTATAAAAGTCGGTATTTTAAAAAAATAGATGGTTTAAATTCGGAAAATTTAACATTAAGAAACATAGAACCAGAAATGCTTTGGCTAAAAAAATATTTAAAAAGAGATTTTGTTTTTTTTGATATTGGTTGTAATGTAGGAAGTTATTTAAGATTAGTTGAACCTCTTTTAAATTCAAAAAATATTTACGCTTTTGAACCCAACAAAAGACTTTTTTTAAGATTAAAACGTTTGTTTCCAAAAGTAAATTTGTTTAATACTGCACTTTCTGATGAAAATAAAATAGCAGAATTTAAAATTCCTGTTATAAAAGGACAGGAAAAAAATTCGCGCGGAACGCTTCGCATAGATTATTTTGAAAATAATGAAGAACGATTTATTAGTGAAAAAGTAAAAGTTAAAACTTTAGATTACTGGGTTGTAAATCAAAATATTTCAAAAATCGATATAATTAAAATTGACGTTGAAGGCAACGAAATGAAAACTTTGCGGGGCGCAAAAAATACAATTTTGAAATTTCAACCAGTTTTGTTAGTAGAAATGGAACAAAGACATCACACAGAAAATTTAAAAAATTTAGTTGAAGAGATTGAAAACTGGGGATTTAAAGCACATTTTCTAAATCGTAAAAGCTTCCAACTTGAAGTTATTTCTGATGAAATTTTTACCATTCAAAATTCTTTAATAATTGAAGATAAAATTTCTTATATCAATAATTTTATTTTCCTTCCAAATTCCGAAAAAGTATGAGTGTAATCGCGAGACAAGGTTTTAAATATTCCATTATCGGATATTTGGGTTTCCTTTTGGGAACGGTTTCAGCGATTTTTATTTTTCCCTATGACGTCAAATTTTATGGCAAACTGCGCTACATTATGCCAATGGCGGAAATTATTTTGCCTCTCGTTGTTTTCGGATTATCTTATTCTAACGTTAAATTTTTCTTCTCTACAAAAAATGATGGAAAACATCAAAACTTATTGTCATTAAGTTTAGTTGCGGTTTCTATTAATTTTTTAATATTTATTTGTGGATTTTTTCTTGCAGCTCATTTTTTTCCGGAGATAAAAGACAGCCAACTTTGGAAAATGAAATTATTGATTTTACCCTTGGTTTTGGTGTTGGGTTTAAGCACAGTTTTCAACAAATATATTTCAAATTTTAAAAGAATTGTCGTTCCAAATATAATAGATAATTTCCTGCCAAAAATAGCAAATTTAGGCGCTTTTGTTCTCTTTTTCTTTCTTGCATTTCCAGAAAAATGGGCACTTTATTTCTTTTTTGGAATCTTCGTTTTAGGTCTCATTGCGTATTATATTTACGCTAATAAATTAGAAAAATTTACACCAGATTTTTCCACTAAATATTTTAAAAAAGACAAACTTTACAAGAAAATCTTCACTTATAGTTTCTATGGATTTTTAGGAAATATCGGCACTTACATTGCGCTAAGAATTGATAATGTGATGATTGGTGATTATCTTGGCTTTGAAGAAAACGGAGTTTACAGTACATTACTCGCTATTATTTCGCTTATTAGTATTCCATCTATGGGTTTATATGCGATTTCTGCGCCTTTAATTAATAAACATTTAGAATTAAAAGAATATGAAGAATTAGATATTTTTCATAAAAAAACTTCTCTCACTTTGTTCTTTTTAGGTTTAGTTTTATTCTCTTGTATTTGCGTAGGATTTCCCTTTCTAACGAGTCTGATGAAGAATGGCGAACTTTTTAAACAAGCCGAACCAGTTGTTTGGATTTTAGGAATTATGACGCTTTTTGATTTAGCAACAGGTTTTAATGGTTATGTTATTTCGTTATCAAAATTCTACAGATTCTCTACTTTTGTAATGGTGATTTTGGCTTTTGTAACAATTTCACTAAATCTTTATTTTATTAAAAATACCAATTTAGGATTATTGGGAGTTGCGATGGCAACTGCAATTTCACTCACTTTATTTAATATAATAAAAATTATTTTTAACTATTGGAAATTTAAAGTATTTCCTTTTACTATTGAAATGATTTATGCCACAATCATCGGAACTTCAGCAATTACTATAGCTGTTTTATTACCAGATTTTAAAAATAATTTTTTAAACTTAGTTTATAAACCTGGTTTGGTTTTACTCTTTTTCTTGGTTGGAAATCATTTCTTAAAAATATTTCCGATTGAGAAATATTTGAATAAAACCTTTCTGAAAAGCATTTTTAAATTCTAATTTTCTCGCAGATTTTCTTTGTGAAATTCTCTCACAAATTACTATTGCAGTTTAATCTGCTTCATTTGGAGAATCTGTGAGAGTAAATCTAAGTTAAATTCTTCAAAACTTTTTCAAATTCGTTTCTAATTTTTTCTTTATTAAATTGTCTTTGAAAATCAAAAGAATTTTCAGTTTTTAAATTTGAAATTTGAGATTCAATATTAATTTCTTCTTTTATAATAAAAGGTTTTGTAGAAAAATAAGTCTCAGAGAAAATAGCAGTTTTCCCATATTTAATGGCATCACCGATATTGCCCGACATTTTTGTTTCTCCGTAAATTTCTTTCTGACTAAAAAATTCTGTTTCATTTTGAACAGGACACCAAAGAAAATGGGCTCCATTCATATTCTCATCAAATTCCTTCGTGGAAACCTTTTCTGTAAAATATTTAATTGAAATATTTGTCGCTAATTTTTTTTCTAAATCCTTTAACCAAGTCAATTCTTTTCCATCTGCTTTTCCTAAAAATACAAATTGAAATTTCTCCAAAGTTTTGAATTCTGAAAGTTTGATAATTAAATTTTGATAATCTCTTCTTTTTTGCGAAACACTTCCAGGAATGACAATTTTAGTAATTTCAGTTTTAAGATTTTTATTAAATTTTGTAAAAAATAACGGCAAAAATTGAAGCATTTTCTTCTGATTTACTGATTTATTTTTAAGCAAATCTTCATCTAAAACCAGAAGATTTTTGGCGCTATCAAAAACTTTCGGTGCCCATAATAAGCCTTCTTTAAACAAAAGTTTTAATCGGTATTTTATCTCTTTTTTAAATATACTTTTAAATAAAGTGGCTTTTGAAATAGAACAAAAATTAAGATTATGGCAAATTATCGCTACATTATTCTCTTTAATTAATTTCAAATAAATATTGAAATCTCGATGAACTGTTCCAAGAATTACTAAATCATATTTTTCTGCGGAAATTTGCTTTAATATTTTATCTGCGGAAGTTTGAATTACCGTTTTATTTTCAACTAAATTTAATTGTGAAACTATTTTTGAAGCGAAATAAAAATCAACTTTAAATTGTTTAGAATCTTGCATTAATTCAAAGAAAATTCCGGCAATTTCTGCGTGTGTGTCTAATTCTATGAAAGCTATTTTTTTCAATTTTTAAAATTTTTCCACATTTCCTTCCAACGTAAATTTCTGATAAATTGTATCTCTTCTTTATTTATAATCAAATCATTTTTTTGATTTAAAAAGGATTTTGCTATAATAAAAAATTCGGAAATTGATTTATTTTTTAAGGAAGATTTTGCCGATGAAATCAACATTAATGGAAAACTTAATCCAATATTATAAAAATATTCTCCCAATTTTTTGGCTTTCTGAGTTTTATATTTAAACGCCGTTGGACGCAAATGTTTTACCCACAAATCTTTAATAGTAATAATTTCCCAATTATTTTTTTTAGCTAATAAAACATCCAAATTATCCCAACCTAAAACGGCACGAAGTCCGTTCATTTCTTCAAAACATTTTTTTCTGTAAGACTTTATCGGTCCACGAACGTGGTTTTTTGAAGATAAATTTTCAAAAATCCAGTCGTTATTTTTTTCAATATAAACCAAACCTGAAACCATTCCGGCTTTTGGATTTTGTTCATAAACTTTATTAATTTTTTCCAAATAATTATCCGGAAAAATAATATCTGAATCAAATTTACAAATGACATCAAAATCTTTTAAACCAATTTCATTTAAACCTTTATAAAAAGTTTGAACGACTTTTGCGCCCGGCTCGTGTGAGGATAATTTTAAATTTTGAATTTTAAATTTTAAATTTTGAGAAATAAAGTTTTCAACTATTTCCTGTGTTTTGTCAGTTGAACCATCATTTACAATGACACATTTAAAATCTTGGAAACTTTGTTTTTGCAAAGATTCTAAGCAAGAAAAAATAAATTCTTCTTCGTTATGTGCGGGAATTATGATGAGGAATTTCATTTATACTATTCTGAAATATTCTCCAATTTCAGAGGATTTTGTCTGCAATCAAAAACTTCATGTATTAAAATCTTCTTTTGCGAAACGTCAACAGAATAAATTATTTTGTAATTTATATAAACTAAATAGCGGTATTCTGATTTTCTATTTTCTAATAAAATTTCTTTCTGCCCGATGTATTGTGAATCTTTTAAAATTTCTGCACTTGAAATAATATCTTGGACTAATTTATTGGAAATTCTAATGTTTGCAACTTCCGAATAATATTTTCTAATATCTCGCAAACTTTTGCGTGATTGAAAAGACCAATGTAACTCAAAAGCAATCATCTAAACTCCTTTAGCAATTCTTCAGAAGTTACAAATCTTCCAGCCGCAAAATCTTTTTCCGATTGTTCAATTCTTTCATAAAATTCTTCTAAAGACATTGAAACTAAATCATTTTTAGACGTATTTTCTTTCAATAAATTTTCTAAATTTTTGATTAAAAATTCATCTTTGAGATTTAAAATCCTTTTAGCCAAATCTATTTTTCTAATATTTATATCTAATTCCATTTTATAAAATTTATTAACAAATATAAGAATTCTAATGCGCTTCTAACCAATTATTTCCTACACCAACTTCCACCAAAAGCGGAACTTCAGTTTTCACAGCGTGTTCCATTTTCTGTTTTATGATTTCCTTTGCAATTTCAACCTCATTATCAGGAGATTCAAAAATCAACTCATCGTGAACTTGCAAAAGCATTTTGGTTTTTAAATCTTTTTCTGTAAATTTTTTGTCAATATTTATCATTGCAATTTTAATAATATCTGCTGCACTTCCTTGAATTGGTGCATTTACCGCGTTTCTTTCCGCGTGACCTTTTACCACAAAATTCCCAGAATTAATGTCTTTTAAATGGCGTCTTCTTCCTAAAAGTGTTTCAACAAATCCATTTTCCCGCGCTTTTTCAACTTGCTCTTTCATGTATTCTTTCAAGCGTGGATAAGTTTCAAAATACGCTTCTATCATCGCTTTGCTTTCACTTCTGGAAAGTCCAGTTTGTTCACTAAGACCAAATGCAGAAACACCATAAATAATTCCAAAATTCACCGTTTTTGCCTGTGAACGCTGCAATTTCGTCACTTCATCTAAAGGAATATTAAATAATTTTGCGGCCGTAGAAGCGTGAATATCTTCATTATTTTGAAAGGCTTTCATCATTTCCATTTCTTTAGAAATCTCGGCGATTAAACGCAATTCAATTTGAGAATAATCAGCTGAAATAATTTTTTTTCCATTTGCTGAAACAAAAGCGCCCCGAATTTGTTGTCCGCGCAAAGTTCGGATTGGAATATTCTGCAAATTTGGATTTATACTTGATAATCTTCCGGTTGCAGCCACCGTTTGCGCAAATGTTGTGTGAACACGATTGTCCTTTTTATCAATTTGCAAAGGCAAAGCGTCTACATAAGTTGATTTTAATTTTTGATAAGTTCTGTAGTCTAAAATATGTTTTATGATTTCATTATCGTGGGATAATTTCTGTAAAATATCTTCGCCAGTTGCGTATTGTCCAGTTTTTGTCTTTTTCGCTTTCGGATCAAGTTTCATTTTATCAAACAAAACTTCGCCTAATTGTTTTGGCGAATTCATATTAAATTCTTCACCAGAAAGACTAAAAATTTCCTTCTCCAGATTTTTTAAATCGTTTTCTAATTCTTTACTTTCTTTTGCGAGCCAATCTTCATCTAGTGAAACGCCTTCTAATTCCATTTTAGCCAAAACCTTAAGCAAAGGGATTTCAATTTCATAAAAGATATTTTCAAGTTTTTCTTTCTTTAATTGTGGTTCAAATAACTGGTACAACTGAAATGTAATATCTGCATTTTCCGCAGAAAAATCTGTCTGAGTTTTTAAATCAAGATCTCTAAAATTGCTTTTACTTTTTCCTTTTCCAACCAAAGATTCTAAAGTGACAGGTTTGTAATCCAGAAACATTTCTGCCAAATAATCCATACCGTGGCGACCGTCGGGATTTAATAAATAATGCGCGATCATGGTATCAAAAAAGTTTCCTTTTAAATTAAAACCATAACTTTTTAGAACTTTAAAGTCAAATTTTAAATCGTGCGAGATTTTTAAAACATCCTCTTTCTCAAAAAACGGTCGGAAAATCTCTAGAGTTTTAACCGCTTCTTCCCTGTTTTCAGAAATCGGAATATAATAAGCCAATCCATTTTTGTAGGAAAAACTGAGCGCAATTAATTCTGCAATCATGGCGTCTTCGGAAGTAGTTATGGCTTCAAAAGCAACGGCTTTTTGTTTCAATAAATTTTGAACCAAGAAATATTGCGCTTTAGGCCCGGAAATTAATTGATATAAATTATCCTTTTCTTCAAGTGTGGTCTTGGTGGAAGTTGCATCGTTTAATTCTTCAAAATTTGCGAATAAATCTAATTGTCCCGTAAAAGGTTGCGTGGATTTTTCAGTCTTATCTGCAGATTTTAGCGTCTCAGATTCTGGTGTTTCTCTAAAAGCGCGGTACAGATTTTCATACAAACGCCGAAATTCTATTTCTTCAAAAACAATTTTTGCTTTTTCGAAATCAGGTTCATCCAAAGTATAATCTTCATATTTAAAATCAATTGGCGCATCACAAAGAATTGTTGCCAATTTTTTAGATAAAATCCCACGTTCTGCAGAATTCTCTAATTTTTCTTTTAATTTTCCTTTAATTTCGTGCGTATTTTTAAGCAAATTTTCAATGCTTCCGTATTCTTTAATAAATTTCTTAGCCGTTTTTTCACCTACCCCTTCCAAACCGGGAATATTATCCACGGAATCTCCCATCATGGCGAGAAAATCAATAACTTGTTTTGGATCATCAATTTCAAATTTTGCTTTCACTTCTTCCACGCCTAAAATTTCAATTTCACTGCCTTTCATGCTTGGCTTGTAAATCTTGATATTTTCAGTCACCAATTGTGCAAAATCTTTATCTGGAGTAACCATAAAAATTTCGTAACCCATTTTTTCTGCTTTGAAAGCAATCGTTCCAATTAAATCATCCGCTTCATAACCTGCAAGACCTAAACGTGGAATATGCATGGCTTCCAAAATTTTATGAATATAAGGAATTGCTATTTTTATTGCTTCAGGAGTTTCACTTCTATTCGCTTTGTATTCTGCAAAATCTGCAGTTCTGACGGTAGCTTCGCCGACATCAAAAACAACGGCTAAATGTCCAGGTTTTTCACGACGAATTAACTCAATTAAAGAATTGGTAAAACCAAAAATAGCGGAAGTGTCCATTCCTTTACTTGTTAAACGCGGACTACGGATTAAGGCGTAATAACCACGAAAAATCATTGCATAAGCATCAATTAAATAAAGTCTTTTATCGGTAGAATCTGTCATAAAGCAAAGAT
Source organism: Halpernia sp. (assembly GCF_048269545.1). Classification (NCBI taxonomy): domain Bacteria; kingdom Pseudomonadati; phylum Bacteroidota; class Flavobacteriia; order Flavobacteriales; family Weeksellaceae; genus Halpernia; species Halpernia sp. The sequence continues at coordinate 99,699 of NZ_JBLXIJ010000005.1, read as the reverse complement.
AAAGATTTTAGGTTAAGGTTGAAATTAGGTTTTACAATTATATTTAAATATTAAATAAAAATTTAAAAAAGATTAATTTTAAATATAAATTATTTTAACTTTACTTAATTAACTAATATTCAATTTAATAATTCTAAAAAACTATTTAATTTATCATGAAAAAACAATTATTCACATGTATTACGTGTTCTTTATTTTTATTTAATGGGCTAATTAATGCGCAGAAAAAACCTGACATAAAAGTTGATAGTTTGCTTTTGAAGCCTCAAAAATCTCAAACAAAAGGTTCGGTAACAGTTGAAGGGAAATTAATTAATTACGATGCAATTGCCGGAACTTTAATTTTAAAGGACAACAAAGATTCACCAACTTGTAGCATTTTTTATACTGCTTATTTTAAATCGGGGCAAGCCGACGAAAGCAAAAGACCCCTTACTTTTATATATAACGGTGGACCTGGAAGTGCGACGCTTTGGCTTCACATTGGTGCATTTGGTCCCCTAAGAGTCGTAGTTAATGATACGGAACGAGTGATGCCTCCATATAAAACTATTAACAATGATTACAGTTTATTGGATGCAAGTGATTTGGTATTTATCGATGCGCCTGGAACTGGTGCAAGTCAACTTATTACAAAAGAAAAAGGCGGATCAGGAATAGAGAAAGATTTTTATGGAATAGACGAAGATGGAAAAGCGTTTACTGAATTTATAACAAAATTTTTATCAACTTATAACCGTTGGAATTCTCCAAAATATTTATTTGGTGAAAGTTACGGTACATTTCGTTCGGCTATTGTAGCAAATAATTTAGAACAGCAAGGTGTAGATTTAAATGGTGTGATATTACTTTCTCAACTGTTGAGTTATAATAATATGTCGGATGCGGCTGAACTTGATCCTGGAAGTGAGTTGCGATATGAACTCGCCTTACCTTCTGCTGCTGCAACTGCGTGGTATCATAAAAAATTACCTAATCAAAATATTACTTTAGAAGCTTTGGTAAAAGAAGTGGAAGAATTTAGTTTAAATGAATATGCAGTTGCATTAAATAAAGGTTCCTTGCTAAAAGGAGCAGAATACGATAACATTGTAACCAAACTTCACAATTATACAGGTTTGCCAGAAGCGTACATTAGAAAAGCAAATTTGCGCATCACAGGTCCGGAATTTGAAAAAACTTTATTAGCAGATGAAGGAAAAGTTACAGGAAGACTTGACACGAGATTTTCTGGTTACGCAATGGATCCATTGGGGAAGGAACCACAATATGATCCACACGGGGCGACTTTTGAAGGTGCTTTTATAGCGACTTTCAATAATTATTTGCGCACTAATTTAAAATACGGAAAAGATATCGAATATCACGCTTTTGGAGATGTTGGACAATGGGACTTTAGACATCGTGTTCCAGGCTCAGGTGGAAAAATGTATGGAAATGTAATGCCAGATTTAGCGCAAGCGATGATATTTAATCCAAAATTAAAAGTCCAACTCAATATGAGTTATTATGATTTAGGAACACCTTATTTCGAAGGAATTTATGAGATGCACCATTTGCCGATGCCCGCAGAATTACAAAATAATATTTCATATAATATTTACAAATCCGGACACATGGTTTATCTAAATATTCCTGTATTAAAAGAACTTCATGATAATGTGGCAAAATTTATTGTAGGTACTTATTCAAATTAAATAAAATAATGAGAAATTTTTTAATAATTTTCAGCCTATTTTTTTATGGACTGAATTTACAAGCGCAAAAGCCAACTGAAATTAATTATGGTGATAATCCAAAAGCTGGGAATTACTTTAATAATCGTGGTTTTAAAATGTATTATGAAGTTTATGGGAGCGGAGAACCACTTTTAATTATTCATGGAAATGGAGGAAGTATTAAAGATTTCTCTAATCAGATTCCTTATTTTTCTAAAAATTATAAAGTCATTCTTGCAGATAGTCGCGCTCAAGGAAAATCCTTAGATCCAAACGATTCTTTAAGTTATGAAATGATGACCGACGATTTTAACGGACTTTTAGAGCATTTAAATATAAAATCTTGCTACGTTATTGGTTGGAGTGATGGTGGAATTAATGGCTTATTATTGGCAATTCGGCATCCAGATAAAGTGAAAAAACTCGCTGTAACAGGGGCGAATCTTACACCTGATGAATCGGCGGTAGATCCCTTTATTTATAAATGGGCAAAATCACTAAATGATTCTATAAATAAATTACCAATTACACCAGAAATAAAAAAAGACAGAAAATTACTTCATTTATTATCTTACGAACCGCATATTTCAAAAGAAGATTTACAGAAAATTCAATGTCCTGTTTTGGTAATTGGCGGTGATCACGATGTTATCAGAACAGAACATACGATGCTAATTGCAAACTCAATTCCAAAATCTTATTTGTGGATTTTACCAAATAGTGGCCATTCTACACCAATTGTTTACAAAGATTTATTTAATGAAACTGTAAATGATTTTTTTGTAAAACCTTACAGAAAAATTGAAGGTTTGGATAGATTGAGATAATATTTAAAAATTAAATTTGGCTAAAATTCATTTATCCACAGAAATAAATTCTACTATCCAGATTTGCTTTGACTTATCTCGAAGTATAGATTTGCATAAAATTTCTACTGTAAAAACCAATGAAAATGCCATTGCAGGAAAAATTTCGGGTTTAATTGGTTTTGATGAATGGGTCACTTGGGAAGCAAATCATTTGGGTTTCAGACAACGACTAACTTCAAAAATAGTTGAATTTGACAGGCCAAATTATTTTGTTGACGAGCAAATTAGAGGCATTTTTAAAAATTTCAGACATCAACATATTTTTAAGCAAGAAGATGGATTTGTAGTAATGGAAGATATTTTAAATTTTTCTTCACCGTTTGGAATCGTCGGAAGACTATTTGACAAAATATTTCTAAAATCTTATTTAACTAAATTTTTAAAAGAAAGAAATTTCGTAGTTAAAAAGTTCGCCGAAAGTGATGATTGGAAAAAGGTTTTAGAATAAAAAACTAAAATCGTATTTTTGACACCAGATGATTTCCACAGATTTAAATTTACGAACAGTAACCGTTACCCGCTACATTGTACCTTTACGCGAAGGCGGTTCTTTGCCCGCTTTAGCTGAAGCAGATGACAATTTTAAATATGTTTTAAAATTTCGTGGTTCTGGACATGGTACAAAAATGTTGATTTCAGAATTAATTGGCGGTGAACTGGCAAGATTTCTAGGTTTAAAAATGCCCGAATTGGTTTTTGCTGAATTGGATGAAAATTTTGGAAGAACAGAAGCTGACGAAGAAATTCAGGATTTACTAAAAGGAAGTACAGGTTTAAATTTAGCAATGCATTTTCTTTCTGGAGCGATTAATTTTGATCCGAATGTGATGGAAGTTGATACTGAAACCGCTTCGAAAATAGTTTGGCTCGATGCTTATTTAACCAATATCGATCGAACTTTCCGAAATACCAATATGCTCATTTGGAACCGTGAACTTTGGCTAATTGATTTTGGTGCTTCATTATATTTTCACCATTCGTGGGACGGTTGGAAAGAAAAAGCGAAAACACCATTTCCTTTAATTAAAGACCACGTTCTTTTAGAAAAAGCAACAGAATTACGAAAAATTGATATAGAATTTAAATCTAAAATCACTCCTGAAATTTTAGGTTCTATTGTAAACTTAATTCCAGATGAATGGTTGCAATGGCGTGATACAGAACTTTCACCAGATGAAATAAGAAAGGTTTACATCGAATTTTTAAAAATTAGGTTAGAAAATTCAGAAATTTTTGTAAAAACGGCGGAAGATGCAAGAATTTAAACTTTACGAATATGCTGTAATTCGCGTTCTACCAAAAGTGGAGCGGGAAGAATTCTTGAATGTGGGATTAATTCTATTTAGTAAAAAAGAAAATTATATAAAAACACGTTATTTTTTGAATAAAGAAAAGTTAAAACATTTCTTTTCTCAGGAAGTATTGGAAGATTTAGAATGTCATTTAAAATCTTTTATAAATATTGCAAATGGCGAAAAATCTAGTGGAAATATTTCTCAATTGGAAATTCCAGAAAGATTTCGCTGGCTAAACGCTGTAAGAAGTTCTTGCATCCAAACTTCTAGACCGCACGCTGGTTTAAGTAAAGATTTAGATAAAACTTTTGAAAGATTATTTGAAGAATTGGTGAACTAAAGAAAATGAAAAAAGCACCATTTTAAAATGATGCTTTTTTTATATTATTTTTTTGCTTTTCCAAATAGCCATAAAATAAGTCCGATAACAGCGACTACGACAATAATTCCCCACCACATTCCAGCTTTAAAAATATCTCCTATAACTTCACAACTTTGTAAACTGATTAAAGCAATTGCAACTAAACTCAATAATGTAAACTTTTTCATAGCTAAAATTTTATTTGATTAATTATCACGAATTAAACAAAAAACTTGCCATTAAAAATTTATAATGAAAAAAAAGTATGAAAATTTTATGGATATGGCGCTAAAATAACTTCTAAACCATCTAATTGTGAGGTGATAGGAATTTGACAACCCAATCTACTATTTTCTTGGACATGATAAGCTTCACCCAGCATTGCGTCTTCATCCGCTTCCATTTCTTTCAAAGGAAAATTGTGTTGTACATAAACTTGACAAGAAGCGCACATCGCCATTCCACCACAAACTCCAATTGTTCCATCTTCAGCAATTTCATAAGAGCGAATGACTTCCATTAAATTCATAGACATATCTGTAGGAACTACAACTTCATGTAAATTACCGTTTCTGTCTGTAATTTTTATATTAATGTCTTGCATATTAAGTTTTAGGGTTAGTTTTAAGGATTTAGATTTGATTTTAAAATAATTCTTTTAATTTAAAATTGTGCTTTTAATTTAAAATTGTGCTTTTAATTTAATACAGAATTTAATTATAAGATTTTAGATTAATGAACTTGAACCTAAATCCTAAAAACTAATCCCTAGGAAAAATTTAATCTATTTTCTTAACCACTGCTTTCTCCGCTTCTTTTCTTGTTCCATCAAAACCATCTACTCCACTTACAGTTGTATATTTTAAAACGTATTTTTTACCAGGATTTAATCTGTTATAAACACTTTGACACATCATAGTTGCTTCGTGAAAACCACACAAAATTAATTTTAATTTCCCTGGATAAGTATTGACATCGCCAATTGCATAAATTCCGTCAATATTAGTTTGGTAATCTAAAGCATTATTTACTTTAATGGCATTTTTTTCAATTTCTAAACCCCAATTTGCAATAGCTCCTAATTTTGGAGTTAAACCAAATAAAGGAATAAAAAAATCAGTTTCTAAATCTATAATTTCATCATTAGATTTAATGGAAATTCCTGTAATATGAGAATCTCCTTTTAGAGCAACAACTTCTGCCGGTGTAATTAAATTAATTTTACCCAAATCTTTTAAAGCTTGAACTTTTTCTACAGAATCTAAAGCACCTCGGAATTCATTTCTACGATGTATTAAAGTAACATCACTCGCAACATCAGATAAAAAAATCGCCCAATCTAAAGCAGAATCTCCTCCACCAGCAATTACAATTTTTTTATTTCTAAAATGTTCTGGTTCTTTTACAAAATATTCTACACCATTTTCTTCAAACTTTTCGATATTTTCTAAAACCGGTTTTCTTGGTTCAAAAGTTCCTAAACCTCCTGCAATTGCAACAGCTTTTGCGTGATGAACGGTTCCTTTATTTGTAGTCACTTCAAAAGTGCCGTCATCCAATTTATTTATAGTTTCTGCAGTTTCTCCCAAAGTAAAACCTGGTTGAAATTGTTTAATTTGTTCCATTAAATTATCTACTAATTCTCCTGCATTCACTGTTGGATAACCTGGAATATCAAAGATTGGTTTTTTTGGATACAGTTCAGTTAGTTGTCCGCCGGGTTGTGGAAGTGCGTCAATAAGATGGCATTTCATTTTAAGTAAACCTGCTTCAAAAACAGAAAAAAGTCCAGTTGGTCCAGCTCCGATAATCAGTAAATCTGTAGTAATCATTTATAAGAAAATTAATCTAAAAAAATATGCAGCAAATTTACTAATTTTTAAAAGAAGATATTGTGTGACAAATATCAGCCGAAGTTTAATTTTTTATAACATTATGACAGAACTAAATGATTGTTTAAATTTGGCAAAATATTTGTAAACCAAATGGTATGAAAAAAAAATTTAGTCTTTTATTAGTGTTGCTTTTTGGCATCAGTTTCGCACAAATGGATAATATTACTTCCGGCGAAACACTTTCCTACAGAATTCATTATGGTTTCCTAAATGCTGGAACCGCCACATTAACTGCTTTAAAAACAAATTACCAAAATGTTCCTCATTTTTATGTAAAAGGGGAAGGAAAAACAACAGGTGCAGTTCGGGCATTTTTTAAAGTAGAAGATTTATATGAAAGTTTTATAAATATCAAAACAGGTTTACCAAGTTATTATGTTAGAAATGTTCGAGAAGGCAGTTATACACAACATTACCAAACAGTTTTTAACCACGATAACCAAACAGTAATTTTAACCGATAAAAAAAACCCTGCCAATGGATCTAAAATTATTAAAACCACAAATGGCGTGCAAGATATGCTTTCTGCGTTTTACTATTTACGAAGTTTAGATTCTTTACAATTAAAACCAGGAGCGGTAATTAAAATTAATATTTGGATAAGCGATGAACTTTTTCCTTTTCAATTAAAAGTATTAGGAACTGAAAATTTAAAAACAAAATTTGGAACTATTAATTGTTTAAAAATTATTCCTTCCGTTTTAAGTGGGCGTGTTTTTAAAGATAATGAAAGTGTTACAATGTGGGTTACAAATGACAGAAACCATTTACCGGTTTCTATAAAAGCGGAACTTGCAGTCGGCGCATTGAAAGCAGATATTGATAGTTTTAAAAATGTAAAATATCCATTAAATTTTAAAAAATAATTCTAAATATTTCTTATTTAAAAAACAGATTTTCTCTGTTTTTTTTATTTGATGTAACAATATGTATTCTCTGGTTGTCTTATTACAAAACAAACTATGAAATCAAGATACATCATAATCCTTCTTTTATTTAATACTTTCATTTTTGCACAAAAAAATTCTGAAGACAGTATATTTAGAAAAGAAATTACAGCAATAAAAGTGACTTCTGCTCCCAAAATAGATGGAGTTTTAGATGAGGATGTTTGGAAAAATATTCCTGTAGCCAAGAATTTTGTACAATTTCAACCAGAAAATGGTAAAGCAGAATCTCCAGAATTTAGAACAGAAGTGAAAATTTTATACGATGATACGGGAATTTATTTTGGTGCTACAATGTACGACCCAGAACCAGGAAAAATTGCGAATGAATTAGTTGAACGCGATGAACTTGGAAATGATGATTTTTTTGATGTTTTAATTAATGGTTACAACGACAAACAACAAAGTTTAGAATTTATAGTTTTACCAAATGGTGGACAAATAGATGCAAAACTTACAAATGATAATGAGGATTCAAATTGGAGTTCCGTTTGGTATAGCGCTGCAAAAATTAATGAAAATGGATGGACCGTTGAAATGAAAATTCCATATTCTGAACTCCGATTTCCAAAAAAAGATGTTCAAAAATGGGGCATCAATTTTATTAGATTTACGCTCAGAAATAAAATAAAATCCACATGGAATTTTGTAGATAATAAAAAAAATTCATTGTTACTTTTTGATGGAGTTTTAAATGGAATCAAAAATATAAAACCGCCTGTAAGATTGTCTTTTCTACCGTATTTTTCTACTTATTTAAATAATTACGATCATAAAACTACAGCAAATATCAATGGCGGAATGGATGTAAAATACGGCATTAATGATGCTTTTACTTTAGACACTACTCTAATTCCAGATTTTGGACAAACTGCATTTGATGATAATATTTTAAATCTTGGACCTTTTGAACAGCAATTTCAAGAAAAACGCGCTTTTTTTACAGAAGGAACAGAACTTTTCAGCAAAGGAAATCTATTTTATTCTCGCCGAGTTGGAGATTATCCGTCTAGAGATCCCAATTTAAATCAAGATGAATCTCTTGTTGGAAATATACAAAAAGTAAAATTATTAAATGCGACAAAAATTTCTGGTAGAACTAACAAAGGTTTAGGCATTGGCTTTTTTAATGCTATTACTGAAAAAACAGATGTGGATATAATTAATAATGTAACGGGAAATATTCGAACAGAAACTTTAGAACCGCTTGCAAATTATAATGTTTTGGTTTTAGATCAAAGATTTAATGGGAATTCTTCGGTGTCATTAATTAACACAAATGTAATAAGAGAAGGTGATTTTCGCGATGCAAATGCAACAGCTCTTTTGGTAAATCTAACGGATAAACAAAATAAATACAATGTTTATGGAAACTTAAAAGGCAGTTGTGTAAAAGATAATAGCAAAATATTTGGAACCGATATTTCTGCAGGAATGGGTAAAATTTTTGGTAAAAGTAGATACTCATTAGATTTTGAAGCCATTTCTAAAAATTATAATATTGATGATTTAGGATACACAGGACCAACCAATTATTATAGTTTTCACGGATATTACGGTTATCATATATTGCAACCAAGCAAAAATTTTAACAACATCAATTGGAATAATAATATAAACTACGGAAGAAGATTAGAGACTGATCTTTTTCAAGTTTTAGATTATCAAAGTAATCTCAATTTACAAGATAAAAAATTTAGAAATTATACTTTGGGAATTCATATTTATCCTATTGGTGAAAATGATTTGTATGAGCCTAGAACTTTTGGAAAATATTTATTTATTCCCGCGAGTGTAAATCCTTATATTTATTTTAATTCTGATAATCGCAAAAAATTAACTTACAATCTTGCCGCAGATTATTATATGTACAACCAAACCGGAAGAAATAGAATGTACAATGAATTGGGTTTTAGTTACCGATTTTCCGATCATTTTACTTTAGGATATAGTGGAAGATCTGATATTAGTAATCAAGAGCAAGGTTTTGCAGGAAATCAAAATTCTAATATTTATATTGGAACCAGAAATAGAACTACATTAATAAATAGTTTATCTTCAAAATACACCATCAATAATAAAATGTCGCTCAATTTCAGTTTGCGCCATTATTACACTGAAGTGAATTATAAAAGTTTTGGTATTTTGCAAAATGATGGTCGTGTTTCTAAGGTTAATAATTACACCACAAATAACCAAACTTATAATTCTTGGAACATAGATTTGCGTTATTCTTGGTATTTTGCACCAGGAAGTCAACTTACATTATTATATCAAAATGCAGTTCAAAATTATTTAAATTACTCTAAAATCAATTTTAAAAATAATTTCGAGAATTTATTTAATGAACCGATGAACAATACTTTGAGTTTGAAAGTGACTTATTACATAGATTATAATGCGGTGAAACATCTTGTAAGTAAAAGTTAGTGACGTTTTAAAGTTGTAAAGAAATTTAAACAATTTCTACAATCTTTCCGACGCATAATTTTTCAAAACTTAGATTATTTTTCAAACTGAAAATAAATAAATCTGCTCTTTTCTTATTTTCTGTTTGTAAAGATTTTGGATTTGTAATATTTTCAATATCAAAAATATTTAATTTTGAGTTGACTTTTAATTCTAAATGTTCTTTCAAATTTAATAATCGCCCGAGAATAAAACCATTCTCATATTTAAATTCAATTTTAAAAGTGATTTTCATTGAAAATGATTTTTGTAAAATAATTTATAAAAAGAAACAGATTGCAATGTTTTAGTTTCCTATAATTAATATTCAAGCAAAATACTTCCCCAAGTAAAACCGCTTCCAAAAGCCGACAAACAAACCAAATCGCCACGTTTTATTTTTCCTTTCTCAATTGCTTCACTTAAAGCCAAAGGAATCGAAGCTGCAGTTGTATTACCATATTTTTGGATATTATTAAATACTTTTTCTTCTGGAAGATTTAATTTTTTCTGAATAAATTGTGCAATTCTCAAATTCGCTTGATGCGGAATAAACATATCTAAATCTTCTAAAGTTTTTCCGGCAGAATTTAAAACTTCCATAATAGTTTCGGGGAAACGCGTAACGGCATGTTTGAAAACAAAATTACCATTCATTGTTGGATAAATTTCATCGGCAGAAACTGCGTTAGGTTCAGTCAAAACTCTGTCGCTCCAACCAAATTTAGAACCTGGAAATTTATTACACAATTCTTCGGCATATTTTCCTTCAGAATGAAGATTGGTTGCTAAAATTCCTTGTTTATTTTCATCATTTGAAGCCGTTAAAATCACTGCTCCTGCTCCATCGCCAAAAATTACAGAAACGCTTCTTCCGGCATCAGAAAAATCCAAACCAAAAGAATGTATTTCTGCACCAACAACCAAAATATTTTTATATTCTCCAGATTTTATATAAGCATTTGCAACGCTCATTGCGTAAACAAAACCGGAACATTGGTTTCTAACATCAAGCGCTCCAATTGTTTCACAACCCAACATTTCCTGAATTAAAACGCCGCAACCAGGGAAAAAATAATCTGGACTTAATGTGGCAAAAACAATAAAATCTAAATCTTTTGCCGTTAAATTTGAATTCTTCAATGCATTTTCTGCTGCTTTAAAACCTAAAAAAGCCGTCGTTTCTTCGGAATCATTTCTGTTTTTGCGGTAGTGTCTTTCTTTTATTCCGGTACGTTCTGTAATCCATTCGTCATTGGTTGTCATTAATTTTGACAAATCATCATTGGTTACAATATTTTCCGGAACGTAATGCCCGACTCCGGCAATTATACTTTTGAACATTTTTTTATTTTTAGTAAATTTAAGAAAATAGAATTAATTATGATATAATTTCTAAAGTGCTAATAATTGCAGCCCGACCTGAGTGGAGCTCTTTTTGTGAGGAGGAACGACGAACAAAAAAGCGGGAACGGAGGGCGGAATTGTCTGCCAAAAAAAATATAATATGAAGCCAAATTTTTATATTAAATTTGTGAAATGGCGATAGAAATTTTCCTTAAAAATGAGCATTGTGAATGGTTGGACGTGATTGCACCAACTGCAGAGGATTTGAAATTTATTCACGAGCGGTATTCTATAAATCATTTGCTTTTAGAAGACACAATTGACGCCAATCATTTACCAAAATTTGAAAAAGTAGATGATGTTTTGTTTTTTCTGATGCGAGAAAACACGGAACTTGAACGCAAAAATTTGAACAGTATAAGCGATGTGAGTACAAAATTGGGAATTTTTATTTTTGATAAAACAATCATTAGTATTCACAGAATGAATAATAAAAGCGTGCAAGAAACGCGCTTGGAAGTCAATAAAAAAGCTGAAACCATTACGAAAGAAGATATTGCATTAATTTTAGCGCTGAAAGTGATGAAATCTTATGATGACGAAGCCAGTCATTTGATGGATTCTTTGGAACATTTGGAAGATGAAATTTTCTTGAAAAACACGAGTAATACAAACCAAATCCGGCGTCTTTATCGTTTAAAAAGACGAACTGGTTTGAATATGAGAATTTTAAATATGTCTTCTGACTGGATTGATAAATTTAAAATATTAGATTTAGAAGATTCTGAAACCGTAGATTTAAAAGATAAATACAAAGATGTAATTGCAGATTTTGATCATTTAAATGCGCAAGTCACTACTTTAATTTCAATGTTTTTAGCACTTTCGGATCAAAAGGCGAATCAAGTGATGAAACTTTTGGCTATATTTTCTGTCTATTTTTTACCAATCACTTTTATTGCCGGAGTTTACGGGATGAATTTTGAGATTATGCCGGAACTTCATCTGCAACACGGATATTATTACGTTTTGGGATTAATGCTTTTAATTGAAATTGTGATTTTTCTTTATATGCGGAAGAAGAAATGGTAAAGGTGTGAAGTTGTAAAGTTGTTGAGTCGTGAAGAATTCACAAAATTTATATTTATTTAAAGTTGCCTTTACGCATTTGCGACTTTACATCTTTACAACTTCACATCATTAAAAAAATCGTTTCAAATCTACTTCCTCCATCAAAGGTTTTCCGTTTTCAATAAAATTGAATAAATCTTTGGCAAAATAATTTCCGTTTAAAATTCCGCGTGCGCCAAGTCCGTTTAAAATATATAAATTTTCATACAATTCATGTCGTCCTAAAATTGGTCTTCTATCTTCAACTGTTGCTCGAAAAGCAAAATTAATATCCGAAACTTCATATTCATTTTTATAAAAATCTTCTAAAGAATTTTTTAAATCTTCAACAGAATCTTGGTTGATTTCATCTTCTAAATGATCACGATCGTGAGTTCCGCCATAATAGAAATTGTTTTCTGACATTGGAAAAAAGAAATATTTTTTCTTAAAGGTTTTATTACCAATATTTTCAGATAATTTTAAATTAAATTGGTGTCCTTTATTCGGAATTAAAGGAATATTTTTAAAAAACGGATTATTTCTAACCGCCATTCCTTCAGCAAAAACAATATGCTTAAATTTAAAATTTTGATAAATATTTTCTTTTCTATTTAACTCATCGTAATTAAAAAATTCAGAAATTAAAGAATCTATTTTATATAAATAAGAAAATAAATCATTAAAAAAATCAACAACATTTAAACGCCCAGATTGCAAAACATAACCTGTTCCGAAAGGATTTTTGACTTCTTCAAATCTTTCAAACTCTTGACTTAAAAAAGGTTTTAAATCTTCTCTTTTGCTTTTTTTCGACCAAACTTCACGTTCCATTTCATCATGTAAAATGCGATGAATTGGTTCATTTACCCAATAATTCTTCTTAGTATAATTTTCAATTTCATTTAAAGTTTCATGGAGTGCATTTATTTGTTCTTGAGCCAGCCAAAAACGTGTAAATCTTTTTAAAACTAAGGGATTGATGATTCCTGCAGAAATATGCGACGCGCTTTTTTTTCCACCAGAAAATAGAACAAATGATTTTTTATTTTTGATTAATTGGTGTGCAAAAAACAAAGCTGCATAACCGTCTCCAACTATTATATATTCTACATTTTTCATTTTCAAAATCTACTAATAAATATCTTAAAAGAAAAAACCTGAGTAAAATATACTCAGGTTTTATAATATTATTTTACATTGATTTAGTAAGACCACATATCATTTTCCATCTGTAAAATCTGGTTTTTAATACGATCACTTTCATCTAACTGTGCTTGTGCATCTTTTGGAATATAATCTTTAATTACCCCATTTCCTAAACCATTATCTACTTTATAAATAATAGAAGAGAAACGACGTGCATTTAATAAATCATCATAAGAAATATCTGATGATAAGTTTTTATTATTAAATACAATATTATTAGCTAAAACTTTTCTCGCATCTGGATAAAAAATCCAAAATAAATCAATCAATTCGTCTTTATTAGCAAATTGTTGACCCATAGTTGCAGGATCTTGTCCCATTGCACAAATACCGATTAATCTGTATTTCATTTCGCCATCTCTGCGGTCAATGTACCACATTCCTTTAATCTTCAAAAGTTTTACATTTTCAGATTTTGTTTCATAAATATCGGTTCCCGCTTTTTTATCTTCTTCAGTAGCAGTTCCTGCATTAATTTTATCAATTAAATAATCAGAGATTTTGGTATTATGAGTTCGAGCTGCAATTTGATCTGGGGTTAATCTTGTCGTAAAAAGCTCATCATCATAAACTTCAGTAATTTCTCCATTGTTTATAGCATCCAACAAAATTTGATAGAGGGATTTATTTTGAGAAACCAAACCGTCTTCATTGTGATAAAAAGGCTGATTAATTTTTTCATTCATATCTATAATTTCCCAAGTCACCATACTTTTAAGTATGTCTTTGTCTTCAATAAAACCATATTTTAATGGATCTATTTTAGTAGAAACCAAAGAATCACCCTGTTTCATCATTCCAGATTCTCTATATTTTCTAAACGATTCTGGGGATTTTGCATTTAAAATTGACATAGAATTTACTGGAGCATCATCAATAGAAGCTCTAGTTGAAGGAGTTTCTACTACTGGTGCTTGAACAGGAATTTCTGCAGCAGCAACTGGTGAAACTTTAGCAGCTGAAGCTGAAGTTTTTGCCTTTTTATTCTTTTTTGTTCTCTTCTTTGTTTGAGCTCCAACCACTGTGAAACTCAGAGCAAGTATTATAAATAAGACCTTTTTCATTCTAAAATTTTTGTACTATAGATAAATTAATCTATCAAATTAAAACGCTATTATTGAACGTTTATTACAATTGGTGGAATATTTTTTAAAGTTTGATTTCCTAAACCTACTGCAGTCGCTTGGATGCCAAAAACATAAACAATATCTCCGGCTCTTAAATTTTTGGTTAAACTTGCAACGCCACTCATAGAACTTCCTGAAATATTCATCGCTGCTCTTCCCGGAACTTTGAAGTTAAAACTATTAACTTTAAATGTCACAGGAAAATCAAAATCTGGCATTGTAGCTGTAACTGTTTGATTTGCTATTGAACTTGCGGGCATTGAGACTACGCTTTCACCTCTGATTTGACCAACCGGTGGCGGAACATTTTTAATTCTAAATTCAAATCCTTGAGAAATAACTTTACCTTTAGAATCTTTTCCAGAAATTGTTAATTTAACTGTATTTCCACTGTGTGGAGTTACAGTCCATTTTCCTCTTCCACCACTTACCGTTGCGCCAGGCGCAGAAAGTGAAAGTCCAGAAGTATCTGCTCCCAAAATAGAACCGGAAATTGGATTTCCTAAACCACGGTATAAAACATTCATTTTATCTGCGGATAATAAAGCACCTGCTTGTGCTTTTAACTCATTAACACCAGAAACTACATTATAAGTTTGACTGTAAGTTAATGGAATCTCTTTTCCATTTACATCTCTAAATGAAATGGTTCCACTAAAGGTATGTGGACCAACAGAACTTGTATTTAAATTAGCAATTCCTTGTCCGTTTGTAACCGTCAAACCAGGCATAGATAAACCAGGAACATTACTAGAAGAATTTCCAATAGTTACCTTTGCAACTGCAGTTTCACCTTGCACAACTTGCGTGGGTGCAGAAACAATAGCGGTGTATTTATCAAATTTAATATCTGCATCAATTTTTTCTTGTAACATTAAAGATAATGCATCTCCTTGAATACCACGAACTGAAGATTGAATTACCTCCATATTAGAAAGTGCTGCAATAAGTGGTTGGTTGTAAAATTTGTATTGCAACCAGTTTTTATTTTTAATTTTAGAAACTGTTACCATTTGTTTATTTGCTCTTTCAACAATACTTTTCATTGCAGGAATTGCACCAAAAGTTTGATTTACAAATGCTCTAAAATCATTGATTTGTTCTTGTAAAGCTAAAGCATTTTTTGATGGTGAATTTTCACTCCCATCATTAAAGAAAAATTTAGTAGAAGGTTCTGTATTATTTAGAGCTGTAAAGTTTTCTTCTACATTTTGTGCAGGATCAAATTCTGCTTTTTCTTTTAATTGTGCTTTTATTCCTTCTAAATTGGTAACCAAAGCATCTGCTTTTAATTTTAAATTCTGATAATTCTGTAATGGAATTTGAAAGCTTTCTGGGGAATTTTTTGCTTTTGCAGCTAATGTAGTCTCAAAAATATTATTGTTATTCTGAGTTAGCATTCTGGTTTCTTGCAAAGATTGATTTGTATCTTGATAAGATCTGATGATTTCCTGATCAATCGTCAATGCAAGCATTGCGATAAAAACCAGATACATCAGGTTTATCATTTTCTGACGAGGTGTTTGTTTTCCTTGTGCCATTTTTAAATAAAATTATTTTATACGTTAGTAATTAAAAATTAAGGAAAACTAGGCTTTCATTGCGTTTAACATACCGCCGTAAACTTTATTAAGATTATTTAAATTAGATGTTAATCCTTGTAATTCTGAATTAAAATTGTCGGAATGAGCTGCACTTTTCTGTAAATCTTCTATATATTTTTTGCTATATTCATTTTGTGCTTTTCCATTTTCTAACTGAAGTGAGTAAAGTGCATTCATACTTTCTAAATGAGAAGCAGCTAAAGTAAGCTGGTCGTTATATTTTTGTGTTGCACTAGAAACATCTACTGTTTCATTAATTTTTTCTACAGAACCTGAAAATTTATCTAAGCCTGTTTTTAATCTTTCAAATAAACTTACGTCTAAATTGGCATCAGCAAGCATTTTGTCTAATTTATCAGAAAGAGAAACATTAAGCTCATTATCTGCATAATTTATAGTTTTGCGTGGTTTTGCAACTGCATTTGGATCTAATAATTCTGGATAGACATTTTCCCAAGCATAAGTTTCAACAGATTTTTCGGGGAAAAATGCCATAAATAAAAACACTATAACTTCCGCACCTAGACCAATTCCTAAAGTTAAATTACCACTTAAAGGTCCTAAACTCCAGTGAGTCATTTTAAATAATGCTCCTAAAATAACAATAGCAGCAAAAAAAGAATAGAAAAAATTGGTGGCATTTGCTTGATTTTTAAACATGTTCTTGAAAATTTATTTTGTTAGTGATTTTTTTAATTATTTTGTTCTTTTTCTGTATTTAGCTGAACCTTCTGGAATATCTTGAACGGTTCTAAATCCTATAAAACTTCGGGCAGAATCTTTTCTTTCCCAATCTCTATATCCGGTCATTAAAGTATATGAAATATCCTTCCAAGAACCACCTTTTACGGATTTTTTTACATCTCTATTTGCTTTATTTGACAAATATGGATTTAAAGTAGAAGAATATTGATAAGTAGAATTACTGTAAGGTGATTCTGTCCATTCTGAAACATTTCCTGCCATATCATATAATCCGAAACCATTTTTTTGATAAGATTTTACTGGTGCGGTATATGTGTAGCCTTGTTTTTTTCCTTTTTCCCCCTCATTTTCAATATAATTACCACGTTTAGGTTTAAAGTTTGCTAAATAGCAACCTCTGTCATCTTGTAAATATGGACCTCCCCATGGATAAGTAGCGTTTTCAATTCCTCCTTTAGCTGCATATTCCCATTCCGCTTCTGTTGGTAAACGAAAAGCCATTGCTTTTTGTTTTTTCTTTTTTAATCTTTCGTTATAATCAGATTTTAACTTAGTTTTAAAATTACAATAAGCTCTTGCTTGGTCCCAAGTCACTCCTACAACTGGGTAATTTTCATAAGCTTTGCGCCAAAAATAGCCATCATATAATGGTTCATTGTAAGCATAATTGAAGTCTTTTACCCAAACTGTAGTATCTGGATAAACTGCAATACTTTCTTTTTTTAAATATTCTGTACCACGACCTTTTTCTTTTATTGCAGCTTCAACATCTTCCCATTCATAAGAGTAAAGTAATTTACTTGTATCTATAATTCTTTCATTATTTATTCTTTTTGCAGGCGGTAAATACATAGACTCCATTACTTCTGCATATTGTGCATCGGGATAGTTTGAAGTATTATATGTTAGTGGAACACTCCAATCTAATCTTTTAGATTCATTATAACCATCACGCCCCCCTTTATCTTCCAAAAATTGTTGATAAGGAGTAATTGAAGCACCTGCTTTTTTAGCTAAATAGGCATAATTTCCAATTCCTGTTGCATTACCGCTTCCTGTTGCATTCCCTGCTGCTTCTGCCAATAAAGTTCTCGCAATTGAATCTTTAACATAATTAATGAAAAATCGATATTCTGCATTTGTAATTTCTGTTTCATCCATAAAAAATGAAGAAACCGTAACCGTTTTTAATGGTGCTTTTTCTGGTGTATTTGTGAAGTCTTGATCTGCCATACCCATTACAAAAGAACCTGCAGGAATCGCAACCATTCCATAAGGTCTTTCTGCAACAAAACTTTTAGATTTATTACGTGCAACTAATTCTCCTTTGGTTTTAGAACCTGGTTTTCCCGCTCGTGAATTGCCACCTTTAGAACAAGAAATTATGAATGTTGTTGTTAATAGTAATAGTAATAGAAATATCCTTCTCATGCTGTTCTTTGAAATTAAGCGGTAAATATATAATTTTTTTAAAAACCAAATATGATTTTTTTAACAGAACGTAAAAATTAATTTAATATTTTATAAAAATAATTTATTCTACTGTAACTGATTTTGCGAGGTTTCTAGGTTGATCAACATTTGCCCCACGATATACTGCAATATAATAAGCCAATAACTGAAGTGGCACTGAAGCAATTATTGGAGAAAAGCATTCTGATGTTTCAGGGAATTCTATAACATAATCTGCCATATTTGCTACTTGAACGTCACCTTTATTAACTAATGCAATTACTTTTCCTTTTCTGGCTTTTATTTCCTGCACATTACTCACAACTTTATCGTAATGTCCTTGTTTAGGTGCAATAATTACAATTGGCATATTTTCATCTATTAACGCAATCGGGCCGTGTTTCATTTCTGCTGCAGGATAACCTTCTGCGTGGATATAAGAAATCTCTTTTAATTTTAAAGCACCTTCTAATGCTGCAGGAAAATTATAACCTCTTCCAAGGTATAAAAAGTTTTGCGCATCTACAAAATCTTTCGCTATATCTTTAACCAATTCATGAGTTGTACTTAAAACTTCTTCTACTTTTTTCGGTAACGCGTCAAGTTCTGTAATTAATTTCATGAATTCTACATTACTCAGATTACCATTATGTTTTCCTAATTTTAAAGCAATTAATGATAAAATGGTCAATTGTGAAGTAAATGCTTTTGTAGAAGCCACACCAATTTCTGGACCTGCATGAGTGTAAGAACCTCCATCTGTAAATCTTGAAATAGATGAATCTACCACATTACAAATACCATAAACGAAAGCGCCTTTTTCTTTTGCTAACTTTATTGCAGCCATCGTATCTGCCGTCTCTCCAGATTGTGAAATTGCTATGACAACATCTTTATTAGTTATAATAGGATTTCTATATCTAAATTCTGAAGCATATTCTACCTCAACAGGAATTCTAGCAAATTCTTCAATTAAATATTCTCCAATTAAACCTGCATGCCACGAAGTTCCACAAGCAATTATAATAATTCTTTCTGCTTTATTTAATCTTTCTAAATGATCCCAGATTCCAGCCATTTTAATAATGCCTTCTTCTACTAAAAGTCTTCCTCTTAAAGTATCTAAAATAGATTTGGGTTGTTCAAAGATTTCTTTTAGCATAAAATGTTCATAACCTCCTTTTTCTATTTGCTCTAAACTTAATTTTAATTCTTGAATAGCAGGAGTTATTTTCACATTATCCTTTATATTTCTAATATCAACGCCGTTTTCTAAAGAAATTGTTGCCATATGACCTTCTTCCAAATAAACTGCCTCTTTAGTAAATTCTACAAATGGCGAAGCATCAGATGCGATAAAATATTCTTTTTCACCCAAACCAATTGCAAGCGGAGAGCCAAGTCTTCCCACTACTAAAACTCCAGGATAATCTTCATGCATTACTGTGATTGCATAAGCTCCATAAACTTCATTTAACGCATATCTCACTGCAGTAGGAAAATCTAAATCTGCATCTTTATCCATAAAAAATTGGATAAGGTTTACTAAAACTTCAGTGTCTGTTTCTGACTGAAATGTAAAACCTTGCTCTAACAACATCGTTTTTAAAGTATCATAATTTTCTATAATACCATTATGAATGATGGCTATTTTATTATTATTAGAAATATGTGGATGAGAGTTTCTATCACTCGGTACACCGTGAGTTGCCCAACGTGTATGTCCCATTCCTGTGTGAGAAATTCCCTTTAAATTTTCAGAAATCTTTACTAAATCTTCAACTTTACCTTTGGTTTTAGCACAATGTAATTTTTGAAGATTGTCTTCCACAACTATTCCCGCACTATCATAACCTCTATATTCTAATCTTCTTAAACCGTTAATAACGATATCATAAGAGTCTTGAAAACCTGTGTATCCTACAATTCCACACATATTATTTTTAGTTTTTTTGTTATTTAGTTGAATATACTATTCTAAGCTGTGCTCTTTTGTCTGAAGCTGGATCTGTTCCTACAAAAACAACTGCATTTGGTCTATAAGCTCGGGTATTAAAATTTTGTGCATAATTAAGATAAGAAGCAGCTGCCCCTACATATTGTCCTTGTGCATCTAATGTATAACTTCCCACATTTAAAATAATATCTTTATTTGCAGCTTCCGTTTCAATAATATCTTTTACTGTTTTTGTAATATCCACATCGTAATAAGAAGGAGTTCCATAAAGATTGTTTACAGCGACAAAATTAAAATTTGGATTAGCGCCATAAATTGATAATTCTTTCATAAAGGTATAAAGATCTTTCTGTTGTACCGTGAAATAATTTGGTTTTGTAAAATTATTCATCCAAGTTGGATCTGTATATAATCTTATTTTTGCTGATAAAATACCTGCTTTTTGATTTTTATATAAATCTTTAAGCGATGCTATTGCTGTTTCTGGGATTTTTAAACCAATTCCAGGACCTCCCATTCCTTGTGGAAACAATTTAGCATCACCTATTGTAGAATTAGAAGTAGCAATTGCAATTTCTGATGTTGTTCCTGCTCTATTATAATCTACTTTCTGAAAATGAACATTGTTGGAACCTAAATCCAATTTTAAAACACTTTGTGGTCTGGTTGTAACACCATCTGTAACTAAGTCATTTTTATAATAAAGATTTAATTCAACATTATTTGGATTAAATTTAAATAAATAGCCATCATTTTCTGCTACGGAAATTTTTAATCCTTTAAAATAACGAATAAATGTAGCAACATCACTTAATTCTGGTAATCCTTTTTTAGCAATTATCTTATTTTGAAAAAAAGTACCATCTAATGGGATTCTAATTGTTGCGTCTCTGTTAAAAAGCTCACTTTTATCTGTATTTTTTTTAATATTAACAGAAGTAATATCGCCATAAAAAGTTTTTGAACCCAATAATGCACCTGTAGCAAAATCTTGATTAGAAAATAATTTGGTTACATTAGAACCCATAAATTCCGTGACTTCATTTACATTGATGGTTAATTTAGTTTTGCCGCCAATTTTTGTTCTACCATATTTATAAATTATTGGATAGGTATTAACAACTTTGGTGGACGCAATATTTCCATCGGGATATATATAATTTTCTTCGGTGGTTGTTTTTACAGAATCTGATGCGTATCTAGGTTTAATAACAATTACCGCAGAATCTGCTACGGGATTTGTCCCAAAATCTGGGTCATAAGAAGTAAGTCTAACCTGGGTAAAATATGAAGATTTTTGAACTCCAAATTGTGGCACATTAAAAGCACCAATTACCACAGAATCTAACTTTGCGCCATCTGTTCGGATGGTATCATTATGAGAAATATTATAGGCAATTAAATCTTTAAGAACCAAGCCATCTTGCGCTGCACCATTTTGAAAAAATTGGGATCCTAAATTATCTGCATCTGGTTCACAATTAATAAGCAATAGACTTCCAATTATTGCAAAAAACGTTAGTTGCAATAGTCTTTGAATTTTTTTTGTCATTTATATAAATTCTATTAGTAAATTTTATTGAAAGATTCAGAATCTAAATATTCTGATTTTTGAACTTTGGTAGAATTAAATTTCTTATCTAAATCACCTTCAAGAAACTCATCTCCTTTTAGTACTACATCAACAAGATCAATACTTTCTAAAAGAAAAGCTTGAGAACTTGGATTTTTTAAAGCAGCTAAACCATTAATATTATCAAACTTTAATTTTTCTTCAATACTGTGATCAAAAGGAATAATTTCTTCATTATAGAGAGACATTACCATTTTAGTATCATTGAAGTAAGAATCTTTCTCGTAAAAAGTTTTTAAATAAATTGGAATAAAAGCTGACATCCAACCATTAAAATGAATAATATCTGGAACCCAATTTAATTTTTTAATAGTTTCAATAACGCCTCTTGCGAAAAATATAGCACGCTCATCGTTATCTTCAAAATATTGAGTTTCATCATCACCATAATAATGTTTTCTCTTAAAGTATTCATCATTATCTATAAAGTAAACCTGCAATCTTTCACCTGGTAATGAAGCTACTTTTATAATAAGCGGTTGGTCTAAATCATTAATAATAATATTCATCCCAGAAAGCCGAATAACCTCATGAAGTTGAAATTTTCTTTCACTTATATTTCCAAAACGAGGCATAAAAACACGAACATCATTCCCTTCTTGGTGCATTTTCAATGCCATTTTATTTACCATTGTAGCCATATTGCTGTCTTCCTGATAAGGTTGCAACTCTGTGGTTACGTATAGTATTTTTTTATTCTGCATATTATTTTTAAAGTTACTTCATAGCAAGAGCGTCTTCTTGCTTTAGTTTGCAAAATTACAAAAATTTAGAGTAATAAATTTTATTTAACATTTATTTAATATTTCCTCTGATTTGTACTATTTATAATATTAAAAAGTCACAAAACATTACAAAAACAATAGCTTTTTTATTTATTATTTTTTTTTAAATTTACAAAAAACAAAAAAAATCCATGGAGATTTTAAAAAACAAAACTACGCTGCAAAATTATATTGAAAGGCAGAAAGAAATGGGCAAGAAAATCGGCTTTGCTCCCACAATGGGCGCGCTTCACGACGGACACTTGTCTCTATACAAAGCCGCAAAAGCTGAAAATGATTTAGTAATTTCTTCCATTTTCGTAAATCCTACGCAGTTTAATAATGTAAATGATTTAGCAAAATATCCACGAACTTTAGATTTTGATATAAAAAAATTAGAAGATTGCGGAGATGTAGATGCAGTTTACATTCCGCAGATTAATGATATTTATCCGGAACATACTGAAAGTAAACATTTTGATTTTGATGGTTTAGAAGATGAAATGGAAGGAAAATTTCGACCGGGACATTTTGATGGCGTTGCGACAGTTGTGGAAGAACTTTTTAAACAAGTGAAACCAGATAATGCTTATTTCGGAGAAAAAGATTTTCAGCAATTGGCTATAATTAAAAAATTAGCAGAAAAATTAAAATTACCAATTCATATTCACGGTGTTGCAATCTTTAGAAACAGTGAGGGTTTAGCTTTAAGTTCTAGAAACGAGCGTTTAACTTCCCATCAAAAAAAAGAAGCTTTAATTTTACACGATACTTTAATTAAAGTAAATGAGTGGTTTAGAATAATTACTATCCCAGAAATTAATAAAAGAGTAGTAGAAATTTTTGCAAAAGCACCTGCGATGGAATTGGAATATTTCACAATAGCGAACGAAGAAACTTTAAAAGAAACTGACTTTTTTTATAAGGATAAATCTTATCGCGCTTTTTTGGTGGTTAATTTTGGAGATGTCCGTTTAATAGATAATATGCATTTGGAGTAAAAAATATTTTTAGAAAACTCAAAAAGCTTTCCTCTTCAGGAAAGCTTTTTGATAACCAAATCACTAAATATTAATATGAAAAACTTACTTGCGTAAATTGTGACCCGGCTGGGATTCGAACCCAGGACCCATACATTAAAAGTGTATTGCTCTACCAGCTGAGCTACCGAGTCGGTCTAAAAATATAAGAAATAAATAATGGGTAATCAGTAATTTTAATTACTCCTTTTTTTATTGCTTAATGCTAAATTTTCTGCGTGCCTGCGACTGGACTCGAACCAGCACATCCATAGGAAACCACCCCCTCAAGATGGCGTGTCTACCAATTTCACCACACAGGCAAAAAAAAGCCGTCTAGTTAAAAATAACCAAACGGAAATTTCTTGTTTTGTGACCCGGCTGGGATTCGAACCCAGGACCCATACATTAAAAGTGTATTGCTCTACCAGCTGAGCTACCGAGTCTTTAGTAGAAGCATTATTGCTTTTATTAAAGTGGTGCAAAGATAAGTCTTTTTTTAAAATCTCAAAATTTTTTAAGTAATTTGTACAAAATAAAATCATGATAATTTCCTTACTTGGCTATATGGGTTCTGGTAAAACACACATTTCCAAAAAATTAAGCCAGAAAATTAATTATAAATTATTTGATTTAGATGATGAAATAATAAAGAAAAATCAAAAAAGCATTGCAGAAATATTCACAGAAAAGGGAGAAATCTACTTTAGAAAGCAGGAAAGGGAAATTTTAGAACAAATATTAAACACATCTGAAGATATAGTTTTGAGTTTAGGAGGAGGAACTCCCGCTTATTACGATAATATGAAAATAATTAATGAAAAATCTAAAAGTATTTTTTTACGTGCCCATATTTCCACTTTAACAGAAAGACTTTTAAAAAGAAAAAAAAGCAGACCATTAATTGCTAAAATACCAGAACAAGATTTACCAGAATATATTGCAAAACATTTATTCGAAAGAAATCATTTCTATAATCAAGCCGAATTTATTGTAAGTACTGATTACAAATCAGCGGAAGAAATTGTTAAAGAAATTGAAAATTTAATTTTCGTGTGATATTTTAGAATTAAAAAACTGATCCCAATCATCCATAGAATCATCATTATCTAGATAATCTTCCATTTCTCGACGGTCTTTTTTGGTGGGTCTTCCTTCGCCTTTGTTTCTGTAATAATTTTGACTTTCTTGACGTAATTGTAACAAATCCAATTGATCTTTTGTGGTAATATCTTTAATATGGAGCGGAACTAATTTGGCTCCCATTCTGCTTTTCGGAACTTCCAAAACCTTTATTTTATAATCAATCTGGTTTTTACGAATGGTAATTTCATCACCTATTTTTACTTCTTTGGAAGTTTTTACTTTCTGATCACCGATAGATACGCGGTTTTTCTTAATTTCCTCGGAAGCTAAATTTCGGGTTTTATAAAATCGGACGCTCCATAAAAATTTATCTATTCTCATATCTTTTATTTACTTTTGCAGAATTAAAATAATCAAGCAATTTAATCATAAAATTAAAATGAAAAAAATAATCTTAGGTTTTGTACTTCTAACTATGACTCTTAATTCTTGTAAAACTGATTCTTCAGAGGATTTACCAGTTGCACCTGTATATGATGCTGCTACACAAAATTCTTATGATGATCAAGCAATAGTGAAGTTTCTTAGTGATTATTATATGGATGCTCGTGGAAATATTAAACCATTTACTTCAACAGATGTACCAAGTGCAACAAAAGTAAAATTGGCAGATTTAAACCCAGTTACTTTGCCTTCTGGCGTTGTTTATATTATGAGAGTAGGTGCACAACCAACTTCTGGTACAACTATTGGAACTACAGATATTATCAGATTAATGTCTAACTCTTTAACATATCAAGCGACGAATACAAATAACGTAATTGCATTTACTTCTCCACAAACTTTTAGAAATGGTGTTACAGGAAGTGGTGTTCCAGAAGTGGATCCAGGATATTATTATACAAAACAATCTATTGTAGACGCAGGTGATGTAAAATCTCACAGCTATTATGAAATAGAAGGTTTTGGTGAGGCATTAAGAAAATTTCAGGCGTATAATATCCCAGATTCTGATAATTATAATTTACAAGGCGTAATCATTGTTCCTTCTAGAGCGGCTTTTGGTAAAGATCCTCATTTTAATTATTCAGGTTACAGCTTAAATGACAGAAGTTTTATATTTAATTTTCAAGTTTATAAAACTGAAGCGAGACCTACTCCATAAATTTTACTGAAATATTTCTTTTACGATTTCTAATGAAACAGGAATTTTAAAATTTTCAAAATGAAATTGATAATAAATAAGCAGAGAATTTAATATTTCTCTGCTTTTATTTTTTGGAATTTTTGAATTGTAGTCGTGAGAATTTAATAGAATTGTTTTCCAAATTTTTGTGATTTCTTCATCAAAAACTTGATGCGAAATTTCTTCTGTGAAAACTCCCGTTTCTAAATCTAGATATTTCCCATCTCCTAAAAGTGGCGCAAAACCCAATAGCTGAATTATTTTAAATAAAAATATAAGATGCGCTTGTGGATTTTTTATTTTTAATTGTTCACAAAAATTTCCTATTTCTTGGTAAATTTCGTTTTGCGTGTTTTCATTTTTTAGAACTTGGTTTAGAAAATCAGCGGTAAAAAATAAAATAGTAGATGTTTTTATATTAAAATCAGAATTTGCAGAATTAACGAATTCAATTTGATTTAATAAGGGAAGTGCACTAGATTTTCTTTTTAAATTTACATCTAAATATATTTCTGATAAAGGTGAGAGTAAAGCTTTTTTTTTATTTTTTGCAGAATAAATCCCTCGAATATAAAAGCTCTGAAAACCTTCGTCATTGGTGAAACAATGCAGAATTGCATCATTATCTCCATATTTTAAATAAGATAAAAGGAAGCCTTTCTTTTTCGTCATTTCAATTAATTCACCACCGCAATTTTGGCAGTTGCAGTATCTGTTCCATCTTCATTAGTCATCAAAACGAAATAAATCCCCGAAGCTACTCTTCTACCGCGTTGATTATTTAAATCCCATTCATAATAACCACCGCGCGCAACAGCGGAATGAACTAAATTTCCAGCGGCATCTGTAATTCTAATATTTGTTTTCTGAGCTAAACCTCTGATTTTTACATTTCCTTTATAATTAGCATAAACTACAGGATTGGGATAAACTAAAACATCACCAAAATCAGACGTTACATTTACAACATCACCTTGAAAAGTTACAATTCCATCTAAAGTAACAAAATAGACTTTGCCTGTTTTCTCATCCACTTTGATATCAGTTACAGTATCTGTAGGAAGAGGAGAATTGGCTTTAGTAAAATGCTGAAAAGTTTGCTGTCCATCGGAACTGATATAAAACACACCTCCTCCATCTACAGAAATCCATTTTTGATTTCCAGAATCTACAGCAATTTGTAAAATTGCAGCATCTCGAAATAGTTCTTCAGGAATACCATTTTGCTCAATTACAATATTTTCAGTTTGCGGTGAATCAGCTGTGATTGCATCTTTTGGATTTTGCAAAATTCGTAAACCTTTGCTTGTTCCTATCCAAAGATCATCACTTTTGTCGAGCGTAGCACTTATACCTAAACTTTCTGGTAAATTATTACTTTTATTGAGTACTTTATATACATCATCACTAGAATTTACTGGTGTATTTTTATAATCATATAATAAAATTCCACCATCCGTTCTTGAGCCAGGTAAATAAAGAATTCCGTCTTTAGCAAATGGTTTCTGTGCCCCATTCATTGTACTTACTTGTAACAATGTAAAATTATCCGAGGAAGAATTGTAAGCATAAAAACCTCCAGATCCTTTTCCATCCACCAAAAATGAAGCAGAAACAAACAACTGATTATTTTCATCAAAAGTAATTCCTACCATTCTTTTATAATATTGTCCTAAAGAAATATCATCATATTTTTTTACAAAAATGTCATCCTGCATTTTAATTATACCTCTATAACCTGGATTATAAGAGTAATTTGTAAAAAAAACTTCTCCTGGTTTTGCTGGATTTGGAACTACATCTAAAATATTATAAAAATCTCCCAATCCATTAAACATAACGGGATATTTCCATTCTGTTCCATTAAAATGATAATAACCTACGCCATTAAAAACAGGTGTATTATAATTTTCTCTGCCACCAGTAGAAACATATATTTCATCTTTTAATAGTGATATTTTATAAGAAATATTTGAATAGGGACCATCTGGTTTATAAGGCTGCAAACTCTCGTTAAAAATACCAGATAATTTTGTCCCAGTGTAAATCTGATTTTGAAATTGTATAGCTGTATTTAAAGTTTCATTTACATTAATAGTTTTTTCCAAAGTTCCTGTATCAGTATAACGTGATACTTTTTGTAAATCGGAAATTATAACTTTTCCTCCAGTTGATGTGATATCTTTCAAAGAACTTATACCTGTAATAAAACTCGCAAAAGCTGCTCCATTTCCTTTAAAAACTTGGGTAGAAGTTCCTGCATAAACATCAGTATCTGCAGAAATTTGTGTGAAATTCCCTGCAATTGGTGTATTCCAAGAACTAAAAAGTGGGAATGAAACATTCATTTCATGAGATTTTATTCCTGTGGAGGTCGCAGAATAAACCACATTATCTTTGATTATAGATTCATTTGCAGCGGTATAAACACCTCCATTGCTAAAAAATGCAGTATCTCCAAATTCTCTTTTGTCTAATCTAAAAATAGAAACACCATAACCTACAGAAATTACTGCATTATTACCAGAAATAGAAATATGATTAATTTTTTTTGTTCCTGTATAACCTGTTGCAATAGGAATATCTACAATTAAAAAAATTCCCTCGGGTGTTATTACGTCCATCGCACCCGAAACATATCCTACTAAACCAATTTTAGTAACTGGATTATAATCAAAAGCTGAAATTTTTACTTCATGTAAACCATTGGCTTTAGACAATTTGGTGATTTCACCAGAAGAAGGATTATAAAAAAAGAGACCATTTTCTGTAGCCGCAATTATTCTATCCGAATCTTCACGCATAACTAAAACGTTATTGTAAGAAAACAAATCGTTCCATTTACCGGAAGAAATATTCTGACTTTTAAAACAACTTAAACCTATGATTAAGCAGAAAAGAATTAATTTTTTTCTCATAAATTTTATACTAAAATCTGATCATCTATCACTTGATTATTCCAAGCAATATTTTGTATTTTTTTATTTTCATCAAAGAAATAATCTAATCTCCCCAAAAGCAAACCAGCCCAACCAACTTGATTTACCAAAACATTTTTACCCTTTTTATTTTCAAAAATTTCTGGCTCTTTAAAAAATGTGTGGGTGTGACCCCCTAAAATTAAGTCTATATTTTCAGTTTGAGCGACTAATTTTTTATCACAAATTTTCGCTTCATCATTTTCATATTCGTAACCAATGTGCGATAAGCAAATCACCAAATCGCATTTTTTCTCGTTTTTTAGAAAATCGGCGTAATGATTAGAAATTTCTATAGGATTTAAATATTTTGTTTCACCATAATTTTTTTTAGCAACCAATCCTTCCAATTCTACACCAAGCCCGAACAAACCTACTTTGATTCCATTTTTATCTAAAATTTTATACGGCAAAGTTTGTCCTTCTAAAATGGTATTTTTAAAATCATAGTTAGAGCAAATAAATGGAAATTTGGCATTCGGTTGTACTTTCAAAAAACCTTCTAATCCATTATCAAAATCATGATTTCCTAAAGTAGAAGCTTCATAACCCATCATACTCATCAATCTAAATTCTAGTTCACCACCAAAAAAATTAAAATAAGGCGTTCCTTGGAAAATATCTCCAGAATCCACCAAAAGAACATTATTTTCTTTATTTCTAATACTTTGAACCAAACTTGCACGTCTTGCAAATCCACCTTGGTTTGGATTTTTTATGTAAGATTGATCAAAAGGTTCTATTCTACTGTGTTGATCGTTTGTATGTAGAATTGTTAATTTTTTTACCGATTTTTCAGTCGCAATTTTATAATTTTCTGCAAACAAAATATTTGGCGCTAAAGCAGCGGCTAAAGTTCCACCAGAAAGGGTTTTCAAAAAAGTTTTTCTATTCATTACCTTCTACTTTTTTATTTTTAAAAATGATACGAACATCATCTGGAGCAGAAACTTCAGGTTTTGCTTTAAATTTATTTATAAACAAATCGCGAAGTTTAATTCCTGTGGAAATCATTTCTCCTTTTTTAAAAAAATTCATATTATCTCCTCCAAAAGCCAAATAATCTGAAGTCGCAATATAATAATCTTTGTTTGGATTTATTTCTTCTCCATTAATACTTTCTTTTGTAATTTTCCCTGCATCAGTTTCTACAAAAAGGTGAGAAACAGGATTATTTTTCTGAGTTTTAGCGTAATAATCAAACAAACCTTGTAGATCTGAACCTTTTAATTTTACAATCATCACTTCATTTTCAAATGGCATTACTTCATAAACGTGTCGCAGTAAAACATCACCTTTCCCAATTGTAGAACGAATTCCACCAATATTTATTACAGCTGCATCAATTGTGGGTTTATTATTTTTTTCCGCCCATTCTGATGCGCCTTCAAAAGTATAATCTGCCAAAAGATTTCCCAAATTACTGTTGTCTCCGTTTTTTGTTAAATCTACATTGGTGTGAGAAATTACAGAATTCATAGTTGCGGCTAATTTCTTTTTGTATGGCGCAATAA
The DNA here is from genome assembly GCF_048269545.1 of Halpernia sp. Lineage (NCBI taxonomy): Bacteria > Pseudomonadati > Bacteroidota > Flavobacteriia > Flavobacteriales > Weeksellaceae > Halpernia > Halpernia sp. The sequence goes on along the minus strand of NZ_JBLXIJ010000005.1, from coordinate 69,475 downwards.
CCGCGTCAAAAGCAGGATCATCTTTTAACTCTGAAGAAATACTTTGGTTTTTTTCTGAATGTATATTTGAAACATTCAATCTTGACGTGCAAGAAATTAATGTAACGGCAGAAAAAATTATCAGAAAAATTTTAGACTTCATAGCGTGAAATGAATTAAGAAGCAAATATAAAATAAGTTAGACAAATAACTTTGGAATTCAATCTTTGGTTTAAAAAATATTTTTATTACTAAATTTAATTTAAAAAAATAAATTTCAGAACAAACTTGAAATATAAAAAAACACTAATTTTGAGAAAAATTTTTAAATAAAATGAATATTTTAAAAGGTGTAGGTGTTGCTTTGATAACACCATTTAACGAAGATTTATCTGTAGATTTTGATTCATTAACTAAATTAATCAATTATAATATAGAAAACGGAACTAATTATTTAGTGGTTTTGGGAACAACTGGAGAAGCTGCAACTTTAACAACTGACGAAAAAAGCGCAGTCATTTCACATATTATTAAAATTAATAACAAGCGACTTCCGATGGTTTTAGGAATTGGTGGAAATAATACAATGGATGTAAAACACCAAATAGAAAACACAGATTTATCTGCGTTTGAAGCCGTACTTTCTGTTTCTCCATATTATAACAAACCCAATCAGGAAGGGATTTACCAACATTATAAAATGCTTGCAAGTACCGGAAAAAATATTATTATTTATAATGTTCCGGGAAGAACTGGGCAAAATATAGAAGCTTCCACAACACTTCGATTAGCAAAAGATTTCCCAAATTTAGTAATGATAAAAGAAGCTGCACCAAATATTTTACAATATTTTGATATTTTAAGACAAAAAAATTCTGCTTTTAATCTCGTTTCTGGTGATGATGAATTTACACTTCCCGTAACTTTAGCCGGTGGAAACGGCGTCATTTCAGTTATTGGACAAGCTTATCCGAAAGAATTTTCTACAATGGTTCAATTGGCTTTAGATAAAAAAGTAGATGAAGCTTATAAAATTCACAATTCTTTGGTAGAAATTACGCGTTTAATTTTTGCAGAAGGAAATCCGTGTGGCGTAAAAACGATTTTAGCAGAAAAAGGTTTAATTAAAAATTATTTAAGATTGCCTTTAGTAAAAGCATCGGAAGGTTTGCAAGAGAAAATAAAAGCGGAAATGCTTAAATTTTCGTAATTATTTTTACTTTAAATGAAAATCAAAAAAGCCACTGAAAAAGACATTCCTCTAATCCGAGAAATAGCGGAAAAATCTTGGCGCGCAAATTATCCCGGAATAATTTCTAATGATCAGATTGATTATATGTTGGATTTGATGTATTCTGAAAAAGAAATTAAAAGTCAGTTTCAAAATCCAAATTATCATTATTATTTAATTTTAAATGATGAAAATTCTACAGTCGGAATTTTGGGTTTTGAAAATTCTTATGAAAATGAAACTACAAAACTTCACAGAATCTATCTTTTAAAAGAAACCAAAGGAAAAGGTTTTGGAAAATTTGCTTTAAATTTTCTTGCAAATGAAGTTTTAAATTTAGGCGATAAAAGAATTATTTTAAACGTCAACAAAGAAAATCCTGCAATTGAATTTTATAAATCTCAAGGTTTTGAAACTTATAAAGAGGATATTTTTGATATTGGAAATGGTTTTGTAATGGACGATTATTTAATGGAATTTAAAATTTAAAAATGAAAAAAAATTTACTATTATTAGCTGTTTCAATAAGCAGTTTTTACTTTTCTCAAAATATAAAAGCCATCACAGATGACGGTCAAGAAGTGGTTTTATTGGCCGACAAAACCTGGAAATTCGTAAATGAATCTGATGAAAAAGCTTTAAAAACTTTAAATGAAAATCCTGATGTTTTTAACAAAAATAAATCTGCTACTTTTCTGGTAAAAAGCAAAAGATTAAATGTGGGTGTTTATATAAATCCTTCAAAATGGTCTTTTAAGAATGCTACAGAAACTGCTTTAGAATATACTTTTATCCAAAAAGATGGAAATGGATATGCGCTTTCTAGTGCGAATAAAAGTGATATTGCAAATTATACAATTTATAAAGATATCATATTAAATTCTTTATCTAAAGTTGCGGCTTTTTACAGATTTATAGAATCTGATATAAGAACAGTCAACGGAAAAAAAATCCTTTATGTTCGTTATAAAGCGAATGTTGATAATTTAGATATGGAATTTGTGGGTTATTATTTCATCAGTGATAAAGGCGTTACACAATTGGTTTGCTATAGTTCTGAAAAAAGATTTGAAGAATTTTTACCCGGTTTTATGGAGCTTTTAAATGGTTTTGTAGAAACCGAGGAAAAAGAATCAAAGTTTACTTCACCTCCTCCACCAATGACAAAACCAAAAAATTAAATCTAAAATTTTTCTATGAAATATCTATTTTTAATTTTAAGTTTTATTTCTTTTAATTTTTTTCATGCTCAGAATTCTTTGGATAAAACCGACGAAATGATTGATGAAATGTGTGTGGAATTTCAAAGAGATCCAGATTTAAGTGACTCGATAAGAATTCAAAATTTAAATGATAAATTTATTTTTAATTATCTAAATCAGTTTTCTGAGCAAGAACGAGAAAGCAAAATAGATAATTTGTATTTTAGGTTTCAAAAAAGATGCGAAGCTTTTAGAGCCTATTTATACCAAAAAGATCCGCCAAAAGATGATAATTGGGAAATATTAAAATCAAAACCAGAAATTACAATTTCCGCTTCTGAAATTTCACAATTTAAAAATACCAAAAACTTCCATTATTTTGAATATGAAGGTGCAGAAACCCAAGTGGAAATTGGTAAAAAATATTGGAAGGAAACTTTTGCAGATGGAACAACTTCAAAATTATTAATGAATTGGATTGATAAAACTAAATTTGTTTTAGAGTTTATTGAAAGTACTAATAATGGCAGAAAAAACTTCAGTAGAAAAGGAGATAAATATAATTATGAACTTATTTCTAAAGAAAAAAATTACTACTGGATTCTCGTCGAAACTCCTGGTCAAAATGAAATTTTAAAGTTTAAATTATTTGAAGAAAAATAGTTTTAAATTAAATCGCAGTAAAAATCGTACTTTTATTACTCGGAAAAAAGTGGATAATTTCGGAAATAAAAATCCCATTTAAAATGAGTGAAAAAAAATTTAATATTGCCATCTTAATTGACGGAGATAACGCACAAGCAAAACTTTTGAAAGAAACAATTGAGGAAGTTTCAAAATATGGAAAAGCCACAATTAGAAGAATTTATGGCGATTGGACTTCACCTTTAATGAATTCTTGGAAAGATTTAATCAATCAGCATTCTATAAATCCGATTCAAAAATTTTCTTACACTAAAGGAAAAAATTCCACAGATGGCGCTTTAATAATTGATGCAATGGATATTTTACACAGTAAAAGTGTGGAAGGATTTTGCATCGTTTCCAGTGATAGTGATTATACAGGTTTAGCAAAAAGAATCCGTGAAGAAGGTTTATTTGTAATGGGAATTGGCGAAAAGAAAACGCCGGAAGCATTTGTAAAATCGTGCGATATTTTTACTTATACTGAAAATATTTCACCGAAAATATTAGACAGAAAAGCAAATCCGCCCAAAACTGAAAAGCCCAAAATAGCAAAAGAGAAACCGGAAAATACGGTAAAAAATGTAGCGAAACCAGCTGATTTTTTATCCGAAAGCGACAAAGAAACTATTTCTAAAGCTTTTGAAATTTCAACTGATGAAAATGACATTGCATATATTTCTAAAGTGGGCGCAAATATTCGAAAAATAGATCCCAGTTTTGATGCTCGAACTTATAATTATGCAACTTTATCTAAATTATTTGAAAATCTTTCTGATTTTGAAGTGATAAGAAATGAAGTGGGCGAATTAAATCACCCTTTAGTGAAAAGGAAATAAAGGTAAATATTTTCTATGTAAGTAAGTTAATTTCTAAATTTAAAAAAATGCCGCACTCTTTTCTGAGTGCGGCACCTTCACATAACATTAAAAAACTATGAAAACTAGGGCATTAATACTGTATCAATAACATGTATTACACCATTAGATTGGTTAACATCTGCGATGGTAACTTTTGCTTTGTTTCCTTTCATATCAGAAACATAGATATTTTTCCCTTTCATCCAAAATGTTAAGTCTTCTCCTTGTACTGTTTTTGCCATGTATTTACCATTTCCTTTTTTAATCCAAGCTGCTAATTCTTTAGAAGAAATTCTTCCTGGAACTACGTGATAAGTTAAAATAGAAGTAAGCATTGCTTTATTTTCTGGTTTCAAAACTGTTTCTACAGTTCCTGCTGGTAATTTCGCAAATGCTTCATTTGTTGGTGCAAAAACCGTGAATGGTCCTTTACTTTGTAAAGTTTCTACTAAACCTGCTGCTTTTACCGCTGCAACCAAAGTAGTGTGATCTTTAGAATTTACTGCATTTTCTACGATGTTTTTTGAAGGATACATTGCTGCACCACCCACCATAACTGTTTTTTCTTTTTGCATCATTTTCTGTGCAGAAAGTTGATTTCCTAAACCGAATGTCAATGTTAAAGCCAAAGCTGCGGTTGTGATTTTTGAATAGTTCATAAAAGTTTATTTTTTAAATTAAATAATATATATTGAATTTGTGTTGCTATAATTTACGAGGCTAATTTTTTTTTAGATTTATTTATTTGCCATTTTTTTATCTGGTACAAATTCTAGAGAAATAGAATTCATACAATACCTTTTTTTATTTGCGGTAGGTCCATCATCAAATAAATGTCCTAAATGCGCATCACATCTACCGCATCTCACTTCTGTTCTAACCATATTTAAAGAATAATCTTTTTTATAAACAACAGATTTTGGACGAATTGTTTCAAAAAAGCTCGGCCATCCGCAAGTAGAAGAAAATTTTGCATCAGATTTAAATAAAGCATTTCCGCAAACAGCGCAATAATAAGTTCCAATACCCTCAAAATCATTATATTTTCCGGTAAAAGCCATTTCTGTATTATTTTTTCTTGCCGTAGCAAATAAATTTTTATTTAAAACTTTTTTCCATTGTAAATCGCTTACTTTTAAGATTGAAGTATCAGTTCTAGAATAAAAAGGATTTATAATTTTTTTTCCATTCACTTCCTGAATTCTTTGTGCGGAAAAAGTATGTGTTGTGAGAACTGCCATAAAAATAAGAGTGGAAGTTTTTATAATTATTGATTTCATTATTTGTTAAATTTTAATGTTATTTACGGAAAAAATGAATAAATAGATTTTATTTCTAAAAAAATGAATTATATTTGAACCGTTATTATTATGTCAAAAAAATTAAAGCTCACAACTGAAGAATTAGTGTCTTTGCTGAAAAGTAGAGACCAAAGTGGCTTTAACTATTTATATGAAAATTATTCTGGAGCACTTTATGGAATTATTATTAAAGTAATTACTTATAAAGAAGAAAGCAATGAAGTTTTACATGATGTATTTGTAAAAATCTGGAATTCTATAAATTCTTTTGATGAAAACAAAGGCAGTCTTTACACGTGGATGCTTAATATTGCTAGAAATTCTGCAATAGATAGATTAAAATCTAAATCTTTTAGAAACGATTTAAAAAACCAAAGTATTCCCGACTTCGTAAATGACAGTACAACACTTTCAACAGAGCAGAAACACGAATTTAACGAAGTGCAAAATATTGTAAATGGACTTCGAGAAGATTATAAAGTGATAATAAATAAAGCCTATTTCGGTGGTTTTACACAAGAAGAAATTTCTGAAGAATTAGGTATTCCTTTGGGAACAGTAAAAACACGAAGTAGAGCTGCAATTAAAGAACTGCGAGATTTATTGAAAGGTTTTAAAAACAGTTTATAAAGAAGTGGACATAAAAACTTACATATCAACCGGTATTATTGAAGAATACGCATTAGGAGTGCTTCCGCAGGAAGATGCCTCTATTTTGGAATGTGTGATGAAAAATAATGTGGAAGTTCGAAACGCTGTTTTAGAAGCTCAGAAAACATTTGAACTTTTAGCAGATGCAGAAGCAATTGAACCACCTTCAGAATTAAAATCACAGATTTTTGCGAAATTAGATTTTGCAAAATCAACAGAAAATACAAATAATTTAACTGAAACGAAATCCGTTTCTGCACCAATTATTCCTTTAAACAAAAAATCAGAAAATAGCAACTTTTCTAAATTTGCATTAATCGCTGCATCATTACTTTTACTTTTAAGTTTAGGTTATAATTTCTTTAATAGTCAAAAACAAAGTAAAGAAATATCGCAATTGGCGACTAATAATACTATTTTAAGCACTCAAGTTTCTGAACTTCAAAGTCAAAATACTATGATTTTGAATTCCAAGAATATTAAATTAAACGGTGTTGCAGCGCATCCAGGAATGCTTGCAAATGTTTATTGGGATTCCTCTAAAAAAGTGTATCTAAAAGTTAATAATTTACCAGCTGCACCACAAGGAAAACAATATCAACTTTGGGCAATTGTGGATGGAAAACCAGTGAGTGCGGGAATGTTTGACGGAAGCAAACCAGATTCAATACAATCTATGGCGGTGATTGATAAGGCTCAAGCATTTGCAATAACTTTAGAAAAAGCGGGCGGAAGTCCGACTCCAACGATGGAAAATATGATGGTGATGGGAACAACCTAAATCAGGAGATTTTCCCCCATTTATTTTTCGCTTTGTATTGTTTTACATAAAAATTTTTCAAAGATATATGACTCGCTTCGTTAAGTTGCGGGTCTTTTTTTAATATTTTTTCGACGATATCTTTGGATGCTTTTATGATTTTTCCGTCATTAATTAAATCTAATTTCTTAAAATCCACCACACCACTTTGCTGAGTTCCGAGAATATCTCCCGGGCCGCGAAGTTCCATATCGACTTCAGAAATTTTAAAACCGTCATTGGTTTCACACATCGTTTTGATGCGTTTTCGGCTTTCGTTTGTAAGTTTATCGGTAGTCATTAAAATACAATAACTCTGTTCCGCGCCGCGACCAACTCTTCCTCGAAGTTGATGCAATTGCGACAAACCAAATCTTTCCGCACTTTCAATCACCATTACAGATGCGTTTGGAACATTTACGCCAACTTCAATTACCGTTGTTGCAACCATTAAATTGGCATTTCCAACTGCGAAATACTGCATTGCCGCATCTTTTTCTGCAGGTTTCATTTTGCCGTGAAGCATTGTCGTATTAAAATCTGGATTCGGAAAATATTCTGAAATTCGTTCAAAACCTTCCATTAAATTTTTATAATCCAAAGTTTCAGATTCTTCGATTAAAGGATAAACGAAATAAATTTGCCGTCCTTTTTTAATTTCATCTTTACAAAAATTATAAACGAAAGCACGGTCTTTTTCTCTCCGATGCGCCGTGATAATTTCCTTTCTACCAATTGGCATTTCATCAATTACGGAAACTTCCAAATCGCTGTAAAAACTCATTGCTAAAGTCCTTGGAATCGGCGTTGCAGTCATTATCAAAATATGTGGTGGAATTTTATTTTTTGCCCAAAGTTTTGCTCTTTGCGCCACTCCAAAACGGTGTTGTTCATCAATAATTGCTAAACCTAAATTTTTAAATTGAACAATGTCTTCCAAAACCGCATGAGTTCCAATTAAAATAGACAATTCGCCGCTTAATAAATCGTCGTGAATTATTTTACGTGTAGCTTTTTTAGTGGAACCTGTGAGCAATTTTACCGTAATCCCGGTTTCTTTTAAAAGTTCTGAAATCACATTAAAATGTTGTTGCGCGAGAATTTCTGTGGGCGCCATTAAACAAGATTGAAAACCATTGTCTAAAACTAAAAGCATCGCCAATAAAGCAACCATCGTTTTCCCAGAACCAACGTCGCCTTGCAACAAACGGTTCATTTGAATTGGTTTTGCTAAATCTTTTTTAATTTCTTTCAATACTTTTTTCTGTGCGCCAGTTAATTCAAAAGGCAAATATTCTTTATAAAATGTATTAAAATTTTCACCCACTTTCGGCATTGGATTTCCGATGGAATTTGTTTTATGATATTGCTTTTTCAAACCATAACTCAACTGGAAAAAAAAAGCTTCTTCAAATTTCAATCGTCTTTCTGCGGCTTCAAAATGTTCTAAATTTTTTGGGAAATGAATATTAAAATAAGCAGCTTGCCGAGACATTAATTTTAAGTCATCAATTAAATAAGACGGTAGATTTTCGTTAATTAAATTGGGCATTTCTGCCATTAAATTTTTCAATGTTTGCTGGAAAAATTTTTGGTTTAAGTTCCATTTTAATAGTTTTTCAGAACTCGAATAAATTGGTTTTAGACGCGTTTCTGCTTCTTTCTTTTCCTCAATTTCTATTTCTGGATGCGCCATCGAAAAAGTGTTGTTAAATAAAGTTACTTTTCCGAAGATGAATAATTCTTTATTAATGGGAATTTGTTCTTTCATCCATTTTGAATAGCGGAACCAAACCAAATCCATCGTCCCAGATTCATCCTGAAATTTTCCTGAAAGACGTTTAATTTTCCCTGAAGAAATTTCCTGTAGTTCTGTGATTCTGCCCTTTAACTGAACATCTGGTAAATCTTCAGATAAATTTTTTATTAAATAAATTTTGCTTTTATCTAAATATCTTAAAGGATAAAAAGTAAGTAAATCTTCCACCGTAGAAATACCCAAAATATTTCGGATAATTTTTGCGCGCTCTGAACCGATGCCTTTTAGAAATTCTATGGAAGTGTCAAGATTTAGCAAAGAATATAATTTAGAAGATGAAATTAAGCGAATTTCGGGAATAAAAAAAACTTTGCCAAATATTGACAAAGTTTAATTATTTTTTTGAATATTATTCTTTAATTTTAGATTGGAGTTTTTTTGTATAAGCTTCCCAATCTGCTTTGGTTTTTATTTTTTTATAATCGTTTGTTGCAATCATATTAAGATAAACTTCTAATTCCTTTGCAGATAAATAACCATTAAGATTGGTAATTGGATAAGATTTTTCATCTAAGAAAACGGTTGATGGAATGGAACTTACGTTCATAAACATTGTAAAATCATTTAAAGATTTTCTAGATTTTTTATCTTCACTTTTAGTATTTCCAAATTGTTTACCCAGATAATTGAGTTGTTCGTTTCCGTCTGCTTCAAATTTTACTGCGTAAAAATGTTCATTGATATAAGCTGCGATAAATGGATTACCATAAGTTCGAACGTCCATTGTTTTACAAGGTTTACACCAATCGGTATAAAAATCGATTATTATTTTTTTTGGCTGAATTTTTTGTTGTGTCATTGCTTCAGAGAAACTCATCCATTTTACTTGTGCATTGAAAAACAAAGCAGTTAAAATAAAAAGTAATACGATGAATTTTCTCATAAATAGTAGAAATTATTTAACGCCGTGCATTAATTTTTTTACGAGCGGAGATATCAAAATCAATACCACTCCCGCAATTACTGCATATAAACCTAAATCTTTGTAGCCAGAAGTGTAAGCGTTTAATTTTTCTAAGTTAGATGAATTTTCTCTTACTGTCGCAAGATTTGCGCCAATTAATCCTGCCACATATTGTCCGTAAGCAGAGGCTAAAAACCACATTCCCATCATCATTCCTTGTAATTTTTCGGTAGAAAGTTTGGTCATGATTGAAAGTCCAATTGGAGATAAACACATTTCACCAAGCGTTATGATGAAAAGCGCAATTGTAAAAATACTTAAAGAAGTTACGCCTTGAACATTTGCAAAGAATTTGGTAGCGTATATCGCATAAAAACCAAGACCTAGGAATAAAAATCCCAATCCAAATTTTATAATTGTATTTGGTTCCAGTTTCTTTTTACTAAGCCAGATCCAAAGTAAACCGATTGGAATTGCGACTAATAAAATGAAAAATGCACCACCGGAATTATTCACACCATTTGGATCTAAACCTAATAAATCTTGGTTTAAATTATGTGCGGCGAAAATACTTAAAGAACCGCCACTTTGCTCATAAATTCCCCAGAAAAAGATGGAAAAAATAATGAAAACTAAGGCGGCCCAAAGTTTATTTCGTTCCACTCTATTTACTTTCGTCATTTCATAAAATAAATAGAGCAAAGTCAATGGACCAACTGTGTACATAAAATAATCAGTGTACTCGGTTTTAGCAACCATAATCATAATTAAGGGAACAAAAATTAAGGATAAAACGTAAACGCCATATTCTTTCCATTTTTCCATTGCGACTTCGGTTCCATCTTTCAATATCTTTAAAGGTTGAAGCCCAATGGGACCTAATCTTCTTTGGGTGAAAATAAAATTTATTAAACTGATGACCATTACAACTGCAGCCAAACCAAAAGCAACATTCCATCTTTTATCTTCTGGAATTAAACTTGAAAACATTTCACCTTTACCGATTGCGACACAAAAATAACCGCCCAAAAGCGCGCCTAAATTAATACCTGCATAAAAAAGTGAAAACCCTGCATCTGTTCTGTTATCACCAGTTTTATAGAGTTTACCAACCATTGTGGAAATATTTGGTTTAAAAAAACCAGTACCAACAACGGTGAAAGAAATTCCAAGAAAAAAATAAGTATGTGGATTTACGGCTAAAATCATACTTCCTACAATCATTAAAAAACCACCCCAAAAAAGTGATTTTCGAAAGCCTAAAATTTTGTCTGCAAAAATTCCGCCCACAAAAGTGAAAGCATAGACAAAAGCTTGAGTTGCGCCGTATTGTAAATTAGCATCTGATTCATCTAATTTTAGTTGAGAAATCATAAAGAAAACGAGCATTCCGCGCATGCCGTAGAAACAAAAACGTTCCCACATTTCGGAGAAAAATAAACTCCAAATTTGTCTTGGATATTTGCCTTTGAAATCCTGAATTTGCTCAAGTGTAAGATTCATGTTGCTATTTTTAAATTTTTGCTACACGAATGTAAAAAAAACCACCGAATAATTCGGTGGTTTTATGAAAATATATGAAATGATTTTTAGTTTACACCATGCATCATTTTTTTCAATATAGGAGAAATCATAGCTAAAATTGCGCCTGCAATTCCACAAAGAATAACAAATACCATAAAAAATTCAAATAAACTTTTAATTTCAAAACCTACAAAAGATTTGTATTCCGCTTTTATTACTTTTCCATTTTCTATTTTCGCTAAATCTGCTTCCGAAGGAAATTTGATTTGAGATTGATCTAATGTAAAATCTAATTTTGCGTTTTTATCTGTTTTGTGAAGTTCTTTTAATTTGTTTTCATAATCAGATCTTTGTGCTGCAATTACATCTTTGTTTTCATCAAATAATTTTTGAATATCATTTTTTAAAGTTTCGTCTTTACCGAATTTAGTATCTGCTAAATTAGATTGTGCCAATAAAAATAATTCTTTAGCGGTTGGCTGATAAGTTTTGTCTAAAACTTTTTGTAAATCAATATTTTGTTCTTTAGCTAAAAGAAATTTATCCCCAGTTGCGGGTAAAATAGATCCTAAAGTTCCAGAAAGTGCATAACCTGCAGCATTTGCGATAAAAAATACACCAAACAAAAGTGAAGCAAATCTTTTTGGAGCTAATTTACCAACCAATGACAAACCAATTGGTGATAAACAAAGTTCACCCATTGTTTGAATTAAATAAAGTAAGATTAACCATTTCACAGCAAGAAGTCCGCTGTTTCCTAAATCTTTTACATTGTAAGCGATAATTAAATAACTTAACGCAATTAAACCCAAACCAATTGCTTGTTTTAATGGCGAAACCGGTTCTTTTCCTTTTGCTCTTAATTTATCCCAAAGCATACTAAAAGGAACGGCTAAAATCACAATAAATAAACCGTTAAAAATCTGAACCATTGAAGGTGGCATATTCCAGCCAAAAATATGTCTATCTGTTTGGTTATCCGCAATAAAGGTTAATGACGAACCAGCTTGCTCGAAAGCTGCCCAAAAGAAAATAATAAAAAAGGAAACAATATAAATTACCCAAATTCTATCTCTTTCTACTTTATTTTCCGTTGCAGACATAATTAAATAAGCCAATGCTATTCCCATTGAATAAATAAAAGGATAAATCACGGCTTTTACAAATTGTCCCATTCCAACAGATGTAAATCCAATTTTATCTATAAATAAATATTGAAATCCAAAGAATGTTATCACAAAAATTGCAATTGCAATACCGATAGATTTTCCAGAAAATTTAGCCGTTTGTGCTTCACCTTCTTCAAAATCTGCCGCTGTATGTTCACTTGGTAATCCACCGATTGGTCTTCCTTCAGGTGTTACAACATATCTATTTTTAAGTAAAATAAAAGTTAAAGTTCCTATCACCATTGCGATAGAAGCAGCTAGAAATCCCCATTTAAAAGCGTGAATATCTCTAATTCCTGCTGAATCTTTCACATCACCTAAAATTGGGCAAATCAATTGGCCTAAAAATGCACCCATATTTATTCCCATATAAAATATGGTAAAAGCAGAATCTAATTTCGATTTTTCTTGTTTCGGATAAAGACTTCCAACCATTGAGGAAATATTTGGTTTAAAAAAACCATTTCCAAAGATAATAACGCCTAAAGCTACCCACATTAACATTTGTGCAGAACCCAAATTTGAACCAAATGTAGAAGCACTTGTAAACATTAGGAACTGACCAATCGCCATCAAAGAACCTCCAATAATAATACAATATCTATTTCCTAAAAACCGATCTGCAACAAAACCACCTAACATTGGTGTTAAATAACAAAGAGCTAAGAAACCACCATAAATAATAGTGACATCTCCTTCTTTCATTAATAGCGCATTCACCATGAAAAGCGTAAGTAAAGCACGCATTCCATAAAAGTTGAATCTTTCCCACATTTCTGTGCCAAATAAAACCCATAATCCTTTCGGATGTTTTCCTGTTGATTTTCCTTCTAAAAATTCTTCTGGTGCATTTAATGCTTCAGTATTATCCATATTTTAGTGTTAATTTTTGTTAATCTTAGCAAATATACTTTTTTTTACTTTTTCTACAAGATTTTAATTTTTACTTTCTTCTTACAAAATGAAATTATTTGTGACCCATTCCATCATTAAAGCGGAAAATAAAGCACCTACAGTTCCTACAATATATCCGAGTATTGCTAATAAAGCTCCAACTGGCGCTAAACTTGGATTAAAAGCTCCAGCTACAACTGGCGCCGAAGCAGCTCCACCAATATTTGCTTGACTTCCTACAGCGATAAAAAATAATGGCGCTTTAATTAATTTTGCAACAATAAATAAAATGACTACATGAATAAATATCCAAACAATTCCTAAAAATATCAAAAATGGATTATCAAATATTTGCATTATATCCATCCGCATTCCAATTACAGCAACTAATATATAAATAAAGATACTTCCAATTTTACTCGCTCCGACGCCTTCTAAACTGCGCAATTTTGTTGTGGAAACTAAAACGCCAATCACAGTTGAAAATAAAATGAGCCATAAAAAACTGGACGTAAAAGAATTAAAAAAAGATTTTGGATCTGCAAAAGATGGAATTCCGGAAAGAAATTTTGAGATTAATTCTGCAAAATAAAATGAAATGGCTAAACCACCGAAAGTAATTCCAAACATCACCATATAATCTTTTAAAGCCGGTTGTTTTTGTACACTCAAAGAATAATTTTCTACTCTATCAATTAAATTTTGAACGGAAGAATTATCCGCTTTTAACCAATTATTTATTTTTTCATTTTTAGAAATCATAAATAATAAAATCGCCATCCAAATATTTGCGACTACAATATCTACTAAAATCATTGCGCCGTAGAATCGTTTATCATAACTGAAAATTTCTAGCATTGCGGTTTGATTTGCACCACCTCCTATCCAACTTCCAGCGATTGTAGAAAGTCCACGCCAAATTTCTTGATTTCCAGTTCCAGAAACGGTTGCTGGATGAATTTGACTAAATAAAAAAAGTGCAATTGGACCACCGATTATCACTCCAAAAGTTCCCGCAAAAAACATAGCAATTGGTTTCCAGCCAAGATTTATTAGACCTTTTAAATCGATTCCTAAACACAGTAAAAGCAATGATGCAGGTAAAAGATAGCGTGTTGCAACATAATACAAATCTTCATATTCCTGTGTTTCACTAGAAATTATGTTTGTTGTATTTAAAATTGCCGGAACTATATAACAAAGCAACAAAGCAGGGAAAATTGAGTAAAATTTCTTCCAACTTTTCAGTGATGACGTGTAAAAAATTGCCGCCAAAGAAATCGCTAAAATCCCAAAAACAATGATATTATTTTTAAATAAAGGATTTCCTATTAAAGCTTCTTGCATAAGTTTTTATTAAGGATTATAGTTGCCGAAAATAAGAAAATTTATTTAAAGAAATTTTTGAAAGATTTGAAGATTAAAAACACTGTTCAATTTAATTTTAAGATAAAATATTTTCAAAAAATAATTTATAAAATTAAAAAAGTATTAAATCTAAAAAATTAATTTTAAAAGTTCTTGATGTTAATTTGGCAATATAATTGAATGTTATGAATTACAATATTCCTTTATTGAGCAAGGAAAGTTTTAATCGATAATTTAAAATACATATTATGAATCCAAATTTGAAAGAAAAATTAAATAAATACGAACTTGAAAATCAAATTATTTACACTGGATTTTCAAATTTTGATGAAGCAGAAAACTTTTCTATTGCAGAAAATGGAAAACTTGCAGAGATAGCATTTAAAAATGGAAATGATAATCCAGCAATAAGCGATGAAGCGGGTTTAGTAGAGCATAAAAATCATTTCGCAGCTTATGCAGGACCAGAATATAAATTTATTCATTCCGGCGATCCGCAATTTCAAGAATTTGCATCGCATTTAATGGAAAAAGAATCCGATTTAAAAAGAGAAAGCCCGGAAGAAAAATACTTCGCGCCAGGAAATACACAAATGGAAGAAGATCCTGTAATTGTTTTAAAAAATGGCGAAATAGAGTCTGTAACTTCCAGAGAACGAGCAAAATATTTGAAACACGCCAAAGTTTACCAAATTGGTGTTATTTTAAATAATTAAAATTTTAAACAATCATGTCAGAAAAAAAATATTCCAAAAAAGCCGAAGATAAAATCGGTAAAGTGATGCACGAATTTAAAGAAGGAGATCTAAAATCTTCTTCTGGAAAAAAAGTTACTAATCGTAAACAAGCTATTGCTATTGGTATTTCTGAAGCAAAAGAAAAAGGTTTGAAAGTACCAAAACAAAAGAAATAATTTCTAGAATTCCTCAATCTCACTTGAAAAAGTGAGATTTTTAATATTTAATGAATATGTTTTTCGGCATGATAAGAACTTCTAACTAGCGGCGAACTTTCCACATGACGAAAGCCTAAATCTAAAGCGAACAATCTGTATTCCTCAAATTCTTCTAACGAAATGAAACGTTTTACAGGTAAATGATTTTTTGTTGGTTGTAAATATTGTCCAATTGTAATCACATCAACTTGTGCATTTCTAATGTCTTCAATAGTTTTAAAAACCTCATCTTTTTCTTCACCCAAACCAAGCATTAATCCAGTTTTTGTTCGTTTTTGACCAGAATTTTTCATATAATTTAGAACTTCCAAACTGCGCTCATATTTCGCTTGAATTCTAACTTCTCGCGTCAATCTTTTTACTGTTTCCAAATTATGAGAAATCACTTCCGGCGCAACTTCCAAAATTCTATCAATATGTTTTTCTACACCTTGAAAATCCGGAATTAAAGTTTCCATCGTCGTTCCAGGAGAAATTCTGCGAACTGCATTTACCGTTTCCGCCCACAAAATTGAACCCATATCTTTTAAATCATCTCGATCAACTGAAGTTAAAACGGCGTGCTTAATTTTCATTAATTTAATAGATCTTGCTACTTTTTCTGGTTCGTCCCAGTTTACGTCTAAAGGTTTTCCAGTTTTTACGCCACAAAATCCACAACTTCTGGTGCAAATATTTCCTAAAATCATAAAAGTTGCCGTTCCTTCTCCCCAACATTCGCCCATATTTGGACAAGATCCACTTTGGCAAATGGTATTTAATTTATATTTATCAACTAATGTTCGGAGTTCTCGGTAATTTTTTCCTGTTGGCAATTTTACGCGAATCCATTTTGGTTTCTGTAAAACTTCAGGTTGTATAGTAGATTCTGACATTTCTTATCTTTTTGAAGATTCAAATTTACGGCTAATTTTTTAGAATAAATTTGTTGAAGTATTGAATTTGTCGATGTAAAATATTTTTAAATAAAACTTTTTTTAAAATTAAGAATTAGAAAGGAATAAGGATAATTAAGATTTGCATTTCAAACTTTAAAAAGAAAAAATTTAAACTTTAAACGCTAAAAAACTTTTATCATTTTTGTGGTTTATAATTCACTAAAATCTTCATCTTTCAAAAGCTTTGCCAATAATTTTTTCGCACGCATAATTCTAACTTTCGTATTTGAAACAGAAATCTGCAACTCTTCTGAAATTTCTTTTATACTTCTTTCTTCAAAAAATCGCAACCGAATTATCGCTTGATAATTAGCGTCTAAAGTTTCAATAATTTTTGATATTTTTTTCTGCTCTTCCTCCGAAATCATTAATTCTTCTGGAGATTTTGCGAACTGATTTTTCACCATTTCCAAACCATCAGTTGGTTCTTCTGTTTCGCGGGATTTTTTTCGCCAATAATCAATTATTGTATTTTGTGTAACGGTTAAAAGCCAAGTTTTAAATTGAAAAGCAGGATCATATAAATTTAATTTTGACAACACTTTCGCAAAAACAGTTACCGTAATTTCGTCTGCCATTGTATAATCTCCAACTTTTAGCAACGTAAAAGAAAACACATCGTTCCAATAATAATTAATTAATTGGGTTTGTGCTTTTTGGTTTTTTTCTAAAGCTTTCTGTAAAAGTGGAAGAAGTTGATCTTTAGTCATTTTGAGCAATCTTTAGCAAAGATAAAATATTAGAACTTATAAATTTCAAAATTTTTTAAACTAAATTTATTGCTTAAAAATTCATCATTCTGAAAATTGAATTTAATGAAAAGAAAACTCCAAATATTTAAATCTGTTGCCTTGCAATTAAGTTTTACAAAAACGGCAGAACAATTTTTTATTTCTCAACCTGCAATTTCAAAATTAATCAGAAATCTTGAAGACGAATATAAAACCCAGTTTTTCACCCGTCAAAGAAACTCAATTTCGCTCACAGCCGATGGAGAAATTTTCTTAAAATACGTCAACAAAATTCTATCTATTTACGAAGAAATGGAAACTGAATTTGTAAGTGCTAAAAATTCTTTTCCACAAAAAATTCAGTTTGGAGCAAGTAGCACAGTTGCAGCTTATGTTGTTCCTAAGATTATTGCAAAATTTATGAAGAATTTTCCTCAAATTTCATTCGATATTAAAAGTGCAAACTCTGAACAAATTGAAGATTTAATTCTGGATCAAAAATTAGATTTTGGAATTATTGAAGGAAAAAACACCAATCGAAAACTTCAGTATAAAAAATTCATTCGTGATGAAATTGTTTTGGTAACGAATGTGAATAATAAAAATTTTAAACAAGGATTTATCACTCTTGAAAATTTAGCAGAACTTCCGATGATTGTGCGTGAAAACGGTTCTGGAACGAAAGATATTCTTTTTGAAGCTTTGCAAAAAAAAGGCATTTCAAAACTAAATTCTTTGTTAACTTTAAATAGCACAGAAGCAATTAAAAATTATTTGAAATATTCTAATCATTTCGCGTTCATCTCAATTTGTGCAGTTGCAGAAGAATTAAAACTCAATCAGCTGAAAATTATTGATATAAAGGATTTTACAATTGAGCGTTGGTTTTATTTTGTTTCCAGAACGGGATATCAATCGCAGTTTTTAGATTATTTTGAAAAATTAATTCAAGATAACTATAACTTTTAGTTATCCGAAATAGCATTTTACTTTGCTAAAATATTATTCACTTTGCCGACTTTTGTGGTCTAATTTAAAATATGAAATCGCCATCAACAATTTTGCAAATAATCACAAATGAAAATTAAGGCGATAACATATGGCGTTTAAAAATAATAAATATCTACATATGAAAAACAAAGTTTCGCAATTCGTCTTTTTCGCTATCGGAATTTTAGCACTTTTGGGCGTTTTAAATAGTCCAATTGCTTTACTTTTAGGATTTATTTTTGCCTTAATTTTTAGCCATCCTTACAAAAAGGAAAGTCAGAAAACCATTTCTTATTTATTAAAAATTGCAGTCGTAGGTTTGGGTTTTGGAATGTTCATCAAAGAAACTTTAGAAACGGGAAAAGAAGGTTTAACCTTGACTTTTTTCTCAATTTTAATTACCATTTCTTTAGGAATTTTATTGGCGAGATTATTAAAAATTGATTTAAAACTGGGGCATTTAATCACTTCTGGAACTGCAATTTGTGGCGGAAGTGCGATTGCTGCAGTTGCGCCCGTGATAAAAGCAGAACCAAAAACCATAAGTATTGCTTTAGGAATTGTTTTTCTACTCAATTCTATTGCTCTTTTTATTTTTCCACCACTCGGACATTTTTTTAATTTGAGCCAAAACGAATTTGGTTTGTGGTGCGCTGTTGCAATTCACGATACAAGTTCTGTGGTAGGCGCAGCTTTAGGTTATGGCGATGAAGCTTTGAGAATTGCAACAACTGTAAAATTATCTAGAACTTTATGGATTATTCCGCTTTCAATTTTGTCTATGTTTTTATTTAAAACAAAAGGCGAAAAAATAAAGATTCCTTATTTTATTGGGCTATTTATTTTGGCAATTTTAATTAATTCCGCGGATATTTTACCAACAATAATTACAGATAATATTGTTTTAATTTCAAAAAGACTTTTGGTTTTAACCTTATTTTTAGTGGGAACAACAATTAGTTTTGCAGATTTAAAAGTAACGGGTTACAAACCGATTTTAATGGCGGTTATTCTTTGGGTGACAATTTCAGTTTTTGCCTTGGTTTATATTACACATTTTTAATAGAAGAAATGATGCAATTTTAATTCAACATTAAAAAAAGTAAAGGATTTTACACCTCTTTCTTCCCACCAAAAAATTTAATAATTATAGGTAAAGTTGTAATTAAAACGATTATTAAAATAATAATTTCTAAATGTGTTTTAAGATCTATTCCAAATTGTTTTGTGAAAAGTTCATCTAAATAATGGCCTGCAAAAATTAAGATAAAAGACCACAAAACTGCACCAATAACATTATCAAAGAAAAATTTCTTTTTATCCATTTTTACAATTCCTGCAACTATAGGAGCAAATGTTCTTACAATTGGGAGAAAACGCGCCATAATTACAGCTAATCTTCCATGTTCTTCAAAAAAATCATGTGCTTTAAAAAGGTATTTTTTCTTGAATAAAAAAGTGTCTTTTTTCTCATACAAAATAGGCCCAGTTTTATAACCAAACCAATATCCAACTTCGTTTCCAACAATTGCCGCAATTGAAACGCAAGTTGCTAAAATTGTGGTATCTAAAAAATCACTTCCTGTATTTCCTACAGAATGGTTTACGATTTCTACCGCGTAAATTCCCGAAACAAAAAGAAGACTATCTCCTGGAAGAAAAAAGCCAATAAACAAACCAGTTTCCGCAAAAATAATAAATAAGACAAGCCAAAAACCGCCTATTTTAATATAAAATTCTGGATTTAGTAAATCTTTCCAGCTTTCAAAGTGATCCATTAATATATGTTATTTCACAAAAATAGTTTAATTAATGGGGTTTAAAAAATAATTTTGAATTTTTTAACAAATCCTTACTTTTTGAACTTCATTGATTATAATAAATACGAATTTTTTTTGGATGAGATAAACTAAAAAACATCTTCTTCGTCCGCAATTGAAGTTCCATCTGCCATTAAAAATGCTTTTAAAAATGGTGTAATATTACCATTTAAAACTCCTTCAACATCAGAAGTTTCGTGTCCAGAACGAACGTCTTTTACCAATTTATAAGGTTGCATTACATAATTTCTAATTTGACTTCCCCACTCTATTTTCATCTTATTGGCTTCAATTTCATTACGTGCTTTAAGTTTTTCCGCGAGTTCCATTTCGTATAATCTGGACTTCAAAAGCTGCATCGCTTTTTCCTTATTTTGAAGTTGAGAACGACTTTCTGAGTTTTCAATAATTATTCCTGTTGGTGCGTGGCGCAATCGAACCGCAGTTTCTACTTTATTTACATTTTGTCCACCTGCTCCAGAACTTCGCATCGTTTCAAAAGAAATATCTGCGGGATTAATATTAATTTCGATAGAATCATCTACCAACGGATAAACATAAACTGAAACGAAACTAGTATGTCGTTTTGCATTACTATCAAATGGAGAAATTCTCACCAATCGATGAACACCATTTTCACCTTTAAGATAACCAAAAGCAAATTCTCCCTCTATTTCGATAGTCACAGTTTTCACACCTGCAACATCACCTGCTTGAAAATTTAATTCTCTTAATTTATAACCTTGCTTTTCCGCCCACATTGTGTACATTCTCATTAACATTTGCGCCCAATCACAAGATTCTGTTCCACCTGCTCCGGCTGTAATTTGCAAAACCGCGGACAATTCATCGCCTTCATTTGAAAGCATATTTTTAAATTCCAAATTTTCAATTTTTTCCACTAATATTGGAATATTTTTATCCAATTCTTTTTCAGATTCTGCGTCTTCTTTGGCAAATTCCACTAAAACTTGTAAATCTTCAAAATCTGTGAAAATGGTTTCATAATCTTCTACCCACTTTTTTTTAGAGCGCAATGCACGTAGAAAAACTTCTGCATCTTTCGGATTATCCCAAAAATCAGGCGCAAGTGTTTTCTCGTCATCATTAAAAATTTCGAGTTTCTTTTTTTCTATCTGCAGGTATTTATGAAGATCTTCAATTCTAGTTTGAAGGTCTTTTAGTTGGTCATTATTAATCATAGCAATTGCAAAAATAGTTTTTTAACAGCAAAATTAAACCAAGTTATGTGGATTTAAAGTTTAAAATATTGCATTTAAAACCAAAAATTGTTTGAAACTCATATTAAAAATGATTTTTATTGAAACCTGTTAAACACTTTAAAACTTTCAACATTAAAATATTTTCTATAAAAAAATCTCAAATTTTTAAATGCTGTTCAATTTAATTATTTCAAATTAAAAATTTTCTGCATTGTGTTGAAAACCAATCGGATTATCTATAATCGGTTGAATTTTATAAGTTTCTAATTCTTGAGAAAGAGTAGATATTCTCACCGGAAAATCATCATAATTATTCTTTTTCATATCCTGTAAAAACTGGTCTACTTTTTCTAAATAATCTGGCGTTAGTTTTGCTGATGCTTCTCGCAATGCGTTGTTTAACAAATCTTCACTCATTTTTTTGTCAGATTTATTTTTATTGAATTGTTTGCGGATTTTCTTTTTTAAACTCTGTGTAAAATCGATAAGCATTGTATTTGAAAATGCTTTCATTTTCCCAGAAATTTCTAACCAAAAAGGAACAAAGTCAGCTTTATTTTCTTTTAAAATTTCTAAAAGTATAGAGTCATCTTTCAAACCTTTCGTCATGTGATACAATAATAATTCTGCGCGTTCTTCAGCATTTGGCGGAAATACAGGAATCAAAATATCAAACCTTCCAGGCGCTAAAATTTCAGAGTCTATCCCTTCTAGAAAATTAGCAGAACCAACCATCAAAACTCCTTCTTGTTCAAATTTATTTATATAATGCAGAACAATTTCTTTGGTTTCTTCATCTTCACAATTCATTGCATCTGCAGAAGTTCTAGTTTCCATTATTTCATTAAAATTTTCTAAAAATAGAAGCGTGTGATCTTGCTTCATTATAGAAATTAAAAATTGATTAAAACTTTCTCTACTTCCATCTACAAAAGTAGCTCCTAAATAATGTTGTTTTAATTCTTTAAAATGATAATCTGTAATCTCTGCAATTTTTTTTGCCCAAAAAATTTTACCACAACCGGGAGGTCCATATAAAATAATTCCGGCTGGTTTTTGAATACCCCAGTTTTCGGTTTCTACTTTATTAATAAAAGTTTCTAACGCATCAGAAATATAAAAAAACAAATCTCTGTAACCAATAAAATCTCTGTGACATAATTTGTTGGATTGGTCAAAATATTTATATACAAACTGATAATTTCCTCCTAACTGATTATCAATACTAAAACTTGAAACAGATGATTTATAAATTCCATTATCATAAATTTTTGCTTGGTTATTTTCTAATATTTCACTAATCTTTTCTGTCGGCTTATTTATTTTTTCAGAAATTTCTTGTGCCGATTTTTTTATATTTAAATCTTCCTCATATTTCTTTAGAAACTCTTTATTTTCTATAATAAATTTTTCAAATTCGGGTTGTAGTTGGAAATCATTAGTAAAACATTCATCAATATTAAGACGGAAATCTTCTATAAATTTTTTTATTGCTTGTACGGATATTGATAATTTTTGTGCTATTTCAGTGAGATTCATTCTATATATTTAGTTAATCAAATTTAAAGAATATAATCTATAAAGTATTAAACTTCTGCAGAAGTAAATTAAGTTTACCACTCAACTGAGTTTCATTCAATGTTCAATAAAATGAATTGAAATGATTATTTTTGCATTCTAAAGAAAAGCAAAACCGAAAAACCCAATGACTTCACAAGAAATTCGCCAACAATTTTTAAATTATTTTAAAAGCAAACAGCATCAGATTGTTCCTTCTGCACCCATTGTTTTAAAAGATGATCCAACTTTGATGTTTTCCAATTCTGGAATGACGCAGTTTAAAGATTACTTTTTAGGCTACAAAACACCCAGTTCGCCGCGAATTGCGGATACTCAAAAATGTTTGCGAGTTTCGGGAAAACACAATGATTTGGATGATGTTGGAAGAGATACTTATCATCACACGATGTTTGAAATGCTTGGAAATTGGTCTTTCGGAGATTATTTTAAAAAAGAAGCCATCGATTTTGCATGGGAATTATTGACAGAAGTTTATAAAATCCCAAAAGAAAATTTATATGTAACCATTTTTGAAGGCGACAAAAAAGAAAATTTAGAAAGAGACAATGAAGCTTTTGGTTTTTGGAAAACGCACATTTCTGAAGACCGAATTATCAACGGAAATAAAAAAGATAATTTCTGGGAAATGGGCGAATCTGGACCTTGCGGTCCGTGTTCAGAAATACATATTGATTTAAGAACTGCAGAAGAAAAATCTAAAATCTCCGGATTAGAATTAGTAAATAATGATCATCCGCAAGTGGTAGAAGTTTGGAATTTGGTTTTCATGGAATTTAATAGAAAAGCCGACGGAAGTTTAGAAAAATTACCCAATAAACATGTCGATACAGGAATGGGTTTTGAACGTTTGTGTATGGCTTTGCAAGGAAAATCTTCAAATTATGACACCGATGTTTTCACGCCTTTAATTTCAAAAGTTGAACAACTTTCCGGAGCAAAATACACTGGAATTTTAGAAAATGAAAAAGATATTGCAATTAGAGTTTTAGTTGATCACATTCGAGCAGTTTCTTTTGCGATTGCAGACGGACAATTGCCCTCAAATAATGGCGCAGGTTATGTAATTAGAAGAATTTTACGTCGTGCAATTTCTTATTCTTACCGTTTTCTAAATATGAAAGAAGCCTTTCTTTTTGAATTGGTTGCAGTTTTAAAAAATGAAATGGGCGACTTTTTCCCAGAGTTGGTAAAACAAGAAAAATTAATAACTGAAGTCATTAAAGAAGAAGAAAATTCTTTCTTAAAAACCATTGAACATGGTCTTGTTCGTTTGGAAATTATTATTAATGAAACGCTTAAAAATAATCAAACCATTTTACCCGGAAATCAAGTTTTTGAGTTGTACGATACGTTTGGTTTTCCAGCAGATTTATCCAGAATTATTGCCGAAGAAAAAGGATTAAGTATTGATGAAAAAGCATTTGACGAAGAAATGCTCAATCAAAAAACACGTTCAAAAAAATCTTCAACACAAAAAATTTATGATTGGGAAATTTTAGAAGAAAAAGAGCAGGAATTTGTAGGTTATGATAAATCTGAAAGTGAAACTTTCATTAATAGATTTAGAAAAATTGAAAATAAAGACGGTATTTTTTACCAAATCGTTTTAGCAAAAACGCCATTTTATCCAGAAGGTGGCGGACAAATTGGTGATAAAGGTTTTTTAATTCCATCTTATGCAGCGGATTTTGATATTTCAAATCCAGATTTATTTAATATTAAAAATAATTCTGAAGTCATAGAAATTTTAGAAACTAAGAAAGAAAATAATTTAAATATATCTTTAATAAAAGATTTACCAAAAGATCCGGGTGCACTTTTTTACGGAAAAATCAAAAATAAAGACAGACAGAATTCAGAAGCCAATCACACTGCAACGCATCTTTTACATGAAGCTTTGCGAGAAGTTTTGGGAACACATGTTGAACAAAAAGGAAGTTTTGTAGGGCCTGATTATTTGCGTTTTGATTTTTCACATTTCGGAAAAATTAGCGATGAAGATTTAGAATTGGTTGAAAATAAAGTGAATCAAAAAATTAAGGAAAATATTGCGCTTCAAGAATTTAGAAATATTCCGATTGCAGAAGCGATGGAAAAAGGAGCAATGGCACTTTTTGGAGAAAAATACGGCGAAAATGTTCGTCTAATTCAATTTGGTTCTTCCAAAGAACTTTGCGGTGGAACTCATGTGAAAAACACGGGTAAAATCGGTCATTTTAAAATTCAGCAGGAAACTTCTGCAGCTGCAGGAATAAGAAGAATTGAAGCTATTTCCGGAGAGAAAAGCAGTGATTATTTTAAAAATTTGGAATATGAGATTAAAGAGATTTCACATTTATTAAAATCAAAAGATTTAGCGAAATCTGTAGAAAAATTATTAGAAGAAAACACAACTTTAAAATCTGAAATCGAATCTTTGAAAAAGGAAAAAGCAAAAAGCGAAACCGCCAATTGGAAAAATGATTTTAGAGAAAAAGAAGGTAAAAAACTCTTAGTGAAAAAAGTAAATTTAGACGCAGGAAGTGTTAAAGACATTGTATTTCAACTGAAAAAAGAAATGAAAAATTCAGTGATAATTATTCTTTCTGACTATGATGAAAAACCCATGATTACCGTAGGAATTTCTGCAGATTTAGAAACAAAATATAATGCAGGAAATATTGTGAAAGAACTCGCCAAGGGAATTCAAGGTGGCGGCGGTGGAAATCCAGGTTTTGCTACTGCAGGTGGAAAAAATTTAGCAGGATTAGAAAATGCCTATCAAAAAGCATTAGAAATTTAATAAGATTTTTTTATATAGAAAAGGGAGCAATTATTGCTACCCTTTTTTTTTATTAATTTTAAAATCTAAATAAACTTAATTTTAATCTAAATTTGTTTAAAATCTTTTATGAAAAAGTTCTACTTTATAATATTTCTCACAATCTTTACTTTTGGAAATTCACAATCAAAAATAACTGTATTAAATGCTGAAAATCAACTTCCAATTTCTGGCGCAAAAGTAAGTTGTAACAACAAAATTTTAGGCTTCACAAACGATTCTGGGATTTTAAATTTCAAAACTAAATGTGAAAAAGTAACTGTTTTTGTAAAAGGTTTTTATGAAGATGATGCAATTACAGAAAAAATTATGAAAGTAGTTTTAAGCAAAGAAGATTCTTCAGTGAAAAATATTGAAGGTGTTATTTTAAGTGACAAAAGCGATCCACGTGCTTTAAAAATTTTGGATAATGTAAATGAAAAGTACAAAGAAAATTCACCCCAAAGTTTAGATTCTTACAGTTATAAATCTTACGACAAAATCTCTTTCGATATTAATGAAGACAGCCTTTCTACTTATCGCAATTATGTAAATAAAAGAAGTGATTCTTTAGAAAGTTTACCACAAAATAACCTTTCAAAAGAAAAAAAGAAAGATTCTTTGGAAAGCAAAAATGTGATAAAATTAATAAAAAGCAGCAAGTTTTTTCTATGGGAACGCGTGCAAGAACATCTTTTCTCGCAAAAATATGGTGAGAAAATTAATGTTTTGGATAACCGCGTTTCTGGTTTGAAAGAACCTATTTATGAAATGATGACTTTGCGCTCCAATCGTCTCAAAATACCGAAAGAAATTAGCAAACAAAACAGAGATTTGTACCGATTTTTTTTGACCGATACCATTGAAATTGATGGAAGAAAAAATTTTGTCATTCGTTTCCGACAAGTAGATTATAAGCAGATTCGAAAAAATCGTAAATTTAATGGCTATATTTATATTGATATGGATTCTTATGCTATTAAAAAAATTGAAAGTAATAGCAAAATAAAAAGTGATGGAAGTATTATTTCTATTTGGAAACCTATTAATAATAAGTGGTTTTTAGAAAAAGAAAATTTAAAAATAAGAGCTGGGAATATTACATTTGATGAAAATAATAAAAAAGATAAGAAAGATAAAATCCAGAAAAAATTTGGAAATTATGTGTATGTAAAATCCGATTATTTTGATTTTAAATCGCCAATAAATGTTACTTCAAAAGAGTTCAAAGGCTACACAATGGATGTTGAAAAAGCAGACGGAACTTCTTTATCAAAATACAGAACAGAACCACTTACTGAAAGAGAAAAAAACACTTATGTAAAAATTGATAGCGTTGGAAAAAAATATAAAATTGATCAGAAATTAGGGATTTTTACAAATTTATTAAAAGGAAGATTACGCTTAGGAAATGTAGATATTTTAGTTCCAAAATTATTTGATTATGATCAATATCAAGGAATTAGATTAGGTCTTGGTTTAAAATTAAATGAAAAATTTAATCCTTATATTTCTCCGGATGCTTATGTTGGTTATGGTTTCAAAGATCACGCTTGGAAATACGGCGTTGGTTTGGACGTAAAAACTACTTTAGAAAAAAATTCCTTTTTCCGCGCAGAATATTATAACGATGTCACAGCAGCTGGGAAATTTAACCAAAACCAATGGAATCTGCGAATGAGATTAATGAATTCCGGAGTCAACGTAAAAAACGATCATTTTTATCAT
This sequence comes from Halpernia sp., assembly GCF_048269545.1. Classification (NCBI taxonomy): domain Bacteria; kingdom Pseudomonadati; phylum Bacteroidota; class Flavobacteriia; order Flavobacteriales; family Weeksellaceae; genus Halpernia; species Halpernia sp. Next base: position 42,324 of record NZ_JBLXIJ010000005.1, on the reverse strand, counting down.
TTTGAAGGTTTTAAATTATCTTATGAAAATGATTTAACCAACGGAATTACACTAAATGTTTCTGCGAAAAAAGACAAAGAAGAAGCGAAATTTGCTTATAATTTCAGAAATCAAGGCGCACAATTTGAAAATTTCAGCACTTTGATGACTTTAAAATTCTCTCCAAAATCTAAAAATATAATGACGCCTTCTGGGAAATATATGTACGAACATAATTATCCTGAACTTTATTTAAATTACGAACAAGGCATGAAAACTTTAGGCGGAGATTTTAATTTCAGCAGAATAGACGCACTTTATATCGATACTTTTAAATCCAGTCTAGGAGAAACTGGTGTGAGATTATTTGGTGGAATTTCTACAGGAAATGCTCCAATTTGGCATCAATTTCAGATGAATGGACTTGCTCCGCATGAAATTACTGGATTATTATCCAACTTTAATTTAACCACTTATCTCGGTTTTGCAACGATGGAAGCTGGAAAATATTATAATGATAAATTTTTTGGATATTATTTTACCCACAGAATTCCATGGTATTTTAAAAGTTTTGGGAAAAATATTTCAAGTTTTGATGTTGTTTATAAAGGCGCTATTGGAAATATGAAAAATCCAGAATACCATCAATTTGATTTTAAACCATTAAATCACCTTTACCAAGAAGTGGGTTTAGAATGGAATAATTTTTTGTCTTCACAATTTAATTTGGGCATTTTTTACCGCGTCGGTTATTATAAAACTTCAGTATTTAAAGAGAATTTTGCAATACAATTAAAGCTGAAAGCTTTGGGATTCTAAATTAATTTAATTAACTTTAATGTCTTAAAAGTTTCAAAAATTGCCAAAAACACTTTTCATAATCAGCGGTCTTGGTGCAGATGAACGGATGTTTCAAAGATTGGATTTTTCAGGATTTAATCCCATTTATTTAAAGTGGATTAAACCAAAAAAAAATGAAACTATAGCAAATTATGCCACAAGATTAAAAGAACAAATCACCGAAGAAAAACCCATTATTTTTGGACTTTCACTTGGTGGAATGATGGCTGTAGAAATTGCAAAACAAATCCCGACAGGAAAAATAATTTTACTTTCTTCCATTATTAATATGAAAGAACTTCCACTTTTATACAGACTTTCTGCTTTTTTGAGTTGGCATAAATTAATACCAAAGCAACTTTACAAACAAACAAATCCATTTATTCATTGGCTTTTTGGTGCAAAAACTTTGCAAGATAAAAAGTTATTAAAAGAAGTTTTGCGAGACACAGATTTGGATTTTGTAGTTTGGGCAATAGATGAAATTATAAATTGGAAAAACCAGTTTGTTCCCAAAAATCTACACAGAATCCACGGAACTAAAGATTTTCTTTTGCCAATTAAAGTTTCACCTCCCGATTTTAGAATAGAAAACGGAAGTCATTTGATGGTTTTAAACAGAGCTGAAGAAGTTTCTCTTGCATTAAAATCAATATTAAATTAATTTTGCGGAAACTCAATTTTGATGAAAATTATAGAAATAAAAGCGACACCATTTTTTGAATTGATAAAGTTAAAAGGCCAATCAATGTGGGATATTTTTGCGCAAATGATTGATGGCGAAGAAAAAGAATTGGTGTTTTTAGATGATGAAAATAAACCACTTTTTCATTTTATTTTACCAAAAAAATTAGAAGAATTAAAGGAAATTCAGAAAGAATTCGCAAAAGAATACTCAGATAAAATCGCTGGATTCAACTAATTTTTCAATTTCTATTCTCGCGCGAATTTGGCATATTTTATTTCCAACTTTGTCATTCCGAAGGAATCTAAGCAGCCTAGATTCCTACGGAATGATAAAAACTATTCTTAAAAATAGATTTAAATCTCGTCATCAGCAAAATCTGCGAGAGCAATTTTTAAGAATTTATTTACTGAAAATCTCAATCGTTTTTCTTGCTTCTGCAACATCATGAACTCTCAAAATTTTAGCCCCTTTTTCCAAACATTTTAAATGTAATTTCTGAGTTTCTTCATTAATTTCCAACGGCGATTTATTTAAAGATTTATAAATAAAAGATTTCCGTGAAATTCCAATTAATAAAGGATTTAAAGCAAAATTGAGATATTCTAATTCATCAATTAATTGAAATTGTTGTTCCGCTGTTTTTCCAAAACCAAAACCTGGATCTAATATATAATCTGTAATTCCATAAGATTGCAATTCTAAAATCTTTTCAGAAAAGAAATAATTTAAAGTCAAAACCAAATCTTGATGCTCGATTTTTTCGTGCATTTTAGAATATTCCGAATGATTGTGCATCAAAACATATGGCAATTTTAATTTCCCTACAGTTGCTAAAAGTTGTGAATCATAATTTCCAGCAGAAATATCATTAACCAAATCTATTCCTTCATTAAAACCAAATTCTACAACTTCAGAATAAAAAGTATCCAAAGAAAGTAAGATTTCCGGAAATTCTTTTTTAGTTTTTGAAATTAAATTCCCTATTCTTTCAATTTCTATTTTAGCAGAAATAAATTCAGCATTTGGACGTGTAGATTGCCCTCCAATGTCAATAAAATCTGCACCTTCAGAAATCATTTTTTCGACTTGTTTTAAAGCCGATTTTTCATCAAAAAATTCTCCTCCGTCAGAAAAAGAATCTGGTGTAAGATTTAAAATTCCCATTATTTTGGGTTGATTTAAATCGACTAATTTACCGTTGCAATTAACAGAATGAAACGGTTTTTGAACTACTGAAATCATCATTCAAATTTAGGAATTAAATTATAATTTTTTCATATTTAACTTTACAACTAAACGATTTTACAACTTTAAAATTTTAAATTTTCACTATATTTGAAGCACCAAGAAATTTTATGCAAAATACCCAGTTACAATTTTCGCAAATCATCAATAATTGCCGCGAACTTTTTGAAAAAAAATTGAAGGATTACGGAGCAGCGTGGCGCGTTTTGCGACCAAGTTCAATTACCGATCAAATCTATATAAAAGTCAATAGAATTAGAACTTTGCAGATGACAGATATTCAAATGATTGAAGAAACTGAAGAAAGTGAATTTATTGCGATTGTGAATTATTCCATTATTGGTTTAATCCAATTAGAGAAAGGTTTTAGTGAAAATTTGGATGAATCTCCCAAAGAAATTCTGAAGTTGTATGATTTCTACGCAAAAGAAGCAACCGAATTAATGCAGAAAAAAAACCACGATTACGGCGAAGCGTGGCGCGAAATGCGGATTTCTTCGATTACAGATTTGATATATCAAAAAGTTTTGCGAACAAAACAAATCGAAGACAACAACGGAAAAACTTTAGTTTCAGAAGGATTAGATGCTAATTATTTTGATATTTTAAACTACGCTGTTTTTTGTTTGATAAAAAAGATGGAGGTTGGAAGTGAGAAGATTGAAGAATGAGAATGGAAGTTTGCAGTTGGAGATTTAAAAAGAATAATTAATTTTAATGTAATATCGAATGAGTTTTAAATTCGAAAAACTAATAATTTGGCAAAAATCAATGGATTTTGGAGAAGAGATTTATGAAATTTCTAATATTTTTCCAAAAGATGAAATGTTTAATTTGGTTTCTCAAATCAGAAGAGCGGTAGATTCTATTGCATTAAATATTTCGGAAGGTTCTATTTTACAGTCAACATTAGAGTTTAAAAAATTTTTAGGTTATTCCATTCGGTCATTAGCCGAAGTTGTAACATGTTTGTATAAAGCAAAAAATAGAAATTATATTTCAGAAGAAAAATTTAATAAATTATATAACGAATCCTTTCATTTAATGAATCAAATAATCGGTTTTAGAAATCAATTAAAAGACTAAAATATGCGCAATTTTGTATACTTCCTACATCTATCTTCCAACTTCCATCTATAAAATTATGTTTAAAAATATTTTACGCATAATTGTCGGATTAATTTTCATTGCTTCTGGATTTGTAAAAGCAGTTGATGTGGTTGGTTTTTCTTTTAAATTAGAAGAATATTTTGCACCATCGGTTTTTAATATTCCTTTTTTAGAAAAATTTTCTTTGGCTCTTGCAATTTTTGTTGTGGTTTTAGAGTTAATTTTAGGCTTATTATTAGTCTTGAAAATTAGTTTGAAATGGACGCTTAATTTTCTAATTCTATTATGTATTTTCTTTGCATTTCTCACTTTTTATTCGGCTTATTTTAAAGTTGTAACAGACTGTGGTTGCTTTGGTGATGCGATTAAATTCACGCCTTGGCAAAGTTTCGGGAAAGACATTATTCTATTATGTGCGCTCTTAGTTTTGTATTTTCTCTATAGAAAAAATTTTAATGACACAACAATTAAAACTTTAAAATGGACAAGTTTTGGCTCTTTAAGTTTTCTCTTTGCAGTAATTATTTATTTCGGCGTAAAACACGAACCAATTATCGATTTTCGCGATTACAAAATAGGAACGGATTTAAAAGCTGAAAAAGCAAAAATCGTCGCAGATCCTGCAGAATTTAAAACCTTTTATTCTTTAAAAAATAAAAAAACTGGTGAAATTTTAAAAGTGAATCAAGACGATTATATTTCAAAGAATTATTGGCAAAATCCAGATTGGGAAATAGAAAAAGAAAAAACAAGTTCTGAAATTGTAAAGCAAGGTTACGATTCAGAAATTGCAAAATTTAAAATTGAAAATGAAACTGGAAATGACATTTCAGACGAAATTTTGAATGCTCCAAAAGCAATTTTAATTTTTTCTTACAATCCAGATGAAATGAAAACCTCAAATTTAGAAGCAGCAATTCAAAAAATATCGTTAAATAAAGACGCGCTAATTTATGGTATTTCTACAAAACCAAATACTTTTAAAAATATCAAAAACGGATTAATGGACGGAACCGCAATCAAAACAATTGCGAGAAGTAATCCATTTATATTAACTTTACAAAACGGAAAAATTATAGGAAAATCTTCTGTGGAAGATTACTTAAATAAAAATTAAAAAAAATGAATAAATCAAATAAATCCATCGCTGGATATCATCTCTTAATGATTTTGTCTTCTGTAGATTTTGAATTTGCACCTGAAGAAGGACTTTTAATTCAAGAATATTTAGCAGAAGAATTTCCCTTTAAAATGAATTTGGACAATGAATTAGACGTTATTGCAACGTTACAACCAGAAGAATGGAAAGATCATTTTGAATTTCACGCGCGGTGTTTTTACGATGATTCCACAGAAAAAGAAAGAAAAGATTTTTTAAAGTTTGCGAAAAATCTAATTAAAATTGATGATGAAGTGACGGAAAGAGAACATCAATTTTATATGTTGATGAAAACCATTTGGAAATTAAATTAAAATTATGAGAAAAAATATTGTCGCCGGAAACTGGAAAATGAATTTAAATTATTCAGATGCACAACGTTTGATGTATCAACTTTTAGAATACAAAAAAAATAATAAAACCAACTGTGAAGTTTTTATTGCGCCGCCAAGTTTGTATCTCACAATGGCAAAAGACCTTTTTGAAAATGGTGAAATTGCAATATTCGCACAAGACGTTTCTGAGCACAATTCTGGCGCTTTTACAGGAGAAATTTCTGTAGATATGATTCATTCAATTGGTATTAATGGAAGTTTAGTTTCCCACTCTGAACGCAGATTATACCACGGCGAAACCGATTCTAATGCAAATATTAAAATCAAAAATTTATTAAATAAAAATTTGACACCGATTTATTGCAATGGTGAAAATCTAGAACAAAGAAAAAACGGCGATTACTTAGAAGTCGTTGGAAATCAAACAAAAACAGCCTTATTCACACTTTCTGCGGAAGAGATTAAAAAAGTAATAATTGCTTATGAACCAGTTTGGGCAATCGGAACTGGCGAAACCGCGACTGCAGATCAAGCGCAAGAAGTTCACGCTTTTATTAGAGATTTAATTGCGAGCAAATACGGAAAAGAAACAGCCGATGAAATTTCAATTTTATACGGCGGTTCTGTGAAACCAGATAATGCCAAAGAAATTTTCTCAAAACCCGATGTTGATGGCGGATTAATTGGAGGCGCTGCTTTAAAAATAGACGATTTTTCTAAAATTATTGAAGGATTTAATTAAGATGAAAAACACATTAGAAGACGCAAAAGCAACACTTCCTGTTCATGGATTTTTGAAATTTAAAGATTTTGATATTCCAAAAGGAGAAGATTTGGTGAAAGCCATTTTGGATTTAAAAAAAGAAAAAAACGCCATTATTTTGGCGCATTATTACCAAACTGCGGATATTCAAGATATTGCAGATTTCCTTGGAGATTCTTTGCAATTGGCGCGAGAAGCAAAAAATACAAATGCAGATATGATTGCTTTTTGTGGCGTTCATTTTATGGCTGAAGCGGCGAAAATTTTAAATCCTACGAAAAAAGTAGTTTTACCAGATTTACAAGCCGGTTGTTCACTTGCAGATGGTTGTAGCGGCGAAGGTTTGCGGGAAATGCGCGCAAAACATCCGAATGCGTTAATCGCAACTTACATTAATTGTAATGCGGAAACTAAAGCGGAATCCGATATTATTGTGACGAGTTCAAACGCCGAACATATCATAGAATCTTTGCCAAAAGACCGTCCTTTAATTTTCGCGCCAGATAAGAATTTAGGGAAATATCTAATGAAAAAAACCGGCAGAGAAATGATTTTGTGGGACGGAAGTTGCATCGTTCACGAAGCATTTTCTATGGAAAGAATTGCAAAACAATTGGCGGAAAATCCCGGCGTAAAATTGATTGCGCATCCTGAATCTGAAACGCCAGTTTTAGAATTAGCTCATTTTATTGGTTCCACTTCTGCACTATTAAATTATGTTGAAAAAGATGATTGTCAAAAATTTATTGTCGCCACAGAAGAAGGAATTTTACACGAAATGAGAAAACGTGCACCGCACAAAGAACTCATTCCTGCGCTTATTTTTGACGAAAGTTGCAACTGTTCTGAATGTTTTTATATGAAGCGCAACACTTTAGAAAAACTCTATTTGTGTATGAAATATGAATTGCCAGAAATCACGATGGACGAAGAATTGCGTTTGAAAGCCTTGAAACCGATTGAAGCGATGTTGGAAATGAGTAAAAGTATTAAATAAATTTACATTTAACCTTGTTAAAATTTAAAATCTTGACGTGGAATTTAACAATTATGTTTAATGACTTCCAAAATCCTCTTTGAAAACCTAAAAATCTACGCTTATCACGGCGTTTTACCAGAAGAAAAAATTCTAGGGACTTACTATATTTTAAATGTAGAAATTCATGCAGATTTATCAAAAGCCAAAGAATCTGATGATTTAAAAGACACCATTAATTATGCCGAAGTTAATGATATTCTTCATTCTGAAATGGCAATTCCTTCCCAACTTCTAGAACACGTTTGCGGTAGAATTATTAAAAAAATAAAAAATAATTTTCCGCAGATTACGTTTATAAAAGTGAAATTAACCAAAACCAATCCACCAATGAAAGGCGAAATGGGCGGCGTAAGTGTGGAAATGGAAAATAGATTTTAGATTTTAGATTTTAGATTTTAGATTTTAGATTTTAGAAAAATAAAATTTTTACATTAAAATTTGGGTCATTTGTGTTTAAATCATAAAATATTCGTGTTATTTGTGTTAAAAATTTCAAGAACAGTAATTCCATTTGTGTTTAAATCCAACCAATGAAGAAATCATTTTCAATTATTTTCCTCGTTTTCAGTATTTTAAGTTTTGCGCAAACAGCAGAAATATTTCCAACTTACACTTTCCCGAAAATAAAATCCAGCATTACGATGCCGGTTAAAATTCCATTAAGTGAAATAAGTTCAATGGTAAATTCTTCGGTGAAAGATTTAATTTATGAAGATAATTCTTACGATGACAACAACAATGACCAATTTAAAGTAAAAGTCTGGAAAACAAAAGACATCAGAATTGTCGGTGGAACAAATAATAATTTATTAATTGCCGTTCCATTAAAAATTTGGGCAGAAAAAGGCATCGGAACTTTGGGCGTTTACACTTATCAAAACACCACTTTTGAAACCGTGATGTTTTTCAACACACAATTGACGGCAAATAACAACTGGACCATTTCCACAAAAACAACTGCAAATGGTTTTCAATGGGTTACGAAACCAGTTTTAGATTATGGCAGAATAAAAATCCCGATTACTTCTTTAGTGGAAAATAGTTTGAAAGAACAGCAAACGAAATTTTGCTCTACAATCGATGAACAAATGACAACTCAACTCAATTTTCAGCAACTCGCAATTACCGCGTGGAACTTGTTTTCAGAGCCATTTGAAATTTCTCAAGATTATAAAACTTGGTTGAAAATTACGCCTTTAAGTGTCAATTTAACACCATTAAAATTCTATGGAAATGAAATTCAAACGAACATTGGTTTGGATGTTTATTCAGAAACTTTCACTGGTTTAAAACCCGAAAACTCACCAAATGTAGGTGCAATTGCTAATTTTAATTTCGTTCCAAGATTGCAGAATCATTTTAATTTAAATACCACCGCAAATATTCCGTACGACGAAGCCACAAAAATTGCAGAGCAAACTTTTTTAAATAAAAAATACGATTTTAGAGAAGGAAAATCTTCAATTACAATTACTGGAATTAAAGTTTATGAAAGTGATGAAAGATTAATGATAGAAGCAGAAACCACAGGAACTGTGAACGGAACTTCCTTTATTTCTGGAATACCGATTTATAATGAAGTGAAACATAAAATAGTTTTAAGCGACACAAAATTTAAATTAAAAACCAGCAATATTTTCCAAAAAACTTTGACATTTTTATTTCAAAAAAAAATTACTAAAATGATTGAAGACGAATACGGAATCCCAACTTCAGACTTAGAATTAAGTTCAAAAAGCAGTATCGAAGAGGCTTTTAATAAAGAGTATTATAAAGGTTTGAAAATCAGCGGTAAAGTTTTTAAATTAAAACCAACCCAAATTCTTCTAACACCAAATGGAATTACAGCCGTTATTTTAACCGAAGCCACATTGCAATTAAAAGTGCAGGGAATGTAATTTTTTTTATAAAATTTTTATAAAATTTTCTTTCAGAAAAATATTATGTTATATTTGCACTCCTTTAAAAAAATGGTTTCGTGGCCGAGTGGTTAGGCAGTGGTCTGCAACACCATCTACAGCGGTTCGAATCCGCTCGAAACCTCCAAAACAAGTTATTGATTTTCAATAGCTTGTTTTTTATTAAAAATCAAAAATTTCAACTTTAACTTTTCTTTAACACTACTTTGGTTTCAGTATTGAAAGTAACTATATATTATTAATTGAAATCTCAAAATTATGAAAAAGATAATGTTAGTTGGTTTAGTTTCTTTATTAAGTTTTACAGCTTGTAAGAAAGAAAATACAGAAACCACAAAAAGTTTAGCTGATCAAAAAATAGAATTTCAAACGCGACAATTAGAAATTGAACGTCAAAAATTAGGAATCCAAAAAGAACAACTGGTTTACGAACAACAGAAAAAAGCAGATAGTATTAAAGCTTTAGAAACAAAAAAAGCTGCTGTTGCAAGATCTTATCCACAACCTGTGAGAACAAGAACAGTTTATGTTGATAATACGCCGCGAAATAATTCAAATTCAGGGAATTCTACTGCAAATGCGCCCGTTGCGCAGAAAAAAGGATGGAGTTCTGCTGCAAAAGGAACCGTAATTGGAACCGTTGGTGGAGCTGCAGCTGGAGCCATAATTGCTAAAAAAAATAGAGCTTTAGGAGCGGTAATTGGTGGCGTTGTTGGAGGAGCAACTGGTTATACAATTGGTAGAGCAAATGACAGAAAAACTGGAAGAGTTCAACCGAAAAAATAAATTTATAAAATATTTATAAAAAGATTGCTTATTTTTAAGCAATCTTTTTTATGCTTTATATTTTCTTTTCATTATTAATTTTATTACCTGCACTCTCTGGAATTGGGAAATTATTTAATTATAATTTTGGTGAATTATTGAGTGGTTTTTCGGGTTATTTATTTTCTGGGATTTTAGTTTCTACCTTTTATTTTTGCATTATTTCCTTCTTCTTTCCTCTAAATATTTTTTTAGAAATTTCAACAATTTTAATAGGTTTAACTTCTTTTTTCTACTTTAAATTATGGAAAGAATTATGGATTTTTCTTAAATTAAATTATCGTATTTTTTCAATAGTCACAGCAATAATCTTACTTTTCGGAAGTTTTTATCCTTTTATTTTAGACCATTTTGGGTATTATGTTCCAACAATAAAATGGCTTTCAGAAATTGGTTTATCAAAAGGAATTTCAAATTTAGATTTACTTCTGGGGCAAATGTCTTTTTGGCATTTTTTAGAAGCTGGATTTTCCCATTTTACAGATCTTTATTTGAGGTTAAATACTGTTTTAATGGTATTTTATTTAATTTTTATTTTAGAAAAAAAATCTTGGTTTCATTTTCTATTTTTTCCCGTTTTACTTTTATTTACACAATCTCCCAGTCCAGATTTGCCCGTAATTATTTTATCCTTAATTATTTTAAATGAAATATTAATCGGTAATAAAAACTCAAAATTATTATTCGCACTTTCCATTTTTGTTTTTGCTATAAAACCAACCATGATTTGGGTACCAATTTTCACTTTACTCTACTCTATTTTCTTTTTAAAATCAAAATTAAAATTTATCTTTTTAGGTTCAATTATTTTTCTACTTTTTATTATTAAAAACCTTTACACATTTGGTTTTCCAGTTTTTCCCATTTCTATTTTAGATTTTAATTTAAGTTGGAAACCGAACGCAGAATTATTAAAAATTTCTTCAGAAACTGCGATTCAAAAAACTTATGACATGCAATATTCTGTGGTGCAAATAAGTCAATTTTCAACTTCGGATTATGTGAAAAATTGGTTATTTTTAAATGGAATAAAGTCTGTAATTCATTGGAGCTTTCTTATTTTAATTTTAATTTTTACCCTATTTGCATTTAAGAAAAATAAAAAAATAATTTATTTTCTTTGGATTTCTATTTTACTTAAAAGCATTCTAGTTATTTTATTTTCAGCGCAATACCGTTTTTTTATTGATGTTTTTTTTGTAATATTTTTCATTTTATTTTATCAAATATTCACTAAAAATTTTATTTTAATAACATCCGCAATCTTAACTTCAATTTCATTCACGGTTTTAAGTTTTCCACAACTATTACAAAAATATATTCCAAGTTTTAAATTAGGTTATTTTATGTCGGGAATTTCTAAAGATCAATTTTTAAAACCTGCACAATTTAAATTAAATAATTTCTCAACTCATCAAATTGGAAATCTAAAATTTAATGTGGTAAAAGATTATCCTTTCTCTTTTGACACGCCAATTCCTGCGATTTCTCCCGAATTTTTAAAAGAAGATTTCGATGCCGGAATTTTCCCACAAATGATTTCTAATGATTTAAAAGATGGTTTTGTTTGGAAAAAATTAACTATTCAACAACATCAACAATTAAAATTAATTCTGAAAGATTTAGGCTATTAAAAATCAGGTTTTTATCTTTTTTAAAGAATTAATTATGCAAAAAATTATCTTAAATTTGTACTATGTTCAATTTAGGAAACTTTCTTACACTTTCTACTTTCGGTGAAAGTCACGGCGAAGCTTATGGCGGAATTTTAAACAATTTTCCAGCAGGTTTAGAAATCAATTTTGATGAGATTCAAAAACAATTAGACCGTAGAAAACCAGGTCAATCTTCGATTGTTACCCAAAGAAAAGAAAGTGATACCGTAAAATTTTTATCGGGAATTTTTGAAGGAAAATCAACTGGAACACCGATTGGTTTTTTAGTGCCTAATGAAAATCAAAAATCAAAAGATTACGATCATATTTCACAATATTACAGACCGTCACACGCAGATTTTACTTATGATAAAAAATTTGGAATTAGAGATTTCCGCGGAGGCGGAAAATCTTCTGCGCGAGAAACTTTAAATTGGGTAATTGCCGGAAGTTTAGCCAAACAACTTTTGCCAAAAGAGATTAAAATAAACGCTTACGTTTCATCAGTTGGCGATATTTTTTGTGAAAAATCATATCAAGAATTAGATTTTTCTAAAATTGATTCTAATGATGTTCGTTGTCCAGATGCGGAAACTGCAGAAAAAATGATTTCCAAAATTAAAGAAATAAAAAAAGAAGGAAATACAATTGGTGGAACAATTACCTGTGTTTTACAAAATGTTCCAGTTGGAATTGGCGAACCCGTTTTTGGAAAATTACAAGCTGAATTAGCAAAGGGAATGATGAACATTAATGCTGCAAAAGGTTTTGAATACGGAAGCGGATTTTGTGGCGCAAGAATGACCGGCGCAGAACACAACGACCAATTCAGCGAAGACGGAACTACAAAAACAAATCTTTCCGGTGGAATTCAAGGTGGAATTTCTAATGGAATGGACATTTATTTCCGTGTGGCTTTTAAACCCGTTGCGACAATTTTACGACCACAAGAAAGTATCGATAAAGAAGGAAATAAAGTAACTGTGGAAGGAAAAGGAAGACATGATCCTTGTGTTTTACCAAGAGCAGTTCCAATTGTAGAAAATTTAGCCGCTTTTATTATAGCAGATTTATATTTAATAAATAAAATAAGAAAATTTTAATGAAAAATTATTGGCAAAACGCCCTAAGTTTTGAAGAATATCTCAAAGTTGCGGAAGAAAGATTCCTTAGTAATCCGGATAAAAATGATGAACATCAAGCATATTATGAATTGGGACTTCAACGGATTAACCGAACTTTAAAAACTTTTAAAGTTGATGAAGAACAACTTTCTGAACTAAAAAATAAAAGTTTTAAAGGAAAAGTTTTAATCATTTCCGAACCGTGGTGTGGCGATGCAAGTGCGACAGTTCCTGCAGTTTCTGAATTTTTTGAAGCAGCCGGAAATGAAGTTAGAATATTTTTAAGAGATTCTGACACATCATTAATCGACCAATTTTTAACCAATGGTGGAAGAGCAATTCCAATTGTGCTTTTATTAAATGAAGATTTATCAGTGAAAAATGTTTGGGGACCAAGACCAAAATACGGCACAGAATTATTAAAAAAATATAAGCAAAATCCAGAAACTTATACTGTAGAGGAATTTCACAATGACTTGCAAGTTTACTATGCAAAAAACCGTGGAAAAGATACAATCGACGAGATTTTAAATCTATTATAAAATGAAATTTTTGAAGAAAAATATTTTTTATTTATTGTTAACTGCTTTTATGATTGCGGTTTTCACTATTCCTAAATTTGGTGATTTTGTTCGTGGACAAATTTTAATGAGTCCATCTATCAGCAAAGTTGAAAGTGAAATTACTTTTTCTGACGCCGATTATAATCTTGCGTTAAAAGGAATAAATGTTCCAGATGCGAATTTAAAAGACTTCAAAAACGAAACAGTTTTTCTAAATTTTTGGGGAACTTGGTGTCCTCCGTGTCGCGCGGAATGGCCGTCAATTCAGAAATTGCATGATGCAAAAAATGGAAAAATGAAATTCGTGCTTATTGCGATGCAAGATAAAGAAGAGGATATTCGGAAATTTTTAAAAGAAAATAATTACAACGTTCCGGTTTATGTGGCGCAAAGTCCTTTAACTGAAAAATTATTACCAAGCGTTTTTCCGACAACTTATATTTTAGGAAAAGGAGGAAGAATTTTACAAAAGGAGGATGGCTCAAAAGATTGGAATTCCAAAAACGTTTCAGAGTTTATTGATAATGTAACAAAATAAATTTTAGATTTATTGGAATAGATTTTGCAAATAAGTTAAAAATTTATATAAAATGTCATCAAAAATAAACTTAGCAATCGAAGCTTTTAAGCATAAAGGTTTCATTAGTAAATTACCAACTATTGCGAGAATGTTAAATTCAATTCGCAAAAGACAATACAAACCGGAAATCAAGAATCTAATTATTCCAGGCGCTGTTTTGTTATACATTCTTTCGCCCATCGATATTATTCCAGATTGGATTCCTGTAATTGGTGTGATGGACGATTTGGCTTTGGTTGCACTTGCAATTCCTTTGCTGATAAAAGAAACTGAACGTTTTTTAGCGTGGGAAAATGAGAAATCAAATAATAAAGTGATAGATGCGAAAATAGTATCGTAAATAATTTATAACTTTTTAACTTTAAACATTCTGATAAAATTGGAATGTTTTTTTTGTTTAATTTTTCACTTAATTAAATTTAAAGTTGCTAATTAAAAGAGAAATTTTGAATAGTTTTGCAAAGTGAAAAATCAACTTTATAAATCCTCGATTTTTAGGCTCCATTTAATTGTATTTTTATGGGGTTTTACGGCTATTTTAGGTAAACTAATTCACACGGAAGCAATGGCTTTGGTTTTTTTTAGAATGCTTTTCGCTGCCATTTTTCTTTATGTATATATCAGATTTATTAAAAAAAGAAGTTTGCATGTTTCAAAGAAAATTTTATTTCAACTCTTCGGAATTGGCGGTTTGATGGCTTTTCATTGGTTATGCTTTTTTTATTCCATCAAAGTTTCTAATGTTTCCATCGCACTTTCTTGTCTCGCACTTTCTACTTTATTTGCATCTATTTTAGAACCAATTATATTTCGTCGGAAAATTGACATCGCCGAAGTCATCATTGGTATAATCATCGTAGTTTGTATTTCAGTTATTTTTCAAGCAGAACTCCATTATAAACTGGGAATTATTGCAGGAATTTTGTGCGCTTTCTTTGGAACTTTATTTTCAGTTTTAAACGGAAGAATGTTTGGCAAAACCAATTCTGGAAATATTATTTTTTACGAAATTTTTGGCGGTTGGTTATTAATTTCTTTAGTCTTTTTAGCAACTGGAACAATTTTCACTTTTCACGAAATAAGTTATAGAGATTTAGCGTTATTAACTTTATTGGCAAGCGTTTTTACAGCTTTTCCGATGTTTGAATCAGTAAATTTAATGAAGTACATTTCTCCATTTACCTTAATTTTAACGGTAAATATGGAGCCAGTTTATGGGATTATTTTTGCTTATTTTATTTTTGGAGAATCAGAACATATGAGTCCGATTTTTTATATTGCTTCTTTAATTATGATCTTATCAATTGTTGCAAATGGAATTATCAAAGCCAGAAAGAAAAAATTAGAAACTGCGGTTTAATAACAGTTAATGAAGAAAAATTTACTTTTAACTCTTTTCTTTTGTGGATGTATTTTGCAGGCACAAATTATCCGTAAATATTCCAATGAATTTCTAAATATCGGAGCAGGCGCAAGAGGTTTAGGAATGGGCGGTGCGGTAATTTCTAATCAAAATGATGTTTATTCTCCAATGTGGAATCCTGCAGGTTTAATGACGATCGACAGAGATTACCAAGTTGCAGCGATGCATGCAGAATATTTTGAAAGTATTGCAAAATATGATTACATCGCTTATGCAAAACCTTTAGATAGTAAAAATGGTGTTTTTGCCGTTTCAATTATTCGTTTGGGAGTTGATAACATTTTAAATACCACACAATTAATTGACAGCGAAGGAAATATTGATTACGATAAAATCACTAGTTTTTCCGCGTCAGATTACGCCGCGCTAGTTTCTTTCGCATTTCATCCAGGAGGAAATCAGAGGTTAGATTTGGGAGTCAATGCAAAATTAGTTTATCGGAATATTGGAAAATTTGCTTCTGGTTATGGTTTTGGTTTTGACATTGGTGCAATTTATCACGCAGAAAATGGAATTAATTTTGGCGGAATGTTGCGAGATGCAACAACTACAGTTAATTTTTGGACAGTTAATCAAAATGAATTATCCACCGTTGTAAATGGGCAAGAATTTAATCCTGCGCCAAAGGATAAATTGGAAATTACAATGCCAAAATTAAATATCGGTGCAAGTAAAAACTTCGATCTCAACCGTGATTTATCTTTATTGCCTGAAGTTGGAATTAATGTAGATTTTGCAAAAACTGCTGCTTTAATTTCCACAGATTTCGCAAGTATTACGCCTTACGCAGGTGCAGAATTAAAATTTCAGGATTTAATTTTTGTGAGAGTTGGTGTAAATCGTTTTCAAAGTATTACAGATATCGAAAGTTTAAAACGAAAAGTTTCCTTTCAACCGAGCGCAGGAATTGGCATCAAATACCGCGGTTTAACTTTAGATTACGCCATCACAAATTCTGGAATTGGCGGTAGTAATTTTTATTCTAATTTCTTTTCTTTGAAATTGGATATGGGAGATTTCCGGAATTAAAAGTTTTTAAATAATCTATTTACAATTTTTTATCATTCCGAAGGAATCTATATTGTTTAGATTCCTTCGGAATGACAAAGACTCTTTTTAAAACTTATTACTCTTTAATATTATTGAATATTTTCTTTAAATTTTTAATTTTTCGTAACTTTACCTAAATCAAAAAGTAAAGTTATGAGTTACGTTCATCAAGGTAAAATTCCACCAAAAAGACATACCATTTTCAAATCTGAAGAAGGCAATTTCTATTACGAACAACTTTTTGGAACAGAAGGTTTTCACGGGATTTCCTCTTTGCTTTACCATTTAGAAAGACCAACGCAAATAAAATCCATCGGCGAACCAAAAGATGTTTCACCAAAAATTGCCGTGGCAAAAAACGTAACTCCGCGAATGTTTAAAGGAATGAATGTTTCACCAGAATCCGATTTTCTCGACAGCCGAAAAGTACTTTTGGTAAATAATGATTTAAAAATGGGTTTGGCAAAACCACAAAATTCCACAGAATATTTCTATAAAAATGCAGAATGTGATGAGTTACTTTTCGTGCATGAAGGAACTGGTATTTTAAAAACTTTTATCGGAAATCTTACTTTTTCAAAAGGTGATTATTTAATAATTCCAAGAGGAACGATTTACAAAATACATTTTGATACCAAAGAAAATGTCTTTTTTTTCTTAGAAAGTCACTCTCCAATTGTTACTCCCAAACGCTATAGAAATGAGTCTGGACAATTATTAGAACATTCTCCATTTTGCGAAAGAGATATTGAAACCCCAATTTTACAAGAACCAATAAAAGAAAAAGGCGATTTTTTAATTAAAGTAAAAAAACAAAATCAGATTACTGATTTTATTTACACAACGCATCCTTTTGACGTTGTCGGTTGGGACGGTTATTTTTACCCCTATAAATTTAATATTAAAAATTTCGAACCAATTACGGGAAGAATTCATCAACCGCCGCCTGTTCATCAGAATTTTGAAGGACATAATTTTGTCGTTTGTTCTTTTGTGGCAAGAATGTATGATTATCATCCGCAGTCAATTCCGGCGCCGTATAATCACTCAAACATAGATTCTGACGAAGTTTTGTTTTACACGGAAGGCGATTTTATGAGCAGAAATCACATTGATTTAATGGATTTCACTTTGCATCCAGGAGGAATTGTTCACGGACCGCATCCAGGAGCGATGGAACGAAGTATTGGTAAAAAATTTACTGACGAATTTGCAGTGATGGTTGATCCTTTTAGACCGTTTCAAATTACTGAAGAAGCGATGAAAGTGGAAGATCCAACTTATAAAATCTCTTGGTTAGACGAACCGGAAAATGATATCAAAGATAGATTGATGGAGTAATTCCCTATTTTAAATTAAAAAAACATACTTTTTTTTAATGGAGATTGACATAAATCACACCTCGTAATTTCTTTTCGATTTTTTTAAATTGTACTTTTACTTTACAATAAAAATTGATACAGATGTTAAATTATGTAAGTGCAGAAGAAGCCGTTTCAGTTATAAAAAGTGGCGACAGAATATTTTCTCATGGAAGTGCGTGTACACCTAATTTATTAATCGACGAATTGGCAAAACAATCATCTCGATTAAAGAAAGTGGAGTTCGTTTCCATTACGCAACAAGGAAATGTAGAAATCGCTAAACCGCAATACAAAGATTCTTTTTTCATCAATTCACTTTTTGTTTCAACACCGGTTCGTGAAGCTGTAAATTCTGAACGAGGCGATTTTGTTCCCGTTTTTTTGAGTGAAATTCCAACATTATTTAAAAATGGAATTTTACCTTTAGATGTCGCAATGATTACAGTTTCACCGCCAGATAAACACGGTTATTGCACTTTGGGAACTTCTGTAGATGTTGCGCGAGGTGCGATTGATACAGCGAAATTAATTATTGCACAAGTCAATCCAAAAATGCCAAGAACTCACGGTGAAGGAATGATTCACATTTCTAGAATCCACAAAATGGTATGGCATGAAGAAGAACTTTTAACTATAGATTATGGCGCAAAAGTAACTGAAACAGAAATGGTAATCGGTAAAAATATTGCAGAATTAATTGATGATAAAAGCACTTTGCAAATGGGAATCGGAACGATTCCAGATGCGGTTTTACGTTGTTTAAATAATCATAAAGATTTAGGTGTTCATACCGAAATGATTAGTGACGGAATTGTAGATTTAGTTGCAAACGATGTAATAAATAATAAATTTAAAGGCACTCATCTAAACCGAACAATTACAAGTTTTGCGTTTGGAACAAAAAAATTATACGATTATATTAATGACAATCCCTCATTTGAATTTATGGATGTAGAACACGTGAATTATCCCATTAATATTATGAAAAATAAGAAAATGGTCGCTATAAATTCTGCTATTGAAATAGATTTAACAGGACAAGTTTGCGCAGATTCTATCGGTACTTTTCAGTTTAGCGGCATTGGCGGACAAATGGATTTCATGCGTGGTGCGGCTTTAAGTCCAGGTGGAAAACCAATTATTGCAATTTCTTCTCGCACTAAAAAAGGTATTCCGAGAATTGTTCCATTTTTGAAACAAGGAGCAGGAGTTGTTACAACGCGCGGTCACATGCATTATGTGGTGACAGAATTTGGAGTTGCTTATTTATACGGGAAAAATTTATTGCAAAGAGCAAAAGCTTTAATTGAAATTTCTCATCCAGACGACAGAGAAATGTTGGAAAAAGCAACTTTTGAACGTTTTAAATTGTCATAATTAAATTAAATTTAAAAGTAAAAGAACCTCTCCTCATTTAGAAGAGAGATTCTTTTTTAATAAAAATATTGAAACATATTTTTAACAACAATTTGTTCCGCAACAATCTCCAACTTTTTCTGCAAAAACGGTGATGCTGAAAATAATATTTTTATTAGAATTGTAAATCTCTATATCTTCCGCAGAAAGATAATTTTTTAAAATATCATCCGGAATTACAATTGGTTTTTCTTTCTGAATAATCATATTTTTAAAACCTGCTTCTCTAATTATTTTTAAATAATCATCTTTTTGGATCGCACTCGCAACGCAACCTGCATACATTTCTGCAGCGTTTTTTATACTTTCTGGTAAATCTCCTGTCAAAACAATATCCGAAATACTGAAATGTCCCCCATTTTTTAAAATTCTAAAAACTTCTGCAAAAGCTTTTGGCTTATCTGGAACCAAATTCATTACACAATTACTCACAACTACATCTGCAATATTGGATGTCATTGGGATTTTCTCAATATCACCTAAACGAAATTCAACATTATTAAATCCTAATTTTTCCGCATTATTTCTGGCTTTTTCTACCATTGCTTCCGTAAAATCTATTCCAATCACTTTTCCATTTTCGCCCGTTTCATGTCTGGCTACGAAACAATCATTTCCAGCGCCACTTCCCAAATCTACAACAGTATTTCCTTTTTTTATTTTGGCAAATTCTGTCGGCAAACCGCAACCTAATTTTAAATCTGCGTCTGCATTATAACCTTCAAGATTATCATAATCATCGGTCATAATGTTATAAACTTCTGTGCTACAACCGCCGCTTCCACAGCAAGAACTTGCATTTGTATCTTGGTTTTGCAAAGCAATTTCACTGTATTTTTGCTTTACCATTTCTTTTATTTCTTCGTTATTTGTCATAATTATTTATTTTAACAGCAATTGCTGGTTTTTAAGATTTGAGCGGAAATTCCATTAATAAAATTTTTAATTTTCTCTAATGTATTTTCATTAATGCAGTAACAAATGGAGTTTCCTTCAATATTTCCTTTAATTAATTTTGCATTTTTTAGTTCCTTTAAATGTTGAGAAACTGTAGGTTGTGATAATGGCAATTCATTTACAATATCGCCACAGATACAAGTATTAACTGTTGCAAGATAATCTAAAATCGCAATTCTCGCCGGATGTCCTAAAGCTTTTGCAAGTATCGATATTTCGTTCTGTCTTTCTGTGTAATGTTCTGTTTTAGTTGCTCCCATTTTAATTAATAATTTAATATTGCAATATTACGATAATAAATTTAATTAATTTAAAAAAAATTCTAAAATTTTAGAAAAAAGAACAATTTCAGAAACTTATTAAATCTTAAATATTGAAATCAAGTTCTAAGCGAAAGATTCTGTTTTAATTGAATTTTTGTAAATTGCATTTCAAAATATAGAAAAATGTCCACACTTACTTTTGCCGAAAAAATAGCGCAAGCCGAAAATTTTTTACCAATTAATGGTACAGATTATTTAGAATTTTATGTCGGAAATGCGAAACAAGCCGCACATTATTACAAAACAGCATTTGGTTTTCAATCTTTGGCTTATTCCGGTCCAGAAACTGGAGTTCGTGATAGAGTTTCATATGTTTTACAACAAGGAAAAATAAAATTAGTTTTAACTTCAGGTTTAAATTCTGATTCACCAATTGTAGAACATCAAAGAAAACACGGAGATGGTGTGAAAATTTTAGCGCTTTGGGTAGATGACGCGTACAAAGCTTTTGAAGAAACTACCAAACGTGGTGGCAAAGTTTATATGGAACCGAAAACGATTTCAGATGAAAATGGCGAAGTGAAAATGGCGGGAATTTACACTTATGGCGAAACAGTTCACATGTTTATTGAAAGAAAAAATTATTCTGGTGAATTTATGCCCGGTTTTGTAAAATGGGAAAGTGATTATAATCCTTCTGAAACAGGACTTTTATATGTGGATCACTGCGTTGGAAATGTGGGTTGGAACAGAATGCTTCCTGTTGTAAAATGGTATGAAGATGTAATGGGATTTGTGAATATTTTATCATTTGACGATAAACAAATCAACACAGAATATTCTGCTTTAATGTCTAAAGTAATGAGCAATGGAAATGGATTTTCTAAATTTCCCATCAACGAACCTGCAGAAGGAAAAAGAAAATCACAAGTTGAAGAATATTTAGATTTTTACGAAGGAGAAGGCGTTCAACATATTGCAGTTGCAACAAAAGATATTATAAAAACGGTAACAGAATTAAAATCCCGCGGTGTAGAATTTCTTGGCGCTCCTCCCGAAGCTTATTATGACATGGTTCCAGAACGAGTGGGAAATATTGATGAAGACATCAAAAAATTACAAGATCTGGGAATTTTAATTGATCACGATGAAGAAGGTTATTTACTTCAAATTTTCACAAAACCAGTAGAAGATCGCCCTACTCTTTTTTATGAAATTATAGAAAGGCACGGTGCACAAAGCTTTGGAGCGGGAAATTTCAAGGCTTTATTTGAGGCTTTAGAAAAAGAACAAGAAAAAAGAGGTAATTTATAAACCAATTTCTAGCTGCATTTTTACTTCAATATTTAAAAGACTATTTATGAGAAAAATATTAGTAAGTGCATTTATATTATTTTCTTTTTGTCTGTTTTCTGCGCAGAATTTTAAATTGATAAATAAAATTCTAGATAAATTAGAAACGAATAATAAAAGTCAAAAAGAGTATGACAATTATAATTTAGAAGGAAAAAAGTTTTTCGTTTTAGTAGATGCTCCAGATCACTCAGAACGTCACATCATAGAGTTTTTAGCAGATAATAAAGTTCAAATTATTGAACTTATAGACGATAAAAAAATGGGAGATAATTTCTCTAATATTTTTAATGGTGATATTTTAAGAAAGCATAACAGTATTTCTGTTCGCGGAGATATTTTAGAAGGCAAAAAAATCCCAATTCCAAAAGTTTATAATTTACTTTTAAATTATTACAAAGGTTATTGGTATTTATTAGATATTAATACCGGCGAAAAATGGCTGGAAACGCATTATTTGGAAAAATAAATTATTAAAACTTTGCTTCAAATATGGAGCAAAGTTTTTTATTTTCGTAACTTTTAAAATTTAAATTTAACAAACATTTTTATGAAATCTTTTATACAATATTCTTCAGATTCAGATTTTTCAATTCATAATATTCCTTTTGGAGTAGCGGTTTTTAACAAAGAATATATCGCATGTTGCACAAGAATTGGTGATATGGTTGTAGATCTTGCAACTCTTTATGATTACGGTTTTTTAGATGAAATTGAAGGTTTAACAGAAAATTATTTTGAAGCTTATACTTTAAATGCCTTTATTGAATTGGGAAAACCAATTACAAACGCAGTTCGGATAAAATTACAAGAATTGTTTTCGGAAGGTTCTTCTTTGTCAAAAGATGAAAAAAGCATTTCCGATTGTTTTTTTGATTTAGATCAAGTACAAATGATGATGCCGGTTCACGTTCCAAATTACACTGATTTTTATTCAAGTATTGAACACGCGACAAATGTGGGCGCCATGTTTCGAGATCCAGAAAATGCACTTTTACCAAATTGGCGACATCTTCCAGTTGGATATCACGGAAGAGCTTCTTCCATCGTAATTTCTGGTGTAGAAATTTACCGTCCAAAAGGACAAACAAAACCGAAAGATGCGGTTTCACCAATTTTCGGTCCTTCTCAACAATTAGATTTTGAATTGGAAATGGGATTTATTGTCAATGAAAACACAGAAATGGGTGATTCAATTTCTGTAGAAAAAGCAGAAAATTCCATTTTCGGTTTGGTTTTATTTAATGATTGGAGCGCGCGAGATATTCAATCTTGGGAGTATGTGCCGCTCGGACCATTTTTAGGGAAAAATTTCGGTTCTTCTGTTTCACCTTGGATTGTAACTTTAGAAGCACTTGAACCTTTCAGAACATCTTCTCCAAAACAAGAACCAGAAGTTTTAGATTATTTAAAATTTAATGGTGACAAAAATTTTGATATTAATTTAGAAGTTTATTTAAAACCAGAAAACGGCGAAGAAAATCTAATTTCAGAAAGTAATTTCAAATATATGTATTGGAATATGGCGCAACAATTGGCGCATCACACCGTAAATGGTTGTAATGTGGAAGTTGGAGATTTATACGCTTCGGGAACAATTTCCGGGAAAGATAAAAATTCTTACGGTTCAATGTTGGAACTCACTTGGCGCGGAACAAATCCAATTAAATTAAAAGACGGAACAGAACGAAAATTCATCAATGATAATGATACGATTATTATGAAAGGTTGGGCGGAAAAAGATGGAATTCGTGTTGGTTTTGGTGAAGTTTTTGGACAGATTTTGGCGGCTAAAATTTAATTTTTTCAACACATTAGTTTTTCTCTTTTTTATTCTTTATTTTAGTAAACATAAGTACACATTAGTTTTAATTAAAATATTCTATAAATGGAAATTACACAGAAATATATTAATGAACTAACTTATAAGATTACAGGAGCTTGTATTGAAGTTCACAAAATTCTGGGACCTGGACTTTTTGAAAATGTTTATCATCAATGTTTGAAAAAGGAATTCGATTTATTAAATTTAAAAGCCAAATCAGAATTGGAAATTCCATTTAATTATAAAGGTGAAATTATTGATTGTAAAGTGAAATGTGATTTTTTAGTAGAAGATTTAATTGTTATTGAATTAAAATCTATTGTTGAATTTCATAATATTCATCGTGCTCAAACAATGAATTATATGAATCTATTAAAAGTTCCAAAAGCAATTCTTGTTAATTTCAATGTTAAAAATTTATATCATGATGGTCACGAAACTTTTGTAAACCAATACTTTAGTAAACTCCCGAAAAATTAAAAAATAAGAAATAAAAAATTAAAGATTTTTAAAAACTTATGTGCACTTATGTTGACTAAAATTATGCGCAAATAAAAAGAACTTATGTGATAAAAAATAATATGAAATCAATCAACCTAAAAGATCTCAATAATTTCGAACTTCAAACTTTGCTACAAACTGCAATCGCGCCGCGACCGATTGCTTTGGCTTCTACTATTGGAAAAAATGGAAATATCAATCTTTCTCCTTTTAGTTTTTTTAATATCTTTTCTTCAAATCCACCGGTTGTGATTTTTTCTCCCGCTAGAAGAGTTCGCGACAATACAACAAAACATACATTAGAAAATCTCCTGGAAGTTCCGGAAGTAGTGATTGGAAATGTAAATTTTGATATGGTACAACAAGTTTCTCTAGCTTCTACAGAATATGAAGAAAATGTTAACGAATTCATCAAAGCTGGTTTAACAATGAAAAAAGCAGATTTGGTAAAACCACCATTAATTGTTGAAAGTCCTGTAAATATGGAATGTAAAGTTTTAGAAATAAAACATTTAGGAAAAAAAGGTGGCGCAGGCAATTTAATTATTTGTGAGGTTTTGAAAGTTCATGTTCGTGAAGAATTTTTAGATGAAAATGAAAAATTAGACCAAACAAAACTTAATTTAGTTTCCAGATTGGGCGGAAATTGGTACGGAAAAACTTCACCAGAAACTTTGTTTCAAGTTCCTAAACCTTTGGTAACAAAAGGAATTGGTTATGATCAATTACCAAATGAAATTAAAAATTCTACAATTTTCACAGGAAATGATTTAGGAATGCTTGCAAATATTGAAGAACTTCCAAAAGGAAATTTTAGTTCAGATTTAGAAATTCATAAAAACGCGAGAACTTTACTTTTAGAAAGTAAAATTAATGAGGCTTGGGAAATTTTAAAAAAGTAATTTTAAAGAACGTAATGTAATTTATTTAAAAATTCTATCGCCGATTTAACCGCCAAATTCATTGGAACAGGAAGTTTAAAATCCGTCCACGGTTCTTTGGAATTAAAAGTGTGACCTGTGTTTTCAATTAATATTAAATCTGAATGTGTAATCCATTTTCTTAAATTTTCAGCGTTTGAAACCTCAACACTTTCATCATTTTTTCCATGGATAATTAATGTCGGAATCTTCAAAGATTTCGCCGCTTTTTGAACATTTAACCGTTCTTTAAATTCTAAATAATTATCTAAAAATTGAATTTTATGCGGCATTTGTTGTTTCGTTCTGCTATTATAAGTTTCGTAGATACCAGAATTTCTCCAATCTTCTAATTTTTTTCCCGTTACAAAACGATTCATAGAATCAACACTTGCGAATGTAATTAATGAAGTAATTCTATCATCTTCTGCTGCTTTCAAAATACAAATTCCACCGCCGCGACTGTGTCCAAGTAAAGTAATTTTAGAAGAATCCGCAGTTTGTAATTTAGAAACATAATCAATCACAATTTCTAAATCATCCAATTCTTGAATATAATTATTCTCTGAAAAAGCTTCAATATCAGTAAATTCTGAAGTATTTTCTAAACCAATACCGTTCATAGAAAAATTAAAACTCACAAATAAATAACCCGCTTTTGCAAATTTTTCTGCCATTAAATTCCACGCGCCCCAATCTTTAAAACCTTTATAGCCATGAGCAAAAATAACAATTGGTATCGCTTTGGAAGATTTTTTATAGAACTGTGTCGCTAAAAATTTTCTTCCTTTTTTATTGCTTAATTGATGTGTTTCTTTCAGAATTTCCATTGTATAAATTTACGATTTTGAAACGGATTTTAGTTTTAAAATTGATTTTTACTTTTCTTTTAATAAATCAAAACCCTTTCAAAGAATTATTGAAAGGGTTTTAAAAATATTAAAATTTAATTTTACCAAATTTTAATTCTATCTTCTGGTGCTTTATAAAGTTTATCACCTGGTTTCAAATTAAACGCTTTTTGGAATGCATCCAAATTAATAATGGGTCCAAATGAACGATAATATCCTGGAGAATGTGGATCCGTTTTTACTTGATTACTAAGCGCTTTATCAGTTGCTTTAGTTCTCCAAACAGTTGCCCAACTCATAAAAAATCTTTGATCTTGTGTTAAACCACTAATTTTTCCTGGATTTCCATGATCTTTAAGATACATTTGAAGCGCATCATACGCAACTGAAGAACCGCCTAAATCCCCAATATTTTCTCCCATTGTGAATTTTCCGTTCACAAAACTTCCTTTTACGGGTTCGTAAGCGCTGTATTGCTCTCCAAGTTTTGTAGTAGCTTTTTCAAAATTTGCTCTATCTGCGTCGGTCCACCAATTATTTAGATTTCCATCACCATCAAATTTAGAACCACTGTCATCAAAACCGTGAGAAATTTCGTGACCAATTACGGCTCCAATTCCACCAAAATTTACTGCAGGATCTGCTTTAAAATTAAAAAAGGGCGGTTGTAAAATGGCGGCTGGGAAAACAATCTCATTATTAGATGAGCTGTAATAAGCATTTACAGTTTGTGGCGTCATTCCCCATTCTGATTTATCAACAGGTTTTCCTACTTTGTCTAATTTTTTATGATAAGACCAATCTGAAACATTTTGGAGATTTGAATATAAAGTTCCTCCTTCAGCTGGAGATTTCAAAGTTAATTTAGAGTAATCTTTCCATTTGTCCGGATAAGCAACTTTCACTGTAAATTTTGATAATTTTTCTTGCGCTTTTGCTTTTGTTGTAGGTGACATCCATTCTAGATTTGCAATATGCTCTTTGAAACCTTTTTTGATATAATCTATCATTGTTAACATTTGCGCTTTTGCTTCTGGCGGGAAATATTTTTCTACATACAATTTACCAAAAGCTTCACCCAGAACTCCATTTACTAAATTTAAACCACGTTTATTCATAGGTTGTTGTTCTTGTTGACCGCGTAAATATTTAGAATAAAAATCAAATTTCATTTGGTCTAAATTCTGAGACAAACTTCCGGCATTTCCAGAAATCATATGAAATTTCATATACTCTTTGAGCAACGGTAAATTTTCTTCAGTAAGAATATTATCTAAATTTTTATAATAATTAAGTTCGCCAATAATTACTTTATCTGTATTTACACCCACAGAAGTAAGATAATTTGGTAAGTCTATGTTTGTAACCAAAGTTTTTAATTGTGCCGTAGTTTCTGGATTGTATCTTAAATCTGCATCTCTTCCTTGTTCTAAAGTTAATAGATAAGATGCTAATTTATCTTCAAAATTTACAATTTTGGAGGCTTCTTGTTCAGAATTATTTTCACCAATAATATTCAACATTGAAGCAACATATTTTTGATATTCTGTTAAAATCTTTGAGTTGGCTTCATTTTTTTTCTGATAATAATCTTTTCCTAAACCTAAAGTTGGACCGCCTAAATAAACTGCATTCATTTTAGAATTTTTCATATCTGCAGAAGCGTACCAATTGTAAAAAGGATTGTCTCCGGTTTTTGTGGCATCTATTAAATATTTTTGCAAATCTGAAATAGAATTTATGGCGTCAATTTTTGCTAAATCTCCTTTAATAGGATTTATCCCGTCTGCATTTCTTTTTGCTACATCTGTAAAAGTAGCATACAAATCTTGAATTTTTTTTCCTTCTGAATTTGCTGCATATTTTTCATCTAAAATTTTGTTTAATATTTGTAATGAAGAATTATCCGTTTCTTCTCGAAGTTCATCAAAAGAACCCCATCGGGAACGGTCTGAAGGGATTTTTGCAGTTTTCATCCAACCGCCATTTACATAATTATAAAAATCATCTTGTGGACGTACAGAAGAATCTCCGTAAGATAAATTTAAACCGACGTCTTTCTTTTCTACAGATTTTGTGGTTTTTGGTTTCATATTTTTGTCAGATTTTTTCTGTGCATTTGAAACATTAAAAAAAACAAGTGTGGAAAGCGTTAAAACACTTATTGTAAGTTTTTTCATTATAAAAAATAAATTAAAAAATTAATGATTGAGTATCTATCAAAGATAATTAAAATAAATAATATTCTGCAAAAAATGTAAGCGCCCCAACTTGAATCGAGCTGCGGCGGAAACGTGAGTGGAAAGCGGTAAAAGAAGTCCAAATAAAAACCATTCTCAAACAGATGAGAATGGTTTTGGAAAAATATAATTTAAAATATTACCAGATTTTGATTCTTTGGTCTGGTGTTTTGTAAAGTTTATCGCCGGGTTTTAAATTAAATGCTTTGTAGAAAGCTTCGGTGTTTACCAAAGGTCCGAAAGATCTAAAATAACCGGGAGAATGCGGATCTGTTTTCACTGCATTTTCTTTACTTTTGTCTGTCGCCATGGTTCTCCAAACCGTTGCCCAAGAAAGAAAAAATCTTTGATTTTGTGTATAACCGCTAATTTTACCAGGAGTTCCGTGGTCTTTAAGGTACATTTGAAGTGCGTCAAAAGCGATATTTACACCACCTAAATCTGCAATATTTTCACCGTTGGTAAAAGTTCCATTTACGAAACTTCCTTTTACAGGTTCGTATTTGTCATACTGTGAAGCTAAAGCTTTGGTAACTTTCGTGAAATTTGCTTTATCGGCAGGAGTCCACCAATCTTTAAGATTTCCATCACCGTCAAATTGTGCACCTTGATCATCAAAACCATGTGTCATTTCGTGACCTATTACTGCGCCAATTCCACCAAAATTAATTGCAGGATCTGCTTTGAAATTAAAAAATGGCGGTTGTAAAATTGCAGCTGGAAAAACGATTTCGTTATTAATAGGATTGTAATATGCGTTTACCGTTTGTGGCGTCATTCCCCATTCTGATTTATCAACTGGTTTACCAATTTTATCTAAATTTCTTTGGTTTTCCCACATTGCAACGCTTTCTAAATTACTGTAAAGTGAACCACCTTGCGCTTCTGATTTAATATCTAATTTAGAATAATCTTTCCATTTATCTGGATAAGCGACTTTTACTGTAAATTTATTTAATTTGTCTAAAGCTTTTGCTTTGGTTGTAGAAGACATCCATTTTAAATCATTGATGTGCATTGCAAAACTTTTTTTCAAGTAACCAATTAATTCTACCATTTCAGTTTTGGCTTCTGCAGGAAAATATTTATCTACATATAATTTACCAAAAGCCTCCCCTAAAACGCCATTAATTAATTGATAACCTCTCTTGTTTAAAGCTCGTTGTTCTTTTTGTCCTCTCAAATATTTGCTATAGAAATCAAATTTTGCATTATCCAAATCTTCAGATAAATATTGTGCACTTCCAGATAATAAATGAAATTTCATATAATCTTTAATGAGCGGTAAATCTTCTGCATTAAGAAATTTATCTAAATTTTGATAATATTTTAATTCACCAATAATAACTCTATCCGTATTTACACCAATACTTTTTAAATAAGCAGGAAGATCTACATTCTTAACCAAAGTTTTTAGTTCAGGTAAATTTTTTGGATTGTACATTAAATTTGTATCGCGCATTTGCTCATTTGTAAGAAGTGTCATTGCCATTTCTTTTTCAAAAGCTACAATTTTTGCTGCTGTTTCGGAAGGATTTGCATAACCCAATTTACCCAACATTGTTGCTACATATTTTGTGTATTCTGCAATTACTTCAGTATTTTTTGGACTGCTTTTTTGGTAATAATCTCTCCCAAGTCCTAAAGA
Organism: Halpernia sp.; assembly: GCF_048269545.1. NCBI lineage: Bacteria > Pseudomonadati > Bacteroidota > Flavobacteriia > Flavobacteriales > Weeksellaceae > Halpernia > Halpernia sp. The sequence continues at coordinate 12,689 of NZ_JBLXIJ010000005.1, read as the reverse complement.
TGCATCACCTAAATAAACCGCATTCATTTTAGAATTTTTCAAATCACCATCTATTCCCCATCCGTAAAAAGGATTATTTCCTTCTGCTGTAGCTTGAGCGATATATTTTTGTAAATCTTCAAGATTTTGAATGGCATCTATTTTCGCCAAATCTCCTTTGATAGGATTCATTCCATCTGCATTTCTTTTTGCAGTATCCATATAAGTTTGGTACAAATCCTGAATTTTTTGACCTTCACTATTTGGAGCAAATTTCTCGGTAAGTAAGGAATTCAAAATCGTCATTGAATGATTATCTGTGTCTTCCGCCAATTTATTGAAACTTCCCCAACTGGTTTTATCTGAAGGAATTTTCGCAGTTTTCATCCAAGTTCCATTTACATAATTATAAAAATCATCTTGCGGACGTACAGATTTGTCCATATCAACAAGCGTTAATCCGTTTTCTGTGGTTTTTACCATAGTTTTTACGGGTTTTGTTAAAGTTTTATTCTTTGTCGCATTCTGTTGCGCCATAGATAAATTAAAAGAAAGTACTCCCATAAATGCAAGAACACCGATATTAAGATTTTTCATAAGAAAGAATTTATTTCTAAAATAGTCGGAAATGTTTTTAATATGTTACGAATTAATTTAAATAATTATGCAAAAGTTATATTTATCTAATAGAAATATCTCCACCACTACTTTTTTGAATATTTTGAGTTTTCAAAGAACCAGTTTTTTCAATATTAATATCACCACTTGAACTTGCAGAACCACTCAAATTTTCTGAAACCTGCATAGAAATATCTCCAGAACTAGAAGCTTGCAAATCTGCATTTTTTGTATTAAATCTTGTCGCATCTAATTTCCCTGAAGATGAAGCGTGAAAAGTAGTATTTGTGGCGGAACCAGAAATTTCGGCATCACCGGAAGAGGAAACAGAACCAGAAAAATCTATCGCCCAAATTTTTCCTGTAAATGAACCACTGCTTGAAACTTGAAGACTGAATTTATTAGCTTCTAAATTTCCTGTAATATCTGCCGAACTAGAAGCTTTTACATCTATTTTATCTTGGGTAAATTTATCTTTGACTACAATTTTAGCACTCGAACTTGCAGTTAATCCACTAAAATCTTTTGCAAAAATGGTTGCTTTTACTGATGAAGAATTTCTAATATTTAAATTTGGTTTAAAATGTATTTTTAATTCTCCACCGCTTTTTTCTACCAAAACTTCATTTAATAAATCTGAGGGTGCAGAAATCACAATTTTTTCTACATCAGATTTTATAACTTCGGCGTGAATTCCGCTGGAAACTCTTATGGCATCAAAATCCATATTATATGTTTTATGTTGAAACTCTCCAGTTCCATTAATGGTTTTTGAACTAGAAAAAAGATTACTAAAACTGTCACCGTCAGAATCTTTATCATTAACTTTTATACTACAAGAAGTGATTAAAGCTAAAGGAATTAAGAAAAAAAATGAGGATGTTTTCATAGTTGATTATTTTAAGTTAATAAATTTAGATAAAAATAGTATATTTAGACCTATAAAAATATAACAATTTAACAATGAAAAATATTACATCGGTAGTTTTACTTTCATCATTAGGACTTGGAATTTCTTGTTCTACTATGAAACCAACTGCTTCTACACCTATGAAAGATTCTACAACAATGGCAGATGCTTCCATTAAAAGCAATCCATTTTACAAAAAAAGTTCACTTCAATATCAAGCGCCAGAATTTGATAAAATTAAAGATTCAGATTTTAAACCCGCTTTCGATTATGGTTTAAAAGTAAACGAAGCAGAAATAGAAGCAATAGCAAATAACAAAGCTGCACCAACTTTTGAAAACACAATTCTTGCGTTAGAAAATAGCGGTAAAGTTTTAGGACGAGCAACGATGGTTTTTTATAATCTTACAAGTTCAAACACCAATCCAACTTTACAAAAAATTGAAGCAGATTATGCGCCGATTTTTGCTGCACATAACGACAAAATTTATTTAAATTCTTCCATTTTTAACAGAATTAAAGCCATAAAAACTGAAGGTTTAGATGCAGAAGATTTGCGTTTAATAGAAGTTTATAAAGAGCGTTTTGAACTTGCAGGTGCAGATCTTACTGATGCACAGAAAGTGAAAATGAAAAAGATAAATGCAGAATTGGCAACACTTTCTACAGTTTTTGCCAGTAAATTATTAGAAGCACGTAAAAATGGTGCAGTTCTAATTTCTGATGTTAAAGAATTAGATGGTCTTTCTCCAGATGAATTAGCCGCGGCAAAAAAAGACGCGACAGATTCTGGTCACGACGGAATGTACCAATTGACTTTATTAAATACGACGCAACAACCTTTACTTCAAAATTTAAAAAACAGAGCTACGCGTGAAAAATTATTTAAAGCTTCGTGGTACAGAGCTGAAAAAGGTGACGCAAATGACACAAGAGCAACTTTAGAAAAAATTGCTTTACTCAGAATGGAAAAAGCACATTTGATGGGTAAAAAATCTTATGCAGAACTCAATCTTTTAGATCAAATGGCGAAAACGCCAGAAAATGCTTTACATCTTTTATCACAATTGGCAACTCCAGCTGTGGCGCAAGCAAAAGTAGAAGAAGCAGATATTCAAGCTTTAATTGATTCTCAAAATGGTGGTTTCAAAGTTGAACCATGGGATTGGAATTTCTATGCAGAACAAGTGAGAAAAGCAAAATATGATTTAGATGAAAATGAAATTAAACCTTATTTTGAAGTGAATACGGTTTTAGAAAAAGGTGTTTTTTACGCTGCAAAAGAATTTTACGGAATTACTTTTAAAGAAAGACCAGATTTACCAGTTTATCAACCGGACGTAAAAGCGTATGAAGTTTTCGACAGAGATGGAAAATCTATCGCGATTTATTATTTGGATTTTTTCACCAGAAGTAACAAAAGCGGTGGAGCTTGGATGAATAATTTTGTAAACCAATCTTATTTAGACGGAACAAAACCGGTGATTGTGAATGTTTTTAATTTCCAAAAACCAGCACCAGGAAAACCTTCATTAATTTCTTTCGATGATGTTACAACTATGTTTCATGAGTTTGGTCACAGTTTACACGGAATGTTTGCAAGCCAAAAATATGCAACAATTTCCGGAACTTCGGTTCCAAGAGATTTTGTAGAATTCCCTTCTCAAATTAATGAATTTTTCGCTCTTGAACCTTCTGTTTTAAAAAATTATGCTTTACAATATCAAACCAAAGAACCAATTCCACAAACTTTAGTAGATAAAATTAAAAAAGCTTCTAAATTTAATGAAGGTTATTCTACCACAGAATTGGTTTCTGCTGCAACTTTAGATATGATGTGGCATTCTGTAACGGATAAATCTCAATTTAAACCCACTTTAGAATTTGAAAAAGATGTTTTAAAAAAATACGGTTTCACTTTAGAAGCAGTTCCACCAAGATATCACACTCCTTATTTTGCACACATTTGGGGAGGAGGTTATGCAGCGGGATATTACGCTTATATGTGGAGCGATTTATTAAAATCTGACGCATGGGATTATATCACAAAACACGGCGGAATGACACGTGAAAACGGCGATAGATTTAGAAAATATATTTTATCTGTTGGTAATTCTAAAGATTTAAATGTCGCATATAAAGAATTTGCGGAAAGAAATCCGAGTATTGCACCTTTATTAAAAGACAAAGGATTTACAAAATAATTCTAAAGTTTAATTAATTAAAACCGTTTCAATTAAATTTGGGACGGTTTTTACTTGAAAGAATAAATTATGAAAACAATTATGCAATCTTCTTTTCTCTACGAAATTGAAGTTATGAAATCTAAACTCGCGTCTAGAAATATCGATTCTTATATTAAGAACGAATATGTAAATAACGTCGCAGTTTTTCCTATTTCGCAAAATTATGAATTGCTCATAAATGAAGATGATTTTGAAAAAGCAGTTGAAATCTTAAATGAAGAAGTTGATTTAGATGAGTCTGAAGAATAAAATTATTATTCATTAAATAGAGAATTTTTGTGAAAACCTTCAATAATTAAGTATTTTTGAAAATGAGTAAATTTCAATTTCACCTTTATCTATTCGCAAAAATCCCAATTTCCTTTTTGGCAGGAGTTAGATTAAAATCTTTAACTGAAACAGAATGCGTCACAAAAGTTAGATTGGCTTGGTTTAATCAAAATCCTTTTAATTCTATGTTTTGGGCAGTTCAAGGGATGGCGGCGGAATTTTCTACAGGAATTATGTGTGCAGAAAAAATTAGAAAATCTGGACTCAAAATTTCAATGTTAGTGACGGAACAATCTGCAGAATTTACAAAAAAAGCGACAGGGAAAATTACATTTACTTGCAACCAAGGTTCAGAAATAGATGCCGTTTTGAAAAAAGCAATTGAAACAAATGAAGGTGTAGAAATAAATTTATTTTCTGAAGGAATTAATGAACTCGGTGAAATCGTTTCAAAATTTCAATTTAAATGGAGTTTTAAAGTGAAGAAATAAAATTAGTCTTTTGCTAAACTTTCATCTTTCATTATTCTAAAAATCAACATTTTTTTTCCATCTTTCCATCGGTCAAAAGTGGCGTCTTTTGTCATTTTAGAAGCACGTTTAAAGGTGTGTAAATTTATTTTTAAAAATCCTGCCAAAACAAATTCATCAGAAACTGACATTACCGTGAAAGCAGAATTTTCATCTTCGCCAGATCCAGATTTCAAAATCGTTTCCAGCAAGCGCCGAAGTTGCATCGCACGTAAACCAAATTCTCTATTATCACTATTTTCTTTAGAAAAAACTTGTAATACAATTGCTAAAACTTCTAAATCTGTAGGATCTTTATATAAAAGTTGATCTGCTTTTTTTATATTTTCCTCAGAATCTCTGCTTCTAAAATTTTTTACAAAATCGAATTTGTCAAAATTAAAACCATCTCTCTTATATTTAGAATAAAATTTTCCATAATACAAATGTTTCATTTCCAAAGAATCAAGCAAAGTTGGATCATATTGAAATCTGAAAACTATTCTTTCATAAAAATATTTAGAAGTAGAATCTTGCACATTGGTTTTGATTTCTTCAAAATTTATTTTGTCTTTTTGAGCTTTGAAAGCAAGTGAAAAGAAACAGAATAATAATAAGTAAAAATTCTTCATTGGAGCCATTTATTTATTTGTCTAAAATATGAAATTTTTTGTATCCTAAATTTAGTTTCTGTATCTAATTACTGTACAAATAATTCTTAACCTATAAAATTTCATAATTATGAAACCAATCAAAAATTTAATTTTAGCAGCCGGCGCATTTGCAGGTGCTATTTTATTAAGCTCAAATGCAAATGCACAATCTACAAAACTTAATGATGCGCAAATTGCACATGTTGCAGTAACCGCGAATCAAATAGACATTAATTATGCGAAGATTGCAGAATCTAAAACCAAAAACCCTCAAGTTTTAAAATTTGCAAAAACGATGGCAACAGATCACTCTGCAATAATTGGTATGGCTACAAAATTAGTAACAAAACTAAAAGTTACGCCAGAAGATAATGCAGTAAGTAAATCATTAAATGCACAAGCTGAAAAAACAAAAAAAGATTTAAAATCTAAAAAAGGCAAAGCTTTTGATAAGGCTTATGTAGATAATGAAGTTGCATATCATACTGCAGTAATTTCTGCCGTAGAAACCGTTTTAATTCCACAAGCACAAAATGCAGAATTAAAAGCCTTATTGCAAAGTGCAGTTCCACTTTTCAAAGAACATTTAGAACATGCAAAAATGTTACAAAAAAGTCTTAAATAAAAGAAAATGAACCAGTTATTTAAATTTAGAAACTTCTGGTTTGTGTGTATTGCGCTCACTTTTGCGAGCTGTAATAAAACAGAACCAGCCAATATAGAACCGGAAGCTACAACAACACAAACTGAGGAAACACTTAAACCATCAGAAACACAAAAGATTTCGATTGTGGGGATGAAATTTACACCAAATGTTATTGAAGCAAAATCGGGCGACACACTAATTTTTACGAATAATGATATTGTTGCTCATAATGTGACGCAGTTACCCGGTAAAAAATGGGCATCACCTCTTCTTCAACCAGGCGAATCTTGGACATTTGTTCCAACACAAAGTGATTCTCTATTTTGCAGTATCCATCCAACAATGAAAGGTTATATAAACTTGCAATAAGTTATATTTTCATGGTTTAGAAGAAAGCTTATCAGATTATTTTGATAAGCTTTTTTCTTTTGATTTATTTTGAAAAATTGATTTTTAATAGAACTTTATAAAATTAAATTTCTTCAATTTCATTAATATTCTTTTTATTTCTATTTATGAAAAGATAAACTGGAACTCCAAGAAGAATTAAAATAAATCCGGGCCATGTATATTGTGGTTTGTAGAAAATTAAAAGAACACAAAACGTAGTTCCAATTAATAAATAAATTAATGGTGTAATTGGATAAAGCCACGTTTTATAAGGACGTTCCAATTCCGGACTTTTAAATCTTAAATAAATAACGCCAAAAACGGTAATCATATAAAAGAGTACAATTACAAATGAAATCATATCTAGTAAATCACCATATTGTCCACTCAATGCTAAAACGCACGCCCAAAAACATTGCATCCAAAGTGATTTTCCCGGAACTCCATTTTTATTATTTTCTATTGCTGCTTTAAAAAACAAACCATCTTTTGCCATAGTTTGAAACACACGAGAACCAGCGAAAACCATCCCATTAATACAACCAAAAGTAGAAATCATAACTAAAACTGCAATGATAATTGTTCCCACCTCACCGAAAATTTGTTGTGACGCAGCAACTGCAGTTCTATCTTTTAAGGCAAAAGCAATTCCGTCACGATCTAAAACATTCAAATAAACTAAATTGATTAATAAATACAAAACCATTACAACGGAAGTTCCCAAAACCATTGATTTTACAACATTCTTTTTAGGATTTTCTATTTCCCCCGACATAAAAGTTACATTTTCCCAAGCCACAGAACTAAAAACGGAACCAACCATCGCAGCTGCAATTCCGCCCATTAAAGCCAAACCAGAAATGGGTTGCCATGACGTATTTTTTAAATTTTGAAAAACTTGAGTTCCAAAACTCATGTTTTCTGACCAATGTGAATTTTTAACTAAAATAAAACCGAGAAAAATAATTCCCAAAAGAGCGATTATCTTTGCTGCTGTAAAAATATCTTGAACAATTTTTCCATTTTTAATTCCTCGGGTATTAATGTATGTAAGAAAAATAATAACAAAAATTGAGAGAATTTGAATCCAAGTGATTTGAAATTCTCCTTGTTGAAAAATGGGTGCCGCTTCGTTTAAACTTGGAATTAAATAAGCGGTAAACTTACTGAAAGCCATTGCAACAGCGGCAATTGTTCCAGTTTGAATGACGGTAAAAAGTCCCCATCCGTAAAGGAAACCTGACATTTTTCCAAATATTTTTGTGATATAAGTATATTGTCCGCCAGCTTTTGGAAATAAAGCGGAAAGTTCTCCATAACTAATTGCAGCGGCAATTGTCATTACTCCGGTAATAATCCAAACGACGATGAGCCAAAATCCAGAACCTAAATTTCGCATCATATCTGCACTCACAATAAAGATTCCAGAGCCAATCATAGAACCCATTACAAGCATAACGGCATCCCAAAGTTTCAGTTTTCTATTCATTAGTTTTTATTTTGAATTATCAAATATAATTTTTTTCAAGATAATTTAATACGTATTTCTGAATTCCTTTAATAAAAATTAAAAAGAAAGTTCTATTTTTACCAAAATTAAGAAAAATGAAAAAAATATTTTTAGCTTTAATATTATCTTTTAGCACTTTGACTTTTGCACAAACCGAAAAGGCAAAAAAGAGCGGGCCGCCCGAAGGAAAAGCATTAACTGGAGAAATCTATGGAGCTGCGGTCACAGAAACGTCTGTAAAAAATGCAATAAGTGCAACCCAATTAGAAAAAAAATTATTAAAAAACAATAAGATAGAAAATGTTTCCATCAAAGGAAGAGTGACGCAAGTTTGCGAAGAAGAAGGTTGTTGGTTAACAATAAAAACAGACAGCAAAAATCGATTTTTTGTAAAAACAAAAGATCATGCTTTCTTAGTTCCTTTAGCTTTAAATGGTAAAAACGTAGTATTAACCGGAAACGCAGAATTGAAAATGACTTCTGTAGAAGAGTTAAAACACTACGCAGAAGATGCGAAAAAATCCAAAGAAGAAATTGCGATGATTACAAAACCAAAACAAGAAGTAAGATTTATGGCAAGTGGAATAAAAGTAGTAGATTAAATTATATCATTTCATAAATAAACCCAAAAAAGAATCCGTTCCGAATTGTTCGGGACGGATTTTTTATATTTAATGAGAATTACGATTTCGCCATTCTGTCATTTCTTTTTCTTTCTTCTTCAGATAAGATTTTTTTACGCATTCTGATGAAGTTCGGCGTAATTTCTATCGCTTCATCTTCCTGAATATACTCCATACATTCTTCTAAAGAGAATAATGTTTTCGGTGCAATATTTCCATCTTTATCTTTCCCAGCTGCACGGATGTTGTTTAATTGTTTTGCTTCTACAATATTTACAACCAAATCTCCCGGTTTATTTTGCTCACCGATAATCATACCTCCATAAATTTCTTCGCCTGGATCCACATAAAAACGACCTCTATCTTGTAATTTTGCAATAGAATATTCAGTTGCAGGACCTTGTGATTTACTTACCAAAACACCATTACTTCTTCCTGGAATTGCACCTTTGAAAGGTTTATATTCTAAGAAACGGTGTGCCATAATTGCTTCTCCTGCAGTTGCAGTTAACATTTGAGAACGCAAACCGATTAATCCACGAGATGGAATTTCAAATTCCAAATGCTGCATTTCACCTTTTGTTTCCATAATATGAAGATCACCTTTTCTTTGCGTTGCTAAATCAATAACTCTAGAAGCAAATTCTGCAGGAACATCTACCACCATACTTTCATAAGGTTCACATTTTACACCATCTATTTCTTTTATAATTACTTGCGGTTGTCCAATGGTCATTTCATAGCCTTCTCTTCGCATAGTTTCAATTAAAACAGATAAGTGTAAAATACCACGTCCGAAAACTAAAAATGTATTTGCATCATCAGTTGGTTCTACTCTTAAAGCTAAATTTTTCTCTAACTCACGCATCAATCTCTCTTTCAAATGATTTGATGTAACGTATTTTCCGTCTTTTCCAAAGAAAGGGGAATTATTTATTGAGAACGTCATGTTTAAAGTGGGCTCATCAATTGCCGTTCTTGGTAATGGATCCGGATTTTCAAGATCTACAAATGAATCACCAATTTGGAATTTATCAAAACCTACAATTGCACAAATATCACCTGCTTTTACTTCCTGCACTTTTTTCTTTCCAAGACCTTCAAAAACGTATAATTCTTTTACTTTTCCTTTTACAATTTTGCCATCTTCTTGCGCCAAACCAATCCATTGAGATTCTTTTACAGAACCTTGAATGATTTTACCAATCGCAATTCTTCCTAAAAATGAAGAGAAATCCAAAGAAACAATTTGCATTCTAAGTGGACCTTCTTTAGCTTCTGGAGCGGGAACATATTGCAGAATACCATCTAATAATGGGAAAATATTTTCTGTTTGTTCTGTAGTGGTATTAAACCAACCTTGTTTAGAAGAACCATAAAAAGCTGGAAAATCCAATTGTTCTTCTGTTGCATCAAGATTAAAAAATAAGTCGAAAACTTGATCGTGAACTTCTTCTGGTCTGCAGTTGGGTTTATCCACTTTATTAATTACCACAACTGGTCTTAAACCTAATTCTAAAGCTTTTTGCAAAACGAAACGCGTTTGCGGCATCGGACCTTCAAACGCATCTACTAATAATAAAACACCATCTGCCATTTTCAAAACACGCTCTACTTCTCCACCGAAATCGGCGTGACCGGGCGTATCAATTACATTAATTTTTGTACCGTGATACATCACAGAAATATTTTTAGACAAAATGGTAATTCCACGTTCTCTTTCAAGATCGTTATTATCCATTATTAATTCACCAGTTTCCTGATTATCTCTAAAAACACTTGTGGCATGGATTATTTTATCAACCAAAGTTGTTTTTCCGTGGTCAACGTGGGCAATAATTGCGATATTTCTAATATTTTGCATACTTATTTTTTACGAGTGCAAAAGTAATCATTTTTCGTGAATTATTATTAATGTAATTATTATTATAATTCTTTGTTTAAAATTGAATATTTACTAAATTAAATAATTGCCTACAAATCCTTTAAACATTACATTTGTTACTTTAAATTTCTAAAATGACCAATATAAACTTCATCCAAGAAAGAATTAATATTTCTTCTAAGAGTATTGAAAACACTTTAAAACTTTTTTCCGAAGATTGCACGATTCCCTTTATCGCGCGCTACCGAAAAGATACTACAGGAAATTTAAACGAAGTGCAAATTGAAGATATTTATAAACTTAATCACCAGTTTTTTGAAATTTTAAAACGTAAAGAAAATATTTTAAAATCTATGGAAGAGCAAGATGCTTTGACAGCAGATTTAAAACAAAGAATTGAAAGCAGTTTCGACTTACAGGAACTTGAAGATTATTATCTACCCTTTAAAAAGAAACGCAAAACCAAAGCCGATTCTGCGCGGGAAAATGGTTTAGAACCTTTCGCAAAGATCATTATGGCGCAAAATTCTTCCAATTTAAATTCATTAGCACAAAAATATTTAAACGACAATATTCAGACTGTTGATGAAGCTTTCCAAGGCGCGCGCGATATTATGGCAGAATGGATTAATGAAAATATTTATGTCCGAAAAAACTTGCGTAGATTATTTCAAAAAACGGCTTTAATAACTTCAAAAGTGATTAAAACAAAATTAGAAGAAGATGCTGCACAAAAATTCAAGCAATATTTCGACTGGCAGGAAAGTTTAAATAGAATTCCTTCACACCGTTTGTTGGCAATTCTTCGCGCTGAAACTGAAGGTTTTGTCCGGACGAAAATTGAGGTCGATAAAAATGAAGCTTTAAATTTTATCGACAAATCCATCGTAAAAAATAATTCAGAAAGTGCCGAACAGATTTATTTAGCCATTGAAGATTCTTATAAAAGACTACTCGAACCTTCCCTTTCCACCGAAGTTTTAGCCGAAGCCAAAGCCAAAGCCGATGAAAAATCAATCCAGGTTTTTGCGGAAAATTTAAGCCAGTTATTGCTCGCGCCACCTTTAGGCGAAAAAAGAATTCTCGCGATTGATCCCGGTTTCAGAACGGGATGCAAAGTGGTTTGTCTGGATGAAAAAGGTGATTTATTGCACAATGAAACTATTTTCCCACATCCACCACAAAACGAAACGGCGATGGCGGTGAAAAAAATTAAATCTTTAATATCCGCTTATAATATAGAAGCGATTTCTATTGGCAACGGAACGGCGGGGCGGGAAACCGAGTTTTTCATTAAAAAGATCCGCTTTGACAGAGATTTACAGGTTTTCGTGGTTTCCGAAGCGGGCGCGTCTATTTATTCGGCGAGTAAAATTGCTAGAGAAGAATTTGGAAATTATGACGTCACCGTTCGGGGCGCGGTTTCCATTGGCAGAAGATTGTCGGATCCTTTGGCGGAATTGGTGAAAATTGATGCAAAATCAATCGGAGTCGGACAATACCAACACGATGTGGATCAATTAAAATTAAAAAACGAACTGGATTCTGTAGTGATGCGATGCGTGAATTCTGTCGGAATTAATCTAAACACGGCAAGTAAATCTCTATTAAGCTACGTTTCTGGAATCGGTGAAAAAATGGCAGAAAATATTGTGAATTTCCGCACAGAAAATGGTGCTTTCCAAAGCCGAAAGGAATTGAAAAAAGTACCGCGTTTGGGTGAAAAAGCCTTTCAGCAATCTTCTGCGTTTTTGCGTATTCACAATGCAAAAAACCCTTTGGATAATTCTTCCGTTCATCCCGAAACTTATGATTTGGTAGAAAAAATGGCAAAAAATTTAAAATTAAAATCTGAAGAACTGATTGGCAATAAAGAGAAAATTAAGTTAATAAATCCCGAAAACTATATTTCTGAAAACATCGGGGTTTTAGGCATAAAGGATATTTTAAAGGAACTCGAAAAACCCGGTTTAGACCCGAGAAAATCTGCAAAAGTCTTTGAGTTTGACCCCAATTTAAAATCCATAAAAAATCTAAAAGCAGGAATGACCGTTCCTGGAATTGTGAACAACATCACGGCTTTTGGCTGCTTCGTTGATTTGGGAATCAAAGAAAGCGGCCTTGTGCATATTTCCCAATTAAAAGAAGGTTTTGTGTCAGACGTCAATGAAGTCGTAAAATTGCAGCAGCAAGTAATGGTGAAGGTTTTGGAAGTAGATGAAGACCGGAAACGCGTGCAGTTAACGATGGTTTTATAAATGAGAGTTTGAAATTATTATTCACTTTTTTGTTATTAATATTATGATTTAAAGAAATAATTTTTTTACATTTACTATATAATAAAGTATCACGGAAGTGATACATATCCCACCTAATTTGGGTGGATATGTATCATTTTATGATACATATAAACAAGTTATGTGCCATTTTTGAATGACAATGCGAATAGA
>NZ_JBLXIJ010000004.1:0-177670 GCF_048269545.1 Halpernia sp. | reverse complement strand
ATTTCGCAGCAAACCGGAGAAATATTTCGTATCGAGAACTTTCCTTTTCCAAAACTTCTCGATACATTCCGCTTCGCTCCATTACTCGAAGTGACGTGAAAATATTTCGTCAGTTAGAGTAGAAATATTTCATTCTTAACACTCCGCTAAATTCACTGCAATTGCAAGTCCACCTTCAGAGGTTTCCTTAAATCGCTCATTCATTCCAAGTGCAGTTTCCCACATCGTTTGAATGACTTGATCGAGTGAAACTTTTGCTTTTTCCGGGTCACTTTCCAACGCAATATTTGCAGCCGTTATTGCTTTCATTGCACCCATAGAATTTCTTTCAATACACGGAATTTGCACCAAACCACCAATTGGATCACAAGTTAAACCCAGATGATGTTCCATTGCAATTTCTGCCGCCATCAAAACTTGACCAGGAGTTCCGCCCATAATTTCTGTTAAACCAGCTGCAGCCATCGCCGAAGAAACCCCAATTTCTGCTTGACAACCGCCCATTGCAGCAGAAATTGTCGCATTCTTTTTGAATAAAGTTCCAATTTCTCCCGCAACTAAAATAAATCTTACAATATCTTCTTCGCTTGTAAATTCTGTAAAAGCTTGTGCAAACATTAAAACCGCAGGAATTACACCACTTGCGCCGTTTGTAGGTGCAGTTATTATTCTACCAAAACTTGCATTTTCTTCATTTACAGCCAATGCAAAACAAGAAACCCACTTATTAATTGTGGTAAAAGTTTCTTCTGCATCTACAACCAATTGAAACCATTCATCCATATTGGTGTAAATTTTATCACCCAAAAGTTTGCGATTAATATTTGCGGCACGGCGCGTTACATTTAATCCGCCCGGTAAAATTCCTTCTTTATTTACGCCTTTATAAATACATTCTTTTATTTGAGACCAAATATAAAGTGCTTCGGAACGAGTTTCTACCTGAGTTCTCCAAGATTCTTCGTTGAGCAAAACTAAATCTGAGATTTTATCTAAATTTAATTGTTCGCAATATTTTCTTAAATCTGCTGCTTTATGACACGGATACAAAGTTCTGATGCACATTTCTTCCATGGAATTTTCTTCTTTGGTTGCAACGAAACCTCCTCCAACAGAATAATAATCTTGACTTAATATTTCACCATTTTCAAAAACCGCAGTGAAAATCATTCCATTTGGATGAAATTCCAAAGATTTTTCTTTATTTAAAATTAAATTTTTACCGTAAACAAAAGGAATTAATTTTTCTCCACCCAGATTAATCATTTTGCTATTTTTAATCAAATCTACTTTTTCAGTAATTTTTTTAGTATCAATTGTTTTAAAATTTTCACCGCTCAAACCGAGCATTCCAGCAATATCAGTTCCATGACCAATTCCCGTTTTTGCGAGAGAGCCGAAGAATTCTACATTAATTTCTTTCACATTTTGCAAATTATTATCTCTTCTAATTTGATTTAGAAAAATTTCTGCTGCATTCCATGGTCCCATTGTATGGGAAGAAGAAGGACCAATTCCGATTTTTATGATTTCAAATACACTTATAGATTGCATGATTTTTTTGAAAAATGATTATTAACAAAGATAAAAATTTGAAACTAACTTTAGAATTAAAAAATTGGTTTTAGTAGAATTTGCAGTAGTTTTTAAAGACCAGAGAACAAAATATGTTTTTATTTTAAAAGTTGAAATAAATAATGGTTAAAATTCAAAAAGAATTTTTTACTTCGTCAAAATATAAAAAAATTACTTTGTTTTAGTTAGCGAATTTTGAGTAAATCTTTAAATTAGTCTGTTAAAATCTTTAAGACAAACTTGGAAATATCTTTAATTTAAATAAATTCTTTTGCCAAAATTTCTGAAACTTCTTTGTTTTTAGTTAAAGGAAATAAATGAGTTCCATCTTTTATAACGTAATTTGGGTGGCTATTTTTTAAGGGGAAAACTAAATCTTTTTCTCCCAAGATTTGAATTACTTCAGGAATTTTTTCCATTTTCCACTCGATAATTTTTTGAATTGACCATTTCAAATAATAAGGATCTCTCACGCGAAAATAAGTCATGATATTTGAGTTTTTAGAATCAAAGATTCTGCGGATAAATCCATAAGATTCCGCAGGAATTGCACCATAAAATTTTAAAGGTAAAATCGCAGTAATCTTCGTCATTTTCCCAGCTTTCATTACAAAAGATTTCTCTTCATCAGATTTAATACACCCTAAAATTAATATTTTTTTAGCCGGTTTTATTTTATGAATTTCTTGTACTAAAATACCACCGAAAGAATAACCTAAAAGATAAAAATCTTCTTCTATAGAAATAGTTTCTGCCATTCTTGAGACATAATTTTTAAAAGTTTCATTTGATTTTGGAATTAACCAATCAATAAAAACAATTTCTAAATTTGAATTAAATTTTAGTTTTTCTAAAACTTTAAAATCTGCGCCCAAACCACTAATTACGTAAACTTTCATTTGTAGATTTTATTGTTTTTTAAAATTCAAATGTGAAATAAATATAATTTTATATAAAATAAAATCAGAACCATTTCATATTTGTAAAAATAAAAAAAGCAGTTCGAAAACTGCTTTTTAATTATAAAAATTTTTTATTTATTTTGCTTGTAAACTAATTTGCAAATCGATGTCATCTTTTATGAAAACGTCTTTCATAGTTATTTGATAAGCAATTCCGAAATCTTGCCGATTAAAAGAGAATTTATCAGATTTTAAAGTTAATAAACCTTTATTCATTCCTATTATTGCTGGGAAATTCACTGGTTTTGTAACGCCTTTCGCAGTTAAATTTCCTTTTACTAAAAAAGGAAAAGTTTTATTATTATTTTTAACGACAGAAGTAATTGTATAAGATGCTGTTGGAAATTTCTCAACTTCAAAAAAATCGCCAGTTTTTAAGTGATTGTTTAATTTGGTTTGATATTCTCCTGTTAAATCTTCAGAATTAATACTCGTCATATCCAAAAGAAAAGTGCCTCCAATAATATTATTACCTTTCATTATTACAGATCCAGATTTCAAATTGATTGTTCCGTTATGTGAAGAAGCTTCTGTTTTTGCCACTTTATAACCCCACCAATGAATATCTGAAGATGAAACTTTCTTAGTTTGTGCAGACATTAAACTTCCTATAAAGATGAAGCTTAAGAATAATTTTTTCATATATTAAATTTAAGCTGCAAAGATATATTTAAAATGTTCGAAGAAAATTAACATAGGATAAGTTAGTAATTAATTTGAATGAAATGCACCGTAATAAGCTGCTCCAGCTGCAATAGTTTTATCATTAAGTAAAATATAAATATTGACATCTTTAAGTAAAGATTCCATTTTATCACTAATGATGAATTTTTTGTAAAATTTTTCTTTATCTATATAATTTTTAATAGAAAGAGGAATATCTCCGCCAATTATTAATCCGCCGGTTGCTTTTAATTTCAAAACCAAACTGTTTGCTTCTCTCGCTAAGAAATCAATAAAAGTTTCCATGGTTAATTTACAAATCATTTCTTTTTCTTCCATGGCAGATGCGCAAATAACTTCTGTGAAATCTTCACCTTGCTGAATTTTCGCAGTAAGCCATTCTGGTTCTTTGTGGCGTTTTACATCTCTTAAAAATCTGTAAATATTAAATAAACCTTCTTTAGAAAGCACAGATTCCCAACTTACAATACCGTAAATTGCTTTTAAATATTGATAGAATTCCACTTCAACATCGGTTCTCGGAGAAAATTCTGAATGACCACCTTCAGTTGCAAATGGTCTTAAATATTTTCCGTCCCAAAACATTCCAGCTTCACCCAATCCATTTCCCGGTGATAAAATCGCAACGTTTCCATCAGAAATTCCACCGTGTTCATAAATTGGTAATAAACAATGTGAAGTGAGATTTCCCATAAAATAAGCAGTCGCTTCCATATCATTAATTAAATAAACAGCTTCTACTCCACTTTCATTTTTAATTTCTTCGCCTATTAAAGCCCACGGTAATCTTTCTGCAAGACATTTTCCATTGATTACAGGACCTGGAACACCCAAAGATAATTTTGATGGTTTTTCTAATTTATTTTCATTTAGAAAATGACTCAACATTTCAGAAAATGAAGAGAAATCAAAAGTATTATAAGTATTTTCTTTTTGCAATTCTAAAACACCGCCTTTTATATAATAATAATTAAAAGTGGTTTTATCTGCTCTAATATCTGCAGATACCAAATTTAAGTTTTCATTTTGTAGATTATTTAAACCTGGAAGATAGAGATTGAATTTTGCAGTTTCGCTCATAATGTTACTTTTCTCAAAGATATAAATTAATTGATGTTTTTAAAACATTTCAAAAAAATAAAATAAAATAAACCTTTTCAAATTTTTGAAAAGGTTTATTTTATTATTCAATTTATTTTCCTAATGGTATATTGTAACCAATTCCTGCTCCAATTGTACCTGCATTGTATTTTTGCGTTCCAATTTCTCCTTTATCGCCTGTAAAAACTTTTGTGTAATGTACAAAGAAGTTCCAATCTCTATTGTGGTATCCAATTTCTGGTTTTAAATAAAATCCTCCATCTGGTCTTAAAACCGAAGAAGTTGAATTTACATAATCATTTCCTGTAATAAATCCATAACCTAAATCTGCACCCGCATAAAATCCCATTTGTTTTGGGTAAAATCTAAATAATGCAGCAACTGGAATAATGGCAAAATCATTATTGTTGTCTTTACCAAAAAATTGATTGTAACCTGTTGCAACACCCAATCCAAAACCTGGAGTCACTAAATTTTGGTAAGATAAATCTGCACCAAAACTTGCAGAAGCATTTCCTGTAGGAACGGCAACTCCACCATTGATACCAATTTTAAGAATATTCGTCATATCTGCACTTTGTGCACTTAATAATCCTGCGGTAATTAAACTTAATCCTAAGATTGAATTTTTAATCATTTTCATAATAACTATTTTTTTAATTTTAAAGTATAGTATCTGAAATAATTATGCCAAAACTTGCCGGATGCTTTAATAGAAAGACTTTAAGATTTTAATAAACTGATTATTAATAATTTAATAATAGAAAAAAAATTAAAATAATTAAATGTCTGTTTAATTATTTTTATAAATATTTTTAATCAATGCGTTTAACTTTATCAAAATTATTAAATCCAAAAGCGAAATTTAGCAATGATTAATTCCACTTTCATAAAAAACAAACATTTGCTTTCACGAGCAAGTTTTGGAATTCAATTTCACCAAATAAATGATTTAGATAAAAAAAGCACGAAACAATTTTTGTCGGAATTGATTGCAGAAAAAGAGTTCAAACCAATTAATATCGTTTCAAATGATTTGGAAATAGATTATGCCACATTTTCTAAATTAGACTCAAATGCAAAAAAGATAAAGTCTAAAAAAAATCGTGAGCAGAATATTTTATTAAATTTAAAATTCTTTGATGAAATGCTAAATTCCGAAGATCAACTTCGGGAGAAAATGGCATTTTTCTGGAATGGTCATTTCGCAACTCGTATTATTAATCCACAATTTAACCAAGATTTACTTAATACTATTCGGGAAAATGCATTAGGAAATTTTGGTGATTTACTAAAAGCAGTTTCAAAATCTCCTGCAATGTTGCAGTTTCTAAATAATCAACAAAATAAAAAAGGACATCCCAATGAAAATTTCGGACGAGAAGTAATGGAACTTTTTACCATGGGACGCGGGAATTATACCGAAAAAGATGTGAAAGAAGGTTCTCGCGCTTTTACCGGATGGGGTTATGGAAAAGACGGGACTTTCCAAGAAAGACCACGTTTTCACGATTCAGAAAGTAAAACTTTTTTAGGCAAAACAGGAAATTTCAATGGCGATGACATTTTAGATATTATTCTTACACAAAAAATTACTGCAAAATTTATTACTAAAAAAATTTATAGATTCTTTGTAAATGAAAATATTGACGAAAAAATTGCAGAAGATTTAAGTGAAAATTTCTATGCTTCAAACTATGATATTAAAAAATTAATGACGGAAATTTTCACTTCAGATTGGTTTTATGAGGAAAAAAATATTGGAGCAAAAATAAAATCTCCAATAGAATTAATGACGGGAATTTTAAGAATTTTGCCTACAAAAATCTACAATCCTAAAAATTTAATCGTTTATCAAAAATTACTCGGGCAAATGTTGCTTTATCCACCAAATGTTGCAGGATGGCCTTTTGGAAAATCTTGGATAGACAGTTCTACTCTACTTTTAAGAATGCAATTGCCACAAATTTGGAGTGGACTTCGCCCTTTAGATTTAAAGCCAAAAGCAGACGATGATTTGCAAATGGGAATGAGTACAGATTTAATTAAAAAGAAAAAAAATGGCAACGAAAATTTTACAATTGATTGGCCAAAAATAGAAATTCTTTTTAAAGACAAAAATATTTCAGAAATTTTACTGCAAAAAAGTTTAAATGGTGACGGAAAATACATCAATCAATTTTCCGACGGAAGTATAAAAATGAATATTATAAATATAATGAGCGTCCCGGAATATCAGTTGATGTGATAATTAGTTAATGTAATTTAATTGAGAATCTGAAATCTTATTTCTTTAATCTTGTTTCTAAAAAAAATATAAAAATGATACTTAAAAGAAGAGAATTTTTAAAAATCAGTTCCTTAGCAACAGCTTCTTTGATGGTGCCGAATTTTCTAAAAGCAATGACTTTTGACAATGCTTTGGAACAAAAAAATAGAATTTTAGTTGTCCTTCAATTTAGTGGTGGAAATGACGGTTTAAATACCATTATTCCAATGAAGAATGACATTTATTTTCGCGAACGACAAACAATTGCGGTGAAAAATGCGCTTAATTTAACAGATGAAGTGGGAATAAATCCTGCTTTAAGTTATTTCAAGGAACTTTATGACCGCGGAGAAATGGCGGTTTTAAATAATGTTGGTTATCCAAATCCCGACAAATCTCATTTCCGAAGTATGGACATTTGGCAATCTGCAAGTGACAGCAAAGAATTTCTAGAAACGGGTTGGATTGGAAGATATTTAGATGAAGCCTGTTATAATTGCGACCATCCAACTCAAGCTTTGGAAGTTGATGACATGCTCAGTTTGGCGATGAAAGGAAAAAATAAAAAAGCTTTCGCCTTTAAAGATCCCAAGAAAATGTACGAAACGAGCAAAGAAAAATATTTTAAAACTTTAAACGATCACCACGATCATTCCACAGAAACAGTAGATTATTTATATCAAACTCTCGGTTCTACCATTAATAATGCAGGTTATATTTTTGAAAAAAGTAAAAGCAAAACTTCAGATCAAACTTATCCAAATTCTCCCTTAGGAAAAGATTTCAAAACCATTGCTTCGCTCATAAAATCTGACATCAATACCAAAGTTTATTATTTGCAAGTGGGGAGTTTTGATACGCACATTAACCAAATCCAACGTCAAGAAAAATTATTTGCAGACATCAACGAATCTGTGAAGTCCTTCGTCGCAGATTTGAAAAAGAATGGACTTTTTGAAGATGTTTTGCTTATGACTTTCTCAGAATTTGGACGCCGCGTTTCTCAAAATGCAAGCAATGGAACCGATCACGGAACGGCAAACCAAATGTTTTTTCTTTCTGGTGGATTAAAGAAAAAAGGCATTTTAAACGCACTTCCTGATTTACAAAACCTCAACGACGGCGATTTAATTTACACCGAAGATTTCCGAAAAGTTTACGCCACAGTTCTAAAAAATTGGTTGAATGCAGATTCTTCTAAAATTCTCGGTTGGAAAAATGGGATTTATGATTTTGTTTAAAATTAAAAGTAACACACAAATGATGAAGAAAAAACTCCCACTTTGCAGCGGGAGTTTTTATTTAAAAATCAAATTTTTTTAGTTTTGATTATTGTCTTGACGCGGTCCATTGTTTTGCGGTCGATCTTCTCTTGGTCGGTCATTATTTGGACGCTCTTCTCTCGGAGGTCTTTCCAATAAGACTTTGCGAGAAAGTTTCATTTTTTTACGGTCGTCATAACCCATAAATTTCACTTCTACCATATCGCCTTCGTTGTAAGGAACTTTGTCCAAACGTCTCCATTCGATTTCAGAAATATGAAGTAAACCTTCTGTTCCTTTTGCAATTGCTATAAACGCGCCGAAATCCATTACTTTCACAACTTTTCCGTTGTAAACTTCGCCTACAACTGGAACGAAACAAATTTCATTAATTTTTGCAATCGTTGCATTAATGTTTTCTCTACTCACACCAGAAATTTCAATTCTACCAATTTCGCCAATTTCTTCAATTGCGATTACAGTATCAAAATCTTTCTGCATTTGTTGAATAATTTTTCCACCAGGTCCGATAATCGCACCAATAAAGTCTTTAGAAATTTCTAAAACTTCCATTTTTGGAGCGTGTGGTTTCACATCATTTCTTGGTTGATCTAATGTTTTCAACATTTCTCCTAAAATATGTAATCTCCCTTCTTTGGATTGGTTAAGTGCAGTTTCCATAATATCCATGGTCAAACCTTCAATTTTAATATCCATTTGACAAGCTGTAATTCCACGCTCAGTTCCAGTTACTTTAAAATCCATATCACCTAAATGATCTTCATCACCTAAAATATCAGAAAGTACGGTAAATTTTCCAGATTTTGGATCAGTAATTAATCCCATTGCAATTCCAGAAACTGGTCTTGTAATTTGAACTCCTGCATCCATCAATGCTAAAGTTCCGGCGCAAACCGTTGCCATAGAAGACGAACCATTGGATTCTAAAATGTCAGAAACAACTCTTATTGTGTAAGGATTTTCTGTCGGAATCATATTTGCCAAAGCTCTTTGCGCTAAATTTCCGTGTCCAACTTCTCTTCTAGAAGTTCCTCTTAAAGGACGTGCTTCTCCGGTAGAAAATGGTGGGAAATTGTAGTGTAAAAAGAATTTTTGATCGTAGTTAATTGCAACTGTATCGACCATGTTTGCATCTTTCACAGAACCTAAAGTTACGGCGGTTAAAGATTGTGTTTCTCCTCTTGTGAAAACCGCAGAACCGTGCGCTCCAGGAAGATAATCAACTTCCGACCAAATTGGACGAATGGTTGAAGAATTTCTTCCGTCAAGACGAACGCCTTCATTTAAAATCATTTGACGCATTGCTTCTTTTTCCACATCGTGGTAATATACTTTTGCGAATGGTTTTACTGTTTCTAATTCTTCTTCAGAATATTGTTCTAAAAATTCATTTAAAACAGCTTTAAAGTTTTCTGCTCTTTCTTCTTTTGCAGAAGGTGAAGTTGCAACAGCGTAAACTTTATCATAAGTTTCTTTCCAAACTTTCTCGCGAATCTCTTCATCGTGATTTTCGTGGGAATATTCTCTTTTTATTTTTGAAGATTCAATTCTTGCGGCTAAATTTTCTTGCGCCTGAACCTGAACTTTAATTTCTTCGTGAGCATATTTAATAGCTTCGATCATTTCGGCTTCAGAAATTTCTTTCATTTCACCTTCTACCATTACGATAGAATCTTTCGTTCCTCCAACCATCATATCTAAATCTGCTTTCGCAGCGTTTTCCATACTTGGATTTACAGAAAGTTTTCCGTCAATTCTTACAACTCTAACTTCCGACATTGGTCCGTTAAAAGGAATATCAGAAATAGCAATTGCTGCAGAAGCGGCTAAACCTGCAAGAGTTTCCGGCATTACTTCTTTATCATAAGAAATAAGTGAAATCATCACCTGTACTTCTGCATGAAAATCTGATGGGAAAAGTGGACGCAAAACGCGATCAACTAATCTCATCGTTAAGATTTCTTCATCTGAAGGTCTTGCTTCTCTTCTAAAAAAGTTTCCTGGAATTTTCCCGCCTGCGTAAAATTTTTCTCTATAATCTACTGTTAAAGGTAAAAAATCGACACCATCTTTGGCTTCTTTACTTGCGACAACCGTTGCTAAAAGCATTGTTCCGCCACATCTAACGACTACAGAACCATCTGCTTGTTTCGCTAATTTTCCTGTTTCGAGCGTAATTTCACGCCCATCTTTTAATTGAAATTTTTCAATAATTGCTTGTGGAGCATTCATAAATTGTAATTGTTTCTTCTGTGCAATCCGTATTGATTGCGATTAATATTGAACTTTGTTTTTACGGGTGCAAAGATAAGTAAATTTTCGCGAGTGTAATATTTGCAAAAAAGTTGATTTTTAAGTTGATTTTTAAGTTGATTTATTAACTAAATATTTAAAAACAGATTAGACATTTTAATCATTTTAAAATATCAAAATTTCGTTTATAATAAAAAAAAGTTAGTTTCACATAATTTCGGCATAAATTTGGATAGTATTTTTATTAATAATAACATTTAACATTATAAAAAATAACATTATGGGAATTTTATGGACATTAATTATCGGAGCCATTGCAGGCTGGTTAGGATCTCAAATCTTTAAAGGCGGAAGTCTTGGATTAATCGGAAATATAATCGTCGGAATTATCGGTGGTTTTATTGGTTATTGGCTTTTAGGTGGAATGTTAGGAACTGGCGTAGTTGGAGAAATTTTAACAGGCGCTGTAGGAGCAATTGTATTGCTTGCGATAATAAATTTATTCACGAGAGGTAAGGTTTAGACCAACTTTTTAATTAAAATAAAAAAGCAACTCATTTCTGAGTTGCTTTTTTTAGTTTTGGAAACCAAGATTATTTTCTTAATCCTAATTTTGCGATAATAGCTCTATATCTTGTAATATCTTTTTTAGTAAGATAATCCAAAAGTGCTTTTCTTTTACCTACCAAAAGTACAAGAGATCTTTCTGTTGCGTAATCTTTATGGTTTTTTTTCAAATGACCTGAAAGGTGATTGATTCTGTAAGTGAAAAGTGCAATTTGCCCTTCCGCGCTTCCTGTGTCTTTTGCAGATACGCCGTGTTCAGCGAAGATTTCTGCTTTTTTTTCTGGTGTTAAGTACATTCCAATATTATTTTAAATGATTATTATGTAACGGCGGCAAAAGTACGATTAAAAGTTTAATTAAGAAAATAAATTCCTTCTTTAATAAAAATAATTTTCTTAAATCATAAAGTTTTCTTAAAATATTCAATTTATGGTTGTATTTTTGTAACAGTAAATCGCAGATGAAAAAAGTTTTATTTTTTGGGATTGTTATTACAGCAAGTACGTGTATAATAATTAGTTGTGCAACAGCTGGAAATCGTGTGGAATATATTAATCGACAGATAAAAATTCCAAAAATACAACGGATTATAATTTTTGAGCCGGAAGTTTTTCCTGATATCGAAGAAATAAAAGAGCCCACAAATACCGCATATTTTAGCGCATTAAGTGATGAATTAAAAAACCTTGGCGATTATAAATTATTGAGAATTAATTCTATCGCAATCTATAATTCTACAGATATAGAAACCCTTAAAGAACTTTGTAAAAATAATAATGCAGATGCGGTTTTAATTCCTAAAGTAAAATATTTTAAAGTGGGAATTGGAAAATATGTTTTTTCTAATCAAGTTATTGTAAGTTTAAAGCTTTATGACAAATCTGGAAATTTATTAATAGAAACTTCCTACGATACTTTCAAAACCAATGGTAGAATGCTTGGTTCCGCAGAAAACTCAATTAAAATAGGAACTGTAGGTGCGTTGAAAAAAATGTCGCAAGAAATCCGAAGAAATAATTTGATGCAGCGGAAATTGCTTACCCAAAGTAATTAACACTCTTTTTTCTATAAATTTTTCCTTACTTTTATAAATCTTTTCTGTTAGTGATTTATATTATATTTAATTAACTTTGACTTTATGATTTTAAAAGACCTATTCCAATCCGATTTAGTAAAAGAAATCGAAGATTCTGGCAACTTGAAACATTTCGCAGCAGGTGAAGTGATTGTAAACATGGATGCTTACATTAAAAATATTCCTGTAGTTATTTCTGGTAGTATAAAAGTGATTAGAACCGAAGAAGATGGACGAGAAATTTTACTTTATTACATTACGCCAGGAGAAAGTTGCATTGTTTCCATTCTTTCTGGTATGAAAAATGAAACTTCAAAAATAAAAGCCATTGTGGAAGAAGATGCAGAAATTATGTTGATACCGGCGGAAAAAGCCAAAGTTTGGGTGAAAAATTATCCAGATTGGACGGATTTTATTTTTAATCTTTACCAAAAACGTTTTGAAGAACTTCTAGATGTGGTGAATTCTGTAGCGTTTCAAAAGATAGATATGCGACTTTTGCACCTCATCAAACAAAAAGCACAACTCTATCAAACTAAGGAAATTTCTGTGACACATCAGCAATTAGCCGATGAATTGGGCATTACACGCGAAGCAACAAGCCGAGTCTTGAAAAATATGGAAAAGGAAAATCTTATTATTCTTTACCGAAATAAAATTGAACTTCTCTGAGTTTTACCCGATAAATAATTTACCGCAAAAATTAACTATTCTAAAAAATGGATTGAAAAACTTTTTAAATACTCATGTCTTTTCATTGATGTTTTAAATTAAAATTTTCCGCTTTTGCAGTAAAAAAGTTCCATTTTCTCCCTGCTTATTGCGTTCTGTGATATAAGTTACTGTGAAATAAATTTTGCAGACATAAATTTGCTGCATTAAATCAATTAAAATCACAAATTTATGTTAGACACTATAAATGAATTTTTTGGATTCACTAAAACAGATTATGCCGACCTTGTAAAAAAAGGAGCCATCATCCTCGATGTTCGAAGCAAAGGAGAATTCGCAAGTGGCCATGTGAAAAATGCCATCAATATCCCTCTGGATCAACTTCCAAATAATCTCACAAGATTAAAAGATAAAAACAAAACCATCATCACTTGTTGCGCTTCTGGCATGAGAAGCGGCTCTGCAAAATCCTTGCTTTTGAAAAATGGCTATACCGATGTTCACAACGGCGGCGGCTGGATGAGCTTGAATGAAAAAATTTAAATAAAATGGAAGCACACTTTTATAATGTAGATATCGCGTGGACAAAAGAGCGACAAGGTGAAATGTCTTCGCCAGAACTTTCTAAAAAGGTAGAAATCGCTACTCCACCGCAATTCCCAAAAGGTGTGGAAGGTATTTGGTCGCCAGAACATCTTTTTACTTCGGCAGTTGCAGGTTGTTTGATGACGACTTTTCTTTCTATCGCAGAAAATTCTAAATTAGAATTCACTAGTTTTTCTTGCAAAGCCAACGGAAAATTAGAACAAGTGGAAGGCAAATTCTTGATGACGGAAATTATTTTAGAACCCACTGTAACGATTGTAAATGAAAACGATCGCGAAAAAGCGGAACGCGTTTTACAAAAATCAGAACAACATTGTTTGATTTCAAATTCAATAAAATCAAAAATTACGATGAATACGAATGTAGTTGCTGTTTAAAAATCATCAATAAAAATTTTTAGAACCTCGTTAATTCGGGGTTTTTGTTTTTTTAATATTATAAAACTATTCGTATAAAAATGACTTCTAATTATTTTTTAAATAGATGAATTGTAACCTCTGGATTTTTTAAATTAATTTAAAAAAACACTTTATTTATCGGCTATGTGATAAACATCACTGTACAAGATTTTTCGCTAACCTACTTTTGTCATCGAATTAAGTTCTATGCAATCGCCATTATATTATTTGTATTTAAAAACACCTAAAAAAGCGATTTATTAACAACAATTTAAAAAAAATAAATATTTAAAAATGAAAAAAATATTCTTTTTACTCTTTATTTCTACCCAAATTTTTGGCCAGGATACTATTCAGATTTCTAAAAAAGATTTGGAAGCAAGAATCGAAGGGCAAAATCTATCAGTGAAATTAGCCAATGATGAAGTAAATTCTGCAAAAGCGAGTTTGCTAGAAACCAGAGCGATGTATTTGCCAAATGTAACTGCATCTTACACAGGTATTTCTACTAATAATCCTTTGATGGCGTTTGGTTCAAAACTCAATCAAGAAAGAATTACGATGATGGATTTTGATCCTACTCGATTAAACAATCCCGACAATATTTTCAATTTTGCTACGAAATTGGAAGTTCAGCAACCTATTTTTAATAAAGATGCGGTTTATAAGAAAAAAGCAGGTGAAGTGCAGGTGGATGTTTTAAAAATAAAAGCAGAACGAAGCAAAGAATATCTCCAGTTTAATTTAAGCAAAGCCTATTTGCAACTTCAAATGGCATACAAAGTGGTGAAAGTTTTAGAAGAAGCAAAACAAACGACACTAGCAAATAAAAAAGTGATTGCCAATTATTTTAAAAATGGCTTGGTACAAAAATCTGAAGTTTTGTATATGAATGTGCGTGTTTCTGAAATTGATAGTCAAATTCAATATGCGAAATCTAATGTGAGAAATGCCTCGGATTATATCTATTTTTTATTGAATGAGGATTCTGAAAATAAAGTATTCAAACCTTTAGATGAGTTTTCTTATCATGAAAATATATTAGAAAAAAATCCACAACTCAACGTAAATAGAAAAGATTTACAAGCCTATGAAAAATCATTAGAAGCCTACGATTACCTCATCAAAAGTTCAAAAGCCAAGTTTTTACCAAAATTAAATGCGTTCGGTAGTTTTGAAGTGTATGATAATAAACCATATCAATTTGATGCAAATGGCTATTTGGTCGGCTTACAACTATCTTGGAATGTTTTTGATGGCTTAAAAGCAAAAAGTGAGCAAGCCAAATACAAAGCAGATTTATCTAAAGCACAGACCGAAATTCAGCAATATCAAAAACAAAATCAGTTGGAACTCAACAAGGCTTATCGCCAAGTTTTAGATGCAGATAATAAAGTCTCGCTTACCAAATTATCTTGGGAGCAAAGTACAGAAGCGTACAGAATTAGAAAAAACAGATACGACCAAGGTTTAGAAAAATCATCGGATTTACTCTCCGCAGAAACCCAAATGTCGCAAAAAGAATTGGAATACCAACAAGCGATTTACGAATACAACACGGCATTAGAATATTATAAATTTTTAAAATAAAAACTATGAAAATAATACTTTATTCACTTTTATTATTAAGTGTAATAACAACAAGTTGCTCATCAGATGATAAAAATGTTACCAATTCAGAAAAGCCAATCCAAGTAACAGTTAATCAATCTAACTCTAATTCTCAAGGCGCTTTTGCAAACGCAAGTGGAAAATTAGTAGCCAAAAATTCTGTAAATGTAAGCACCAGAATGATGGGCTACATCACTAGTCTTCGTGCTGAAGTTGGCCAAAATGTAAGTGCAGGCCAACTGTTGGTAAGTATAAACAGCACTGACATACAAGCGAAAGGTGGGCAAGCAAATGCGCAAATATCGCAAGCGCAAGCCAACTTTAATAGTGCTAAAAAAGATTATGAAAGATTTTCGAATTTATTTAAAAGCCAAAGTGCTTCTCAAAAAGAATTAGATGACATGAGATCCCGCTACGAAATGGCAAAAGCAGGATTAGAAGCAGCACAAGCCATGAAAAACGAGGTAAACGCGCAATACAAATATACTAATATTACTGCGCCAATTTCAGGCGTCATAACTGCAAAATTTGCCGAACAAGGCGATATGGCGAGCCCAGGAATGCCAATTTTAACCATAGAATCTCCTTCTAATTTGCAAGCGCAAGTTTTGGTTTCCGAGCAAAACATAACGCTAGTAAAACAAGGAATGCCGGTGAAAATTACTTTGAAATCTACCAACGAAGAAGTTGGCGGCACAGTGGCAGAAATTAGCAAATCTTCTGCAAACACTGGTGGACAATACTTGGTGAAAATAAATGTTGCCAACAGCAAAAACCTTTTATCTGGAATGTTTGTGAATGTGCAATTTCCATTTAAAAATAGCGGAAAAACAAACCAAGATTTCCAAGAAAGTGTGATGATTCCGAAATCTGCATTGGTAGAACAAGGGCAATTAACGGGAATTTATACCATAAGTTCTAGCAATACGGCCATTCTTCGTTGGGTGAAAACTGGTAAAACATTCGGTGATCAAGTTGAAATTTTATCTGGTCTAAACGCTGATGAACCCTACATTGTTTCCGCACAAGGAAGATTGTATAACGGAGCCAAGGTAAAACAATAAGCAATTTTTTTAAAAATAAAATTATGCAAGAAGGAATAGCAGGAAAAATAGCCAAAGTCTTTATCAATTCAAAACTCACCATTCTTTTGATGGTTGCGTTGATGATTATTGGCGCATACAGTTCCACATTAATACCGAGAGAAGAAGAGCCGCAGATAATTGTACCAATGGCAGATGTAATGGTCGGTTATCCCGGTGCAAATCCTACGGAAGTTGAAAACCGTGTGGTAAAACCTTTAGAAAAAGTAATCTCAAACATCAAAGGTGTAGAGCACGTTCACAGTATGTCTATGGACGGTAAAGCGATGATTATTGTACAATTTTACGTTGGCGAAGATACTGAACGCTCTTACGTAAAACTATACGATGAGTTGATGAAAAACAAAAATATTTTCCCGAAAGGAGTAACAGATCCTTTGGTAAAAACGCGCTCTATAGACGATGTTCCGATGTTGGGTTTAACGCTTTGGAGCAATAAATACAATGATTTTCAATTAAGACAAATTACAGAAGAACTCGCTTCTCAAGTAAAAAAGATAAAAGACGTTTCGCAAACAGACGTGATTGGCGGAAGAAGCCGTCAACTGAAAGTGATAGTTGATAAAGATAAAATGGCAGAATTAAATGTAGATGCTTTGGGCATTATGCAAATGATTCAAGCTAATAATGGCAGTTCGCAATCGGGAAGTTTTGAGAGTAATGATACAGAATATTTGGTAACAACTGGTGAGTTTCTAAGTTCAGCAGAAGATGTTGGAAATTTGGTGATTGGGACTTCGCAAAACATGCCTGTTTATTTAAAGCAAGTTGCAAAAATTGAAGATGGCCCAGCCTCTTCTACAAATTATGTGAATTTTGGCTATGGAAACGCCACTGAAAAAGGCAAAAGTTTTCTATCAGAATATCCTGCGGTAACGCTTTCTGTATCAAAAGTAAAAGGTGCAGATGCCATGAAAATTTCCGAGGAAATTTTAACAAAAGTAGAATCATTAAAGAAAAATTTAATTCCAAACGATGTTCATGTAGAAGTAACCCGAAATTACGGTGAAACGGCTTCTCACAAAGTATCAGAGTTAATGGGTCACTTGGGAATTGCCATTATCGCCGTTACCATTTTGGTGATGCTTGCAATGGGATGGCGCGGCGGACTCGTCGTTTTCTTTTCGGTGCCATTAACCTTTGCATTAACGCTTTTTGCCTATTATATGTTGGGTTACACGCTGAATAGAATTACACTTTTCGCCTTGGTTTTCGTGGTAGGAATCGTCGTCGATGATAGTATTATTATTGCGGAAAATATGCACAGGCATTTCCACATGAAGAAACTACCATTTAAACAAGCAGCACTTTTCGCAATTAATGAAGTGGGAAACCCGACAATTTTGGCAACATTTACGGTAATTGCCGCTATTTTACCGATGGCATTTGTTTCCGGAATGATGGGACCTTACATGTCACCAATGCCTATTGGTGCGTCGATAGCGATGATACTTTCCCTTTTTGTCGCGTTAACAATTACGCCTTATTTGGGATTTCATTTATTAAAAGTAAAAGATTCCGAAGCACATAAAGAAGAGCAAGGTTTAGAAACCGGTTTTATCTATAAAATCTATAGAAAAATCGAGAAGCCACTTCTCGATAGTAAAAAGAAAAGATGGATAATGCTCGGCATTACAGTATTTCTGTTGATGATTTCTGTACTAGCGTTTTTCACTAAATCTGTCGCTGTAAAAATGCTTCCTTTTGATAATAAAAACGAAGTGCAAGTGATTATCGATATGCCAGAAGGAACCACTTTAGAAAGAACTGCTGCGGTAACGCAAGATATTGCGCAATACGTTAAAACTGTTCCCGAAGTGGTGAA
The DNA here is from genome assembly GCF_048269545.1 of Halpernia sp. Lineage (NCBI taxonomy): Bacteria > Pseudomonadati > Bacteroidota > Flavobacteriia > Flavobacteriales > Weeksellaceae > Halpernia > Halpernia sp. Next base: position 159,686 of record NZ_JBLXIJ010000004.1, on the reverse strand, counting down.
CTATCAAAGTTACATTGGTGCTTCTTCGCCAATTACCTTCAATGGTTTGGTGCGCCATTATGATTTGCGTGGAAGTAGCAATACTGCAGATATTCAAGTTAATCTTTTAGGTAAAGAAGACAGAAAAAAACAAAGCCATGAGGTGGCAAAAACCATTCGTGTTGAAATTCAAAAAATTGCAAAAAAATATGGTGCAAATGTGAAAATTGTAGAAGTTCCGCCAGGTCCGCCAGTTTTATCAACCATTGTTGCAGAAGTTTATGGGCCAAACTACGATGAACAAATAAAAATTGCGAGTCAACTCGAAACTATTTTAAGAAATACCGATGATGTTGTAGATGTAGATTGGATGGTAGAAGCACCACAAACGGAGTTTAAAATCGCAGCCGATAAAGAAAAAGCAATGTTAAATGGTGTTGCGCCACAGCAAATTGTAGGAAATCTTACCTATTTAATAGGCGAACATCCTATCGGAACTTTGATGGATCCAAAATCTAACGACGCAGTAAACATCATTATGAAATTAAATAATAATGAGAAAACAAGCATTTCAGACATTACCGATTTAAAAATAAAAGGTAGCAATGGAATGGTTCCTGTGAAAGATTTGGTAAAAGTAAAACGCGAAACTTTGCAAAAATCTATTTACCGAAAAGATCAAAAACGCGTGGTATATGTGCTTGCAGATATGGCAGGTGGATTAGAAAGCCCGGCTTACGCTATTCTTGGAATGGATAAAAAACTAAAAAATATTAAACTTCCAGAAGGCTATTCTTTAAACGAATTATACATGAATGCGCCAAAAGATGAGTCTAACTACACCGTGAAATGGGATGGAGAATGGCAAATTACTTTAGAAGTTTTCCGGGATTTAGGCGTGGCGTTTTTAGTAGTAATTATTATAATTTATATGCTGATTGTCGGTTGGTTCCAAAACTTTAAAACGCCGATTATGATGATGATTGCCATTCCACTTTCGTTGATTGGGATTGTCTTTGGACACTGGCTTCTAGGTGCATTTTTCACAGCAACTTCATTTATCGGGATGATTGCTTTGGCCGGAATTATGGTGAGGAATTCCATTCTTTTAATAGATTTTATTGAAATTCGATTGCGAGAAGGAGAACCTATAAAACAAGCCATTATTGAAGCCGGAGCCGTAAGAACAACGCCGATTTTATTAACAACTGGCGCGGTGGTAATCGGAGCAATTATTATTTTATTTGATCCAATTTTTCAAGGTTTGGCCATTTCATTAGTATTTGGAGCAATCGTTTCTACTCTATTGACATTGATAGTTATTCCATTAATATATTACATGTCTGAAAAGAAAAATTGGCTTCAAAACGAAATTGAAGAACCAATTGAAATTGAAGAAAAAACTCAAGATTAATTAACCTAAATCTCTGCCGAAAGATTTTTCGGCAGAGATTTTAAAACAGCAAAATATGAAACTCTTACTCATAACAGCCATCACCGAATTTGAAAAAGACGTGAAAAATATTCTCGTGAAATCTGGCGCAAAATCATTTACCTATCACGAAGTTCGAGGTTTTAAGAATGAAAAAGACAGCAATGTTTTAGAAAACTGGTTTGCCTCTTCTTATTCTGAAACCGAATCTTTGCTTTTCACGGTTTTTGTATCAGCAGAAAATTCAGTGCAAATCCTAGAAAAAGTAAAAGAATTTAATGCAAAACAAGAATCGCTTTCCAATATACATATTGCGCTTGTTGCATTAGAAGAACAATTTTAAATATGACCTTAAAAAAAAATAGAAATCTACATATGAAAACTAGAATTATACACGCATTTGCAGGAACCATGATTTTGGTAAGTGTACTTTTATCCATTTACGTGAGTCAAAATTGGCTTTATTTAACTGGATTTGTGGGGCTAAATTTACTTCAATCTTCTATAACAAATTGGTGCTTGCTCGATAGAATTTTAGCAAAAATGGGCTATACCGACGAGGGCGCTTCTTGTGGCGCGTAACAAATACAAAAAAAATTCGAAAAGTCCCTGCAATTTATTTTGCGGGGATTTTTTGCTAAATGTTTGTTTTGTAAATAACAAATATTTTAGAAAATTTCTTAACCACAAAAGAGCAAAAAGTGAACATTTTGCAACCTTTTGAATTTCTTAAAATATAAGATTCAGTTTTGCCTCTTTTGCAATATTTCTTTTTCATGCATTGAATAATACCATTTTATCTTTGAATTTTCAGAAAAAGAAAAATCCTCCATAGGAGCAATATCTGTGTAAAAAAAATGAATAAGATTGTAAAAGAACTCCTTAGGAGTTCAATCTTTTAAAGTAATTTTAATGACAAAATAATATAAATAGTTCATATTAAACTTTCCAAATTATTTTAACCAATTAAAATTTTCTTTCCAATAAATTCTATATTAATCAATCGCTTATGATATTTTTTAAATTTTTTCCTTTATTTTTGCGGCATCAAAAAATGCTGTTTGTTTTATGATTGAAGAACTCGTTTTAAATCCTGCCGATATCGCCGAAAATCTGAGTGCATTGCATCCAGACGAGCGGTTGATTGCATTTTTAAAAGTTCCAAAAGAATATAAAGCCGACGTATTTTCGCATCTCGATCCCGATTTTCAGGAAGAAACTATTCGAAGTATGGCTTCTCACGAAGTTGCAGATATTTTAAATGAAATGTCGCCAGATGATAGAACACAACTTTTTGAGGATTTCCCAGATGAACTTATCAAGTCTTCCATTAATTTATTAAATCCCCAAGAAAGACGTGTTGCACTAAAACTTCTAGGTTATGACGTAGATTCCATCGCCCGTTTGATGACGCCTTATTACATTCAAATTCGAAAAGAATGGACGGTAAAAAGATGTTTTCAACAAATAAAAAGAGTGGGTGAGCGTGTAGAAACGATGAATTTTCTCTACGTAGTTGATGAAAAAAATAAATTAATCGATGATATTACCATCGGAACTTTGCTTTTGGCGGAAGAAGATCAATTAATTTCAGAATTAACAGACCACGAATTTGTTGCCATAAAAACCACAACTACAAAAGAAGACGCAGTTCCTTATTTTGAAAAGTACGATAGAAGTGCACTTCCAATTGTCACAGAATCTGGTGTTTTGGTTGGGATTGTTACAATTGATGATATTTTAGATCAAATTGAATCTCAAAATACCGAAGATATTCAAAAATTTGGTGGTGTAGAAGCTCTGGATTTACCTTATACACAAACTTCTTGGATAGAAATGATTAAAAAAAGAGGAACTTGGCTCGTCATTTTATTCGTTTCAGAAATGTTAACTGCTTCTGCAATGGGTTTTTATGAATTAGAAATTCAGAAAGCAGTTGTTTTAGCACTTTTCGTTCCACTTATTATTTCCAGTGGTGGGAATTCTGGCTCACAAGCTGCAACTTTAATTATTCGTGCGATGGCTTTGCAAGAACTTACCTTAAAAGATTGGTGGTATGTAATGAAAAAAGAAATAATTTCGGGTGTATTTTTAGGATCACTTTTGGGAGTAATTGGTTTCATCAGAATTATGACTTGGCAAAAAATAGGACTTTTTAATTACGGAGAACATTGGGTTGCAGTAGGTTTAAGCGTTTCCGTTTCTTTAGTATTAATCGTTTTGTGGGGTACGCTTTCTGGTTCTATGATTCCGTTTGTTTTAAAAAGATTAAAATTAGATCCCGCAACTTCATCCGCGCCATTTGTGGCAACTTTGGTAGATGTGACTGGTTTAATTATTTATTTCACGGTTGCAGGTTTATTTCTTTCGGGGAAACTTTTGTAACTTTCTTTAATGAAAATTATTTCGCTTGTTCCTTCAATTACTAAAACTTTATTTGATTTAGGACTAGAAAATCATGAATTGGTTGGAAGAACAAAATTCTGTATTCATCCTAAAAAATTAGTAAAAAATATCCCCATAATTGGTGGTACAAAAAATCTAAATATTGAAAAAATTTTAGCTTTAAAACCAGATTTAATCATTGCCAATAAAGAAGAAAATGAAAAAATTCAAGTTGAGAAATTAAAACAATATTGCCGAGTTTGGACTACCGAAATTTCTAATCTGAAAGACAATGAAAATTTTATTTGGGAATTAGGTATGGTTTTAAAAAAGAGAGAAGAAGCCCAAAAATTAAACCTCAAAATTGAGGAAATTTTTAATAATTTTAAAGAAAATCAACTGAAAAAAGTGGCGTATTTAATTTGGCAAAATCCTTTAATGACAATTGGCGGCGATACTTTTATTAACGAAATTCTGGAAAAAACTGGTTTCGAGAATATATTTAAAAATCAAAAAAGATATCCTAAAATTAATTTAAAAGATTTAAAAAAAGCAGATTATCTTTTTCTTTCAACAGAACCTTTTCCATTTAATGAAACACACATTTCAGACTTTCAAAAAAAATTACCTCATCTAAAAGTGAAATTATTGGACGGTGAAGCATTTTCTTGGTTTGGAAGTCACATCGCTGAATTCGAAGATTATTACAAAGATTTAAAGAAATTATCTTTTTAAATATTTACAAAAAAAATCTCGCAGAATTTACAAATTAAGCAGATTTAAATATGAAATTTACTAAATGCGAAAAATTTGCAACACAATAGTTAAATAAAGTTAAATAATTTTTCCTATTTCCTCACAAAGCCATTGCAACATTTCTTTATCCTCTTCTGTGAATGGATTTATTTTGTGAGAATCAATATCAATTTGGCCAATATTCTCTCCATTTTTAAAAATAGGAACTACAATTTCAGCTTTAGTATCGATTGAACAAGACAGATAATTTTCTTGCGCATAAACATCTGGTACAACAAAAGTTTCGTTTGAAACTGCGACTTGCCCGCAAATTCCTTTTCCATAAGGAATAATAATATGATCAGTTGGTGCGCCTACAAATGGACCAAGTTTCAATTCATTTTTATCGCCATTTTTAAAATAAAAACCCGTCCAATTAAAATAAGAAATTTCTTGATCTAATAATTGACAAACTTTTTGTAGTTTTTCTTCTGTGCTTTGTTTCGGACTTTCTAATATGGAGGAAAGTCGTTTTTTTATATCAGACATTTTTTTAATTTTTAAGTATATTCTTCAAAGGTTACTTCTTCTTTATAACCGAACATACCGCGTTCTTTTATAATTTCGGCAACACCATCAGGAACTTGAGATTCCCATCCTTTTTCATTATGAGAGATTTTCTTTAAGATTTCACGGGAATATATTTCAGAATAATCTGGATTATAATTTACAATATCTACAATTCTATCATTAATTTTAAAATATTTATACAATTCTTTCAAATTGGTATTTACTTTTAAATTATTAGATGTTAAAAGTTCGTGCGTGATGGGATCTTTGTAGGGATAAAGATAAACACGCATATCTTTGCGGAAAAATTTACCAAAAGCCTCTAAAATTCCACCCGAAAGATTTTTGTAATATTCCTCATCAAAAACATCTAAAAGATTATTAACGCCCATTGCAACACCAATATATTTATTAGTAAATGTTGCAAAATATTCTACCATTCTGTAATATTCTGAGAAATTAGATATCAAAATATTGTAACCTAATTTCGCTAAAACATCTACTCTATCAAGAAAATCCCGTTCATCAATATCACCAAAAGCGCGTAAATTGGAAATTGTTATTTCAAACAAAACTTCAGTTTCTTTCTTTTCACAATTGGCATCTTTTAAAAACATTTCCAATCCGTTTTCAAACATATCAATGTTTACCAAAGTTACTGGGCGAAAACTACCACGAACCGCAAAAATATTTTTTTTATAAAGTACATCTGCAGGTAACATATTATTGCCTTCAGAATTAAAAATCACAGCTTCTGTCATTCCCAATTTCACCAATTGCAAACTCATCAAACGGTTTTCAACATAGCGAAAACATGGTCCACTAAAATCAATCATATCAATTTCCAGCTTATCTAAAGCAATATCATCGTATAAAGATTCGAGTAATTTTCTTGGATTATCGCTGTAATGATAAGCGCCGTAAATTAAATTCACACCCAAACTTCCCAAAGTTTCTTGTTGAAGCGTCGCATCATTATCAATAAATTTTACATGAATTACAATCTCATTATAATCCTCATCTTCTGTCGTTTGAAAACGAATTCCCACCCAACCATGACCTTTCATGGTTTTATCAAAATTAATGGTTGTAACTGTATTTGCGTAAGAAAAATAGCGTTTTCCAGGATTAGATTCTCGTTCCAAACGTTCTTCAATTAGAGAAACTTCATAGCGCAACATTTTTCGCAAGCGTTGTTGTGTTACATATCGATTTTTATGTTCTTTTCCATAAATGGCATCGCTAAAATCTTTGTCATAAGCAGACATCGCTTTTGCAATGGTATTAGAAGCGCCACCTGCGCGAAAAAAATGCCGAACGGTTTCTTGTCCAGCTCCAATTTCTGCAAAAGTACCGTAAATAGAGGAGTCTAAATTAATTGCTAAAGCCTTCTGTTTCGGTGTTAATTTTTGCGTCATCACTTACATTTAAATTTTTGTAAATTTACCAAAATAAAACCAACCTCAAAAACAATGAAGTTGAAATTTTTAGGAACTGGTACTTCGCAAGGTGTTCCTGTAATTGGCTGTAAAGACGAGGTTTGCACTTCTTCTAATTTTAAAGATAAACGTTTACGAACTTCTGCTTTAATCACCTCAGATTTTGGCAAAAAAATATTGATAGATTGTGGTCCAGATTTTCGTCAACAAATGCTATCTAATGATGAATCCCACATTGATGCAGTTCTTATTTCCCATGAACACACAGATCATGTAATTGGCTTAGACGATTTACGCCCGATTATTTTCCGAAATAAAAAGGATATGCCGATTTATGCTTTACCCAGAGTAGCAAATAAAATTAAAACTATATTTTCCTACGCTTTTGCTGAAATAAAATATCCAGGTGCGCCATCTTTTGAAATGCATGAAATTGGAGAAAATAAATTTGTTGTAGAAAATGTAGAAATCACGCCAATTCCTGTTCTGCATTACAAACTTCCAATTCTCGGTTTTAAAATTAAAAATCTGTGTTACATTACAGATGCCAGTTTTTTCCCAAAAACTACTTTACCACTTTTGCGAAATTTAGATGTTTTAATAATAAATTGTCTCAGAAAATCACCAACTCATATTTCTCATTTTATTTTACCCGAAATCTTAATATTAAATGAAAGTTTAAAACCAAATAAAATTTATTTAATTCATATTAGTCATGAATTTGGGTTGCATGATGAAGTTCAAAAAGAATTACCAGATAATATTTTTTTAGCTTATGATGGTTTGGAAATTAAATTTTAGAGTTAGTTTGTAGGGATTAGGTTTTAGTTTTATTAAAATAAACCTGTTCAATCTTTTTAATCTGTGAGAAAAAAATTAATTAGTCTTCGGATTCTTAAAAATTTGATTTTTCTATTTATCTCAGAGAAGGAAATTTTAAAATATTTCTTTTGAATTCTTTCAAAAATAAATAATAATACTATATTTGCACACCAATTTAAAAAGCCCGGTTGGCGGAATTGGTAGACGCGCTAGACTCAAACTCTAGTATCTCACGATGTGCCGGTTCGATTCCGGCACCGGGTACAAAAAACGCTGTTAATCTTTTGATTAGCAGCGTTTTACGTTTTTATAGGTTGTAATCTGTCCGCAATTTGTCCGCATTTTTATTTTAGTTTAGAACATTTTTTTTAATCTATCTAAAATGCATTTATTTTATAACAAACTGTACACTTTAGAATACAGTTTAATCTGTCCCGTAAATCCATAGTATTTCTCAATTTACCTGTGATCGAAAACAAAATTTTTCTTTAATTTTAAAACAAAAATGGGAAGAAGAAAAGACAAACCTTCAATTAACCACACTGCTACTACTTTAGAATATTTATTTAGTTTGAGTTCCATGACAATTTATTCTGAAAAATTGCTATATGAAGATAATAGAAAACAGTACAATGAATTTTTGAAATTGCTTCTTGAAAAAGAATTTTTTAATGACGATCAAAATATAAATATTACAAAAATTTCAAAATTGACTGGTTTTAGCATGGTTAAAATTTCGAAATGGTTAAAAGAAATCTACAATGATATTATACTTCTAAACGAAGAAAAACCAGAACTTTTTTGCTGTGTAAATGAGATACAGGTTGACTTGCTTTGCTCACATTTTGATGAATATCAAATCTTTACAATAAGTTTAAAAACTATTCCAAACAAAGGAGATAGTTTTCAATTTCCCTTTATTAAAGCAAAAATTGGGAATGATTATCTCTATGTTGATGCAATTTACTACCAATTAGAAAATAACAAGATGGAAATTTCCATTCAGTTAAAAAGCGGTGTTTATAACTCTTACCGAAAATTTGCAATTGATAAAGCAAAATATGAAGGTAAAATCAACATTTTCGATGAAGTAAATTTACTTGATTATCAGATTGATGAAATTATTTTGGGGAAAAAGAGGTATATAGAATGATTTAATAATCATTTCTGAAACAAGTACTTAAAAGCAATTCTAATGAAATTCACGAAAGCACTTGCTCCAATTTCTCTTTCCATTTCATCCAATCTGGAGATAATTTGTTTTGTAGATCATAGAATTTTTTGTTGTGATTGTGGTGTATTAGGTGGCACAATTCGTGGGTAATTACATATTCTATGCTTCCTTTCGGTGCTTTTATTAATTCTGTATTTAGTATTATTTTACTTTCGGCAGTGCAGCTTCCCCAACGTTTCTTCATTAACCTAATTTCTAAAACAGGGTTTTCTATCCTATATTTTTTGAATTTTTCTAATGAAATTTTTAATAATTCATAAAAATGAATGTTTGCTTTTTCCTTATACCATTCATTTAGTTTCTTTTCTAAATATTCTGGATTGTTTTTTTTTGTTTTCATAATCAATGCACCTCTAAAAATTTTTATCTCATCTACAGAAGCTTCAATGATTTGCAATTTATATTGTCTTCCCAAATACAAATGGGTTTCTCCATTTATAAAATAACGTTTTGGGGTGTTTGGCAAATAACTATGAAAGAAAGCTTGTTGTTTCAAAATCCATTTTGCTTTAGATTTCACTTTTTTATTGATTTCTTCAATACTTGCATTATCTGGTGCGACAACAGATACTAAACCATCAGGATTAACTTTTATTCCTAATGATGTTCTAGTTGCAAAAGTCAAATTATATGTAATGTTTTTGCTACCGTAAACTATTTGGTGAATTGCATTTTGCATTAAACGTATTTTAGTTTTGCAATTTTTATTACTTCCTCTATCAACTCATCAATTTTATCAAAAGAGAATTGCGTGTCATGCTGTTGCTGTTTTTCGAAAAGCAAATCATCTAGATTATTTTTTATTTCTTTTTCAATTTCTGTATTGGTTTGCCAATCGATGATGAGTGTTTCATTCTCATAAACGCTTCTTTTAATACATTCTTCCACTTCTACTGCAGTTTGTGCTTGTACTTCTTTAGGTTCAGGATTGTTGCTGAAACTATCTTCTAAAACCGCATTAATTAAGTTATAAAATGCAATAGCATTTGGCTTTTCCTCTATCGCATTTGGAACATTATTTTGTTTCCCGGTAAGAAATTGATTTTCATATTCTTTGGCTCTTTGCAGATACAAAGCTTCATCAATTCTATGTTGATGATAATCACTAATTGCTTCTCTTATTAAAGTTGATAAATTTTTGTAGAAGATAGGATCCTCATTCATTTTTACGTTGATCGCTTTTACCGTTCGGGTTGCAATATGGTCTGCTTTTGCTGCTTTTCCTGTTAATTTTTCTACTTCCTCTTCTCTTTTATCCTTATCAAAAATATTGACGAGTTCTGTAATTTTTAAAATTTCTCCCTCTGTGGAAATATGTTTATCAATCAATTTTTGAATTTGGGGTTCAAAAGCAGAAATATCTATATCATCAAAATATCTTCTTTTTACGTCTATTCTTAATTGCAAGAAAAATTTACTGTCCTTTTTATATCGATCAATTGTTTTTTCATTTTTAATGTCATTAAAATTAATGGATGCCATTGCCAATTTGAACAATCGTACAAATGCGGATAGTTTTTCATAAAAAAGATGTCGAATGCTTTCATCATTTAGAAATTCAGAAAAAGCTTCTGCATCATATTTGTTTTTTATGGTTTTGAACAAATCCCAAAGTTCGCTGTGAGCTTGGGGTAATTTTTCTATTTCTTTGTTGATATTGATAATTGTTCCGGCTAATTCTTCTTGGTCGAATTCATCTAAACCACTATAAGTATTCAAGGCACTATCAAGATTTTCCAAATTGCCAAAATAATCAATGATGAAGCCATATTCTTTTCCTGGTGCAACTCTATTTACCCTCGCAATTGCTTGTAGCAAAGTATGTTCTCTTAAAGCTCTGGTAACATATAAAACCTGATTATTTGGTGCATCAAAACCAGTCAACAATTTATCTACAACGATTATTATCTCTGGTTGTTCTTGTTTTTTAAACGCGCTGATTACAGATTTTTCGTAATTGGATTGTTTACCGTATTTACTCATCATCGCTTTGTAAAACTTCAGCACTACATCTTCATTTTCTTCAAAAGCATCTTCGTAATTCTCTCTCGTATCTGGTGCAGAAATTAGCACTTCACAACTTACTTTACCGATTTCTTTTAAATATTCTCGGTATTTGATTGCAGTAGTTTTGTTTGGTGCAACCAATTGACCTTTAAATCCAGTTCCTTGAATATTATCTGCAAAATGCTCACTAATATCCCACGCTCGTGCATAGATTACTTGGTCTGCTTTGTTTAATTGATTGGTAGAACTGTATTTTCTTTTGAGCGCTGCTTTTCCATAAGGTGTTAATGGTTCTGAAACTTTATCGAAAAAAGTGTCTAATGGTTTATCATTTACCTCAATAATATTGTGCCGACCTTCATAAAGCAATGGTACAACTGCTTTATCTTCTACTGCATCGGTTATAGAATATACATCAATCAAACCACCAAATTTATCCGCAGTGCTTTTTTCCTTTTTCATCAATGGTGTTCCAGTAAAAGCAACAAAACAAGCATTTGGAAAAACTTTTTGCATTTTCACGTTGAAAGTTCCGTATTGACTTCTATGTCCTTCATCAATCAGCACAAAAATATTAGGCGAAGGAAAACCATTTTTTTCTTGATTAATGGCTGCTTCAAATTTGTGAATTAAAGTAGTAATCACAGCATCTGTTGAACTGTTGATTAGTTCTACCAAATGTTTTCCTGTTTGCGCTTCTTCAACTTCTAAATGGCATTTCTGGAAAGTTTCTGTGATTTGGGTATTCAAATCAATTCTATCCGTAACTAAAATTATTTTGGGATTTTTAATGTCTTTTTGAGAAGCAATCATTTGAGCCAACATCACCATTGTCAAAGATTTTCCGCTTCCTTGTGTATGCCAAATTACACCACCAATTCTTTTTCCAGTTTTATCTGGAACACTTATTTTTTTGAGTGTTTCTTTGATGGCAAAATATTGTTGATACCTTGCTATTTTCTTTATACCATCATCATAAACGATATAATTAAAAATAAGGTCTAAAATTCTATATTTCTGACAAAGACTAAATAAGAGTTTATCTTGTTCTGTAACAATTACTTCTTCTTTTTCTAATTGATTAAAATAATACAGAACATTTTTAAACCTTTGATTGAAAATAGCAGTTCTTTCTGTATTTGGTAATTCACTATTTTTCAAATTTCTGATGGCATCTCCGTAATTCACGCCTTCTTCTTTGGTTCGGAACACTTCTTTCCAAACACTCCAAAATTCTTTGTGGGTTGCTGTTGTAGCATATCTGGCTTCGTTTACTGCCAAAGACATTGTGATATTAGAATACTGATATAAATTTCTTATTCCATCTTCCTGTTGATTTCTTAAATGCTGGGAAATGGCTTCATTTACCGGATCTTTTATTATATTGCTTTTACATTCTATTACCACCATCGGAATTCCATTGATAAACAAAACAATATCTGGGCGATAAGTATCATTTCTTTCACTTCTCAAAACAGCATATTCTTCCGAAACATGGAAACTATTATTTTCAATATTTTTCCAATCAATGTATTGAAAAGAGAAACTTTTTTTATCGTTTAAAATGCTTTGTTCTAAACTTTTACCTAAAGTAATTAGGTCATAAAAATCCTGATTTGCTTTGATAAAACCATCTTGAATAGGCAATTCCCTAATTGCAATAATAGCAGAATTGATGTTGCTTTCTGAAAAAGAAAACTCTTTGCCTTTGTATTGTATGCTATTTATTTTTTCGAGTTGCTTTTTCAAAATCGGTTCAAGCAATACATTACTGGTTCTACCGCCACGCAAATCCATAGCTTCATCTGGCGACAAATATTGATAACCCATTTTTATGAGTAATTGCAATGCCGGGATTTGACTGATGTGGTCTTCTATATATGATGGTGTTGCCATTATATTTCCGTTTTAATTAAATTATATATGGGATACAAAATTTCAAAATTTTTGATAACAGTTTCAGCAATATTATCAATACTAATATCTTCTGAACAAGGAAGAAACTCTCTCCCTATTATAAAATAATTTGTGACATTATCATTTTTCACGAATTCATATAATTCAGAAGCATTGTTAAATGAACCAACGTATCTTTTTTCTTTATTGATCTGTATAAAAAAGTTTTTATCTAGGTTACCCATTAGAGAATAAAAAATATTTTGATAACTGACTTGTTTTAGTTTCTGTTTGAAACTATCGCGATCAACAACGCTTCCATTATTTTTTCCTACACGTAACCAAATGGAAACCTCTTCTAAATGAACTAAAACTTGAAGCCGCATTTGGTACATACTTGTTTGGTTTTCACCATAAAGCTCTTTAAACTTTGATAATTCCTTTTCACTTTTACCATAATGTAACCATAATGCTCCTAAATCTTCTCCTGTAAATTCACCATGTTTGTGAGACGAAACAATATGAGTATTCATGTGATGCGGAAACAAATCCCAGTTATTATTTCTGATTAATGGTAATAAAATTTCGTGTAATTCTTCTAGTTTTTTCTTAACTTCTAATCGTTCATCATCATGCTCTGGTATTCGGCTTTTTAATTTGTGAATTTCGAAAGCTTTATAATGCGTCGATTTAAAAAACTGATTTGTAAAATCAATAGTTTCTAAATCAATAGTTTCTTTAGTTGATGAAATTCTTTTTTTGAAGGCACTTACTTTATTTCTATCTAAATTTTCAATTAATTCCCTATTATCATATAGTTTTTCGTATTCTGTTAACCATTCTTCTGTAATCTCTGAACTTAAATTGAAATAAGTATTGAACCATGTTACATATTCTAAATAGTCTTTTTCATTTGAAACTTTATGAAACAACTCAATGTGATTCTCCAAACCACCTCTCGTACAATTTCCAGAACCTACAAAGACAGTTTTGTTTTCTCCATTTGTTAAATATAATTTTGGATGAAAATAAGTTGGCTTTAGAAATACTTTTGCTATAATATTTTCATTTTTTAATTCTAGAATTTTTTTAAAAACTACAACTGGAGTAGGTAAATCAATCCCTATTATTAATTTTAACTTACATTCCGTATCTATATTATTTAAAATGGTTTCTAATCCTTTTTCTGAAATAATAGCTGTTGCAATGAAAACTTCTTTTGCTTTTCTAATTTCAGGAACTAAATGCGACTGTAATTTTACTATTTTCATGTAATTGATTTTAAATATCTGAAGTCAATAATCTTTAAATAACTTAATGCTGAATTATATATACAATTCCTTTTATTTCTTCTCTTAAATTCTCTCTTAAATCATTTCCAATTCAACTCTCAAATTGCAGCATTAAATGATTCCACAGATTTACCCTTAAATATAATTTCAATTTCTCTCTTAAATCCTCTCTTAAATTCTCTCTTAAAATTATTATTTAAGAGACCATTTTGGATTAGTATAAGTTCCAATATTTTCTATCACATGTGATACTCTTAATTCAGTAAGCAAATTTCCAACTTTGTTTTTCTTCTGTTTTTCCGTCATCCAGTCAGGCAACTTACTCCAAAGTAATTCATCAATTTCTTTTCTATTCAATTCCTTATGTTCTTTTATTGCTTTAACAATTAAATCTAAATAATAAGTTTTATCAAATCCCTTGGTTTTAGAATAAACTGCTTTTTGCCCTGTTTTTTCTGCTACTTTTAAACCAATAAAGAAATTAGGTTTTCTTCCTTCAATCAATTTTTTATTTTTCAGTTGTTTTTCTTCCAATACCGTAAGTGGGATTTTCTTCTGCACTTTATCCAGCATCATAATTTCTTCTAAAGTCAATTCTTTATGATTGGCTAATAAACGCGCATAATCCATATCCAGAATTTTGCCCGAAATGGTAACTTTTACTTTATCATCAGACAAATCGTAATCTGGCATTGGGAAATAACGCGCTCTTTGAAAATTGAAGATTTTCTTGATTCCACCACCTGCAGTATCTACCATTTTCAAGTTGAACATTGCTGTTGCTAAAAATCTATTCCGATAAAATTCTTCTGGAGCATCATCAATAACTACTTTTTCTACACTTCCCGGAATAAAAGAACCTTGATTGGTAAATATCAATTGGTCTTCCATTTCTATTACATTAATTCTTGCATTTTTGGTGTAATCTTGGTGAGCAATACAATTATTAATGGCTTCACGAATAGAAAATGGTTCGTACTTCGCAACTTCTGTAGGGAAAATTGTTCCTTCTTGCATATATCGGTACTTGATATTTCTAATTTTTGCAAAAACTTTCTCAACAGATAAAATCATAGGAAGTCCGAAAATATCATAATCGATATCTGAACCATCATCGCCAATCAATTTCCAACGAATTTTCACTTCTGCAGGATTTAGAAAATGTTCAGATTCATCTTTTCCCAAAAGTATTAATGCGGTTCGGGTTATTTTTCCCTTTATGGTTACTTTGGCTTTATTCAGGAAAGTAATAGTATCCCAAGTATCAAGTTCAGTTGCTTTTTCTGGGAATTTATTTTTAAAATTTTTTCTTGCTAAAGTTATCGCATCTTCATCCAAGTCTTCTATAGAAGCATCTTTTACGATTGCTGCACTCCAATCTTCCATATTTGCTTGTGCGCGAATACGTTCTATTTTTTCAATATTTAATGAAGTGAGTTCTTCGCCATCTCTAGCGTAATAATGCCCATCAAAAGAAACAGGAATACCTTTTGGAGCAGCCGGAATTTGGAATAGGATTACTCTTCCTTCAGAAGTTTGAAGTTCGTGAATTTCTATAAACGAAATACCATTGATAGTTTTCTTCGCAATTTCTCCTTTCAAACTATCCAGGTCTTTTCTTGTCGCCCGAAAGTTGGAACCTACAACCATGTGCTTTTTATCTTCTACACCAAATACCAACCATGCACAAGTTTTGTTATGCAGATTTGCCTCATTGGAAAGTGCAGAAAAATAACGCCCTAATTTGGTGAAATCATAGGAATTTTTTGCTTCTTTGAATTCTACGATTTCATTTTCGGCAGAAAGGTTTCGCAGGTTTTCTAGAATAGATTGTAGTTGTTCTGTAGTCATAAAGATTTATCAGTTAAATTTAATTATTCTTTAAATTTTTTAGAGTATCATTTAAATCTACAACCGTTTCTTTCAAATCTTTAGTGTTGAAACTAAATAATTTTTCACTTTTATTTGGATGAATTTGTGGTTGATTGTAGATTAATTCTATAGATTTTAACAGCATTTGTTGACGAGAATTATTGTCTTCAACGTCCGCATTAGAAAGCATTTCAGAATATGCAGTGAGTGTCATTGCGACAGCAGATTTAAATGCATATTCTTCCTGTAGATTTCTTTCTTTTTTATATTGCGAAAAAACAAAGCCAAGCAGTATAAAAGCAGGAGAAGTTTTTAAAACGGTGACAGATATATTTACCCATTCATCTTTAAAATCTGGTACTAAATATTTGAAAACAATTACAATCCAAGCACCTGCAAGAGTTGTCATTACAGGTATCGCCCATTTCCATAACTTTAAATCTTTATCCAATTTATCTTGCCTTTGATCAAACTTTGAACCTAATGCTCCATCTGCTGCCATTCCTGTAAGGCGAACAATTTCTTCACGATTACTTTCAATAAATTCAATTCCTTCTTTAGATTTTTTTAAATCTTTGGTAGCAGTTGCAATTGCAGCATTTAGTTCAATTTCTAAAAGTTTATTATTTTTTTCAATTTCAGAATAGTTTGTTTCGTAAACTTTTATGCTTTCAGAAACTGTCGTTACTTTATCTTTTATATTTTTTAAAATTCCATCAATTTCTGTGTCTTTAATCGAAGAATTAGAAACAACTGAATTAATTTCTGTGATTTGATTATTTGCTGTTGTTAACAATGTTGTGATTTCTGCTAATTCTACTTTTTTTTCATTTATTAAAGTATTCAAATCTGAAATGGTAGTATCTAAATTATTTTTTAAATCATTATAGAAAAGGAGATTTTTTTCCAATGCTTTTTGATTAAGATTAATTAGAGTTTTTTGCTTCTTTAATTCTTCCGTATCTACTGGATGCGACTTTATTTCAGATTTATTCCAAAATCCGTTCTTTACTTGATAATGAATTAATCTGTCTAACAAAGGTTCGATTACAGAAAACTGACTTGAATTTAAATAACTTTTAATATTCGTCAAATCAGTTTGAAGATTTACCGCACCAAATTCATTGGAATAGTTTTCATTAAATGGCAAGAGAAATCCCAAACCATTTTTTAATTCTACATCTAATTGATTTGTCATTTTATTGAAAAGATGAAGAAATTCGGTAGCACTATATTTACCTATATTGATTTTACTTAAATCTGTTTCGCTTGGATTGGCAGAAACTAAAATCTCTTCAACATCAATTTCATTTATATCATTTAAGATATTTTCAATAGTTTGTTTTTGATTTATATTCATTATTTTTTTTCATTTATGTGTTTTTAAATTTTCACTCTCACTTTCCCCGTCAACAATTGCTGCATTAATCCTTTTTTTTCTAATTGCAGTTTTTCTAGTTTTTGTTGGAAGTGGTGGAGCTCTTCTGTGGCTTTCTCAAGAATATTCACAATAGCATACTGTTCTTTTAAGTCTGGAAAATTAATTTTTATTGTTTTAAACAAATCATACCACAAATAAACTCTAACTCCTCCTTCTCCATATCTATTAATATCATGATTAGTTTTTTCCAATTTCAGCCATTCTGAAAGAAATCCATCATGTAGTAAATCATTAGTTTTAAAACACACATACAAAGAACTTATCACACCAATATCTTCGGAAAAGTAGGCGATTGAACCTACATTAATTCTCGCTGGATTATATGCAAATTCATTTCTTCTAATTATTTTGTAATTATTTAAATCACTTCCCGCAACCTCTCTTGAAAAATGATCTGATTGTAAAACAAAACCATTTGAATTAGTAACTGAATAAATTCTAGCATCAATAAGTGATTTATTTCTCCTAGAAAAATTTTCAGTTACATGTCCTAAATTTTGGTTATTCCATTTCGTTTCCTCAAACCCTTTCACTCTCATTTTACCAGAAAGCAATTGTTGCGACAAACCTTTATTCCTCAATTTCAAATTTTCAATAATCGTTTTGCACTCATCTATTGCCGAATCCCAAGTTGATAAAATTTTTGCTATTTTTTCTTGCTCTGGAAGCGGTGGAAGTGGGATTTTAAATTCTTTTAAATCACTTCCATTTATAGAATTTATTGTAGCACCAAGATTTTTATGAATTTCTTTCTGATATAAATCTGTTCCGAATATCTGAAATAAATACTTATTAAAATCACTTCTAAAAATTGCCATAAATGCTCCAAAAGCAACACCTTCTATTTCTTGTGTAATTAAAGCATTTTTACCTATCAGATTTTTACTTCCATTTCGCACACAAATCAAAATATCATTTTTCTGAACAGAATTAAATGCTTCGACTTTAACAAAAACATTATCATCGAAAACCAATTGTCTTTCTTGAACATTTGAGGAACGCAAAACTAGTATTCCATCATCTCCTGAAACATCTTCCGGACTATAAGTTAAACCAGAAATAATTTTACCTAAACTGCCCAATTTCTTCACTTCCCAATCACTCGGAATTAAACCTACGGAAGTTTGCTTGTAATTTGCTGCTTCCATTTTAAATAAGATTAAGTTCCTTCAAGTAGTTTTCCATTTGGTTTTCAACTTCTATCAATTGTTTTTTTAGTTCCGTAATATTTTTGTGAGTGGCTTTTATGTCCACTTCCTCTTCTTCCTCAAAAGTATCTACATATCTGGGAATATTCAGATTGTAATCGTTTTCTATAACATCTGCAATCGTTGCTCGGTAACTGTATTTATCTTCTATTACTTCTCCTTTTTCAGTTGTGAGAGAATTTGCTTTTTTAAAAGTTTCAAAAGCCGTTACAATATGTTCAATATCTGTTTCACGCAATTTGTTTTGATTTTTTCCGCTTTCAAATTCTTTGCTCGCATCTATAAAGAGAATGTCGGTATTGCTTCCTTTTCCTTTATTAAAAATTAAAATGGCTGCAGGTATTCCTGTTCCAAAAAATAGATTGGCAGGCAAACCAATCACCGCTTCCAAAAGATTTTCATCTATCAATTGTTTTCTAATTTTCCCTTCGCTACTGCTGCGAAACAAAACACCATGCGGAACAATAACCCCAACTTTTCCCACATCTTCATAAGTGGTTTCTATCATGTGGCTTATAAAAGCATAATCGCCTTTGCTTTTTGGCGGAATTCCTCTGTGGAAACGGTTGAACTGATCTGAAGCTGCAGAATCTGCTCCCCATTTATCCAAACTAAAAGGCGGATTGGCAACCACAATATTAAATTTCATCAAATCATCATTTTCCAATAATTTTGGATTATTGATGGTGTCTCCCCATTCTATAGTTGCACTGTCTTGCTCGTGTAGAAACATATTCATTCTACATAAAGCCCAAGTACTCCCATTATTTTCTTGTCCGTAAAGTGAGTAATTTTTACCTTCCACTTCATTGGCAACTTTTATCAAGAGCGAACCAGAACCACATGCAGGATCAGCAATTCTATTTCCAGGTTGCGGGTCTACCAGTTTTGCGAGAAGTGTACTAATTTCACTTGGCGTGTAGAATTCTCCAGATTTTTTGCCGCTTTCACCAGCAAATTTTGAGATTAGAAACTCATAACTATCACCGATCACATCGTTTCCGGCTAAATGTGATGGTTGTAAATCCAAGGTTGAAAAATCTACCAAAAGGTTTTTCATTATGGCATTTCGCTGTTTGGTTTGCCCAAAAACGGTTTCAGAATTGAAAGAGATACTGCGAAAAACCATTGCCAATTTGGAACGATTTGCATCCTCCAAAGCGGTCAAACCAATATCGATAATTTCACCAATATTCGGTTCGCTTCTGTTTTCAAATAAATAATCGAAATTACTTACTTCCGGCAAAATAAAACGCTCCCTCTGCAATTGGCGTTGCACCATTTCTTCATTATCTGGATATTTGATGCGGTATTGCGCCACTTTATCTTTCCAGACATCAGATAGATATTTTATAAACAAAAGTGTAAGAATGTAATCTTTGTATTGTTCACTTCCCATAACAGGACGCAAACTGTCGCACGCTTTCCAAACCGTATTGTTGATTTCTCTTTGGGTAATTTTATTGTCGCTCATCTTCTTAATTAATAATTTTTAAAATTGTGCTTTGGAAAAGTTTCTTCTTTTCATCGATTAATGTTTCTGTAATTTTTATGTCTTTAAAATAAAGTTCTTGTAGAGCAACCACCTTTCTTTGCTCTTCAATTGACAGTAAATTAAATGTAAAATCCTCCAATTCGCTTTTACGAATAGAAGGAATAGAACTTCCAGAAGCCGACTGCTGGAAGTACGCTTTGTTTTTAGGTAGATTTAAAACCGAGACTAAATATTCGGGAATAACTCTAGTCTGATCTACTCTCAAAATATAAAAAATGGAAGATGCAACTGCATTTCCAATTTCCTTTTTATATAATGCTGCAAAAAACCGAAAACCTTTTGCAACAAATAAAATATCGTCATTCTGCAAAAGTTGAGTTTTAGTTTTATCATCATCAACCAAAAAAGCATCGATTTCTTCTGTGAATTGGCCAAATTCGTTAAAATGCTTTGCTTGCAAATACGCCAAAGTACCATTTTCACTTGGTTTACCGTAATACCCAAACTGTATTTCTGCTATTTCTTTTAATTTAATTTCCATCTCATCATTTTTGTAATGATATTATTTTGATGCAAATATACGAAAATTATTTGACATATGGAAATTTATTTCTTTGTAGCGTTATTCTAAATATAAATACTTGTTTTTACTTTTAATTAAGTAAGGCATTTCTTTTGTGCAACTTCATTTGATATTCCATTTTTCGGTTTTAGTAAGGATTTTATCTGCTCCTTTGAAATTGTATTTTGTAATTGGATTAAGCGAATTTTCTAACATTTCTAAGTCGCCCAAATTGGTCTGTTCCAATATTGCTCCTAATAATGCACGAACAGATGGTGAATATTTCAGCGCAAGTCTTTGCAAATTGGAAATCTTTTTCGGTTCTCTCTCTTTTAAAATTTCTATAAATCTTTTGAGTGTATTTTCAATGTTTGTATCAGGGATTTTATTGATGAATCTTAAAACATCAAGCAATTGCAAGGAATTAATATTTTCTTTATTAATCGTGTTTTTTTGCTTTAAAAAAGAAATAGAATATCGTCCTCTTTCTAATGAAGGTCGAACTTCATTTATTCCTATTTGGATGGCATTGCTTACTTGGGTTGTAAATCCCAATTGGTTGTAAATGCTTAATCCTGTTAAATAGCCAGTTACTTTGCCATTATCTTCCAATAAATCTTTTACAATTTGTTTTTGTGAAGGTTCTAAATTTCCAAAAACAGTTTTCTCGGGTTTGTAATATTTACCTTTTGAAAGTTTTTCAATCTTTCCAGAACTCGCCATTCTATTTAATGCTTTTATAATGGCTTCATTATTATTATCCTCATTATAAAAATCATCATAAGTGAAAACATAGCCTTTAGGAAGGCGATTTATGGTATATGCTATGTAATCAGTTGTTTTCATTTATTTATTGAAAAACAAATATAATAAAAATGTCCAGTTTATTAGTTAAAAAACTGGACATTATTTAAATGGAGTCTTCTACATTAATATTAATCACCTGCAATATTACTAATTCAAATTTGTAATTTATTTAATTCATTCCAGGTATAAAGAAAAATGACTCAAAATATATCTAATTAATTTTTAAAATGAATTTTTAAAAAACAATTTATACTAACTTCGTTCCAGATGCAACGAAAACACCCCCAAAATTAAAGGAATCATCAAGTTGAAAATCAACAACTTTTGTTTTTAAATATTGATAAATCGGTCGATTCACTTCTCCTTTTCCAATCCATTTCACGAAATCTCCTCTTAAGCTGGACTCTTCGAGATACCAATCTAAAATTACAATTCTACCTTTAGGTTTTAAAATCGAAATCATATTATCAACAATATTTTCCCATTCTGGAAGTCCTGAAAGTCCGAGATCGCAAAATACAGCGTCAACTTTTACTGGAAATTTATCATTTGAAAAATCTGTCATCCAATCCTGGTCTATTTTTGTTGCATTTTCTAGTATGAGCTGAACATTTTTGTAATTATTTGCCTCTACCTTTTTCTTGGCTTGTGCGAGCATCCCATTTGAAAGGTCTATCCCAATAATATTTCCAGAGTTTTGCAAAAACTTTTGGAAATATTTAAAATTAACTCCTGTACCACAAGGCAGATTTAAAACTGTATTTCCCTTATTAATTTTAAGTTCTGAAATAGCAAATTTCCGTGCTTTTTTATAATACCAATTTGAGATGAAATCGTAAATTACAGATAACTTGTCATAATAGGTAATCGCTTTTTTTTGCGCCTCCTCTGTGCCGTACATTTTAGTTTCCATATTTTTTATTCAATCATTTATCAAATTTTTCACTTCATTTTTAGAAGAAAAGATGTATTAGAATTTCATCTTCTGAATTCTTACTGCATTCAAAATCGCCAAAAGTGCCACACCAACATCCGCAAAAACCGCTTCCCACATCGTTGCCAAACCACCTGCTCCCAAAATCAAAACAACCGCTTTTACGCCAAATGCGAGAATAATATTTTGCCACACAATTTTTTTCGTCTGTTTTCCTATATTTATCGCCATTGCAATTTTGCTCGGTTTATCATCCTGTATCACGACATCCGCAGTTTCGATGGTAGCATCGCTTCCTAAACCTCCCATCGCAATACCTACATCGCTCAAAGCAATCACTGGTGCATCATTTACGCCATCTCCTACAAATGCAACGCTTTCATTTTTACTTTTAATTGCCTTTAATTTTTCTACTTTATCTTCGGGTAATAGACCTCCGAAAGCAGTATCTATTCCTAATTTTTTCGCGACAAGTTGTACAACGTTATCTTTATCTCCACTTAACATCGTTAATTTTACGTTTAATTCATGCAATTTTGATACTGCTTCCTGCGCATCTTCTTTTATAGAATCTGCAATCATCAGATAGCCGGCAAATTTATTATCATACGCAATTGCAATCGTGGTGTAAACAATTGAACTTGGGTCTAAATCATATTTTATGGAAAATTTATCTAATAATTTAAAATTACCAACTAATAATTCTTTTCCGTTTACATTTGCTCTTAATCCATGCCCTGCGATTTCTTCTGCATTTTCCAAAGATATTTTTGAATCTATTTCTCCTACAAAATTGTGTATTGCAGTCGCAACAGGATGCGTACTTTGGCTTTCCAATTTGTTGACCATCGCCAAAATCGTTTTTTCATCAAAACCCGGCTGCATCATAACTTCCTGAACTTTGAAAACGCCTTCCGTCATCGTTCCCGTTTTGTCCATCACCACATTTTTTATGGTAGAAATAACATCTAAAAAGTTACTTCCTTTAAACAAGATTCCGTTTTTACTTGCCGCACCAATTCCACCAAAATACCCTAGTGGAATACTAATTACCAAAGCACACGGACAACTGATCACCAAGAAAACAAGTGCTCTATATAACCATTTGCTAAAAATATAATCCTGTACGAAAAAGAATGGAATAATTGTAATGAGAACTGCCAATAATACAACAATGGGCGTGTAGATTTTTGCAAATTTTCTAATAAATAATTCTGTGGGTGCTTTTTGTGAAGTAGCATTTTGCACCAATTCTAATATTTTGGAAAGTTTACTATCCTTGTATGCGGTAGTTACTTTCACCTGAACCACGGTGTTCAGATTGATCATTCCTGCTAAAACTGTTTCGCCTTTTTCTTTAGAATCTGGTTTGCTTTCTCCTGTGAGTGCCGCTGTATTAAAAGACCCTTTTTCAGATAATAACTCGCCATCTAAGCCCAACTTTTCGCCAGATTTTAGTTGGATTATGTCGCCAATCTCTACAGATTCCGCTTTTACGGTTTTTGATTGATTATCTTTAACAACGGTAACTTCATCTGGTCTTTGATCTAACAGAGTTTTTATATTAGTTTTTGCTCTCTGTACTGCAAGGGTTTGAAAAACTTCACCCACAGCATAGAAAAGCATCACTGCTACACCTTCAGGAAATTCTCCAATGGCGAACGCACCAATCGTAGCGATACTCATCAAAAAAAATTCTGAAAAGAAATCACTTTTTCGTATACTATCAAATGCATCTCTTAAAACGGGTAATCCCACGGGAATATAGGCTGCAACATACCAGGCAATTCTTACCCATCCATTAAACCAATTTTGGGTTATCCAATTATCTAAAGCAATAGCAATTATCAATAATGTGAATGAAATAATGGCAGGCAAAAACATTTGTAACGTTGTTTTGTCCGAATTGTCGTGATTATGTCCATCATCGTGGGAATGCTTCCCAGATTTTTTTTCCTTGCCTAAATCGCGTAAGTCTATTTTCTTTTTTGCCATTTTGTTATATTATTTATAAATTTAAATTAAAAATCTTTTGAATATCTTCTGGAATATCCATGGGTTTTAATGGTGGAACATTTGAACCACCTGTATTTCCGTTTGGAATATGGCCAATAAATGATTTTACACCACCTACCAATAATCGTGGAATTTGACCAATTATTTCTTTAAAACTTTTAATTTTTATTCCAAATTGTAACATTTTCCAATGAACAAAGGAATGTTGATATGGATATTTTTGTCCAATAATATGTGCTCTTTCTAGATGAAACCAAGATTTTTTTAAATTGTTTTCCCTAAAATTTATTTTTGCTAATTCTAGTTCAGCCATATAGAAAGGTTTCAATTTTGTGGGCATATTTGTATTTACTTTCATGTCTCTTTTTTGTTATAAATGATTAATGTCCGTGTTCACCACCACCTTTAGCCGCAGATAATATGTAAAAAGCACCTTTGGTAACAATTTTTGCATCTGCAGGAATTTTTCCAATCAGTTTTACTTCTGTATATCCTAAATCTGTAGTTCCTGGAAGGACTTCGATGGCTTTAAAATGTACTTCATCGTGCTCTTCTTCTTTTTTCTTATTGTCAGCAGATTTATTATGGTCTTCCGCTACTTCCTTTTCCTGAATATAAATATAAAATTTATCGCCATTTCTTACAATTGCATCCTTTGGTAAGGCTTCTACAGTTTGATTGTTTATGTTTATATTAGCAGCAACGTACATTCCAGAAATTAAATCTTTTGTATCTGCTGGATTTATTTTTGCATGTACTGCCACAGATTTACTTTCATTGGAAAATGATTTATTTGTACCAAAAATTTTTGCTTTGATCACTTTATTGGATTGGTTTGTCAATATGAAATCAATCTCCTGCCCAACTACTATTCTTCCCATATCTTTTTCAAAAACATTTAAATCCAAATGCATCTGGCTATTGTCTATAATTTCAAAAAGTGAAGTTCCTGTATCTGCATAAGTTCCTTTCGTAACTCCAATTTTCCCGACATATCCACTGATAGGTGCAACAACTGGTATCAATGTAGAATTTCCTGAAAGACTAACATTAATCGCTTGCATCTTGCTTTTTGCGGCTTGTGCTCTTGCTCTTTCTACTGCCAATTTTGCTTTTACTTCCTGAAATATTTTTCGAGGATTTACATCTTCCTCACTCAACAATTTCTGACGGTTATATTCCAACTGTAGATATTCTATATTTGCAATTGCCGCACGATAATCCTCTCTCATTTCAATAATTTGGAGATTTTGCAAAGTGGCTAAAATTTTTCCTTTAGAAACGTAAGTGCCTTCCAGAACATAAATATCCTTCACCGTTCCCGCGATGAGTGTAGAAACATTCGCCATATTCTGTGGAGGAACGTTTGTGTAGCCGGTTGCTTTTACCACCGTATTTAAATTTCTCATTTCTATGCTACCAGTTTCAATACCAATGGTCTGAAATTGTGCTTTTGTTAGTGCAATTTCTGTTTCAGATTTCTCTTCTTCCTTTACCTGTTCCACTTGTTTTTTTTCGCAGGAATTAATGATGAACAAAGAAAATAGTAAAATTGTTAAATATCTCATTCTACTTTGCTGAAAAGTTCTATAATTTATAAATTGATTCATAATAGTTACTGTAAATTGTTGTTAATGGAAGGAAATTGTAAGCGGATTGCGCTTTGATTGTACTCATTTAGTACTTCCACATATTGTTTTTTAATATCAATGGCTTGCGTAAGAAAACTGATGTAAGTCCAATAACTCATATCTCCGTTTGCATAACTTTTTTCTGCGGTTACAATCATTTGTTGAGCATAGTTTAAACCTTCTTTTTGAAAATATTGCAAAGATTTTTTTTGCTTTTCAAATTGGTTTGTAAACTCCTGTTGTTGCAAATTGAGGGTGATTTTATTTTTTTGAAGTTGCAATTCACTTTGTTGAATACTGATTGCTGTAGCATCTGCTCTTGCGTTATTCGCACCGTTGAATAATGGTATTTGCAAACCCAATGTAAAACCTTGAAAAAGAAATTCCTTGTTTAATGTTTGCGCAAAATAGCCAACTCCCAATTTAGGCGCTCGTAGTTTTTTATAAGTAATACCTTCTTTTTCGTAAACCTTTATCTGTTGAGCATTCACATCTTCTAATAATGTTTCTAATGTGGAATAGTTTGAAAGCACCATATTTTCATATTGCAATGGCGTATCTTTATCTGGAACAATATTCTCATTAGTTTGAAGGAAGTATTGCAATTGTTTTTGATAAATATTCAAATCCAGAACAATCTGCTCTTTTTTGGTTTCCAATTCTTTTACTTTTGCTTTTGCACTGATGACTTCTATTTTTCCGCTCTCTCCAGTCTTAAAGCGCAATTCTGCATTTTTTAGAAATTTAGAATAGATGTCAAACAATTCATCATTGTATTTCTGAACTGATAGACCATACAAATATTGATAAAAGGAGAGTGTAACGGCTTTTTCTAAATCGTACGAAGTGATTGCTTTTCGTTTTTTTGCTAATGTTGCCAATTCTTCCTGAAGATCTCTATTGGCTTTGGTAATTCCACCTACTGGAAAATATTGCTGTACACTCACATTGTGGTCATAATCTTTACTATTAAACTGTCCTCCTTGATATTCAATTTGCAAAGGGTCTATTTGCAAAGCAGTTTTTTTCAATATAATTTGCTTTTCTATCTCTTTATCAGCAATTTTTAATTCAAAATTATTTTCTTTAGCCAAAGCAATTGCTTGTTCCAAAGTTATTGGTTTAGAATTTTGAGCAAACGAGATTGCACTAATCAAAAGCACAATTGTTGTTAATATTTTTTTAGACATAATTTTTCTTCTTTTAATTTTGGTTTCAAATAATAAATAGAGAATAGGCAAAACAATTAAGGTTAAGAATGTTGCAGTAAATAAACCTCCAATTACTACGGTTGCTAATGGTCTTTGCACTTCTGCGCCACCACTCGTAGATAATGCCATCGGCAAAAATCCTAATGAAGCAACTGCGGCGGTCATCAAGACTGGTCTTAATCTGGTTTTTGTTCCAACTAATACCCTTCGCAATGGATTGACCATTCCTTCAGATTTTAGTTGATTAAAATAAGATATCAGAACAATTCCATTTAATACGGCAACACCAAACAATGCAATAAAACCAATACCTGCAGAAATACTAAAAGGCATTCCTCTAACCCACAAAGCGAAAACACCACCAATAGCCGAAAGTGGAATGGCGGTAAATATTAGCAGTGATTGCTTGATGCTGTTAAAAGTAAAAAATAGCAACACCAAAATTAAACCTAATGCAACAGGTAAAGCAACGGACAACCTTTTATTGGCTTGAACTAAGTTTTCAAATTGACCACCATAAGTGATAAAATATCCTGGAGGTAGTTTATAATTACTATCTAATTTTTGCTGAATTTCTTCTACCACGCTTTTCACATCTCGCCCACGAACATTTAAACCTACAGTAATTCTTCTTTTTCCATTTTCTCTTGAAACTTGTACAGGTCCTTGCTCATAATCGATGCTTGCAACTTGTGATAGTGGTACTTGTTGCCCACTTGGTAATGGAATAAAGAGATTTGAAACATCGGAAATATCACTTCGATTCTCTGCCTCCATTCTTACCACAACATCAAAACGTTTACTTTCATCATAAATTTTTCCAGCACTTTCTCCTGCGAAAGAAGAGCGTATTATTTTGTTTACATCAGAAATATTTAAACCATAAAGTGCAATTTTATCATAGTCATATTTAATGGTAATTTGTGGTAATCCTGTAACTTTATCCGCTTTTAAATCTCCCACACCTTCTATATTATTTACTTTTGAGATGAGTTCTTTTGCCTTATTATCTAGAACTTCCAAATCATCTCCGAAAATTTTAATTGCAATATCACTTCGGCTTCCCGTCATTAATTCATTGAAACGCATTTGAATAGGTTGTGAAATTTCAATATTTGCGCCTGGAATTACTTCCATTTCCTCTTTCATCATATTGGCTAAATCCTCCCAATTATTGGCAGAAGTCCATTCAGATTTATCCTTCAAAACGATTATTAAATCTCCACTTTCTATTGGCATTGGGTCTGTTGGGATTTCTCCGCTTCCAATTTTAGTTACAATTGTTTTTATTTCTGGAAATTTATCCTTTAATATTTTTTCATATTTTGTGGTTGTTTCCACCATTTGGGAAAGTGAACTTCCCGTCATTATAGTAGCATTTATGGCTAAATCTCCTTCTTCTATTGTAGGGATAAATTCTCCTCCCATATTTTGAAATGTAATTAAGGCAAAGACAAATAGTCCAACAGCAATTGCTAAAATCAGCTTATTAAACTTTAATGCTTTAGTAAGAAATGGTCTGTAAATTTTTTCAAACCATCTCATCATTTTATCACTAAAATTAGTTTTGTGTACGGTATTTTTAGACAAAAACAGTGCGCTCATCATTGGAACATAAGTAAGTGAAAGGATGAATGCACCAATTACGGCAAAACCAACAGTTAATGCCATTGGCTTGAACATTTTGCCTTCAGTTCCTACCAAAGCAAGAATAGGAAGATAAACGATTAAGATGATTATTTCGCCAAATGCTGCGCTGTTTCTAATTTTAGAAGCAGATTTATAAACTTCCAGATTCATTTCCTTTTGGGTTAAATTATCTTTTCGTTTCAATTTTTGTAAATGGTGCATTGTGGCTTCTACAATTATGACTGCTCCATCTACAATAATTCCAAAATCAATAGCGCCTAAACTCATTAGGTTTCCACTTACGCCAAAGTAATTCATCAAAATAACTGCGAATAGCATCGATAAAGGAATTACAGATGCTACAATTAACCCTGCACGAAAATTTCCTAAAAATATTATCAAAACGAAAATTACAATTAAAGCTCCTTCCAATAAATTTGTGGTTACCGTTCCAATAGCGCTATCAACTAATTTTCCTCTATCTATAAATGCTTCTGCAACAACACCTTCTGGTAGCGTTTTATTTATTTGAAGCATTTTTTCTTTTACTCTATCTACTACTGCGCTGGAATTTTCATCTTTCAGCATCAATACCATTCCTGCCACTATTTCTCCCTGCCCATCTTTAGTTGCTGCACCGTATCGTAATGCAATACCTTCCCGAACCGTGGCTACATTCCTTACTAAAACTGGTGCACCATTTCTATTTTTGACAACAATATTTTCCAAATCTTGTACTCCTGTTGCCATTCCAACTCCACGGATAAAATAGGAATATTGGTCTTTTTCAATGTAAGCTCCACCTGTATTTTGATTATTTTTTTCTACAGCATCAAAAATCTCCGAAATAGTTACGTCTAAACTTTTCAGCGTATTTGGTTTTACTGCAATTTCATATTGTTTTAATTTTCCACCCCAAGTACTGATTTCTGCAACACCTTCTATACCTTGCAACTGCGGAATAATGATCCAATCTTGAATGGTTCTTAATTTTACAGCATCAAATTTATCTTCATAGCCTTTTTTTGCATACACATCATATTGATAGATTTCTCCCAAACCTGTTGAAATTGGTGCTAACTCTGGAGAACCTACGTATGCAGGAATATTTTCTTTTGCCTGACTTAATCTTTGAAAAACCTGTTCTCTTGCCCAATAAATATCTACATCATCTTTAAAAACAACAGTAACCACAGACAAACCGAAACGGGATATGCTCCGAAGTTCAATAACTTTGGGAATGGTTTTTACAGATTGTTCAAGTGGATAGGTAATTAATTGTTCTACTTCCTGACTAGCTAAAGTAGGAGCTGTAGTTATTATTTGAACCTGATTGTTAGTAACATCTGGAAGTGCATCCAGAGGTAAATTTTTTAAGGAATAGGACCCAAAAGCAATTAAAACAAGGGTTAGTAACAGAATTATAATCTTATTCTGTATACTGAATTGTATAATTTTATTTAACATTAAAATAGTATAACGAATTAGTAATCAGCAAACCATCAGTCTGCCCAAAATTGTGCGAATGCACAAAACAATTCCCCTAACATAAATATGTTGAGGAAAAATTTATCGTTAAACTATTTGTGGTGGTTGCCAAATACTCCCAAAGTAATTGGAGTATGGGTTGGGTAAATGAAAATATTCTTGTGAAAAAAATTCACCTAAATTTTGTATGCAAAAATTTGAAGGGATTTGCTGAAAAACTATTACATTTATACCACAGCAATTGCAAGAGCAGAAAGAAGAACACAAATCATCTTTGTGATCACTTGAATGATTTTCCTGCATTTTTTCAATTTTAGTTCTCGTCAATTCAAAAGTATTTTGTTCATTATCAGAACAAGGCATACAAAAAAGCACGGCTAAATATATAGTAAATATGTAATTGAAAATCTTCACCTTTGCAAAGGTAGGAAAATATATCTTTAAGAGAAATTGATATTTTTTAAGCAAAAAAACATCATATAAATTCACACAATACTCTACTTTTCAAACCCCAAAATATTTTTTTTCAGCATTACCTATTTCTTCTTTTCAAAAATAAACAGAAATTCATCATTTTTCAAAAATCTTTTCAATTAAAAAAGAACGAGTCCCGAAGTTTTTTCTCCTTTTGCAAAAAGGCAAGATCGTCTTAGTGGCTATAAACTTGAAAAGTTTGTGGGTACAAAGACACATCTTGCTATAAAAATTATAATATTTTTTCAGACCTCTGAAATAAGGCAGATACCATTAGTAATAAATTGATTTTCATACAGTTAATATGCTTTTAAGGGTTTTTATCCTATACCTATTTTACGCAGGCTACCTATTCCCTATTTACGCAGGTTAATAATTAACCTATATCTTAATTACGCAGGTTTTGAGTTGTCCTATTACTATTTTACACAGGTTTTCAGAGGAAACCTATGCTTATTTTACGCAGGTGTTGAAAATCGGTCATACAATTTTACACAGGTCTAATTAAAAATTTCTAAAGTTTTTATAGAGAAATTAGCAAATAGGTTGCACTATTTTACGCAGGTTAGATTTATAATTGCTGTCGAAAAAAGAAATAAAATTGGGGGGAAGCTTGTGTTATTTTACGCAGGTTTACAAAATGAAATATGACGGAGATGCATTAAAATTCAACAAAAAGTTGCCAGAAAATTTTTGCTTTAAAAAAGAAAAAAAAGTGAATCTGATTTTCTATTTAATTGGAAAGGATATTTGAATGTTTTCTTTTGAACTTTTCGAGGTATTTCTCCAAATTTTCCCATGGTAGAAAAAAAGTCTTTCTTAACCATCGTGAAACCAATGGTTCTCTTTGTCTTTGGTATTCTTTTCGATTTACTAGAAATTCATTTAAATATTAATAATTTAAATACAAAATCCGGCAATCTTTGGCTTCATTTTTTTCATAATTGGAGAAAGAGTTTTAAGTTTCAAAATTTTTCCCCTATTTTTTTTTTTTTTCAAAAGCAAAAATTTAATCCTTGAGATAAAGTCCACTTTTTACCTGATTATATGAATAATTAAGTAACTGGTTTTTAGCACGTTATAATAATTGTTTTTTGGAATTATTATCCACATTTATTATTTTTATTATTAGATTAAAAAATTAATAACAATTACTATAATTAACCGAAACATTTTCCAAGTACTAAATATCTAAATATCAATTTATTACACCTAAATTCCCGTTTAGAATATTGAGATAAACTCCATTTTATTTGAGATAAACTCCAATATGCTTGAGATAAACTCCTGAATTTTTGAGATAATCTCCAGACTTCGTGAGATAAAAGCACCTATTTTTGAGATAAAGTCACGTCGTTTTTGCAAGTAATAAAAAAACTTGTTTTATATACTCGTCACTTTTGTATATGGGTTCTATTTTGCATTTTAAATGATTAGCCAAAATTTCATAACCTTTGATTTTATAAAGCGTTAATAGCGATCTAATGTTGGTTGGACTTAAATCTCTAGTCTTTGTCAGATATTTTATTGATCTTTTAATTCTAATATCATCAAGCATTGTTAAATTTTCTTTTTCAATTTTAAAATTTGAATTGCTTTTAATGAAGAAAGTATATTTACCTTCATTGTAAATAAAATCAAAACAATAATCATTAAAAGACTCGAGATCTGCTTTTACATTAATCAGAAAGTCTCTTTCAAAATGAGATCTTGCGATATATTTATTATTGGGGATGTACAATTCCATTAATAGTTGCTTATAATCTCTAATTACTGAACCTCTTTTTTGAAATTTCAGCATCCAAAGTAAAAATTTGATCGTGTTCGATGAAGAGACTTCATATGGCAACTCCCTTAGTAAAGAATAATACTGATTCATATTAACCAAATGCTTCAATACTCCTTTATCCATTTTGAAATAAATATTGTTGCAATTCCAACATGGTTCTAAAATGAAAGGAACTGCCTTAAATCCTTTTATTCTGTCGTCTCTCACTTGAAGCCAATTGATATTACTCATATTAACTAAAGCGTGTTTTATTGTCTGATTTTTCATCTTCCTCCCTGGATTGATTTCTCTCAAAGGAAAATGAAAATTTACAGTACCTTGATCTGTGACTTTTCTTAAATATTCGATATTTGAAGTTCGATTTTGTAGTAAATCATTAGAAGGCATTTTAACTTTGATGAATTCGGATTGAATATCTTTTAATGATGAAAGAATGCATGAGATCAGTCGCTGTTCAATAAGAGTGGTATCTTGACGAATCAACATTTCTCTAAAATCATTTGACACCAAAATTTTCTTCCGTGCTCGATAAAAAAGTTTATTTTCCATTTTATCTCCCTTTTTTGCCTGTTCGGATCAATTCTAAATCACTTTTCTTATATCTTTTTCTACCTCCAAATGGTTGAGATTTTATATATCCTGTTTTCTCCCAATTCCACAGAGTAGAAGAATCTATGTTAAGTAGTGCAAGAGCATTTTTCCTACTGATAAATTCTTCTGATTCCGGTTCTAAAATTTCTGTTTTGGAAATTGTATTAATTTCTTTGAGTAAATTTATTAATTCAGATGGGCTAAGTGTTACGCTTACATTTGCACCTGAACTCAATAGTTCTTGATAGTTCATAATTGTTTTTGTTTGTGTTAGACAATACTTTAAATTTTGATTCGATTGAATCTGGTGCAAATGAAAAGAGAGAATTCATGGAGAACAAAAGTTATTTGTCTCTCCGTGAAATCTCTCTAAAATCTCTGTATATGATGGTTATTTTTACATATTCTCTAGATATTTCGGGATATCTTCAATAATTTTTATTGTTCCTTTATCACTTTCAACTTTTAGTTTTTTTGTGATAGAACTCAATTCTAAATCTTTCAAATCTGAAAATACAAATTTTAACCAAGGTGCGACTTCTTGTTTTGATTTTTTAAAATGATTTACCATATTCCATCCAAAATGAAAAAGATCCATTTTTGTCAAGTTGTGCGTTTTAACCGAAACAGGATCAATAATATTATCTCCATTGGAATAAATTAAAATAGATTCTTCCAGTTTCTGCAAATCGTGATCATCAACGTGAGGAGAAAAAATAATACGTGTGTAATTTTGAAATTTTTCTAAATTGGCATTAAATAACGTTATTCTTTCTTTTTCCCAATTCTCTCTTCTGGCTTCAATATCAATTGAATTTGAAATTTCTTTACTATTTTCGATAGTTAAGATTGGGTTTAAAGTATCACTATCATCTATAAACACTTCTGGTTCATTTTTATCAATTTCAGAATTATAAATATTTTTCTTCGATTTAATTAAATTTTCAAAAAATATGAAAACCTGCTTAAAGAACTCGTCATAAAGAAGATAAAAAATAAAATATGCTGCAAGAGCCAGTACGAAAAATAAGTTTGCTGTTCCGGCGTCAGAATTATTATTTAGTAGTGCAAATCGAATGATTATAGCGATTGCGAGCCCGAGCAAAAAAACGGACAGTTTCGGAAGGATTAAATTAGATCGTTTAAAATTAAAATTCATTTGATAAATATTATAGGCTGAAAAAGAAAATTATTACAGTAAATTATTAATCTAAAAAATCAATTAATTCCTTTTTCATTTCATCATCAATAGTTCGGTATCGCGCGAATGCTTTACTACCTTCCTTATGACCGCTCAATGAAGCAACCAGATTTGGGTCTTTTACCTTTTTGTAAATATTTCCAATAAAACTACGTCTTGCCATGTGAGAAGATGCCAATTCATTCAAAGGTTTTTGAACTTCTTCTCTGGTTTGCTGATCCAGAACAGTAACCATTCTAGTTAAACCTGCTCGTAGAAATGCGGTTTTAATTTTTAAATTATAGTCTTGTTCGGTATTGTATGGAAATAAAGTTTTTCTATCTTCATTTCTATATTTTTCAATTAAATTTTTAGCAGTTTTGTTCAACGGAACTCGAACTGTAATTGCTCTATCTTCTCTGGTTTTTCGCGGTATATATTCAATACAT
Source organism: Halpernia sp. (assembly GCF_048269545.1). Lineage (NCBI taxonomy): Bacteria > Pseudomonadati > Bacteroidota > Flavobacteriia > Flavobacteriales > Weeksellaceae > Halpernia > Halpernia sp. The sequence continues at coordinate 125,118 of NZ_JBLXIJ010000004.1, read as the reverse complement.
TCTTCTTTGATACTATTATAAGTAAATTTTAAAAGGTCGCTTACTCTACAACCCACCAAACATTGAAAAACAAAAATGTCCCGTTGAGTTTCCAACTCAATATCATCAGATAAATCTGTATTCAATAATTTGTTTCGCTCTTCATTATTAATATAAATTGGCGTACCGTAAACTATCTCTCCAATAGCAAATTTTTTAAAGGCATCTTGCGTTGTGTAGTCATTAATATTAGCCCATTTGATAAAACTTCGGAATCTTTGTAATATATCTGCCACAGAATTTTTCCCTCGTTCTCTTGGCGTTCCTTTTGGAATTTCGTTACCGTCTTTATCTAAATTAGGTGGGCGTTTTCTTGGTACAGTTTTAACCGCTATTTTAGACGAATATGGAATAATATCATATATTTCAGGATATTTAAGAAATACTTCTTTTTCATTTCCTAAAAAACCTTCAATTTCCTGCAGTACTTCTAAAGTTATATTTGAAAATGAAAGTCTAAATTTTCGATTAGATTCTTTGCTTTTAAAAAGTTCAAATCTTTTTAAACTTCTAATGATAACTCTAAAATTTTTCTTTCTTGATTCTGAAAGTTTGTGAACAGTCAGATATTTTTCCATGAAATCAAAAAATGACTCCTCTTTTGGCGCAATGGTTTTAACGGACGGTTTGTGAATTTTTTTTATTTCCCTTTCAAGAGAAGTTTTATTAATTGAATTTTTATCTACAGAAGTATTTATTATTTTTTCGAGGTGGTCGGTCAAAGATTTTAATGTTGAACGTTTTTCAAGTAACATTTCACGTTCGTCGCCAATGATCAGAGGAACATTAATTTCGTTTTTCTTACCCCAACGTTTTCTGTCAACCCAAATTCCAGAATTTACACGAATGCGAATATCTCGTGAAACATATAATCTCATACTTATTTCAGAATCACCTGCACGATTAGTGCTTTTTCCTAAATAGAAATTTGTCTGCGCCATAAACCAAAATTTGATTTTACAAACATATAAAACAAATGTGAAAAAACTGGTTTTCCGTGTCCGCAATTTGTCCGCAAATTCTAAAAACTATCAAAAAAGGTTAAAAACAATTGCAATCGAAAACGATTGAAATTGATTGCAACACCCTATTAAACAACCAGTTATCTATTAAAAACGAATTATTATAATTGTATTAGTTTTGGCACAATAGAACCGGCACCGGGTACTAAAAACCTCTGTTAATCATAGATTAATAGAGGTTTTTTCTTTTTAAATAATTTCTTAATTTTCTTCTTTACCCAAGAAATCTTCAAAAATTTTATTGGTTTCTTGGTTTTCAGAAAGTTCGAGAAGTGATCGATTCACATTGTGAGTTAGTTTACTGTTTTTTGGAAAAGCAAAACCATAACCTTGTTTGTAATATTCTGCTTTCGCCATTTCAAAATCTTCATCTTCATGATTTTTTAAATAATACATTAATTGGGGTCGATCATAAACGATTGCATCTACTTTTTTATTTTTTAATTTTTCAATCGCGTCGTTCAAAGTTAATACTGTAACAACTTTTATGTTGTATTCTTGAAGAAATTCTATAGACGGTGATCCAGAAATAGTGACCACTTTTTTTCCGTTAAGTTGTTCAATGTTGTTAATAGAAACACCTTGCAAATTTGAAAAAGTTAAAACACTTGCAATTCCTGCTATCATTGATGTTGCAGAAATTATAGAAACTACCATCCAAGTTCCGGCAATAATTCTACCTGTCAAAGTTATGGGTGCTCTATCTCCATAACCAGTTGTACTCATAGTAACAATTGCGAGCCAGATTCCGTTTCCTATACCTTTTGCTGGATTTGAGGGAAATTGTTCGGGTGAAGCTTTTCTTTCAGCGAGCCAAAATAAAGTTCCAACTATGGTTAAAATAATTAGAAAAATTCCAATTGCAATAATTAATTTATAGCTGAAAAGCAGTTTAACCAAATTCCATAAACTAAAATTTCCTTTTTGATAAACGATTGCCAAACTCGACTGATAAAAAGGTTGTGAGAAACGGAAATTTTCTACTCTTTGAGAAGTGATTGTTATCGGACCAACTAAAACATCTAATTTGCCTTCATTTAAACTTTGTAAAGCATCTGGGACAGATTTGAAATTTTCATATTTAAAATTCCAATTTTGTTCAGCTGCAATCTTTTCCCAAATTTCTACAGAAATTCCTTCTGGAGCAGAACTATTTTGTTGAGTAAAATAAAAGGGTGCAGTTCCCGCAACGCCAACTCGAAGTGTATCTTTAGAAACATTTGAATTTAAAGATTGAGCATTAAAATTCGTGAAACTTAGATAAAAAAGAATTAAAGTGAAGATTGTTTTGAATAATTTTGGAATCATAAAATGTGTTCTGAAATACTAAATTTAAAAATGTTTCGGAATTACATCAAATTTAATTCCGAAAAAAGAAATTTAAAATTATGATAATTTTCTTTGTTTACTATTTGTAATGCTGAAAAATACCAAAATCACTCGCCGTCCAAAGTGCGGCTTTTTGCCCCGCAGCTTTTAAACCATTGTTCGTCCAAGTATTGCAAGTGTAGAGAAAGCTGTAACTTCCTTTTGCTTCATAGAAAGCATCATTTTCTCCATAAACTGCATTTGTTGGGATTAAAATATTATTTCTAAAAGGATTTTTATCAAATTTTTTATCGATAAATTTTATTAAATCTGAATATTGATTTTTAGTTAATAAAATTCTTTTACAATCTTTTCCTTCTTTCATTTCATTGTAATAAGTGCAATGCATTGCAGATTCTCCGAGCCAAAAAGCAGCATAAAATGCTGTGGAAAATTTCAATTGCGACCAAGTTGGAGTATCTAAATAAAAACCTTTATCGCCCCATCCAATTCCTAAATATTTAAAATTTTCAGCTTCTGATTTTGTGTTTTGAAAAGGGATTTTCTGGCTCCAATCGATTTGTGCCGTTTTTACCGGAACAACCAAATCTGTATGAACGCCATTTGTACATATGTAAATTGGAATATTTGCAGTTTCTGTAGTTGTTTTTTTTGGAACTTCTATGTTAGGTAAAGCTAAAGCTAAAAACACATAAAGCAGAACTATCCCTAAAATTACACCGATTGCTTTGAGTAAATTTTTTAGTATTTTTTTTATCATTTTTTAAATTTTAATTTTACATAGGTATATTTCCGTATTTTTTCTTATTTATCATTCTGTAGGAATCTCAACTTCTTAGATTTCTACAGAATGACAAAATACTGTTTAAAAATTATTTAATAAGTGTAACATTTTTTTAATTTTTATTAATCTTCACTTAAAAATTTAATATTTCTTTCCAGACCTGCAAATTTGGTTCTTTTTACAGGCGATTTTCTAAATATTTCAGAAAATAATTCCTGATTAATTTCTTGCCAATCATTTTTCCTAAAATCTTTTAAATAAGAATTTGGTTGAAATTTTTCCTGCTTATTTGGGAGTGAAAACCGATTCCAAGGACAAACATCTTGACAAATATCGCAACCAAACATCCAATCTTCCATTTTATCTTTGAAATGTGCGGGAATTTCATTTTTTAATTCGATTGTGGCATAAGATATACATTTGCTTCCATCAATAATTTTATCAGAAATGATGGCGTCGGTTGGACAAGCGTCTATACATTTTTTGCAAGTTCCGCAATGATCGGTAGTTTCGTGATCTTCCATTAAATCTAAATCACAAATAATTTCTGCTAAAAAATAGAAAGATCCATTTTGTTTAGTAATTAAATTGGCATTTTTCCCTACCCAACCAATTCCAGATTTTCTCGCCCAAGCTCGCTCTAAAACTGGTGCAGAATCTACAAATATTCTAAATTCAAAATCTCCGATTTCCTCTTGTAATTCTTTAACTAAATCTTTTAAAATACTTTTAATAATCTCATGGTAATCTTCGCGATAAGCGTATTTCGAAATTTTAAAATTATCTAAAGTTTCAATTTTTTCTTCAGGAAAATAGTTGTAAGACAAAGAAATTACAGATTTAGAACCTTCGACAAGCAGAGTTGGATTGAGTCTTTTATCAAAATAATTTTCCATGTATTGCATTTCTCCGTGGTAATTATTTTTCAACCATTTTTCCAGGTTTTTTGCATCCTCTTCTAAAAATTCAGCTTTTGAAATACCACAAGATTGAAAGCCAAATTTATCCGCTTTCAATTTTATTAATTCTGAATATTTTTGTCTGTTCTGCAGCATCTGAATTCTTTGTAGATAAAGGAATTTTTGTAAATTTGTTTTGTATCAATACAAAAATACATTTAAAAAAAATATAATGACATTATCAGAAGTTTTAGAAAGTGGAAATTACCATTTAATCGATGTTCGCGAAGAAATGGAACTACAAATGGATGGTGAAATAGAAAATGCACAAAATATTCCTTTAGGAGAAATTGAAGACAGAAAGGAGGAAATTATCAATTTAGATGGACCAAAAGTTTTCTTTTGCCGAAGTGGAAATAGAAGCGAAAAAGCGACACAATTTTTTAAAAATGAAGGATTGACTGATGTTTATAATGGAGGAGGTTTTGAAGTCTTGAAAGCGTCTCTTGCATAATATTTTTTTCATTTTCTCTCGCAGATTTTCCAGATGACGTAGATTCTAAGTATTTTGAAACCGTACTTTCTGCAAAATCTGTGAGAAAATTATTTTTTAAAATTTAGAAAAATCCGAAGAATTAAATTCTTCTAAAAGATTTTCAAAGACTTTTTCTACGGGTAAAATTTCTGAAATTAAAGCAGAAACTTGCCCGATTTCTAATTCACCTTCTTCTAAATCTCCTTCAAACATACCACGTTTTGCACGAGCTCTTCCGAGAGTTTCTTTTAAAGCTTCTTTATTTCTGCCACTTTCATAAAGATTCTCCAAAGAATTATAAAAATTATTTTTTACCATTCTTACAGGCGCTAATTCTTTTAAAGTTAAATGTGTGTCACCTTCGTTTAATTCTGTAATTTTATTTTTCCAAGTTTCATGGGAACTTGCTTCTTCTGTTGCCGCAAAACGAGAACCTATTTGAACTCCATCTGCGCCTAAAATCATCGCTGCTTTCATTTGAGAACCAAGTGCAATTCCACCTGCTGCAATCAACGGTTTTGAAATATTTTTTCTCACATTTGGAATTAAACAAAATGTAGTGGTTTCATCTCTTCCATTGTGACCTCCTGCTTCGAAACCTTCTGCTACAACTGCATCTACATTTGCTTCCTCACATTTTATAGCAAACTTAGTAGAAGAAACAACGTGCGCCACTTTGATTCCTTCTTTTTGTAAAATTTCTGTGTAAGTTTTTGGATTTCCTGCTGAAGTAAAAACAATTTTAATTTTCTCTTCTAAAATTATTTTAAATATTTCTTCTAAATTTGGATAAAGCATGGGAACATTTACACCGAAAGGTTTTGAAGTTGCCAATTTACATTTCTGAATATTTTCACGCAAAATATCTGGATACATACTTCCGGCGCCAATTAATCCTAAACCGCCGCAATTAGAAACGGCAGAAGCCAACTTCCAACCAGAATGCCAAATCATTCCACCTTGAATTATAGGATATTTTATTTGAAATAAATTGGTGATTTTATTTTCTTGACTTTCTTTCATCTTTTTGGCTATACCAAAATCTATAAAACTACTCATAGCGTAAAAATAAGAAAAAGTTGTGAAGTTGAAGTTGTGAAATTTTAAACAAAAAAAATCTCTGAAAAAACCAGAGATTAAATATTTTTATTTTGCTACTTCTTTCTTGAAATTAGTTTTAAAATCGCAATCGTCATAGCGTTTATTTAGTGAAATGAAGGTTTTTGGAATTTCTTCATTAATCCATTTTTCTACCATTTCGTTTTTCTTTTTAGTCAGCGCCAATTCTTTTATACGATCATAATCTGTAGAAATATCTAAACGATGAGCTCCAATTACATCTTCTACTTTTATAAGAGAAACTACTTTTCTATCATTTAATTCATCTTCAAAAACATCCGTTAAATCACCTTTATTTACTCCTGCAGTTTGGTACGCAATATTTGCAGGTAAAGATGTTTTTTCTATTTTATCACCGTCTTGCCCGGAAATTATTCCACCGCTAAATTTTGTATTTTTATTATCCGAAAATCTGAAAGCTGCATTTTTAAAAGTAATTTCGCCAGAAGTAATTAAAGTTTTAATACTGTCTAATTTCTTTTTTGCCACTGCAATTTCTTCTGCATCCGGAACTGCTTTTAATAAAATATGACGTGCATCGTATTGTTTCCCAGATTTTTTAACTAACTGAATAATATGAAAACCAAATTCTGATTCTACCGGATCAGAAATTTCACCTTCTTGCAAATTTAGTGCAGTTGCTTCAAAAGCTTTTACCATTTTACCACGGGAAATATTTTTATAAAGTCCACCATTTTTTGCAGAACCAGTATCTTCAGAATAAATTCTGGCTTCGTTTTCAAAACTTTCACCATTAAGAATATCCTGTTTTATTTTTTTTAATTTGTTTATTAATTCTTGTTTGTGAGCTTCAGTTAGTTTCGGGTATAAACTTATTTCTGCCAAAGTAACTTCGTCTTTTACTTCTGGTAATTGAGATTTGTAAAGATTATAAAAATCTGTAACTTCATTTGGTGTCACATCTGCTTTTTCCGTAATTCTTCCATATTTTGCTTGACCATAATATTGATCGGTATCAATTTTTATAATGGCATTTTTCATTTCATAAGCTGTTCTAAATTTATAAGCAGCAAGCATAGATTTTTCATCTGGAAATTGAGATAATATTGATGAAAATTTACTATTCGCGTTTTCTCTAATTACAGAAGAACGGTCTTCAATTAAGGTATCTTTTTTTGCTTGATAAATGAGAAGTTTGTTTCCAATCATTTTTTCTAAAAATGTACATTTATCAGAAACGTTTTCGCCTTGTTGTTTCGCGTAATTTAATTGTTCTTGAATATCTGATTCTAAAACAATTTCATTTCCCACAACTGCAGAAATTCCGTCAACTAATTGACCTGGTTTTAGTTGCGCCGAAAATTGCGCTGATCCTAAACCAAGGAAAAACACGAAAAATAAATATTTTATACCGTTTGTCATTATCTCTTATTAAATAAGTTGCAAATTTATAATTCTAATTGAATTAAGCTTTATATTTTATTATAATTATTTCTTAAAGTTTTTCTCTAAGTCTTTTAAAAATTCTGGTTGTACCACAATTTTTGTTTTAGCACGTTGCGTTGCAATAATAGAATTTAATTGTTCTTCTGTAACATTATCTTTCAAATATTCTTCAGCATCTTTTTCTGACATTTGAGAAGGAGGTAAAATTTCATCTATCGCAATTACTAAAGTTTTTGGTCCCATTTTAGTGGTGAAAACTCCTTTTTCAAAAGGCACTTTATATTTTGTGAAAACTTCTGCAGTTTTAGACATTTCACCATTTTCAAAATTAATTAAATCTTGGTTTTTATCATTCTTTTTACCTTCATATTTTTTCTTTAAAGTATCCCAGTTTTTAGCATCGGCTATTTCTTTTGAAATTGTTTTTGCTAAATTTTCATCATTAAAAATTGCAACTCTTCCTTCTGCTCTACTTTCCCAAATATATTTGCTTTTATTTTTATTATAATATTCTGTAAGCCATTCTGGATGGGATTTTATTTCACTTTTCAACCAATTAGAAAATATAAATTCTGAATAAAGATTTCTTTTTGCAGATTCTAATTCTGGTTTTACATCTTTTCTATTATTAAAATCTTTTGCATAAGAATTGTAAATAAACTGTGAATTAATGATGTTTAATAAATCTTTCCATTCTTCTGGTTTTAATTTATCGGCATCTTTTACTTTTTCATTCAATAATTTTTTTAGATCATCTACACTAAGATTGTGATTATTATAAGAATATAAAATAGTTGCTGGTTTTTTTTCGGCCATTAAATTGGCGTAGGATTTTTGCACATTTTTGTACTCTGCTTTTTCCTTATAAGTGGGTTGTTTTTTTAAATATTCTATTAAGTTTTTCTGAACTAAATCTGCATAAGAAGATTTCATCATTTCAGCCTTAAAGAATTCTTTATTTTTTGCATCCAAAATATAAGGTGTAAGAGAATAAATATTAAAAATAAAATATTTATCTGCAACTAAAACCGCATCAGAATATTCACCCGCTTTTTTGTCTTTAAGTGCGGCATAAACTTCATCTGGCAAAGTTGGAGAACCCATTACTAAACCACCATTATTTTTCTCTGAATCAGATGAACCGTATAATTTTGCAACTTCAGGAAATTTCTTACCACTTTTTAAAGCTGTTAAAATATCGGCTTTCATTTTTTCTGCATTGGCATCATTTGGAAAAGAAATAGTGCCAAAAATTAAATATCCTAAACTCGGACGACTATCTAAAAGTTCCGCAAAAGCAACAACTTTGGAAGTTTGATATAATTTTGTGAAACCGTTTTTGGGTAAATTTTTAATTTCAGAATACATTTCATTATCCATCGTTCCAGGTTTTACATAAAATGCTTTTGCTGGTTTTTTCATGTATTCTTTGATGGCTTCTTCAATCGTAATTTTGCCAGATTTTACATCATTATAAATTGTATTGTAATCTGTCTTATCTTCTGGCGTCAATTCTTTAATAAAAACCAAAACTTTTTTTTCTGTTTTATTATCTGTAATAAATTCATTTAATAAAGGTTCGGTAACTGCGGTTGGCAAAAATAATTTTTCACGTAATTCTCTTTCTCTATCTGCCATAGAATTTTTAAAAGAAGACAAAGTATCTGCTTTTTTTTCTTTTGCAAATTGCTGTAAAAGATAAAAATCTTGAGTTGTTTTAATGGTTTTTTCAACTCCAGAATTTTGAAGCCCATATAAATTATCTTTTTTAAAATCTGCTAAAGAAATACTGTCTTTCCCAATAATCATAAATTGAGCAAAGCAAAAAGTATTTACAAATACCAACAGTAAAAAAGCGCTTAATTTTTTCATTAATGTTTTATTTTTATAAAGCAACTTCAAAAGAAGTTAAATTCTTAAAATCGTTAATTCTGTTTTTTAAATCTTCATTTGTAACAGTTTCTAAGCGTTCTGTTCCAAATTTTTCTACTGTAAATGACGCCATTGCAGAACCAACAATTATTGCGGCTTTCATATTTTCAAAACTAAAATCACCAGTTTTTGCAAGATGCGCTCCAAAACCTCCCGCGAAAGTATCTCCCGCTCCTGTGGGATCAAATACAACTTCTAAAGGTAAAGCTGGAATTGAGAAAATTTTACCTTCATGGAAAAGTAATGCGCCGTGCTCTCCTTTTTTAATAATTACATATTTCGGTCCTAATGTATGGATTTTCTGAGCTGCTTTTACCAAAGAATATTCTCCAGAAAGTTGTCTCGCTTCTTCATCATTAATAGAAATTACATCAGTTTTTGCAATCATTTCCATTAAAATACCCCAAGCTGAATCCATCCAAAAATTCATGGTATCTAAAATAACCAATTTTGGTTTATTTTTCATTTTTTCCAACACAGAAAGTTGAACACCTGGATGAAGATTTCCCAATAATAAAACTTCTGCATCTTGCATAGAATCCGGGATCTTTGGATCAAAATGTTCTAAAACATTTACTTCCGTTACCAAAGTATCTCTAGAATTTAAATCATTGTGATATTTACCGCTCCAAAAAAAAGTTTTTCCTTCTTTTACGATTTCAATTCCTTCAATGTTTATTTTTCTATTTGAAAGCATATCTAAATCCGCCTGCGGAAAATCTCCACCAACAACAGAAACAATTCCAGATTCTACACCCAAAACGGAAGAAGCTAAAGTAATGTAGGTTGCAGCACCGCCTAAAATTTTATCTGTTTTTCCGAAAGGAGTTTCTATGGCGTCGAAAGCGACACTTCCTACTACTAATAATTTCATAATCTATTTAATCTAAATTTATTTATTTTCCACCCCTTAAATATGGGTTAAATTTTATTTCTGTTTTTTTGTTGTGTTCTATTTCCATTTAAAAGTATCAATCAAATGCAGCATATCTTTTTTAATATATTCCACTGCAGGAGCAAGAGAATCAGGTTTCGGGCGAGAATTAAAATAGAGATTTGCCGTAACAAAATGTTTGGTAGAATCTGTCACATAAAACTGAACATTCGACGCAGTTGGACCTTGTAATTCATAAAAATTGCCGTAAACTTTCTTTTCTGGATAACTAAAAGATTTTGTGTCTATAGAACTTGCTTTAATTGTATGTTCGTAAACTAATTTCTCTGCTTCTTTTACATGCAACGCAAAATCATTGTGAATGGGAAAATAAGTAAGAAATATCTTGGCTTTCATTTTGGGATAATTGATATAAAACCAACATGATTGTTTTGCGTTTTGCATCTCCGCAAAAGTAGAATAATCAAAAGAATAAGCACAATCTGAATTAAAACTTTGATATTTATGTGCAGGATATTCTAAACGCAATTCTCCACTTGGTTTCGGCAATGGATCTTTCCCACAAGAACTGAGAATTAAGATGAAGCAAACAAAATATATGTTTTTAAACATTCGGCAAAAATAGTGATTTTTTTAATTCTAAAGTTTTGATTTTCATTTAGAATAATTCCGCTTGGAAATCTTCTTTCTTCTCCATTTTTTCTAAATAACTTTGCAAAGGTTTTGGAAAAGATTTCTGTTTGGATTCTTCAAAATCTGAAATTTCAAAATTAGTTTCTTTCGCATATTTTTTAAATATTTTTAAATCCGGACATTGAACATCATTTATTGTAATTTTTAAATTTTTATGCGTCAATTTATGTGAAATTAAAGTTGATCGTCTAATATATTTATTTATATTTTCTGAGATTTCTGTAGGAAACTCATACAATTTCTTCCAAATAAAATCATCTTTCCTCTGTTGAATTAAAAACTCTCCTTTATAATTAATAAAAAAATAATTCAATTCTAAATCTGTGACTTTCGTTTTTTTAGTTTTTACTGGGTAATTATTAATTGTTCCCGACTTAAAAGCAAGACATTCTTCATTAAAAGGACAAGCTTCACAAAAGGGATTTTTAGGTTTGCAAATTTCTGAACCCAAATCCATCATCGCTTCATTAAAATTACCTATATGATATTCAGGCATCATCAGAAGCGCCAATTCTGAAAAGTATTGAAAAGCATTTGTTCTTGAAACATCGAAATCGTCTGCAAAAAGACGAGACAAAACACGATAAAAATTTCCATCAACTGCAGGAAACTTTTGTTCAAAAGCGATACTTGCAATTGCAGCTGCAGTATATTTACCAACACCTTTTAAACTTAAAATTTCTGTATAATTTTCGGGGAATTTTCCATTGAAATCAAGCATTATTTGTTTAGCAGCTTTGTGCAAATTAATAGCGCGGGAATAATATCCAAGTCCTTTCCAATATAATAAAACTTCATCTTCATTTGCTTCTGCAAGATTTTTAACATTTGGGAATTTCTCTACAAACTTCAAATAGTGATTTAAGCCTTGTTTTACTTGAGTTTGTTGTAGAAGTATTTCACAAATCCAAATTTTATAGGGATCTTTTGTTTTCCGCCAAGGTAAATCTCGAGAATTTAACTTAAACCAATTTAATAATTTTATACCAAGATGTAGAAAATCAGGCTTTTGTTTTTTAGTTTTCAAAAATAAGTTTTATATTTGCACACCAAAAATATAAACAAAAAAGGAAATGACAAAGGCAGAATTGGTAAACACCATATCAAATAAATTAGGCGTAGAGAAGAATGACACGCAGAAAGTAATAGAAGCTTTCATGCAAGAAATTAGAACATCTATGTATAATGGTGATAATGTGTATCTTAGAGGTTTTGGTTCTTTTATTATTAAAACAAGAGCAGCAAAAACGGGTAGAAATATTTCTAAAAATACTGCCATTGAAATCCCAGCTCACAACATACCCGCTTTTAAACCTTCCAAAACTTTCGTAGAGAAGATTAAAGTAAAAGTACCAGTAAAATAAATAAAATTTAAACTTATAAATAACAGAAAATTATGCCAAGCGGAAAAAAAAGAAAGAGACATAAAGTAGCGACTCACAAAAGAAAAAAAAGAAGAAGAGCTAATAGACACAAGAAAAAATAGGCTTTTCTTAAACCATATATTAATATAGTTAATGTAAATTTGCTAAAAATTTCTTTAACTATATTTTTGTTTTAAACCTACTTTGTTTAACAAAAAACTCTCAAAAATTATCTGATTTTTTATCGATGAAGAAAGAACTGATCATATCACATGAAGAAGAATATACTAAAATTGCCCTTTTAGAGGATGGTCGACTTTTAGAACTTCATGAAGAAGAAGTGAAAAGTGATTTTGTGGTAGGAGATCTTTTTTTAGGTAAAGTAAAAAAATTGGCGCCCAATCTTAATGCCGCTTTTGTAAATATCGGCTATGATAAAGATGCATTTTTGCATTATCAAGATTTGGGACCAGAATATCTTACTTATTCTAGTTTTTTAAAAAACGTAATTACTAAAAAACTGGAAAACCCAAGTTTAAAAAATTTCCCACTGGAAAAAGAGATTTTAAAAACTGGTGTTATAGATAAAGTTTTAGCAAAGGACGACACCGTTTTATTGCAAATTACAAAAGAACCTATTTCTACAAAAGGTCCGAGAATTTCTACACAAATTTCACTTACAGGAAGGTTTTTAGTCTTAATTCCTTTCGATACCAAAGTTTCTATTTCCAAAAAAATAGAAAATTCTGAAGAGAAAACACGTCTCAAAACTTTAATTGAAAGCATAAAACCTGAAGGTTTTGGAGTTATCATTAGAACCGTTGCAGAAGGAAAAAAAGTGGCGGAACTTCATAATGACATGAACCAATTGGTTCAAAAATGGGACACAACTTTCAAAAATATTCAAAAAGCAAAAGTTCCCTCCAAAATTTTAAGTGAAGAAGACAAAGCTTCTTCTATTTTGCGGGATAACTTTAATGCTGATTTTGTAAGTATTATTTGCGACGATGAGCAAATGGTTTCGGATATGAAAAATTATCTAGAAGTCATTGCACCAGAACGCAAAAATATCGTTCAATTTTACGATTCTCACATTCCTTTAATGGAATATTACAACGTTGAAAAACAATTGAAACAAAGTTTTGGAAAGCATGTAAATATTCCAAGTTCAAAAGGTGCGTATCTTGTAATAGAACATACAGAAGCGCTTCACGTGATAGACGTAAATTCTGGAAACAATATTAATTCTGGAAAATCTGGCAATAAAGAATACGCTCTTTTCGTAAATAAAATGGCAGCGACAGAAATTGCGCGACAATTGCGCCTTCGTGACATGGGTGGAATAATTGTGGTAGATTTTATTGATATGATTGACGCAAATCACCGAAGAGAACTATTTGATCATTTGAAGGAAGAAATGTTAAGAGATAAAGCCCGTCATAAAATTTTACCGCCGAGCAAATTTGGTTTAATCCAAATTACGAGACAAAGAACACGTCCAGAAAAAGTAATTAAAACCAAGGAAGATAATCCGAACGAAAATGGTGAAATTCTTGCGCCAATTGTGATTGTAGAACGTATGGAAGAAACTATTCGTAATATAATGCAAAACCAAAAAGGCAAACTTTATCTGCATGTGCATCCTTTTGTAGAAGCTTATCTTACCAAAGGAATTATGAGCATCCAGACAAAATGGTATTTAAAATATAAAAAATGGGTGACTGTAATTCCCCGAGATTCTTTCAAATATTTGGAATATAAACTTCTCAATAGCGAAAAAAAAGAATTAGTCAGTTATTCTAATTAAATCTTGTAATTGAAAAAGTTATAATTTTTTTATTTTGCCTTCTAAGCAGACAGTCACAGGCTCACTTTATTAAAACCCTTTTTAACAAAGGGTTTTTTCTATTTAACATCTCTTATTTTCCAATTAACCACAATTAAATATTATTAAGAAAAGATATAAAAAGGATACAAAATGTATTTTTACTGGAATAATTTTAATTTTTTCTTTTTTAATTTTAAATCAAATGCCGTAATTTTACAATATGCAACTATTTGGTAGAGGTTTATTAGAGAAGATAAAAAAAGCAAAATTAGCCGGAGAAAATGCACACGCAATTTATTCACCGCCATATCGCAACATTTTAACAGAAGATGAAATTTTAAAAAATAGTCCAAAACTCGCTGCTGTAAATATTTTACTTTATTTAAAAAATAATAAATGGTATTTTCCATTAATTGTGAGAAGTAAAAACGAACGCGACCGACACAGCGGACAAATTTCTTTTCCCGGCGGAAAAAAAGAAGATTTTGATCAAAATTTTTCTCAAACTGCAAAACGAGAAACTTCGGAAGAAGTGGGAATTGATGAACATTATATCAGAATAATCCGTGAACTTTCCTCTATTTATATTCCACCGAGTAATTTTTATGTTCACGCTTTTGTGTCTTATACCAAGAAAAATCCAGATTTTATTTTACAAGAAACTGAAGCGGTAGATTTAATAGAATTTCCTGTAGAATCTTTATTAAATTTAACAGAAAAACCAAAAATGAAAATCTTAAATTCTTCCCGTGGAGTGGAAGTTCCGGTAATTGATTTTAATGGCCATCAAATTTGGGGTGCAACTTCAATGATATTAAGCGAATTCAGTTTATTGTTAAAAAATATGTAAATTTGCGGGTAATTTCAATTGATTAATGGCGAAGAAAAACATATTTACAGACGCTTTCGGAAATCTTTATTTTCTCAAAAGGCTCATAATTTTTGTTTTGGGAATGATTTCCTACAGAAGATTTAATGGTTTCAATAAACTTATAATTTCTGGGACAGAAAACTTGGTAGATTTACCAGACAGCAATGTTTTATTTGTCTCTAATCACCAAACTTATTTTGCCGATGTCGCAGCAATGTACCACGCTTTTTGCTCGGTAAATAATGGCTATTTAAATTCAATAAAAAATCCAATTTATTTATTAAATCCTAAGGTTGATTTTTACTACGTCGCCGCAGAAGAAACGATGAATAAAGGATTGCTTTCTAGAATATTTAAATTAGCCGGCGCAATAACCGTGAAAAGAACTTGGCGCGCAGAAGGACACAATGTGAACCGAATGGTAGATTTAACAGAAGTTGAAAACATTATGAAAGCTTTGGATAATGGTTGGGTAATTACTTTTCCACAAGGTACAACTTCAGCTTTTGCGCAAGGCAGAAAAGGAACGGCGAAATTGATAAAAAATCAAAAACCGATTGTCATTCCTATAAAAATAAATGGTTTCAGAAGAGCTTTTGATAAAAAAGGTTTGAAGATTAAAGTAACCGGCGTAAAACCAACAATGGAATTTAAAAAACCACTAGACATTGATTACGAAAACGATAATTCACAAGCGATTTTAGAAAAAATTATGTATTCTATTGAGCAGAGCGACTGTTTTAATGTTTTGCACGAATATGAAACCGAATTGAAAGCCAAAAAAGCAGATTGTAAAACTGAAAAACTTCCTTAGATTTTTTTAAAAAATTGGAAGAAAAGTAAAAGTACAATCGAATATTTAAAATAAAAAATCAGGTCATTTTGAAAACTCATTTCATTGCAATTGGCGGAAGCGCAATGCACAATTTAGCCATTGCTCTTAAAGAAAAAGGATATTTTATCACAGGTTCGGACGATGCTATTTTTGAACCTTCAAAATCTCGACTCGCGAAAAAAAATATTTTACCTGAAGAATTGGGTTGGTTTCCAGAAAAAATCACCAAAGATTTAGATGCTGTTATTCTTGGAATGCACGCAAGAGAAGATAATCCCGAACTTTTAAAAGCAAAAGAATTAGGATTAAAAATATATTCTTATCCAGAATTTTTATATGAACAATCGAAAAATAAAACGCGCGTTGTAATTGGCGGTTCTCACGGGAAAACCACGATAACTTCGATGATTTTACACGTTCTAAATTTCCACCAAAAAGATATCGATTATATGGTCGGAGCGCAATTGGAAGGTTTTGATTGTATGGTGAAAATTACAGACGAGAATGATTTTATGATTTTGGAAGGCGATGAATATTTGTCATCACCAATCGATTTGCGTTCCAAATTCTTACTTTATTTACCAAATATTGCTTTACTTTCCGGCATTGCTTGGGATCATATTAATGTTTTTAAAACCTTTGATGATTACATTGAGCAGTTTAGAAAATTTGTTGCGAGCATAATTCCGGGTGGCGTTTTGGTTTATAATGAAGAAGACGAAGAAGTCGTAAAAGTTGTAGAAAATTCAAACAACTTTTTTCGAAAAATTCCTTACAAAACACCAGATTATAAAATTTCCGACGGCAAAGTTCTTTTAAAAACAAATATGGGCGAAATTCCATTGTCGGTTTTTGGGAAACATAATTTGCTTAATCTTGAAGGTGCAAGATTTATTTGCCAACAATTGGGAATTATGGAAGAAGAATTTTATGAAGCGATTATGAGTTTTAAAGGCGCTTCTAAACGCTTGGAAAAAATTGAACGAAAAGATAGCGGAACTTTATACAAAGATTTTGCACACGCTCCAAGTAAAGTAAAAGCTGTGGTAAAAGCCTTTTGCGAACAATTTCCTTCAGAAAAAAAATATGGTTTTTTAGAACTTCACACCTACTCTAGTTTGAATCCAGTTTTTTTAGAGCAATATGATTCTGCGTTGAACGGTTTGGATGAAGCAGTTGTTTTTTATTCTGAAGAAGCTTTAAAAATTAAAAGAATGGAGGCTATTTCCGAAGATTTCATTAAAGAAAAATTTAAAAATAAAGATTTGAAAGTCTTCACCAATGCGGAAAATTTACACCAATATTGGAATACTTTAGATAAAACAAAAGGTGTTTTTCTGATGATGAGTTCGGGAAATTTTGGAGGTTTGGATTTAGTAAATTAATTCAAATCACTAAAGAAATATTCTTATTTTTCGATTGGGTTAATTTGTAATTTTGTTTTT
The DNA here is from genome assembly GCF_048269545.1 of Halpernia sp. NCBI lineage: Bacteria > Pseudomonadati > Bacteroidota > Flavobacteriia > Flavobacteriales > Weeksellaceae > Halpernia > Halpernia sp. Next base: position 108,121 of record NZ_JBLXIJ010000004.1, on the reverse strand, counting down.
GGAAATTTACTTTTAATATAATTGCTTTTCACTTCATAATAATTTTTCGAACCTAAGTCCACATAATTTTTATTGAAGTTTCTATTTATTAGCATATCACTTTTATTTTTTTTTATTCCTACTACAGTATATTTAAAAAAATTATTTTTATCTTCAATTTCCATTATTAAACCTGGCAAACCTTTAAATTTATATGGCCCATTATTAAAAGGTAATTCAGTTGAATACCACGCAATCCATATTCTTCCACCAAAATTTGTTTTGGCTTTTGAGCATTTATAACCTAATATATTTTTCGTTTCATTAATAAGTTTCCATTTAAAATCTATATTGGGATATTCATATTTTAATTTTAATTTTATAAAATCATCCGCAAATAAATTAGTATTATTTTCATTGTTTTTATAAATAAATGTTGTTACAATTGGTTTGGGAACATCATCAAAATTTATTATACTGTTATTACTTTTATGAGCAATAAAAAAAGAATCTAATTCTTTTCTTGTAGAACTTTCAAATAGAGATTGTCTATTATCTATATAAAGAGATAACAAATCTGAAGATTTAGAATTAACATTAGTTGAGTCTGATTGAAATACAAATTTATAACTCACTATTAAAATTGGTGAAATTGAAATATTTTGGCTCTTTACAAAAATATTTATAAAGAACCAAAATATTAAAAAATACTTAATCTTCATAATTCATTATGTAAATTGAGTAATTTCTCTACCTGGACCGCATTCTCCGTACCACAACTCGTAAGCAGAATCAGTTGCGGCTTGTTGGTTAGGTTCATCATATATAAATGCAACTTTGTTTCCACAAATGGTAAACCAATACCAAAATTGAGGTGGATAAATTTTTTCATATTTCAAACTCATATCATTTGAAACATCCATAGAGTTAAACTTTCCAGTTTTAGCACTTAATAATCCTGCAAATCCAAAAGCTGATAATAAAATAATTTTTTTCATTTTTAAAAATTTTAGAGTTAAACAAAATTTTTGTTGCAAATAATTGTACACTTATTTTCAACCTTGTAAAGAAAAAAAAAAAAAACAGATGTGCAAGAAAAATATATTTTTTCTCTAATATTAAAATGAATAATTTTATATTTACAATAAATACATGACAGATTCGCAATACATTCAGGTTATTGAAGGAAGTAGAATTATTAAGATTTCTTATTGAAATTTCCACAAAACTCTTTTCAGACTTTTAAAAAGTAAAAATAAAACTTTTAAAACATTCAATTTTTGTGACTTTTGTGGGTGAAAAATCAATTTCCATTAAAAAATCCCCAAACCACTTTTGCTTTCACTTTTCCTAAAATTTCTTCCAAAGTTTCAATATTAGACTCTTTCACGCGTTTCACGGATTTTAATTTGTTTAAAAGTAATTCAATCGTTTTCTCACCAACGCCCGGAATTTCTTCCAACTCAGATTTTATGGTAGAATTTTTACGTCGCGTTCTATGATGTTTTACGCCAAAACGGTGGGACTCATCACGCACGCGTTGCAATATTTTTAAAGTTTCAGAAGATTTATCTAAATACAAGGGAATCGGATCTTCCGGGAAAAATATTTCCTCCAATCTTTTTGCAATTCCGATGATGGTGATTTTGCCATAAAGTCCGAGAAGTTTTAAACTTTTTACCGCGGAACTCAGTTGTCCTTTTCCGCCGTCAATTAAAATAAGTTGTGGCAAACTTTCGTCTTCATCAAGCATTCTTTTGTAGCGGCGATAAATTACTTCTTCCATACTCGCAAAATCATTCGGTCCTTCCACAGTTTTGATGTGAAAAATTCGGTAATCTTTTTTACTTGGTTTTCCATCTCTAAAAACCACACACGCACCGACAGGATTTGTTCCCTGAATATTTGAATTATCAAAACCTTCTATATGGCGTGGTTCAGCGGGCATTCGCAAGAGTTTTTGCATTTCTGCCATAATTCTGTTTGTGTGTCTTTCCGGATCTACTATTTGAACTTGTTTTAATTTTTCTATTCGATATTCTTTGGCGTTTTTTTCGGATAATTCTAAAATTCTTTTTTTATCTCCTACTTTTGGAACGTAAATTTTTACATTCGGGATTTCCACAGAAAGGTGAAAAGGTAATAAAATCTCTTTTGATGTGGATTCAAATTTTTGTCGAATTTCAATTAATGCCTCTTCCATAATATCTTCATCACTTTCTTCCAGAATTTTTTTAATTTCTGTTGTAAAAGATTGGATAATATTTCCGTTCCGAATTTTAAAATAATTAACATAAGCTGCAGATTCATCACTTGTCATTCCAAAAACATCGACGTCATCAATATTGGGATTTACTACAGTATGTTTTGAACGGTAATTTTCTAAAGTTTCTAATCTTTCCTTAATATTCTGTGCGTTTTCAAATTCCAAATTTGAAGCGAATTTCTGCATTTGAATTTCTAGATAATTGGTTGCCTTTTTAAAATCTCCTTTTATAATCCCTCTTACCGCATCTACTTTAAGGTCATATTCTTGTTCGTTTTCAAACATTTCGCAAGGCGCTTCACAATTTTTTATATGATATTCAAGACATCGCTTGTATTTTCCTTCAGCAATTTTCTCTGGAGAAAGATTTAAATTGCAACTTCTTATTTTATAAATGTGTTTTATTGTATCAAGTAAAACCTTTGCTGGACGCACTTTTGCATAAGGACCGAAATATTCTGAACCATCTTTTATTTTATTTCTTGTAAGAAAAATTCTTGGGAAATGTTCATTTTTAATAACAATGTATGGATAAGATTTATCATCTTTTAGCATCACATTATAAAATGGTTGATGTTCTTTTATTAAATTATTTTCTAATAATAGTGCGTCATATTCGCTATTTACAACCGTGGTTTCTAATCTTTCAATTTTAGAAATCATGATGCGCGTTCTTGCTCCAACTTGATTTTTATTAAAATAAGACAGAACTCTTTTCTTTAAATTCTTAGCTTTTCCAACATAGAGAAGTTTACCGTTTTTGTCATAATATCTATAAACGCCCGGATCTGATGGTAAAGTTTGAAGTTGTAATTGAAGCCCTTCTTTCATTTGTCAATTTCTATTTTTGTATAGTCAAATGCAATTGCTTTTCTTAATCTTTTTGGATTTTGAAGATTTTCAAATGCTTTTCACATAACAAATTTACGTTTTTTTTAAAGGAAATTTTTCATTGAGAAAATTCAAAAGTCAGAAAAAAATAGTTATTTTTAAGTTTAAAAAAAAGTATTTATATGACATTATTTCCGAATCGCTGAAATTAAATCTGACAAATTTTTACAAAAAGAATACTAATTATACTTAAAATCAATTGGCATAATTATGGAGAATTCTAAAACAGAACTTTAAAAAAATATATAAATATGTCAGTAAATTTTAGACCTTTAGCAGATCGCGTTTTAGTAGAACCGACAAAAGCTGAAACAAAAACCACATCCGGAATTATTATTCCAGATACTGCAAAAGAAAAGCCACAAGAAGGAACTGTAATTGCAGCTGGAAATGGAAAAGTAGATGAACCGATGACTGTAAAAGTTGGAGATAAAGTACTTTATGGAAAATATTCTGGTTCAGAATTAAAAATTGATGGTAAAGATTATTTAATCGTGAAAGAATCTGATATTTTAGGAATCTTAGGTTAAAAATTCATATAAATAAATTAAAAATAATTATAAAGTTTTTTGTATTTCATACAACTTACATAAAAAAATAAAAAATGGCAAAAGAAATAAAATTCGATATTGATTCGAGAGATGCATTAAAAAGAGGAGTAGATGCTTTAGCAAATGCAGTAAAAGTTACATTAGGACCAAAAGGTAGAAATGTAGTTATTGAAAAATCTTTCGGTGCACCACACGTAACTAAAGATGGTGTTTCAGTGGCAAAAGAAATTGAACTGGAAGATAAAGTTGAAAATATGGGCGCGCAAATGGTGAAAGAAGTTGCTTCTAAAACCAATGATATTGCAGGAGATGGAACTACAACCGCAACTGTTTTAGCTCAAGCAATCGTTCGTGAAGGTTTGAAAAATGTTGCAGCAGGCGCAAATCCAATGGATTTAAAAAGAGGAATCGACAAAGCGGTAAAAGCTGTTGTAGAAAATCTTAAATCTCAATCTCAAGAAGTTGGAAACGATTCTGAAAAAATTAAACAAGTGGCGTCAGTTTCTGCAAACAATGATGAAAATATCGGTGCATTAATCGCTGAAGCTTTCGGAAAAGTTGGGAAAGAAGGTGTAATTACTGTTGAAGAAGCAAAAGGAATTGATACAACAGTTGATGTTGTGGAAGGGATGCAATTTGACCGCGGTTATCAATCTCCATATTTCGTAACCAATCCAGAAAAAATGATTACTGAATTGGAAAATCCTTATATTTTATTGGTTGAGAAAAAAATCTCTTCAATGAAAGATTTGTTACCAATTTTAGAACCAGTTGCACAATCAGGGAAATCTTTATTAATTATTTGTGAAGAAGTTGAAGGCGAGGCTTTAGCAACTTTAGTTGTAAATAAATTAAGAGGTTCTTTAAAAATTGCTGCTGTAAAAGCACCTGGTTTTGGAGATAGAAGAAAAGCACTTTTAGAAGATATCGCAATTTTAACCGGCGGAACTGTAATCTCAGAAGACAGAGGTTTCACTATGGAAAATGCAACTATAGAAATGCTTGGAACAGCTGAAAAAGTAACAATTGATAAAGAAAATACTACAATTGTAAACGGAGCCGGTGAAGAAAGTTTAATCAAAGGAAGAGTAAACCAAATTAAAGCACAAGTTGAAACTACAACTTCAGATTACGACCGTGAAAAATTGCAAGAAAGATTGGCAAAATTAGCAGGTGGAGTTGCAGTTCTTTACATTGGCGCAGCTTCTGAAATCGAAATGAAAGAGAAAAAAGACCGTGTAGATGATGCACTTCATGCAACAAGAGCTGCTGTAGAAGAAGGTATCGTTGCAGGAGGTGGCGTTGCTTTGGTAAGAGCTATTTCTGCTATCAAAGTAGAAGCTGAAAACCAAGACGAAGCAACTGGAATAAAAATTGTAAAACGTGCAATTGAAGAACCATTAAGACAAATTGTTGCAAATGCAGGCGGAGAAGGTTCCGTAGTTGTAGCGAAAGTTGCAGATGGAAAAGGAGATTTTGGTTTCAATGCTAAAACCGACGAATATGTACAAATGTTTGAAGCTGGAATTATCGATCCTACGAAAGTAGTTCGTGTGGCTTTAGAAAACGCAGCATCAGTTGCAGGAATGCTTTTAACAACAGAATGTGTCATCACAGAAGTTGCAAAAGACGAACCAGCGATGGGCGGAATGGGCGGTGGAATGCCCGGAATGATGTAATAAAATGAGAGTCGGAAGCTTGAAGTTTGTAGACTTTTATTAAATATAAATCCGTTCAGAATTTTCTGAGCGGATTTTTCGTTTTATATTCTGTAGAAACACTATCGTATATTTTAAAATATTTAATTTACAAATTTATCGAGTAAAGTTTTCAGATAAATATTATCTTCTTCTAATCTTTTAATTCTCAGTTCGTATTGCTCTAATATTTTTTCTGAAAGTTGGTTGATAACAAAGCCATTATTTCCACCATTTACATTATTATAATTAAATGCAAGTTTTTCATCCGACAGAAAATCTAAAACACTTGCTTCTAAAACTTTAGAAATTTCTTCAATCTGGCTGAAATCAGGTTTGGTTTTGTTGTTCTCGAAATTAGAATAGGTTTTTTGGGAGATCTGCAAAACTTCCGCCATATATTCCTGCGAAAAGTTTTTATTAAGACGTGCTTGTTTTAGTTTTTCACCGAGAGCCATAATTTAATTTTCATCAAATTTAATATAATTTTTTCGTTTCAGTAATTTTTTTCTTAAGCAAGTAATTTAAATCCCGAAAATCACTTATAAATAAGATAATATTGACAAATTTAAAAAAATAAATAATGAGAAAAATTTTATTGGTTCTTACAGCGTTGCTTTTTTGTTCTTTTACTTATGCCCAAATTGTAAATATCCCAGATGTTAATTTTAAAGCATATTTAGTTGGCAATTCTTCTATCAACACTAACGGCGATAATGAAATACAGATTTCTGAAGCGAATAACTACACTGGACAAATTTATTGTCCTTCCAAAAATATTGCAGATTTGACGGGAATTGAATATTTTGTAAAGTTGACGAATTTATGGTGTAGTAAAAATCAACTAACAAACTTGAATGTGAGTAAAAATATTGCCTTGACAGATTTATATTGTGACGGAAACCAATTAACCAATTTGGACGTAAGCAAAAATGTTGCTTTGCAGAATTTTTTGTGCTATGAAAATCAACTAACAAATTTAGACGTAACTACAAATAATGCTATAAGACAACTTGAGTGTGACCAAAATAAATTAACTACTTTGAATGTGAGCAAAAATACTGCTTTGAAGGTTTTAACTTGCTATGATAATCAGTTAACCAATTTGGACGTAAGCAAAAATACTGCTTTGACAACTTTATTTTGTGATTCAAATCAACTTACGAGTTTAGACGTTACTAAAAATACTGCTTTAACAAGTTTTATTTGTGCGATAAATAAATTAACAAGTCTAGACGTAAGTAAAAATACTGCTTTGAAAAGTTTGGTTTGTTTTCAAAATCAATTGAAAAATCTTGATGTAAGCAAGAATGTTGCTTTAAATGATTTAAGATGTAATAATAACCAATTGTTTAGTCTTAATGTAAAAAATGGACAAAATTCAAAAATTACTACTTTTAACGCTACAGTTAATCCAAATCTTACTTGTATCCAAGTTGATGATATAGCTTATTCTACTTCTAACTGGTTAAACAAGGATAGTTGGGCAACTTATAATATAAATTGTAATTATATGTCTGTAAGCGATATCCAAAAATCCAAATTAAAATTATACCCAAATCCTGTAAAAAACACACTTAATATTCAAACAGAAAATAAGTTTCAAAAAATCGAAATTTATTCAATTAATGGACAACTAATAAAAACATCTTTCCAAAAAGAAACGAATGTTTCAGAATTGCCAAAAGGTAATTTTCTTGTAACAGTAACAACCGACAAAGGCGTACAAACAGAAAAAATAATAAAAGAATAATTATGAAAAAGCTTTTTACATTAAGAGGTGTCAGTAATACTGGAAAATCTACAAAAGTAAAGCTTATTGCAGAGTGGATAAATATTAATTATTCTGCTATTAATCACGGTATTGATTTTTCTAAACACGATATAATAGGTGTTTTACAGATAAATAAATTAAAAATAGGATTTGTCAGTGCGGGTGATGATTTAAACCAAGTAAAACAAATAGAAAAATTATTAAGTCTGCATAAAAATGATGAAAATAATCCGGGTTCAGATATTGATATCATTATAAATACTTGCAGAACAAAGGGCGCGGGTAGAAAATATCTAGAAAATAATTTTAATCATAGTAAGGGTTGGGTGTCAAAAAACATTTTTGTTGAAAGAATTAATCCTGCTTCGACGGTTTTACAAGCAGCGAGAGATAATAGGATTTTAGATGAACTTAAAACTTGGTTGACTGGTGTGGAAAAATTGTAAAATTTGTACTACAAGCATTTTCGCTACAGCACGAATCCTAACCTAAGAAATTAAAATCCGCTCAATTACTTTTGGTCGGATTTTTTTTGGAGCAAGACGCTTAATTTCAATTTCGATGATTTGTCCGGCTGTTAAGAAGAGATTTTTTCTTTGAAGCGGCAATCACTTTTACATCAAACCTCATAGGTTTTAAAAACCTATGAGGTTTAACTTTGCTTCAAATTACCCATCAAACAACTACAAAAACTTCCTATGAAAATTCTATCACTTTTATTAATCACTTTTTTCACTTTAAATTTTGCTCAAAATAAAAATGAATCAAAAGTAGATTCATCAAAAAAAAATCATTCAGAAAACATAGAAAATTTAATAAAATCTGGCAAAGCAAAATTTATATCTTTTGGAATTGCACTTCAAGATTTTAAAAAATTTCAAAAAAAATATGGAGTTGGTGTAAAAAATGAAGGTTGCGTAATCACTTCTACTCTCTCAAAAATCGCGACAGAAAACAATACTATTTTAGCAAAATATTTAACCAAAAAATATGGAAATTCTTGGAAGAGCGATTTGCCATTTTTACCATTTGGTTTATAGAAATTTACACTTTTTCCTCTACAATTAGTTGTCCTTGATAAAGTGTAGAATAATAACCATTTTGCGCCAAAAGCTCTTTATGAGTTCCTTCTTCCACAATTTTACCGTGTTCCATCACAATAATTTTATCAGCATTTACAATTGTTGAAAGTCGGTGTGCGATGATAATTGAAGTTCTATTTTTGGTAATTTTCTCTGTCGCTTTTTGAATCAATTTTTCACTTTCAATATCAATTGAAGATGTAGCTTCATCAAGAATTAAAATTTTCGGATCCGAAAGATATGCGCGCAAAAACGATAATAATTGTCTTTGTCCAAGTGAAATGGACGAACCTCTCTCACTCACAACAAATTCATAACCACCTGGTAAACTTTCAATAAAATCATCTACTTCAATATCTTTCGCAACAGCTTTTATTTTTTCTAAAGTCACACTTTTATCACCGAAAGAAAGATTTTCAAAGACAGTTCCATGGAAAAGAAAAACATCTTGTAAAACAACGCCGATGTGTTGTCGAAGATTATATAATTCATAATCTTTTAAATTGACATCATCGAGTAAAATTTTCCCAGAATTAATATCATAAAGTCTTGTAATCAAACTGATTACCGTAGATTTTCCCGCTCCAGTTGCGCCTACAATTGCAACAGTTTCGCCTGGATTTACTTTAAAACTAATCCCTTTTAAAACTTCCTGTTTTTCATCATAAGAAAAATAAACATTTTTAAATTCTATTTTTCCTTCAAAGGTATTTTTACTAATTTTCCCTTCATTTACCATTTCAAAATTTTCATCCATAACTCCCAAAACACGTTCTGCGCCAACTAAACCTCTTTGGATATTGTTAAAACGATCCGCAATTTGTCGCAACGGGCGAATTAACATCGAAATATACTGTATAAATGCGATTATTTCTCCCGGAAAAATTTTAATATAACCTCCATAAAATAATATTAAACCAATAAAAATAGAAGAAATTAATTCTACAACCGGAAAAAATAGTGAGAAAATAAAAACCGTTCTTAGAAGCGCACTTTTAAGATGAATATTAATATCATCAAACTTCTTAAATTCTGCTTCTTGTCTATTAAAAACTTGAATAATTGGCATTCCAGAAAGTCTTTCTTGCACGAAACTATTTTGAGTGGCTGTCCAAGTTCTCTCATCACCAAAGGCTTTTTTTAATTTTTTTTGAAAAAATCTCGTGATTATTACCATCAAAGGTAAAATTGCGAGCGAAATATAACTTAGATGAACATTCACCAAAAACATCGCTACTAAAACGAAAATAATTCTTAGAATATCACCAAAAACCATTAAAAAACCGTCCGTATAAACCACGGAAATGGTTTCAACATCTCCAACTGCGCGTGTAACTAATTGTCCGATTGGTGTTTTATCAAAAAAAGAAGTTTTAAAATAAATGAGTTTGTGATAAAGACGTTCTCTAATATCTCTTATGACGTTTTGAGAAATATAATTAGAAAAATAAACCAAGAAAAAGTTTAAAAAAGATTCTCCAACAACCAACGCAATTAAAATATAAATATGAGGCATCATTTTAGAAAAATCTTTAGACTGCATTATATCTTGATCCACAATTTGCATCGTAAGATACGGTCGATACGTGGAAACTACAGCTAAAAGTATAGAAATTCCTAACGTGAAAATAAACCACGACCGAAATTTCATTCCAATTGCGAAAAGTCTTTTTAAAATTTTGCCCGTGCTTTGCTCTTTCATTGTGGCAAATTTACACAAAGAATCAGACTTTTACAATTGAGATTTTCTATATTACCAGTGAGAGAAATTAATTGTTTTAAGTCATAAAGTTTTAAAAATTATTAAAGCCAAATTCTTTCGTTTAAAAAGTTCACAATTTTTATTAAAATCGGTAAATTTCACTTTATATCTTTTAATTTTATAAAAATCACTTTGTGACTTTGTGGTTTATTTCTCTGCTCTTAAAGCCCGAAGTTATATCCCACATCAACCAAAAAAAGTCCTTGTGGAGACGCAGAAGTTCCGGCTAAATTTCGGTTTTTTGCTAAAATAATATTGTGGAAATCTTCTAGTGAAATTTTTCCAGCTCCCAAATCTACCATTGTTCCAACAATAGCACGAACCATATTTCGTAGAAATCTGTCAGCAGAAATTGTAAATTTTAGTTCACTTCCATTTTGTTCCCAAACCGCTTTATAAATTTTGCAATTATTAGTTTTATTATCGGCGTGTAATTTCGCAAAACTTGTAAAATCTGTTGTTGAAAAAAGAATTTTGCAAGCTTCATTCATTTTTTCTATATCAATTTTCCCTCGTCGAATTTGCCAGCAAAAATCAAAATTAAAAGGATTTTTCTCCAAAGAAATAAAATATTCATAAGTTCTGAAAGTGGCATCAAATCTTGCGTGAAGATTATTTTTCACTAAAAAAATTCGTTTTACAGAAATATCTTCTGGCAAAAAACTATTCAGTTGATAGACTAAATTCTCGTCTAAAATCTGCTCTGTTTCGAAGTGCGCAAACATTTTCTTCGCATGAACTCCGGTGTCTGTTCTTCCTGCACCAACAATTTTTATTTCCTCCCGAAGTTTCGTAGAAAGTGCTTTTTCTAAAACCTCTTGTACAGAAATTTCGCGTGGCTGTCTTTGATAACCAAAATAATTTTTTCCGAAATAACTGAATTCTATAAAATAGCGCTGCATTCTGCAAATTTATAAAATTAGAAGCAACACATTTGTATTTTTTTAAGTGACTTCTGAAACGGAACCGTTAAGAAAATTAAACTTTTGACCGTTAAGAAATTTCCAGTGTCCGAGTGGCGGCAAGAAATAAACAACTCAGAAAACAATTAAAATTTCCGCTCGAGTTTGGAAATTTTAGGACAAAATTTTAATTTTTAGGTGAGTTTCCAGTCTTGATTTTTTGGTTCTTTTGCATCAAGGCAAAAGAACAGAATAATAGAAAGAAATTTTTAAAATTCAAAAAAATTATCTCAACTTTGAACCAATGAAAATCCTCTTACTTTCTGACACTCATTCTTATTTAGACGATCGTATTTTAGAATACGCAAAAAATGCCGATGAAATTTGGCACGCCGGAGATTTTGGAAACTTAGAAGTTTTAGAAACTTTAGAAAAAATAAAACCTTTCCGCGGTGTTTATGGCAATATTGATGATGAAAAAATTAGAAAAATTGTTCCAGAAGTTTTAAATTTTAAATGTGAAAAAGTCTCAGTTTTAATGATTCATATCGGTGGTTATCCAAATAGATATTCTGCTTTATCAAAAATTGAAATTGAAAAACACAAACCAAAACTTTTCATTTCTGGGCATTCTCATATTTTAAAAGCGATGTACGACAAAAAATATAATTTACTTCATTTAAATCCCGGCGCTTGCGGAAAACAAGGATGGCATAAAATGCGTACAATGATGCAATTTGAAATTAATGGTGATAAAATAGAAAATTTAAATGTAATAGAATTAGGAAATCGTTAAAAATTTTAAATGAAAATAGGGGATTTAATTTCTGTTTTAGATGAAACAACTACAGGGAAAATAATTTCTGTGGGGAAAAATTCCGTCAAAATAGAAGATGATTTTGGCTTTGAACAGGAAATTGAAATTTCTAAAATAATTTTGAGAAATGACGAGATTTATAAAAATTCTAAAATCATCATTAAAAAAGAAAATTTAAAAAAAAGTAGCAAAAAGAAAGGCGAAAACAGTAGAACTTTAGATTTGCATTTTGAAAATTTAGTTAAAAATCCGACAGAATATTCTTCTTGGGAAAGATTAGAAATTCAAAAAGAAAAACTTTTAGAGGAAATAGATTATTGCAGAAAAAATTATATTAAAAAGATAAATGTCATTCACGGCATTGGTGACGGCGTTTTACAAGAAATGGTTTACGATATTCTGCGAGGACAAACTGGAATTGAATTTGAGGAAAACGAATTTTTTCACCACAGTTCAGGAAATGTTTGGGTAATTTTTAAGTAAAAGAAATCAATTTTCTCTTTTTTCATTCTTCTTTTTTCTTTCATCTAATTTTTGATAAATTTGCACTTTATGCAGAAATTAAATTTACTTTTCACAAAAGATGGTTTGCAATACCAGATCAGCAAAAATAAATCCGTTTTGGAAGAAAAATCTTTTTTCAAAGATGAAGATTCAACAGAGAATTTTGTTGCTGAAAAATTAGACGATTTATTCTCTAAAAATAATTTCGAAGAAATAAAAGTAATTTCTGCTCTGAATCATTTTACATTGATGCCAGAAGAATTTACGCAACACGAATTGGGTTACAAATTAATTTCTTACAACGCGCCAGTTGATGAAAATGAGGAAGAATTAATGCTTTCTGTCAACAAAAAATTTGGCGTTCAGTTTTATTATACATTTCCAAAAAGTTTGTATCAAAAAATAAAATCGTTAGAAAAACCTGTTAATTTTAATTTTTCTGGTGAGAAATTTTTAAATAATATTTTGCCTAAAAAGAAACAAGAAATCCACATTCATCTTTATCACCATCAATGTGAATTCATCGCTTTGAAAGACAAAAAACTAGTTTTATATAATAATTTAGACCTCAATTCTGAAGTAGATTTTCTATATTTTGTAATGTTTACTTTGAAGAAAATAAATTTTTCGATTCAAGATACTTACTTTTACGTTTACGGGGAAACCACTGAAAATGAAACCTTTATATCAGAATTACACAAGTTTGTGAAAAATTTAACTATTAAATTTGATAATCTTCACAAGCATAATTTTATCTTGAATTAAAAGTGAGATTTGAGATGTGAGATTTTAGGTTACAAATCTAAAACTGACAACCAAAAACTATCAACTAAAAACTAAAAAATGTACAGAATAATCGCCGGAAAATGGAAAGCCAAAAAAATTTCTGCACCAAAAAATTTCGATGTTCGTCCGACGACGGATTTTGCTAAAGAAGCACTTTTTAGTATTCTTCAAAATAAATTTGAGTTTGAATTTTGTTCGGTTTTAGACTTATTTTGTGGCATTGGAAGTGTCAGTTTAGAATTTGCTTCCCGAGATTGCAAAGACGTCACTTCAGTAGATTCAAACGCAAAACACACAGGATTTATAAGTTCTACAGCCGCAGAATTGGAAATGGCTTTGCAAATAAGAACAATGAGAGCCGACGTTTACGAATTTATTAGAAAAAATAAAACACAAAAAACCTACGATATTATTTTTGCCGATCCGCCTTTTGAAACGGAACAAAATAAATATGAAGAAATCATAAATGGTATTTTTAAAAATGATTTTTTGAAAGAAACCGGACTTTTCGTTCTGGAACACCAAAGTAAAATGAAATTTGAAAATGAACACTTACAAGACACCAGAAAATATGGAAATGTGAGTTTTAGTTTCTTTTCTAAAAATGCTAAATAATTTTTGATTAAAATAAATAAATGTTTCGATTAAAATTACCGACCGACCCGAGATGGGCAAATATTGCAGAAAATAATTTAGAAGAAATTCTTTCAGATCACGCTTGGTGCGAACAAAAAGCAGCAACAAATGCGATTCATTTAATTATCCAAAATTCTGAAAAGCAAGAATTAGTGACAGAAATGCTAAAAATTTCAATTGAAGAAATGGAGCATTTTAAAATGGTTCACGATATTATTTTGGAACGCGGTTATGAATTTTTGCGCGAAAGAAAAGATGATTATGTAGGTGAATTAGCGAAATTTATGAAAAAATCTTCTAATGGCGAACGCGAATCTGGTTTAATTGAAAGATTGCTTTTTGCAGCGATGATTGAAGCAAGAAGTTGCGAAAGATTCAAAGTATTATCTGAAACCATAAAAGATAAAAAATTAGCAAAATTTTATCGAGAATTAATGGAAAGTGAAGCCGGACATTATGCTACTTTTATCAATTTTGCACGAAAATATGCAGAAAAAATTAACGTAGAAGCACGTTGGAATGCGTGGTTAGAGGAAGAAGCGAGAATTATAAAAAGTTTTGGAACGGGCGAAACCATTCACGGATAATCTACTTTTTCTTATTCTTTTCTTCAATCCATTTGCTCATAAACTTCGTGCTTTGAAGGGCGTTTTTTTGTAAAATTTGACCTAAAAAATTTTGATTTCTGTGGTCGTTTAAGTTTTCATAAATATATTTCACTTTTTCATTAAAATCATTTTCAAATAAATCTCTATTGAACTTTTGCTTTAAAATTTCAAAACCGAAATTCTGAGAATTTCCCCAAACTTCAGAATTTGTATAAAGTAGAATTGCTTTTTCAATAAATTCTTCGTCTGAATTTGTAATAAAACCATTCCAATCTTCATTGATCTGCATTCCTTCTGCACCGATTATTGTGGTAACATTTGGCAAACCAAATTCCATACTTTCTAATAATTTTCCTTTAATTCCTGCGCCAAAAGGAATTGGTGCTATTAAGACTTTATAATTTAAAAATATTTCTTCAGCAGAATTCGCACGCCCTTTTATAATGAAACCTTCTTTTTCATTATGAAGTTGTTTTGCTTTTTCCGTGACGTAACTTCCGTAAATATGCAGTTCACTTTCGGGTAATTTTTGCTTGATATTTTTCCAAAGTTTTTTTAAAATTAAAACCGTTTGCCAATTTGGTTCATGCAAAAAATTACCAATATGGAGAAAGTTTTTGCGCTCTTGGAATTCGGATATTTCACCTTCAAATTTTTCAGAAAACATTGGTAAATAATATAAAATTTTTGAATTAATTTTATAATTTTCAATCAATAATTGTTGTTCAAAATCTGAAATAATTAAAGATAAATCACATCTTAAAATTGAAGAAACTTCGCGAATGAAAACTTCTGATATTTCATTTTGCGGATTATTTTCTTGTTTATTTTTAAAACTAATTTCCCGTTGTTTTCTTAAAAAGTGAAGATCTTCGGTATCTAAAATTTTGATTGCTTCCGGGCAATTTTCAGAAACTCGCCATCCAAATTGTTCTTCTGCCATAAAACGATCGAAAATTACAATCTTAGGCTGTAAATTTTTCACAAAATCATCAAAACCCGAATCGTTAAGTAAAATATTTTTAGAGGAAACACTTAATAAATTTAAATCAAAAGAATGTTCAGATTTTGATGCTGTGGAACAAAAGGTAATTTCAAAGTTTTGCTTTTGAAAAAGTGAAATTAATTGCAACATTCTTTTTCCGGCCGCAGTTGAAGTTGGTTCTGGCCAAACCGATCCGATGATGAGCAATTTTTTCATTTTCTATTATCCAAATTTCGGTTGAAATTAATGAAAATAAAAATGAGAATAAAATTAAATATTAAAGAAAATTATATATTTAAATAAAAAAAACTTCACAAAATTGTGAAGTTTAAGTGAGCGCGACAGGATTCGAACCTGTGACCGTCTGCTTAGAAGGCAGATGCTCTATCCAGCTGAGCTACGCACCCATTTTGTGTTTTACTTAAAAAGTTACACATTCGTAAAAAAATTTTTTGAAAAAAAATTAATAAAAAAAGTCGGGGCGGCAGGATTCGAACCTGCGACCTCCTGGTCCCAAACCAGGCGCGATGACCGGACTACGCTACGCCCCGATAAATTTTTTCTGAAAGTTGCGGAGAGTAAGGGATTCGAACCCTTGGTACAGTTTCCCGCACGCTTGTTTAGCAAACAAGTCCTTTCGGCCACTCAGGCAACTCTCCTTTGCAATATTTTTAAGAGCTTCTGTTCTGTAATTGCGAGTGCAAATATAAAATAGTTTTGAGTATTTACCAAAAAAAATTCTAAAATAATTAGTATTTTTGAGCATCTCAACAATTAAAAATATAATTAAATGCGCAAATCATTATATATCACTTCATTAGGGTTTTTACTCTTATCTTGTGGATCACAACAAAACATAAAAAACCAAATTCCTGCAAAACCGACACCACCAAAAGTAAATACCATTACAAAACCAGTAGAAAAACCCCATGTAGAGACACATAAAAAAGGAGAATATTTTACAGTTAATTTAGCAGATGCAACTAAAAATGACAATACGATTAGCTATGGTTCTATTGTAACCGCAAATCCTATTGGTTTTCAAGTTGCTAAAACTTATTTTCCTTCTGTTGGACAAAATTTTCGTCAGAAATATTTAATTCTACATTATACCGCTTTAAATGATGATAAATCTATAACGGTTTTAACACAACAATCCGTGAGTGCTCATTATTTGGTAAACGACTATGATGACAAAGAAATTTATCAATTAGTTGACGAAAATAAACGAGCTTATCATGCAGGAATAAGCGCCTGGCGAAATGATAAAAATTTAAATGATAATTCAATTGGAATTGAAATTGTTAATCCAGGATACACTACTGATGCAACTGGTAAAAAAATCTTTGTACCATTTCCAGAATATCAGTTTAAAAAAGTAGCGGCTTTAGCAAAAGATATTGTGACGAGATACATGATTCCACCAACGAATGTTTTAGGACATTCGGATATTGCACCAACTAGAAAACAAGATCCAGGTCCTACTTTTCCTTGGGAAAGACTTTATAAAGAATATCAATTAGGAATGTGGTATGATGAACCTGTAAAACAAAATTTTTACGATCTTGCTGTAAGTACAGATTTTGGATCTCTAGTTAATACAAGTCCTTTTATATTTAAAGTTCAAACTATGTTATCAAAATTTGGTTACGATTTACAACTTTCTGGATCTTGGGATGAAGCAACAAAAAAAACCATTGAAACATTTCAATATCATTTTAGACCACAGAATTATGATGGTATTTTAGATCTAGAAACTTGGGCAATTTTACAAGCTTTAAATCAAAAATATCCATAGAATTTCTATAATTAATAGCTTTTTTAATTTTTTGAAATAACAAATTAATCTTAACTTTTCAGTCAAATAAATTTTATGGAAAACACTAGAAAAGAAAGTGATCTTTTAGGAGAATTAAATGTTCCAAAAGAAGCTTATTATGGGGTTCAAACTCAGAGAGCCATTAATAATTTTAAAATTTCTGGTCAATTATTATCTTCCTACTCAGATTTTATAATTGGTTTAGCTTATGTAAAAAAAGCAGCTGCAAAAACCAATTATCAATTAGGCTTGCTAGATGAGGAACTTTACAGAAATATAGTAAAAGTTTGCGATGAAATTGTGGATGGTAAATTGCACGATCAATTCCCGATTGATATGATACAAGGTGGAGCTGGAACTTCTGTAAATATGAACGCTAATGAAGTGATTGCGAACCGGGTTTTAGAATTAATGGGACACGAAAAAGGCGATTATCAATATTGTTCACCAAACGACATCGTCAATCTTTCTCAAAGTACAAATGACGCTTATCCAACTTCCATAAAAGTAGCTTTGATTATAATGAATCAGAGACTTGTGAAAAAATTAGAAAATATTATTAAAGCATTTCGTGCAAAAGGTAAAGAATTTCACGATGTTATAAAAATGGGAAGAACGCAGCTTCAAGATGCAGTTCCTATGACTTTAGGACAAGAATTTGAAGCTTTCGCCGCAACTTTAGAAGAAGACATTTCAAAATTAAACGCAAATGCCAATTTATTTTTAGAAATAAATATGGGCGCAACTGCGATTGGAACAGGAATAAATTCTCCTGTTGGTTATCCGAAAATGTGCGCAAAAAATTTAGCTCAAATCACAGGATTTCCTTTTATTTCTGCACCTAATTTAGTTGAAGCAACTCCTGATACAGGTTCTTACGTCATTTATTCTTCTGCTACTAAAAGATTAGCTGTAAAATTATCTAAAATTTGTAACGATTTACGCTTACTTTCTTCCGGTCCACGCGCAGGATTATTTGAAATAAATCTTCCACCGATGCAACCTGGTTCTTCAATTATGCCCGGAAAAGTAAATCCCGTAATTCCTGAAGTAGTAAACCAAGTTTGTTTTAAAGTAATCGGGAATGATTTAACAGTAACTTTTGCAGCAGAAGCTGGGCAATTACAACTCAATGTAATGGAGCCTGTTCTTTGTCATTCTATCATGGAAAATATTAATTTTCTTGGAAACGCACTTGATACTTTACGCGAACGTTGCATTAATGGAATTACGGCAAATAAAGACATTTGCTATGAAATGGTTAAAAATAGTATCGGAATTGTAACGGCTTTAAATCCTTACATTGGTTATAAAAATTCTACAAAAATTGCAAAAGAAGCTTTAGCAACGGGAAAATCTGTTTATGATTTGGTATTAGAATATAATATTTTATCCCAAAAAAGATTAGATGAAATTTTAGATCCAAAACACATGTTGAATCCCGAAGATCTCGTTTCTTAGTTTTTTCTATTTAAAAATCAAGCCTTTCAATTTTTTGAAGGGCTTTTTTTAGTTTTTTATTTTTTGTAAAAATGATTGGGAAAAGCCTCTTCTGGATTCTGTCGTAAAATATTCAATAAAAACCAAGATTTTAAAAATCCAAAACCATAAGAAAATAATTGAATATAACTAGAAATCACTGCTAAAGAAGCTATACTTATATTTCTCGTTTTCCATAAAGCGTGGAAAAAAATTAGAAAAGTATAAAACCCATAAAGTCCCAAAAGCAGACCATTTTGCCACATAAAATAATTAAAAATTCCCAGAAAATATCCTAGAAAAAAAAGTGACGGAAAAGCAAAAGTGAGTTTTGTAAACTGTGGATGTCGTTGATTTAAAATGGGGCGCGCAACTCCAAATTGATAAACTTGTTTTGAAAATCTACCGAAATCTGTTCTGCGTTTGTGATAAACTCCAATATTATCAAAAAATTTGGTGGTGAATTGATTTTCCCACAAAGTCATAGATAAATCTGGATCTTCACCAATTCTTAAATCTGAAAAACCTCCGACTTCTAAAAAAGCAGATTTTTTTACGCCCATATTAAAACTTCTCGGTTGAAATTTAGTTACAGATTTTGCGTTTCCACGAATTCCACCAGTAGTGAAAACCGAAGTCATGGAATAGGAAATGGCTTTTTGAAATAAATTAAAACCTTTATGCGCTTTATCTGCACCACCAAAAGCATCACACGGATTTTCTAAAATATCTTTTTTAATATTTTCAATATAATCTTTCTCGACAATCACATCAGAATCTACAAAAACCAACCAATTATTTTTCGCTCTTTTTGCGCCGTAGTTTCTTGATAAACCAGGACCAGAATTGGGTTTTCGGAAAAACTGAATATTTAAAGTTTCCGAAAAAAGTTCAATAGTTGGAAGCAAAGCGATTTTTGATCCATCATCTACAACAATAATTTCAAAATCTTTGTCGGTTTGAGACAACAAAGAATTGAGCAACTCGAAAAGTTCGTCTTTGCGGTTGTAGATGGCGATTATGAGGGAAATTGAAGGCAAGTATTATTTAAATTTTAAATTGATTCTCCTGTAAGTTTATGTGTTTTCTTCGTTCCTTCATACATTTCGTATTGTAAAAAACGACATTCAAGTTTTCCATTATATAATTTTATTTTTCTGGACGGTCTTAAACCTACTTTTTTCACAGCTTCTAGATCGGAAGAAATCATCCAAGCCAAAGTATTTGGATAATTTTTCTTGAAAGTATCGCCAATTTTGCTGTAAAAATCTTCGTCGTTTATTGCAATTCTTTCGTCGTAAGGCGGATTAAACACCATTAACAAAGGAAATAATTCTTTTTTACTATCAAAGAAATTTTGTTTTCTAACTTCAATTACTTCTTCTAATTCTGCAGCAGCAATATTATCTTTCGCAGCATCAAGCATCACATTATCAATATCATAACCGATAATTTTTCCGGTAAATTCTTTTATTCGTTTGATGCGGTTTTCTTTAATGGTTGAAAATAATTCGGCATCATAATTTGGCCAATTTTGAAAACCAAATTCTTTTCGGAAAATTTGCGCAGGCAAATCCATCGCAATCATTGCAGCTTCTACTAATAAAGTTCCAGAACCACACATTGGGTCGAGGAAATTTCCTTTTCCATCCCAATTGGCGAGTTGCAACATTCCAGATGCTAAAACTTCGTTTATCGGCGCTTCACCTTGAGTCTTTCTGTAACCTCTTTTAAATAAAGCATCGCCAGAAGAATCCAAAGAAATTGTTACCAATTCTCGGTCAATATGAAGATGTATTTTTATTTCAGGATTTTTTGAATCTACGTTTGGACGCGTGTTGTATTTGAATTTAAAATAATCCACAATTGCATCTTTCATTTTTTGCACCATAAATTGTGAGTGCGAAAATCGGTCCGAATAAATGGTAGAATCTATTGCAAAACTTTGATCAACACGTAAATAATCTTCCCATGGAAAATCAAACAATTTATCATAAAAACGATTTTCGTCCCAAGTTTTAAATGTTAAAATGGGAACTAAAATTTTTAAAGCCGTTCTGCAACTGTAATTAATTTTATAAAGAAATCCCAAATCTCCTTCGCAATTGACGGCGCGGTTTTTAATTTCTACATTTTGCCCACCCAATTTTTTCAGTTCTGCAGATAAAATTTCTTCTAAACCGAAAAAAGTTTTGATTTGTATTTTTAAATTATCAATTTCCATAATATGTTTTTGCGATTGTTTTGCAAATTTTAAACATTTAAAAAAATGCAATTTACAATCTTCGGCAAATTTAAGTATTTTTGTGGAATGGAATGGTTTAAAACTTGGTTTAATACGCCGTATTATCACATCCTTTATCAGGACCGAGATTATAAAGAAGGTGAACAATTTTTAGAAAAATTAATTGATGTTTTAAATTTACAACCGCCGTCAAAAATTATAGATTTAGCTTGTGGAAAAGGAAGACATTCGGTTTTTTTAAATAAAATGGGTTTTGATGTTTTGGGTTTGGATTTGTCTGAAGAAAGCATTTCTTACAATAAAAAGTTTGAAACTCCGGCTTCGTTCAATCTTACAAAACCGAGTTTGAAGTTTGATGTTCACGACATGAGAAATCCCATTAAAAGTGAAAAAGTAGATGCCGTTTTTAACTTATTTACAAGTTTCGGATATTTTAAAACGGATGAAGAAGATCAAAGTGTTTTTTCTTCAGTTTCCAATATTTTAAAAGAAAATGGATTGTTTGTTTTGGATTTTATGAATGCAGAATTTGTGAAAAATAATCTTGTAGAGGAAGAAAAAATAAAGAAAGGCAACATTTTATTTACAATTAAAAAACGAATTGAAAATCAGCATATTATAAAAGAAATCAACTTCAATGTAGAAGGAAAAGATTTGCAATTTGAAGAGAAAGTTAAACTTCTGGATTTAAGTTCTATTGAAATTTTCGCAAAAAATGTTGGTTTAGAACGGGTAAAACTTTGGGGCGATTATCAACTGAATTCATTTAAAGAAAACTCTTCACCAAGATGCATAATCTTATTTAAAAAAATAAAGTAAAATGATACAGATTTATATTTTTATCCTTTTATTGTTCAGTGTTTTAGCAGGTGTTATTTTAGGAAAATATTTTGGAAAGCAAGAAAAATTAGCTAAAAGTTTATTGATTTTAAGCGCAGGTTTTTTAATAACAATTTGTTTAAATGAAGTTTTTCCCGAAATTTATGCTTCAGAAAATCATACTATTGGACTTTGGATTATTGGTGGAGTTTTAGTCCAAATGATTTTGGAAAGTATGACGAAAGGCTTTGAACACGGGCATTTTCACAGTCATAGTGAAAAAGCAATTTTACCAATTGCATTGATGGTCGGTTTATTTTTTCACGCCTTTTTAGAAGGAATTCCTTTGGCTTCACAAAAGGAAACTTTCTCGCCATATCTTATGGGAATTTTATTTCATAATCTTCCAATCTCTTTTGTTTTAGGCGCTTTTCTAATAAAAGGAACACAAAAATTTAGCGGGAAATCTTGGGTCATAATTTCTATTTTCGCATTGGCTTCTCCGATTGGAATGTTTTTAGGACATTATTTTAATCCAGATTTAGAAATTTATTTTTTGGCAATTGTTGGTGGAATTTTTTTACATATTTCTTCTGTTATTATTTTTGAAAGTAGTAAAAACCATAATATTGATTGGATGAAAATTATATTGGTCAT
Organism: Halpernia sp.; assembly: GCF_048269545.1. Taxonomy (NCBI): domain Bacteria; kingdom Pseudomonadati; phylum Bacteroidota; class Flavobacteriia; order Flavobacteriales; family Weeksellaceae; genus Halpernia; species Halpernia sp. The sequence continues at coordinate 85,862 of NZ_JBLXIJ010000004.1, read as the reverse complement.
TTGTGGAGTTTTATTGGCTTTGTCGGGACATTTATTTCATTAGAATTTATAAGATTTCACTAATATTTCCCCAGAAAATTTTAAATAAAAAAAGACTTCCACAGTTGTGAAAGTCTTTTTCAATCTATTTTTGAAAAGTTTTTTAAAATTTATAACCTAAAGTTAAAGAAATATTATTTTGATTATTTTTCACTTCATTCACCGCATAATTGCTACTTGGTAAAACAAAATTGTCTGAAAAATAATTAGAATTGACCGCATTATCACCTCTTAGAAAGGGGTTATTGTAAGTTGACTGGACATTTTGATAAGATGCATCTAAATAGATTGAACCAAAATCATAGCCAATTCCCCCTGCAATGGTCGTTCTTTTTCCTAAAATTAAATTACTAAAAGAGGAATTTCCTACTGAGCCATCGTTTCTATAAGCAGTAATACTTTGAGAATCAAAAGGACTATTTGCTAAACCATATCCTGCGCGCAGTCTTAAACCCATTAATCGGTATTCTGCACCCATTTTAATTTCAGATAAATTTTTGTAACTATTAGAGAAAAAATTATTTAATTCTGTTTCTGCACCGCCATATACTTTATATTTTGGTTTTGTAATTCCTAAAGTATAATCTACATTAATTGCAAAATCTTTGCTCGCCACGAAAGCCGCACTCACAGTTGCTTTCATAGGTGAAGAAAGTTTTCTGTCTTCAGTGTAAGTATCGTCTGTTGGATTATCATAAGAATTATAAATTCTTGTAATTTGCCACCAAGTAGGAGTTTCTAAAGACGCTCCTAATCTAATTTGATTATTCAATTTACCTATTACACCTAAACTTGCTGCAAAACCGTTTGATTGCTCAGAAAAGGGAGTGTATTGTTTATTAAAAATTTCTGTTGTATTTAAAGCAGAATCTGTAAATGCAGCAGTATCATATTGATCAATATTTGCAGTTTTAAAATGCAAAGCTGCTCCAAGATATAAATTATTATTATAATTTGCTCCAACTGCAAAACTGCTATTTGAAAGATTTCCATAGCGATTATAAGCATGTCCATCAAAATCTAGAGTTGTAGCTGCTGATGGAATGGAAAAACTAATATTTTTATTTCCAGCTGTCTCAGAATAGTCTTCAAGAGATTGTGTGGAATAATCTACGGCTATATTTATAAATTTCCACGGTGTATTACCTTCTATCTGAAATGTGGCAACACCCCCAATTTCTCCTAAATCTGTGTTATTTATTTTGTAATTTAAAGATTTACCATTAAAATTAGTAGTGTTTTTACTATTGTTAATATTTAAAGTCCCATTAATATCACTTGCTATAAAAACGCCAATTCCCGCTGGATTTGAATTTAAACTTGAAATTTCTCCGCCCAAAGCTCCCATCGAACCTGCCATTCCTTGATATTTTGCAGTACCATTAGAAAAATTATTAGAATAAACATCTACTGTATTTCTTATAGTCGAAATATCTTGTGCGCTCATGAGCGAAAAACTGACTGCAATTGTTAAAATTGCTAATGAATTTTTTATCATTTTATTATTACTAAAATTATAATTAATTATTATCTTCTAATTCCACCTCCGCTTGATCTTGTAGAACCGCCTCCAGAAGATGATGAAGAACCACCACCAAAACCGCCGCCATTTGTAGGCGCACTTGGTCTGTAAGAATTATTAGAACTTTCACTTTGACGGAATCCTCCTGAAGAACTTTCTCTTCTATAATCATTGTTCATCTCTCTTCTTGGTTGAACAGATTCTCTTTGTCTTGGTGGATCTTGTTGTCTTGTTCTAATTGGTACAGAATTTTCCGTATTTCTGTAACGACCTCCTGAGTTTTGATTTGGAATTGTGTAAGTATTGTTTCTAGTTCTTATAGGATTTTGGTTTCCATTTCTAGGATTTCTAAATCCATTATTTCCGTAATTATTTATTTGACTATTGTTATCAGATTTTCTTACTTTATGTAATCCGCCTCCATTTTCACCACTTCTTTTATATCGGTATGGATTATAATTATTTCCGTAATAACCTCCATAATAATTATTATAACCTCCATAATAACCTCCTCCATAATATGGATAATTAAATCCATAGTAAGGATTATAATATCCATAGTAAGGATTATAATATCCATTGAAACCATAATAACGAGCCCAAAAAGGATCATAAAAAGACCAATACCAATTACCTAATCCGTAATATATTGGATTAAAGCTACCTAATCCCATGGTATAAACATTTCCATACATATAATCATAATATGGAGAATAATTAATTTCTGTCCCGGCAAAATTTCCCCAATCTGAATCTGTATTTTCATTGGAATTCCAAGAATTGTATCTGTTATTTTTTAAATTTTGATTTTCTTTACTTTTATCAATGATAGATTGATCTTGGTAATTATAATAATCTCCCACTTGATTTCCTTCATTAGTAACGTAACCTTCGGGAAGAGTATCTGTATTTGGATTATAGTAAACTCCATCAGTTTCTGTATAAGCTCCAGTTTGCATTACACAAGAAGTCATTAGTAAACTTAAAGACAAAGCTAGAAAGCTTTTTACAGCAAATCTAAATGGACAATTTTTTTGTATATTTTTTTCCATGATGATGAATAGATTTTAATTATATTTATATTTGCACTTTGTACCAAAATTATACCATTTTCAGCATTCTATTTCGGTATAAAATTAAACATTTAAAGTTAGATACAAATACAGTTTAAAAGTTAAAAATAAAATAATATAAAGATGGCAAAACTTACAACAAGAAGTGAAGACTACAGCAAATGGTATAATGAATTAGTTGTAAAAGCAGATTTAGCAGAAAATTCTGGAGTGCGTGGTTGTATGGTGATAAAACCTTATGGCTACGCAATTTGGGAAAAAATGCGCGATGAGATGGATAAAAAATTTAAAGAAACTGGTCATCAAAATGCTTATTTCCCTTTATTTATTCCCAAAAGTTACTTTGAAGCGGAAGAAAAAAATGCAGAAGGTTTTGCGAAAGAATGCGCCGTTGTAACTCATTACCGATTAAAAACCGATCCAAATAACTCTAAAAAATTAATTGTAGATCCAGAAGCAAAATTAGAAGAAGAACTTATTGTACGTCCAACTTCTGAAGCAATTATTTGGAATACTTACCGCGGTTGGATTCAATCTTATAGAGATTTGCCAATTTTAATTAATCAATGGGCAAATGTGGTTCGTTGGGAAATGAGAACCAGATTATTTCTTAGAACTGCAGAATTTCTTTGGCAAGAAGGTCATACCGCACATTCTACAAAAAATGAAGCCATAGAAGAAACGGAAAAAATGCTTCATGTGTACGCAGATTTTGCAGAAAATTTTATGGCAATGCCTGTAATTAGAGGAATTAAAACAGAATCAGAAAGATTTGCCGGTGCAGATGAAACTTATTGTATTGAAGCTTTAATGCAAGACGGAAAAGCTTTGCAAGCTGGAACTTCACATTTTTTAGGACAGAATTTTGCAAAAGCTTTTGACGTAAAATTTACCAATAAAGAAGGGAAAATAGAATTTGCATGGGCAACTTCTTGGGGAACTTCTACCCGATTAATGGGCGCTTTAATTATGACACATTCTGATGATTTTGGCTTGGTTCTACCTCCAACTTTAGCTCCAATCCAAGTGGTAATTGTTCCTATTTTTAGAAGCGATGAACAATTAGCTGAAATAAATGAAGTCGCAGAAAAAATTCAAACTAAATTAAAAGAGAAAGGAATTTCTGTAAAATATGACAATCGTACAGAAAATAAACCAGGCTGGAAATTTGCGGAATACGAATTAAAAGGAGTTCCAATTAGAATAGCAATTGGTCCAAAAGATTTGGAAAATAAATCAGTAGAATTAGCAAGAAGAGATAATTTAACAAAAGAAACCCAACCGCTTGAAGGATTAGAAGATTATATAGAAAATTTATTACAAACAATTCAAAAAGATATTTATTTAAAAGCTGAAAAACACCGTACAGAAAATACAACTAAAGTAGATTCTTATGAAGAATTCAAAAAAGTCTTAGAAGAAAAAGGTGGTTTTATTTTAGCACATTGGGACGGAACTGCAGAAGAAGAAGCCCAAATTCAGGAAGAAACAAAAGCAACTATAAGATGTATTCCTTTAAATAATATTTTAGAAGAAGGCATTTCTATGATAACAAAAAAACCATCTAAACAAAGAGTTTTATTCGCAAAAGCGTATTAATTTAAAGAGTTTTTGTTAATTTTATTATAAAAATTAGATTATTCATAATAGTAAATTATTAATTCTTACATTTACTTATAACTTTTAAAAACAAACTATTATGTCACTAAATGTTATTGATTTAATTAAAAGCCAGTTTGATCCAGCTTTCATTTCACAAATTTCCACACATTTAGGAGAAAGTGAATCTGGAACGCACAAAGCAGTTGGCGCAATTTTACCAGCGATAATTGGTGGACTTGCCAATAATTCTGATAAACCTGGAATTTTAGATGCTATTTTAGGCTCTTCTTCCGGATATTTATTTGAAAATTTAAAAAATGATTTACACAATTCTAAGATTACTACAATTTTAACTGCTTTGTTTGGAGATAAATTAGAAACAATTGTAAATGCCATTTCAAACTTTTCTGGCATAAATAATACATCTTCTAGTTCATTATTAAATTTAGTAACAAGTGCAACAATTGGCTCTTTAGGAAAATATGCCACTGAAAATAATTTAGGAACTTCTGGTTTATCAAGTTTACTTTCAGGCCAAAAAGGAATTGTTTCTTCATTACTACCTACTGGTCTTTCATTTTCTTCTTTAGGATTGGGAAATTGGGGACAATCAGAAACAACGGTTCCAGAATTTGAAAAAGTAAATGTAACTAGTTTTGACGAACCAAAAGTAGATGTTACAAGAGTGGGAGAAACGCATGTAAATGTAGAATCTCAAAACAATAACAATGAAGGTTCTATTTGGAAATGGCTAATTCCCTTATTACTCTTATTTCTGGCAGGTTGGTTTTTATGGAATCAGATTAATAAAACAAAAAAAAATAACACAATTGTAACAATGACAGATACTACAAATGTAAAATCTGATTCTTCAAAAACTACAATAATCTCAGATTCTACATCTATAAATTTACCAGAAAAAACCAAAAAATAAAATTAATCTGGATAAAAGTGGAAAGATTGCAAGAGTCTTCTAAGAATCTACAATTCTTGAATGATATAATTTTTAATAATCAAATTTAAATATTTAATCCCAGAAATTTCTGGGATTTTTTTTTGAAGTTCTAAAATTTAATTAAACTTATTTCTATAAAAAGTTTTTAGAAAATAATTTTAATAGTAAGAATATTTAAACTACTTTTGTTAGACTAAACTAACATTTTTTATGAGTCGAGGCTGGAGAAAAGAAAAACATCAGAATTCTCTTTCAGAAGTATATTCTTCCATAAACGTCCCGCAAAATGCGGGATTTTGGAAAAAATTATTAGCATTTACAGGTCCTGGTTTAATGGTCGCAGTTGGATATATGGATCCGGGAAATTGGGCTACAGATATTGCAGGTGGAGCAAAATTTGGTTATACGTTGCTTTCTGTAATTTTAATTTCTAATCTTTTTGCAATACTTCTACAACATCTTTCTGTGAAATTAGGCGTGGTTGCAGAACGAGATTTAGCTCAAGCTTGCAGAGATCATTTCAAACCTACTACAAATTTTATTCTTTGGATTCTTTGTGAAATTGCGATTGTTGCATGTGATTTAGCTGAAGTAATTGGTTCTGCAATTGCGCTAAATTTACTTTTTGGTATTCCAATTACCTGGGGAATTGCAATCACAGGAATTGATGTTTTTATTATTTTGCTTCTTCAATCACGAGGATTTCGGTGGATTGAAGCATTCGTTGGTGGATTAATTTTCGTAATTTTTGCATGTTTTGGTTACGAAATTATTGCAAGTAAACCAGACATATTTCCAATGTTACAAGGTTTGCTTCCCACAAAACAAATTGTTTATGATCCTTCAATGTTGTATATCGCAATCGGAATTTTAGGCGCAACAGTGATGCCGCATAATTTATATTTGCACAGTTCAATAGTGCAAACCAGAAATTACAAAAGAGATGTGGAAGGAAAAAAAATGGCCATTAAATTTGCTACAATTGATAGTAGTGTTGCTTTATTTTTAGCTTTTTTTGTAAATGCTGCAATTTTAATTGTAGCTTCTGCCACTTTTCACAACACTGGTTATCAAGATGTTGCAGACATCTATGATGCACATAAACTTTTAGATCCACTTTTGGGAACAAGCATTGCAAGTGTAGTTTTCGCAATTGCACTTTTGGCTTCTGGGCAAAATTCTACTTTAACCGGGACTTTAGCGGGACAAATTGTAATGGAAGGTTTTCTACACATCAAATTAAAACCTTGGCTGCGAAGATTAATTACAAGAGTTCTTGCCATAATTCCCGCTTTAATTGTCGCCATACTTTATGGAGAAAAAGGCACTACAGAATTATTAGTTTTAAGTCAAGTTGTACTTTCAATGCAACTTAGTTTTGCAGTGATTCCTTTGGTGATGTTTACTAATTCTAAAACTAAAATGGGAGAATTTGCAAATAAAAGTTTTCTTAAAATTATAGTTTGGTTTGTCACAATAATCATTTTAATTTTAAACCTTTATTTATTATACACTACATTTTTTCCAAATGAATAAAGGACTTTTTCTTTTATTTTTCTTAAATATTTTTCTTTCCGCACAAGTAACGGTTACAGAAACAGCTTCTTTAAATGAACCAAAAATATTACAAGTAGAAACCGGAACTCTCTATGAAAATATAAATTCAACAGCCGAAAATATTTTTTTACCTACAATTTCTTATCACTTTGCTTTAAATAAAAAATTAGAATTTATTTTTTTAAATAATATTATTTACAAGATTAATGAAGAAAAAAATGAAACAGAATTTCCTGTGAGTTTGGGTTTGAAAACTCCATTCATTAATAAAAATAATACACAAATTTCTGTGGCTGGTTTTATAACAGGGCAAAAGAACGATCTGGGAAAAACTGTTTTTAATACTTCTTCTTATTTTTTAATTACTCAGGAAATAAATTCTAAATTAACATTAGAAAGCAATCTTGGAATCACTTATGATAACACTTTAAAATCTTTTATAAAAGAATATTCTGCAGTGGGGATATTTAAATTAAATCCCAAATTAAATGCTTTTTTAGAATATTTCGGCAGTTTTTGTAATAATGAAAACCCAAAACATCAATTCAATTCTGGAATTTCCTATTCCCTTAAAAATAATTTACAATTAAATGCTAATTATGGAATGGGCTTATCTGCAAATGCTCCCAGATATTTTATTTACTTAGGCACTTCATTTTAACTTTTTCAGAATAAATAATAATCTGCCTAAATGTCCTAATCTTCTCTTTGGCAAAAATTTTGCGAAAGATGGTTTATAAAATAAAGAAAATGGACGATAATAAAGATATTTACGACGAAGAAATAAATTCTCAAGAAAATTCTCAAGAAGAAAACCAAAATAATTCAGAAGAAAAAACTGAAAATCTGACACCCGAAAAATCTCCGGAAGATTTATTGGCAGAAGAAAAAGACCGATATATTCGGCTTTTCGCAGAGTTTGAAAACTATAAAAAAAGAACTGTAAAAGAGCGTAATGAATTCTTCCAATATGCACATCAAGAAATGATGATTTCTATGCTCGGAATTCTTGATGATTTTGAGCGCGCTTTAAAAGAAATTTCTAAAAATGGAAATGAAGCAGATTTAAAAGGTGTAGAATTAATTTATCAAAAATTCAAAAATAAATTAACCGAAAAAGGTTTAAAACCAATCGAGGTAAATGCGGGAGATGCTTTTAATGTTGATCTTCATGAAGCTATTACAAGTATTCCTGCGCCGTCAGAAGATTTAAAAGGTAAAATTGTAGATGTTGTGGAGACTGGTTATCAATTGCACGATAGAGTAATTCGTTTCGCAAAAGTAGTAACTGGAAATTAAAATCTTAATTTAATTATTAAAATTTTTTTAAATAAGAAACAATGACAATGACCAAAAGAGATTATTACGAAGTATTAGAAATCAGCAAATCCGCTTCAGGAGAAGAAATAAAAAAAGCCTACAGAAAAATGGCGATAAAATACCACCCGGATAAAAATCCTGGTGATTCTACTTCTGAAGAAAAATTTAAAGAAGCAGCAGAAGCTTACGAAGTTTTAAGTGACGGCAATAAAAAAGCACGTTACGATCAATATGGTCACGCCGGTGTGAGTGGAAATGGTGGTTTCGGCGGCGGTTTTGGTGGCGGAATGAATATGGAAGATATTTTCAGCCAGTTTGGAGATATTTTTGGTGGTCATTTTGGCGGCGGCGGAAGACAACAACAGCAACAAGTTCGAGGTTCTAACCTCCGTGTTAGAATAAAATTAAATTTAGAAGAAATTCTAAATGGAACGCAAAAAACCATTAAGGTTAAAAAAATGAAATTTGCTAAAGGTGTAACTTCTAAAACTTGTCCCACGTGTAATGGAGCTGGAGCGCAAATAAAAGTAATGAACACAATGTTCGGACAAATGCAAACGCAGCAAACATGTAGCACTTGTCAAGGATTGGGAAAAGTTGCAGATAAAATTCCAGCCGGTGCAAATTCACAAGGTTTGATAAAAGAAGATGAAGAAGTAACAATTAATATTCCAGCTGGAGCTAGAGAAGGTGTTCAATTGAGCGTTCAAGGAAAAGGAAACGACGCACCTTTTGGTGGAATTGCAGGCGATTTATTAGTTGTTGTGGAAGAGGAAATCGACAAAACAATCAAACGTGAAGGCGATAATCTTCATCAAGAACTTTATATTTCCTTTCCAGAAGCTGCTTTGGGAACTTCAAAAGAAGTAAATACAGTTGGAAGTAAAGTAAAAATAAAAATTGATGCCGGAACACAATCTGGAAAAATTTTACGATTAGCCGGAAAAGGTTTACCAAGTTTAGAAAGTTATGGAAAAGGCGATATGTTTATTCACATCAATGTTTGGACGCCACAAAAATTATCTCCATCTCAGAAAGAATTTTTTGAACAACAGTTAGAAAATAGTGAAATGATTGCAGAACCATCCGGAAAAGAAAAAACCTTTTTTGATAAAGTGAGAGATTTATTTAATTAAAAAAGATTTCCTTTCTTTAGGATTGAGTAAAAGAATTTTTTTTACTTTATAAACATCAAAAATAAGAGACTTTTTTAGGTCTCTTTTTTTATGATAATAATCAACAATTTAGAAATTGGTATATCTATTGATAAGTGAGCATTTAATATAAATTATCTATTAACTCTGAATAAAAAAAATTCAATGAAAAAACTTATTTTCAGTTTCGCATTTGCTTTACTAAGTCTATTTACTTTTGCACAGAGCAAAGATTATTAATTATCAACGCATATTTTAGATATTTCTAAAGGTTTACCCGCGAGTGGCGTTTCAATTAAATTAGAAAAAATGAATACTTCAACAAAAATGTGGGAAGTTGTAGATCAAAAAGCGACCGATGAAAGCGGAAGAATTTCAGATTTTCTAAAGAACGATAAGGATAATTCAGGCGTTTATAAATTTATTTTTATGACGCAATCTTACTTTCAAAAGATTAACGAAGAAACTTTCTATCCCTTTATAGAAGTTGTGTTTGAAATTAAAGGAAAAAATCATTTCCACGTTCCAATTACGCTCTCTGCTTATGGATATTCTACCTACAGAGGAAGTTAAATTATTTTAAATATTTAAAAAATCTCCAGAGTTTTCTGGTTTTTAAGTAATTGGGATTATGTTCATTCCCATAAGCTTCTCTTTCAAAACTAATATTTTGGTAAGCTAAATAGGGATTTCTATATTTTATGAGTAAGTAATAATATTCTAAAACATACCAAATATAAAAAAAGAAGATTAACGTTTCCGCTTGTTGTCGCAGGTGGATTTTTTCGTGATTTAGTAAAATAGTATTATTTCTATCCGACGCGTTTTTTAACAAAATAAATGGAAAAAACGTAATGCCGTTTATTTTTGTATTTTTGAGTAAGAAATGGCACACAATTATCATTTAACAAATATAAATTATTTTTAGGATTTAACTTATCATGCAAAAAGAAATCAAAGAAAATGAAGACTATTATTACAACGAACAAGGTTATAAGGTTTTCACAGAAAAATACCATCTGAAACGTGGTTTTTGCTGCAAAAGTGGTTGCAGACATTGTCCTTTTGGTTATGATAAAAAAACAGATTCTTTCAAAAAAATAAAAATAACTGATAAAATTTTAAAATAGATTTTCACTCTCAAAAATAATCTCATCATGAAAAAAAAATATTTAGTTTTCTTGTTAGCTGCAACTTTAGGATTAACTTCTTGCAGCCCATTTCAAGTAAAATCTGATTACGCTGAAACTGCAAATTTTAATAATTACAAAACTTATAAATTAAGAATTGACGACTTGAATTTGAATGATATTGATAAAGACCGCGTTTTAAATGAGGTTTCTAAACAATTACAAATGAAAGGTTTAAGAGTTTCTGATGCGCCAGATTTAATCGTAAATCTTAAAGCCAATCACAAACAAGTAAAAGATATTGTAGAAGGAAATCGATATGGAATGTACGGTGGATTTGGTTACGGCGGTTTCGGTTTCGGAGTTAATAGAACTTTTAGCAGAAATTATAACCAAGGATCTTTGATGATTGATTTGATTGACACACAAACTCAAAAATTAGTTTGGCAAGGCGTGGGAACCGGAATTTCTGTAGATTCACCAAAATCTAAACAAACGCAAATCCCAGAAATTGTTGCAGAAATTATGGCAAATTATCCCCCAAATAAGAAAAAATAATTTTCTAAAAATATTTAAAAAGACCGATATTGAAATCGGTCTTTTTTTGTGGAAAATAAAATTCTTCTATTATTAAATGAACATAATTTTGCTTTTGAAAAGAAATTAAAAAAAATTTACTTTCCCAAAACTTCAGCAATCGGATTTCCGACATTTCCACTTGGAAACTGTATTTTTAACAATGCACAAATTGTCGGTGCAATATCGGTCATGTGATAATCTTTATTAGTTTCACCTTTCTGAATTCCCCATCCCATAAATAATAATGGAATATGTGAATCATAAGAATTCCATGCGCCATGTGTTGTTCCTAATCTTGAATAATTTGGCAACCAAGAATCGTGGAAAATTAATTGAATATCGCCACTTCTTTGCCAATTGTAGCCGTTCATAATTCTGGTTTTAATTGGTTCCGGAATGGAAGATGGTGCTACTTTTTTCATATCCACGGCGAACAAAACACTTTTGTCGTGATTCAAATAATTAATTAAATAGTCTTTAACTTGAGTTTCATCTAACTTATTATCTGTCATTATTTTATCATCCAAATAAATCTGATTATTGGTAAAACTGATCACTAATTTATCAACGCCAAATTTATCCTTCAAAAATTGATTATAATCTTTTTTAGCACCTTCTCCGTAAAAACCTGTCGGCATTTTATGTTCTTCCATAAAACCTTCAGAATGCGCACCGCCGTGATCCGCAGAAAGGAAAACAGTATAATTTCCTGCACCAACAGTTTTGTCTAAATATTTAAAAAAATCTCCTAAATCTCGATCTAGTCTCAAATAAACATCTTCAACCTCAATAGAATTTGGTCCAAATTTATGACCTGCATAATCTGTGGAAGCTAAATTTATTGCAAGAAAATCGGTAATCGCGTCGTCTCCCAAGTTTTCTCCATTTATCGCTGCTTTTGCCATTTTTAAAGTCAAAGTATTTCCAAAAGGCGAAGTTCTAATATTGTCTTTTTTCTTTTGATAATCTGCCGCAAAATTATTGTACGGAAAAGTCGGTGTTTTCGCACTTCCAAGAAGTCCTTCCCACGGAGAATTATCGGGAGAACTTTCTGTATATTCTGAAATCGGAAGCAAAGTATTCCAACCATTTTTAACTAAATTATCCGGAACTTTTTGAGCATTAAAATCATTTACCCACTTTGGTAATTCATTCATATAATAAGAACTCGTTACGAAATCTCCTGTAGAATCGTCAAACCAAAATGCGCCAGTTGGATTATGACCAGCTGGTAAAATAGAAGCACGATCTTTTAAAGAAACGCCTACAACTTTTCCCTGAAAATTCGTGGCTAATCTCAATTGATCCGTCATTGTTGTGGACCAAAGATTTTTCGGTGATTGACTTCCTACTTTTGCATTCGCCGTTCCAACTGGTTTTACGGAATCATCTGCTGTACAATAAACACTTTTTCCAAGTGATTTGTCATACCAATCATTTCCACAAATTCCATTGATTGCCGGAACTGAACCTGTATAAATAGAACTGTGACCAACTGCAGTATAGGTTGGAACATACGGAATATGCACATTATTGACAGAGAAACCTTGGTTGATTAATCTTTTAAAACCATCATTTTCAAATTTATCATAATATCGGTATAAATAATCCCATCTCATTTGATCGACCACTAAACCAACGACTAATTTGGGACGTTTTAAAGTTGTGTTATTTTTTTGAGAAAATACACCCGTGGAAAAAATGGCGAGCGCGAAAATTAGGGATTTTTTAAACATTTTTTTGAATTAAAGTTGTTCTTCAAATTTAAGGGATTTTTTGGAGAGCTAAACAATTCTTTTTAATTTTATATTATATTTACATTAAGAAAGAATTGTAAAATTTTGAAAATTTGTCTTTAAATAGAAAATCAATAAAAATTTTTAACCATGGAAAAAACGAATCGGTTATTAATACCATTTTTTATTTTCGTCATTATAATTTCTTTACTTGGTTTTTATAAAACTTATCTCAGTTTTTTTCCTAATTTCAATCATTTTGAAAAAGTAATTCACATTCATTTTGCCGCCTTTATTTTATGGTTTGTATTGATTATTTTACAACCAATTTTAATTAGGCAAAGGAAATACGCGTTACAAAGAAAAATTGGTAAATTATCTTATTTCTTAGTTCCGATACTCGTCGTAACGATATTAATTTTAGTAACGCAGAAAACGCAGAGAGAACTTTCAGCTGGACAAACTGATGCTTATGTAACCGCATTTATCGGATTACTTGACGCAGTATTTCTTTCAATTTATTATTGCATTGCGATGTATTATAGACGGAATATTCGGTGGCATGTTGCATTTTTAATTGGTGCGACTTTAATCATACTAAATCCTGGAATGTCCCGACTTTTAAATCAAATTAAACCTGGACTTGGACTTTTGACTTCGGTTATAATGCCTTTTCTCATTCCAATTCTTATTTTAATTTTTGAAAAAATTAAGTTTAAAAGAAAAATTTGGGGCAGTCCATATCTTTATTTTTTAATGTTTTGGACTTTTGAAATAATACTTCTCGTTACCGTACCAAATACAATTATTTGGAAAAATATTGTCAATTACATTATGAAAATCGTTTAAGATAAGTTTATTAAAACTAAAAATATTACTAAAATTTATAATTTCAAATAAAAACTACTAAAAAATTAAAATTATAATGTAAATCAAAAAAAACGCATCTCCAAAAAGATAGTTTTTATATTTAAGAAGAAAAATTATAATTAAAATTTCAAATCTCCATTTACTTCTCTCACGGCTTTTGCAGAATCTGCAAATTTCTCTTTTTCAGCATCTGTTAAAGAAATGTTTACGATTTTTTCTATTCCATTTTTTCCGATAATACACGGAACTCCAAGACAGATGTCACTTTCTCCATATTCTCCATCTAACATTACGGAACAAGGAATCATTTTTTTCTGATCACAAACGATGGACTGAACTAACATTGAAACGGCTGCTCCAGGAGCGTACCACGCGGAAGTTCCCAATAATTTTGTTAAAGTTGCACCACCAACTTTGGTTTCTTCGGCAACATAATTTTGTTGTTCTTCATTTAAAAATTCTGAAACAGAAACCCCATTTCTTGTTGCTTTTGATAACAAAGGCAACATTCCTTTGTCACTGTGAGCCGCGATTACCATTCCATCTACATCAGAAATTGGACATTCTAAAGCTTCCGCCAAACGGTATTTAAAACGTGCAGAATCTAATGCGCCGCCCATTCCGATAATTTGATTTTTTGGTAAACCTGAAGTTTTGTGAACCAAATAAGCCATTGTATCCATCGGGTTTGAAACCACGATAATAATAACATCTGGTGAATGTTTTACTAAATTTTGAGAAACTTCTTTTACTATTCCAGCGTTGATTCCGATGAGTTCTTCGCGTGTCATTCCTGGTTTTCTTGGAATTCCAGAGGTAATTACAGCCACTTTTGAACCTGCAGTTTTAGAATAATCTCCCGTAGTTCCGGTAATTTTGGTGTCGAATCCATTTAAAGATGCGGTTTGCATTAAATCCATTGCTTTTCCTTCTGCGAATCCTTCTTTAATATCTACAAGAACAACTTCAGAAGTGAAATTTTTCATTGCAATGTATTCTGCACAACTTGCGCCTACTGCTCCTGCGCCAACTACGGTAACTTTCATATTTTTAGATTTTAGATTTTAGATTTTAGATTTTAGATTTTAGATTTCCAAATTTACGAAATATTGAAGTTTATCGCAATTTTAGTAATCTTAAATTAATTATAAAGTTTCTGGCATTTTTTGCACCAATAAGTGGTTCGTTTTACTTTGCCCATTTTTTCAATTTCTAAATCTGTTTTATGAATAGGACAAACTTTTTTCGCATAAACGATGGCGTCTTTTTTTACGCAATCATTCGTCATTAAAATTAAAAATTCTTCCGCATAATAAGCAGTAATCTTAATTAATTCTTTTAATTTCTTGACAGGAATTTTTTCTACAATACTTTCAGGATGGATTTTTGAGCGATACAAAACCTCAACTCTAATAATATTTCCGACGCCTGTGAAAATACTTTGATCCATTAAAACGTCGCCAATCATTTTCTTAGAAAATTTATTCTGTAAAGTTTCTAAAATAAGTTTTTGGTCGAATTCTGGTTTTAAAATATCAGTTTTAAAATTAAAATAATCTTGTGGTTTCCCTTCATAAAGTTTTGTCCGCGTGACATAAAAATTAATTTCATCGTTTGTGAAATGAAGTGCAAAACTGGCGTTTACTTTTTTTCGTTCATTAATTTTCATACTCCCAAATAATCCGAAATGAGCCGTGACAAAGAAATCTTTAAAAAGGAAAATCAAATTTTTACCGAAAGTTTCAATATTTTCTAATTTGATATTATCAATTTTAGACTTATCCATTTCGCCATAACCAGATGCTTCGGTGACTTTTTCGCCCACGAATTTTTGTAATTTTTGAGCGAGAAATTTTATGGTTGGACCTTCTGGCATCAGTTTTATTTTTCTTCTTCAAAATAAAGCATATAAAATTTCCCGTTTTCATCTTGTCCTTGCTGAATCATTTTCCGATCACCATGAACATAAATATGAAAATTTTTATCTAATTTAATAATACTTTTAAAATAGCGTTGATTTTTCTTTACTGCCGTTTGATTGATAGGAAAATCTTCGGAAATAGAAACCTGCATTTCCTGTTCGTAATCACTTTTAAAATTAGAAAAACTTTCAATTACATTTTTATCACCTAAAACTTCATTGGTAAATTCATCATAATCAAAGCTTTCTTTTTCTTTAAAAAAATTGATTGATTTAGTTAAAAAATCTGCTTGATCCGGTTTATTTACGTCAAATTCTTGCGGCAATTGTTTAATGACAAAATCTTTAAAAACTGAAAGTGTTTCCTGCGTATGAAAATATTCATCATCGCGCTGCTTCACTTTAAGAAAATCTTCAAACCAATAATATTGATCGCCATTTTTATTATTATCAACCACAGAAATTGCAAAACCAGATTCTTTGTCCGTGTTATAAATCAAGCAACCTTTATCTAATTTGGCTAAAGAAATTCCGTAATCTTTTTCAATTTCATAGTTTTCATCTTTAGATAAAATTTTAAGGAAAGGATTTTTATTTTCAGTTTTAAAAATTCCAATAGAATCGATTTGGTTTCCTTCCTCCGTAATTTCTCCTTCAAAATAAACAACAAATAATTCTCCACCTTGAACGCGCGGATTTTCACTTATTTCGTATAAATGTTTCGCAATATTTTCCGACTCAAACTGGAATTTATCTTTAACCTCAAAAATTTCAGAAACAGAAGAATAAATTGGATTTAATGATAAATAAGAATCACTGTAAAACTGAAATTGTTCTTCAGATTTAAAAGCATTTAGGAAATAATCGCTTAGAAGTTCCTTCATATCATCATCAATCTGAAGTTCTTCTTCCGAAAGAAAAAGGTTTTCCTGATTGATTTTATTCCCGACTTTATGAACTGTTATTTTGGAGAGCATTAATTTAGAATTTTGTGATTACAAAGGTATTTTTAAAAGACTAAAGCAGGAAATTTTTTGACAGAAATAAAAATTTTTTCCTCAACTATTTATTACGTAAACAATAGTTAAGTTATTATAAAAAATATTAAAGTTTCAAAAAATGAAAAAGCTTGGAATTATTCTTGGTATTCTCGAAGTGAAATTAACATTATTAAAAATAAATAAAATGAAAAAGTTAGAAATGAACAACACAAAAAAATCGATTGTCGCGGCATTGTTTTTTAGCGCAATAAGTTTTGGTTTTGCACAAACCAAAACAATTCCAAATGACAGTACAACTGTGAAAACAGAAGTAAAAACTAACGCAGAAACGCCAGAAATTAGCGCATTAAAAACACAAATTGCTACAAATCCAAATGATACTAAAGCTTTAGTAAATTTAGCAACCGCTTATCAAAATTCAAAAGATTTTACAAATGCTTTAGAAACTTGGAAAAATATTTCAACTTTATTGCCAGATTGGGCTCCTGCATATTACAGCCAAGCTTATGTTTATCAATCTATGAAAGACGACGCAAATGCAACTTTAGCTTACGAAAAATATATTTCTAAAGTAAAACCGGAAGAATTAGAAGCCAATAAAAAGAATTTGGCTTACGCAGAATTTTATGTTGCATATAATTTGAAAGATTCTGATAAAGAATCAGCGAAGCAACATTTAGAGAAATCTTTGCAATATGACCCGATGAATGCAGATGCGCTCAAACTTAAAACTTTTCTAAATCAATAAAAAGTCGTTTTATTAAAACAAAAAATTCCCCATTTTTAAAAGTGGGGAATTTATTTTTAGCGATAGTAATTTTCTAAAGTTTCTCAGAAAATGCTTTTTTAATAATTTCTAATTGGTTTTCATTCAGATTAGAGGTTTTCTTTAATTTACTTACAAAAGAAGCAATTTCTTCTGGAGTAGAAGGACATCCAAGATTTTCCTTTTTTTCATTTAAAGAATTTTCTAAAACTTCACCTTTGCTGTTAATGAAAACAAAATACGGCAATCCAGCGTCTTTTCCGCCATATTTTGCCATCCATTCTCTTCCATTTGGATTTTCTAATTTTACTTTTTCGCCATTTTCTAAAACATCTAAAGATGCCAAAACATAATTGTCATCAAACAAATTTTTGGTGGAAGGTAAATTCATTTTCTTATCCATCAATTTACACCAACCGCACCATGAGGCGTGGAAGAAAACCATTACATTTTTGTTTTCTTTTTTTGCTTGTTTTTGTGCATTTGCAATGACAACTTCTGCATTTTCTTGAGCAAAAGCAGTTTGTATAAAACCGAATAATAATGCTACAATTAAGATTTTTGTGAATTTCATTTATTTTTTATTTTCGGTAAAATTATATTTTTTTTGAGGATTTACAACCTATTTAATAAAAAAATTCCCCTAGTTTTCACTTGGAGAATTTTAAATATATTTATTGAAGTTTATTTCACCTCTTCGAAAATAACGGATACTGATAATCAGTTAGTTATGATTTTATGGTACAAATACGGTACTGATTTATGAGTGTAATCTGTGAAAATATATACTGAACATTAACCTTTTTATCAGTTATCACCTTATTTATTCCTATTTAAAACACTGATAACCAATCTTTTTACAGTTTCCATTTCATCTGGTTTGCTTGAAGCGATGAACAATGTTAAACTCGCTAAAGTGTCATTGCTAATAATCAGTTCATTTTGTGCGTTGAAAAGCATTTTATTGGTTTGCAAAAACTTTAAAAAACACGCCGCCGCTATTCTTTTATTACCATCCACAAAAGAATGATTTTTAACAACTAAATACAAAAGCATCGTGGCTTTCTCTTCCAAGGTTGGATAAAAATCGTTTTCTCCAAAACCTTTTTCTATTTGCGCAATTGAACTCTGGAAATTTTGATCCTTTTCTTTTCCGAACACTTGCGAATCAAAATCTACCACCATTTGATTGATGAGTTCCTGATAATCTTCTCGCGTTGGATAAATAGCAGTTTTCTTCGTTAAACCTTTAGAATCCAATTCTTCGTGATCATAATCATCTAATAATTGTAGTCCTTTAGAGAAAATCGACAGCCATTCATTTTCCTCTGTTTTCTCTTCAATGGCTCTGCTTAAAATCTGAATTCCATTTTTCAAAAGTTGAACTTCCTGTTCTTTTTGGGCTAATCTTTTTTCGTTAATGGAATAACCTTTTACTAAATATTCTTTTAGGATTTTGTTTGCCCAAATACGGAATTGGGTTCCTTGCTTGGATTTCACTCTATAGCCAACTGAAATGATAACATCTAAATTATAGTATTTAGTTTTATATTTCTTTCCATCTGCTGCAGTTGTCAAGGAATCCTTGATAACTGAATTTACATCTAACTCTCCTTCTTTGAAACAATTATTGATATGCAGACTTATATTTTGTTTTGTTTGCTTGAATAATTCGCTCAATTGACTTTGCGACAACCAAACAGTATCTCCTTCAAACTTAACTTCAAGCGAAACACCAGATTCTTTGTTTTGGTATATTTCTATTTGATTTTCTACTTCCATTGATTATAATTGCTTTGTAAAGTTCGGGAATATTTTTTACTTTATATAAAAGAAATTTCACTCTTCAACGAACTGGAATTATAATATTTCACATCTTTAGACTGGCTTTTTCCTTTAATAGCACCATATTGAGTGGTGTGTCGGAAATCCCGACATACCACTTCTTCTACAAGTTCTCCTTCAGTAAACACATTATTTATATGTTCAGTAATTGTAGTTCTTCCTTTTCCAAACAATTCTGCCATTTGCGCTTGCGTAAGCCAAACCGTATCTTCCTCAAATTGGACATTAATTTGAGTAGAGCCATCAACAGCTAGGTAAATTTCTATTTGGTTTTCTGTTTTCATCAGTTATAATTACACTGTAAATTTCCGAAATATTTTTAGAAATTAATAAGTTTTCAATCAGATGAATATCGGATTTATTATGAT
This sequence comes from Halpernia sp., assembly GCF_048269545.1. Taxonomy (NCBI): domain Bacteria; kingdom Pseudomonadati; phylum Bacteroidota; class Flavobacteriia; order Flavobacteriales; family Weeksellaceae; genus Halpernia; species Halpernia sp. The sequence continues at coordinate 66,424 of NZ_JBLXIJ010000004.1, read as the reverse complement.
AAGTGGCAACCGTTTTAATGAAAAACTATCGTTTGTCTCGTTCATCAATTTCTTTCATAGGTGCAGGAATTAATTTACTGCCAAACATATAAAGAACTTGGTTCACTTTTGCCAAACTCAAATTCTCCTTTCCTTGCTCTATTTTCCTAACCACAGTCAAAGCAACACCAGCTCTTTCAGCAAACTCCTGCTGGGTAAGATTGGCTTCTTTGCGTTTATCTTTGGTGAATTGTGCTAAATTTTTATACATTTTTATATGCTTTTGCAAGTATTTAGCACAAATATATAAAATTATATGTAAATGCGTATATTTTTTGTTTTGAAGCATATTTTATATGTGATGTGATATAAAAATTGTAATTAATTTTAACTGAGTTCAAAAACTATACAAATTAATTTATATTTTGAATTAAATATTAAATTCTAATTTGGAAACTTATGATGTAATCCAAATTGAGAATGAAACTGAGATTCCAATTTAAAATCAAAATTAATTCTCTAAGAATTTATAATAACTCTCTCAAATCATTATTCTCAATAGCAATAATCACTTCTTTGTTTTTACCTTTCGTTCTGGATTCTATATCATCAAGATAATTCTCTCCCAAATGTTTCTTTAACCATGAAATTTCTTCTAAAAATAAGCGAACAGACGTTTTATCTTCAGTCAAATCTTGTGCTCCAATACGTCTTATACTTCTAACTGACAGCGTATGATAATTTCGCAAATCCTTAATAAGCATCTGAATGAAGTTTAAATTTTCAAAGTTTAAATCTTTTAATATTTTAAGTGATTTTTTAAGGTTAGTTTCTGCTTTTTGTTCTAAAGAGATTTCACTTCTTCCCAATTTATACTTGGGTTTGAATTCTTTGATTTCCTCATACAATCCCCAAAACACAGATGAAAGTTTTAGTGATGGTTCTTCAATTGTACATTCAATTTTTTGTAATAAATTTTCAAAATCAATTTCCTTAATATTTCTATTTTCATCTTTCCCCGTAGTTTGCGCAAATAAGCTTAATCCTTTTCTTCTCAAAACATTCAATTCATATTCAGGATATTTTTTTGCTGTTTTTACACGTGGTGGAAGTTGACTGATTTTTTCAATGATTTCTGGATGCTCTTTCTGTAAATCAGCATATAGATTTCGAATTTTTGTAATTGTATTAACTTCACCTTCTTCTTGTGGATTACTATTAATCTTTGAACCTAGTGCAGCTGGACTTGGTTCCTCATCTTCATCGAAAATTTTCGCATCTTCTCCTAATGCATTGTGAATCAAAAACATTTTTTGCTGTGCAATTTCTCTAGATTTTACAATATCTGCACCTTTAAGAGACGGGAAAAAATTTAAAATAAACAATTCATCAAAAACCTTAGAACCAATTCGGTTAATACGACCCACTCGCTGAATCACTCTAGTTGGATTCCATGGAATATCATAATTGATAATCATCCCAGCTCTATTTAAATTAAAACCTTCGGAAAGTTTATCCGAAGTAAGCAGTATTTTAAAATGATTTGTCTTTAAACCTTTATTATATTGAGCATTAAAATCACTATTAAGATGTCTCGCCAAGTCTTTTGAAACTTTGCCATCACAAACTAACACGTGCTTTCCAAATTCACTTTTGAAACGTTTTTCTAAGTGAAGAATTGTTTCTACATATTCTGAGAATAATATGATTTTTCTGTCGGGATCTTTTGCTAAGGCAGATTTTATTTTTTTTATTATCTCTTCTTGTTTAGGATCTTTCTCAACTAATTTTAAATCTTTTAATCTTTGCTGAATCCCTTCAAATAGTTTTATATCCGAATCAATATCTTCTAAAAACTCTTGTTTCCGTTGAAAAGCATCAATCTCATAAACTTCAGTATTCTTTGGTGTTTTCCGTTTTAAGTCGCCACTGGCATATTTTTCTAAATTTGCTTCTATTTCATCATCGTCAAAATCCTTTATTCTGTCGATAAAAGAGCGATCTAAAATAAATTTTCCTGTTTTATCGATAAAATCTTTTACCAATATATGTACTTCCAAAAATCGATCAATAGATTTTTCAAAAGAACCAAATGAAGACTCGAATCGTTTTACTAAAATACGACGCATAAAATCAAATAAGTTTTTCTGTTGATTGTACTGGCGGTTACCAAACTCATCCAATTTATCACTCAATATTTTCTCATAACTAAATGGCTGATAAATTGCTCCAGTAAACAAACCATCCTCTGCAAAGTATTTACTTATAATATTGTCATAAAATTCATCTTGTTCTGCATCCAGGTAATAAAAAACTTCTTTGGGATCTTTCACTACAGACAAATCACCCACTTCTTTAGAATAAATATAATCCAACTTAAGATCTAAACGATTTCGTCGTATTACTACTGGACTGATGATTCGTTTAATATCATTTGAAAGACGTTTTGTAACAGCTTTCACTTTTTTTATATCAATAGGAAGGTTTTCATCAACAATTGTAGTGTAATAATTTTCTGCAAGCTTTCTTTTTTTGTCATCAGCAGAATTCCAATTTTTAAAAATGGTAGATAATTGTTTGTATTCATAATATAAACGGCTGAATTTTCCCGCAAGATTATCTTCTAATGATATGGTAGATTTCCCTGGAACAATAAATAGCTTTAAAAGTGAAAAAATATCTGCCGGTGAATTATTGAATGGTGTTGCAGATAATAGGATTACTTTTTTTCCTCTACAAATCATCGACAATGCTTCATAATCAGTTGTATCTTGATTTCGGAAATAATGAGCTTCATCTACAATGACTACTTCAAAATCTCTTCCCTCAATATTATCAGCAATTCGCTCTACAATTCCCCGGCTGTAAACTTGCCAATTATGTAAACCGAATTTTTCTAAATATTCCCACCAACCACTGTCTTTTTTCTCTGGATCTCCCATTAATCCTGGTGGACAAATAACAATTCCTCGTTTATTCATTTGCCGAGCAATCATTGATGCAATAACAGTTTTTCCTAAACCTACTACGTCTGCAACAATACAACCATTGTGCTCATTAATCATATGCATTGCTTGATTAACAGCATCAGATTGATAGCTGTATTTTTTCAAATCTATTTTCTCTAGTAAAGCATCTAAATCTACCTCTTCATTTTCTTGATTTTGGAGGTCGAGATAAGTTTTAATAACCAGACAATATGCTTCAAAAGGAGTAACTGTGGCAACTTGAGTTTTATTTTTTATAAAATCTATCAGTATATCTCGGTTTTCTTGCTGCTCTGTAATGGGTATTGCTTTTTCCCATAATTCATCAAAATAAAGCACTGCCTCTTTGTATCCATAGTCTTTAATCTCAACATTGAATTCTTCTTGGTTATGCAATCCTGAGCGTGTAAGATTACTGCTTCCTGTAATAAATTGTCCGGGCATTCCTTGTTTTTCTGCTTGATCTTCGTTTAGATGAAAAAGATACAATTTCGCATGATTAGGATTTTCCGTCTTTCGTATTTCTAATCGGTCTTCTTCAATCATCTTTACAAAAAAACCTACTTGATTGTAAAATTCTTCCGTATCCATTTCCTCATTATTCAATGCAAAGCCAAGCGAGATAAGATATTTCTGAAATTCTTCATCCGAAGAAGTATTTTCTTGTTGATCCGCATACTCAATGATATTTCCTAGATAATTGCAAACTTGTAATCCTACCAATAGTTTTAGCTTTTGTTGGGGATTTTTTTCAAGACTCAAATAAATTTCTGACCATCCAGAAAAATAGAAATATCCAACTAAAAATTTAAGTTCCTCACTTATTGAAATTAAAGTATTTAACCTAGCTTTTAGAGTTTTTTGTTGCTTATTATTGGTAATGAAATTAGTAGACATATTAAAAAATTGTTGTTGCTTTTTCAAAGATAAGATATCTGCTCATTATTGCTAATGTTTTTTAAAAACCACCTCGTTTTACAAAATTACTCACAGTTAACCTATGAACACCCAGTATTCTCCCGATAGCGGAAAACGAAACTTTTTTAGCTAACAATTCCTCGATTTTCTTTTCCTGTCCTGTAAGTTTTGTTTTTGCCGATTTACTTCCTTTTGGTCTGCCAAGAATTACTCCTTCTGCTTTTTTTCGAGCCAATGCTTCTTTCGTGCGTTGCGAGATTAAATTCCGTTCAATCTCAGCTGATAATCCGAAGGCAAATGCTAATACTTTTGAATTTATATCATTCCCTAATCTGTAATTATCTTTAATAGTCCAGACTTTTATATCTCTATTCATACACTCATTAAGTACACCCATTATCATTAATAAACTTCTGCCTAATCGCGAAAGCTCCGAACAAATAAGAACATCTTCCTTCTTCATCTTTTTGAGCAGCGATCCGAGTTTTCGTTCATCTACATTTTTTGACCCCGAAATGGTCTCTTCTATCCATTTACCAACCACTATTTCCTTCTTATTGCAAAAGTTGTTGATCTCATAGCGTTGGTTTTCCACAGTTTGCTTGTCTGTACTTACTCTAATGTAACCGTAAATCATTTTTTATTAGTTTAAATTATTAGACAAATATGGCTTAAATTAAAGGTAACCTGTCTAAATTAAATTTAGCTAATAAATATAGCACTTAGTTCAGCGATTATTTTAGACAAAATGCCAATATTACGGAATTTAAAAGTGATAAAAGTTGGGTAATACTTTCTCCGATTGAAAAACAGATAAAAGAGAAAATAGAGCGAATAGGAACTCCGCTAAAGGAGTGGGATATTCGTATTAATTATGGTATAAAAACGGGATTTAATGATGCCTTCATAATAGATGGAGCAAAGCGAAAAGAATTAATTGAACAAGACCCTAAAAGCGATGAAATTATACGACCGTTACTTAGAGGTAGAGATATTAAGCGTTATTCTTATGAATTTGCTGATTTGTATTTGATTACAACATTTCCGAGTTTAAAAATAGATATTGAACTATATCCTGCAATAAAACAACATCTCTTGAGCTTCGGCTTTGATAGATTAAAGCAAACAGGCGACAAGGGAGCAAGGAAAAAGACTAATAATCAATGGTTTGAAACGCAAGATTCGATAGGTTATTGGGAGGATTTTTATAAACAGAAAATTGTATGGAAAGCTGTCGGCAAAAATTTAACCTTTTCACTACTAGAAGAAGGAAAATTTTTAACTGCTCCAGCATCTTTTATAACATCTAACTTCAATTTGTATATTTTAGCTTTTTTACAAAGCAAATATGGAAGATATTTTATTTATAATAATAGCGATACTACTGGTGCAGGAGATATTATGTTGAATATTCAATCACTAGAGCAAATCCCTATTCCAATTATTGATAATGTCAATAGTAGTATTATCCAAGATTTAGTTTATGAAATAATTCAAAACAAATCAAACAACACCTTAAATCTTGAAATGCAAATAGATAAGAATATATATAAATTATTTGATTTCGATGAATATGAAATTCATTTTATTGATTCTCTATAAAGTGAATTTCTTCATTTGAAAGTTTTAGAATACTGTAAATAATGGTGTTAATTTCAGCGTCAAGTTGTTTAGTGTTAATTTTTTCTTTTTTTTCTTTTGATATTTTATTCACTAGCTCAATTAGTAAATTTCTTTCAGAAGTATCATTAATTACAGGAATTGATATATTCTCCATAACCGTGCTAAACATTTGAATTCCGCCTCCTTCAACTTCGATAAAAATATTTTTTTTAAAATACCACTCAAATATTTTTGAATTTAAAAAAGCTATTATGATTTCAAGTGTTGCGCTACTACTTGTCAATATATTGGCTGCATTATTAAAAAACAAGCCTTCAGTATCAACAAAAAAATTTATATTAGATCCAATTATTTTCCATACAATTTTCTGTTTATAAAAATCCTCCATATAAGCACAATTCCTTAAATTGTATGGAGTATCTCCTTTGTCCGAACGTTTTTCTAATATTGGATAATAGGCATCTAAGTGTTTTTTAATAGCAGGATAATCTACTATGTTTATTGGCTTTATAGCTTTTTCTTTAATTCCATTATGGGTGTTAATTAACCATAAATCTGCAAACTCGTAGTTATATCTTTTTATATCTCTGCCACGTAAAATAGGTCGTATAATTTCGGCAGATTTTGGATCTTCTGCTATGAGTTGGTCTTTTTTAGCTCCGTCAATAATAAAAGCTTCATTATATCCAGTCAGTATTCCACGATAAATATTTATGTCCCATTCTTTCAAGGGCGTTCCGACAGCTTCTATTTTAGCCTTAATTTTTTGTTCAATATCAGTAAGTATTACCCAACTTTTATCACTTTTAAATTCAGTAATATTTGCATTTTGTCTATAATAATCGCTCAAATTATTTAACACCTTTTCTTTGATTACACAGGCTTTCGTTTGCTGTCTATTTTTATCCTTAGAAAACAAAAGAATATTAGTATCAACTGTTGCAGCTTCAAATATTTTTTGCCCTGCAAAATCGATCAAGAGAATAGGGTTTGTCTTTTCTGCAAAAAATCTACGGGTACTTTCTCCATATCCAGCACGCATCCATTTATTAGAGGTAATATAGCAAAGTAGCCCTTTGTTTTTTATTAATTGCCAACCTCTCTCATAAAACAAGGAGTAAATATCCCCTGTTTTTGCAAAAGTTTCATATCCACTTTTCTCATATAATTTAGACAATTTTCCGCCTTCTTTTTGAAGTTGTACATATGGTGGGTTTCCAATTATAACATCAAAACCATCTTTAATATTAAACATCCACTCGGCATCGAAAAAAGATGAACTAGCGTTTTGGTCATAAGGATTCCATTGTGAAAACTGCAAAGTGTCTTCGGGTGTATATTCTCCGCTTTCTTCTACTAATTTTGATAGTTTTTTTCTAAGTTCGGCATCTTTATCTCTCAAGTCTTTTTTCTTGTAAGCAGATTTAGCATAAAAATGGTTTTGTCTTGTGGTAAGCAACTCTTGCTTTGTTTCTTCAATTTTATCAGCAAGATCCGTTACATCAAATATTGTAAGTTGAGCAGGCTTTTTTTTCATCCCAACCAAAGTATTTGCTGCTACAAATTTAGTTTCCAAATTCGGTAAGGTTAATACTCCATAGTTTTCTTCAGGTTTCGATAAGTCCATTGCTTCTTGCTCCACAATCAAGGAGATAAAGAAACGAAGTTTACTTATTTGTGCTGCAATAGTTTGAATATCTACACCATAAATACATTCTTCTATCAAATGTAATTTTAATTCGTGATGTGATGATTTGTTTTTCTCATCCAACTTATCTAAAACATCAACCATTTTATTAAGAATTCCCATTGGGAAAGCACCTGAACCACAAGCTGGATCAAGAATTTTTATCGATCGAAGTTGAACATTGATTGTTTCGCATAATTTGTGATTTTTCACCAAGATTTCTGGTAAATTCTCTTGCTCAAAAAGCTGGCGAATAATCTCTAGATTCAAATCTGGTAGTTTACTTTCTAAGAAAGCAATTAAGGATTCATCTACCATATACGATACAATTTCTTTAGGCGTATAAAAGCTTCCAGATTGTTTACGTGCAGACTCTTGTGTTTCAGGGTTGAAAGCACCTAATAAATTTTCAAAAACATTTCCTAATAATTCAGGATCTAATGCTACTTGAACTTCATTAGGAACATTTTCTTCAACTGTGAAATTGTACCTTTCCAGCAACGGAATTAAGCCTTCATGTTCACCATCACCAAAAAAAATAGAATTGGGTAAAAATGCACGATGCTTAAAATTTCCATTTGCAGATTTCTTATCGCTTCTGCTAAAACCATCTAAATGATATTTTACACCATCTGTGCTTTCTTCCTTATCTAAACATTCAAACAAACCTCCGTTCAAAAAAGGAATATACTGAAACAACTCTTTAATTTCTTTCTCAGATAAATTAAACATTTCTGGATAGCGATATCGACTTTTAATATCCCGTTTATCCGCTACCTTGGCAAATTCTCTTTCATTTACCGCTTTGTTTAGAGTTGCAAAAAATAAGTTCTGAAGAATTGCATTATAATAATTACCATCCAGAGTACTATTAGGATTAAACTCTTTTAAAATATTAGAAAGTTCATTTTTTTTAAAAAGAGTGTCTGGAACAAGGTGTTTCTGTTTGATAAACCACACAAATAATAATCTTGTAATTAAACGAATCATTTGTTCTTCCAATTGTATGCGATCATCTTCAGAAGTATTCGTGTTATTTGGGAAGGTGATACCAACTTCATCCGTTAATGTCCATTGATACCATTTGAATAAATCATTGTAAAATTCCTTCGTCAATTTTTCAACAGAAAAAGCATCTTGGATGCTATCCAAATCTTTGAAAGTGCAGTTTCCAATCCGTTGTCTGAAAGTTTTATTGTGCTCTTCTGGATTGACAAAATACGTAAATCGTTTCCAAGAAGAATATTTCTTATCTGCTTTGCCATCCCAATTTCTTCTGATAAATGAGAATCTAAACTTCCCCAAATCATCATAATAAACGAAAATGGCTCCGTCTTTAAAATCTTCTTTTAGAACTAATTTTGCTATTTCAAATTGTTTTTTCTTAGAAGAACGCTCTGACAGAGTTCCATTATATTTACACGCAAAAACAATAAGTTCATCTGAATTTTTAAATTCAATATTTCCAATTCTTGCAAGTTCCGAAAATAAAGAAAAATCCTTATCTTCTATATAATGATTTATATCTTCTGTTTCGATTTTAAATGATGAAATAGCTTTTTTGAAAAAATCTGCTAATGCTCTTGTAGAGAAATTTTGTATAAGTTTGTCCATTCGTATTTATGTGGAGTTTTAGTTTTCTTATTCTGTAAATATAACAAAATCAAATAAAGGAAACTAAAGGAAAACCTTAAAACAACTAATCCCGAAACGCTCCTCTCATCAATTCCTGCTCTCCTCTCGAAATCCCGATTTCACTTGCAATATCTTTCCAGTTACTGACTGCATCTTGAATTTCAACAATGATACCATCCATTTCAGATTCATTTAATCGGAAATAAATTCCTACGCTTTTCACTAATTCAAGGTTCAAAGAATTATCATCCATATCAATATTTAAAGACAATCCATCTTTCTCAACAGAAGGATTTAGGTCATAAGCCGGAGATAGAATCCAACCGTTTTCGGTTAAAATAAAACCGTGATTTCTAAGGTGGTCGTCGGTATTTGAAATGCAAATATTGAACACGATTCTTCGCCATAATTGATGAAGATTTTCGTTGACATTCGTTCCATTATTCATGATGAACTCTGCTATATCGAGATAACTTGCTGTGGAAAATCTTAAATTTTCTTCACTATTTCCCGTCATTGTCATTGCAGAAGCAAAATGAATTCTGCTATCGCCTTCTCTATCAAATCTTTTTGTGAAAAAGGTGTGGTATTTTCCTGCTATTTTTTCAATTTTACATTCCGTCATTTCAATTCCACTTTTCAATGCTAATTGGTACGCTAAAAATTCCCAAGCTCCTTTGTCGATGGTATCATTTTTAGAAGGAAATTTTGCAATCCACAAATCTCCGTTTTCATCTACAATATTGGCTTTTGGTCTTGCTCCACCCAAATAGTATAGTAATTCATCCATTAAAATCAAATATTCCAAGTTTTAGAAATAACATTCCGCATAAAGCTACTTAAATAACGATTATTGTAAAATAATTACGATTTTTGAATTTAATTTTACGATTTATTTGTTTTTAATTCCAAAATACAATATCTTTGTATCACAAAATGTAATTTACAATCGAAATATTATGCACACGGAAATACTAAGGATAATTGAAGGCGGGCTGAATAAAGACACTAAGAAGGTTTTAAACTATTCTAAAATGCTTGCTGAAAAGCTAGATGGTGATGGTGACCAAAAACTGGCTAAGCTTATCCTTAAGACTATTGATAAAGGTCCGGCTACAACAATTACAATGGATGAATTACTTACGACGCCTATTGACCAAGAAAGCCGGTTAAGCATTATTGATGTTGAAGTGCCATCTAAAGAGCGAAATTTAATTGTCTTGCCTCATCTTGTTGAGAATAAAATTAACGATTTTATTAGCCTTGTAAAGCATCAAAGCGAATTGATTAAAAACGGAGTAGAAACCTCTAATACATTATTGTTGTTCGGAAAGCCAGGGGTTGGAAAAACAAGTGTTGCAAGATATATTTCTGAAAGCACTGGACTTCCATTGGTAATAGCAAGATTTGATGCTATCGTATCTTCTCTTTTAGGGAATACAGCAAAGAATATTAGAAAAATATTCGAGTTTGCTGAAAATAAGCCTTGTATTCTTTTTCTTGATGAATTTGATGCGATTGCCAAAGCAAGAGATGACCAATATGAGTTGGGAGAATTGAAAAGAGTTATTAATAGTTTGCTTCAAAATATTGATGTTTTTGCTAAAAACAATATACTTATCGCTGCGACTAATCACCCAGAAATTTTAGATAAGGCAATTTGGAGAAGATTTAATACAGTTATCGAAATAGGCTCTCCGCAGGAAAATGAAATTGAAGAACTCATAAAGAATTTTGTTGATGATTTTAAAACAGACTTTATGAATGATGAAAAAAGGAAAGACAGATTGGTTAAACTTTTTGAAGGGAAAACACCATCAGATATTAAAGCCATAATTAATAATGCAAAAGCACATACTATTATTCATAGTAGTGAAACGCTGTCCTATGAAGATGTAATTATTGAACTATACGAATTCAATAATAATGGAAATATTACTATTGAAAAGCTTGTTGAGTTCCTAAATGAAAATGGAGTGCCTCAAGCAACTATCGCTGAGCGTATGAAAGTATCATTAAGACAAATAAGAAACTATTTAAACAAACAAGCCTAAATTATGGAAAATAGAAATTTGCCAATTAAATTCTTTCAGAAAAGGCAGAAAGATGAAATGGGAACCGAAGCTGGTGGAGGTCAAACTATTCCTAAATGGGCTTCTCAAGGACAGTTAAGAGAGAAATCAGAGTACATAAAAACAGTCTTGGCAGGAGTTTCCAATTCATTAGCCGAAAAAGTTAAGAAGAATAATTATATACCTTCAGTAGTAAAACTAAAGGTAAGCGGAGATGCCTTAGCTAAAACCTACAGAAAAGAAATTGGTAATCTTTTCAATGTTGGTAAGCTGAATATTATTGGTGTGAGCGGTGAAGATGAGGTATTGATTAAAATTGATAATGAAGCTGACTTAAAAAATATTTTAAATCGTTTTTCTGATGCCAAATTGGCTTTTCCAAATTATACAACACTTGTAGGTATTTCCGCAATTAATAACATAGAAGAATTTAAGCCTCAAATTGAAATTGAGGAAGAAGATGAAGAACAAGTATATAAAGTAAAACTTTTCAATTACGGCAATACCGAATTGAACAATATCCTTATCAGAAGCTTCGAAAAATATTGTAGAGATAATGGTATCGATTTTGAAAAGGCTCAATATTCAGACGAATTAAATATTTTCAGAATTAGCAAGGTGACTACTGATGATTTTGATGAATTGCGTGGCTTTGATGGTATCCAATTAATAACAGAAATGCCTACTTATAGCCTGACCTTGGATGAATTGACAGAAGAGAATGTTATTGAAATAAAGCAACCAAAGGAAGGTGCTAATTATCCAGTAGTAGGAGTACTTGATACAGGTATTTCAAATATTCCGCATCTTACTCCTTGGCTACACAATAAAAGCTTTTCCAAATACCACGCAGATTATATCAATAAAGGACACGGTACTTTTGTAGCTGGGGTCTTATTATACGGCGATAATTTAGAAGGTAAAGACTACACTGGTTTTGAAGGATGCAAATTGTTTGAAGCCATAGTAATGCCTGATTTAACTAAACAAAAAATATTTGAGGACGAGTTAATTGAAAATATTAGAGAAGCAATCACTAGCCATAATGAAATAAAAATATGGAACTTATCCCTTGGTACAGATAGAGAAGCTGATTTATATGAATTTTCAGATTTTGCAAAAGCATTAGATGAAATTCAAGAGGAAAACAATGTTTTGATATGCAAATCTGCGGGCAATTGTAATAATTTTAAAATTAATGCGCCTAAAAGTAGAATAGCAAAATCTGCCGATACCGTTAGAGGGCTTGTAGTTGGTTCTATTGCTCACGACAAGTTGGAAACTGACTTTGCTGAGAAAAATAATTCATCTCCTTTTTCGAGAATTGGTCCAGGACCATCAAATTTGATTAAACCTGATGTTGTTCATTTTGGTGGAAATGCCGGATTAGATACTTCCAATAAGGTTGTTATTAATCCTGTGAAATCATTTTCTTCTGACGGAAGTTTAGCAAAACAAGTGGGAACTAGTTTTTCTACACCTCGTATTGCAGCTATAACAGCAGGTGTACATTCAATGTTAAGCGAAGAATTCAATCCTCTTCTGTTGAAAGCACTTGTCATACATTCTGCAAAATATCCGGAAGAAATGAAAATGACTATTGCAGAAAAAATTGATGCAGCAGGATTTGGAATACCGTCAAATATCAACGATATTTTATTTAATCAACCCAATGAAATTACATTAATCCTCCAAGACAATATCGAGAAGGGTTCTTTCATTGATATTCTTGATTTTCCATTTCCTCAAAGTATGATAGATGATGAAGGATATTTTTATGGAGAATTAACAGTAACACTTGTAACTTCTCCTATTTTAGAAGTATCGCAAGGAGCGGAATATTGCCAATCAAATATTGATGTCTATTTAGGAAGCTATGATGAAAAAATTGAAAAAGATATAACCCAACCAAGGGTTAAAAACCCAATTGGAGCGGATGGAAGACAAAATGTTTTAGCGACAAGTGTTTACAGCAAAAAGGCTATGAAAGATTTTGAAACTTCGTTTGCAAGCGAGAGAATGCTACTTTCTTACGGAGATAAATTTCAACCTGTAAAAAAATGGAGTGTAAATTTTGATGATTTTACGCCAACTAATAAGGATAAGTTTTTAAAAGCACCTAAGAATTGGTACTTAAAACTTGAAGGGCTTTTCAGACATTTTACGGAAAGTAAATGTGAAATACAAAAAACCGTACCAAGCCAGGAATTTTGTTTGGTCGTAACAATTAAGGATACCAAAAAAAGAGGAAATATTTACAATGAAGTTACGCAGCTGTTGAACAATTTTAGTTTCGTTCATAGCAACGTGAAAATAAGAGAAGAAGTAAGAATTAGATTAAATGGATAAAAATTACCAACAAAAAAAAGACAAAAAAAATGTCTTAAAAGTTGCAGCTTTTAAGACAATAATTTAAACCGGAATGTAAAAAGCAGTGTGTAGCTTATCGGGGTTGGTAACCCTTTGGCATTCCAATATTGAAAAGTTTCGTTTTGCAAAAGTAACTGTTTATTTTAATAAACATAGATTTTAATTAGTTTTTCAATAAAAAGTACGCACCGGGTAAAATTCCTAACTCCGTGAATGTAGAGGATAAGTTATTAATAATTTAAAATTACATTTTATGACGTTCGAAGGAGCAGTATTAAAAGAGCAAGGAGTATCATTTGCCATTGTTGTGGTCAAAGAACACGTACTCAACAGCTCTTCAGAGTGTAACAATGCCAGAAGTGGTTTTCAAACTATTTTTCCCAGAATGCCAATTGTTTTGATGGCTCAAAACAGCCGTGGTATTCCAAGATATCAAGGAAGAACAGATATTGTAAACTTCTTAGCAAACGTACATCCATCTAGAATACCTTGGAAAAGGTACAATTACAATTGATTAACTAATTAAAATTTAAAAAAAATGTCAAAGTACATTATTCGTAAAACGTCCAACGGACAATATTGGTGGGTTTTAAAAGCTCCAAATGGAGAAACCCTATTAACAAGTGAAACTTATACTACAAAGCAAAACTGCCAAGGCGGTATTGCGAGCAGTAAAATTAGTGTTGCAGACGCTAACTTTAGGGGGTTGACATCGGTAAGAAATGAACCTTATTTTACTCAAAACTCTAATAACTATCAAGTATTGGGGACGAGTGAAATGTATTCATCAATCTACAATCGTGACAATGGTATAGAAGCCGTAAAACGGTATGCTCCAAATGCGGTAATAGAAGATTTATCTTAATTATTAATTTAAAAATTTTAAAGAAAATGGCAACTAATCCCCCTAAAGGTGACGGGCATCGAAATGGTGCTGTAAGAGACAGAAGTCAAACATATAATCCAAAAACTGAAACTTGGGTAAAAAGAGACAGTGATAACGGACGTTTTATCGATGTCAAAAAAGATGGGACACCATTTAAAGGTGTTCGCAAAGAAAAATAAGATGGAACTTATTTTTGTAAATAAAAGAGGTTATTCTGAAATAAGGATAGCCTCTTTCTTTTTAAGTAAGTAGGATAACTAACTTTCCGCCAACATCTTTTTTTTATTTCGTAAAAGCAAATTAAGAAAGTGTTTATTTCTGTTTGCAAAAAAAGAGATGCAAGTGGCTTGTTTTTGATCGGGGGTAGAAAATAAAAAAAATGTTTTTGGTCAATTAAGATTATTCAAATTACCCTTCTAAAGCCAAGTAATATTGGGTTTTGTGAATAACTCGATGTGTGTACTCCGATTTCGAAATGAGTTAAATGGATGAGGTGATCCTAACCAACAACAATGAATTCGAAGTGTGTTGACATTGTATTTTATTTTAGCTTCTAAAATCTCCCAAACGATTAGTTTTCCTTTAGGAACTATATTTAAAAGTAGCCACAGCATAGTGTAATTTCCACATATTCTAATTTCATTTACAAATTTTTTTAAGGAAGTTTACCGCTAAACTTCCAATCGGCAAAAACGTAGATATCAAATTTTCCTTGTTTCATTTTAAAATTTATTTCAGCAATTCCAAATCCTGTAATTTTCTGCCAAACTCATCATCAGCTGCTAATTTCAGGAAATCATTTTGTAATCCTAAAACCCTCAAAACATTAAAATATGCACCCATAGGAACACTAGAATCGCCTTTTTCAATCAAATATAATGTTGAACGAGCAATTCCAGCTCTTTCTGAGACTTGTGTCGCAGTGAGTTTTCTACGTTTTCTTGCGAGTTTGATGTTTTCGCCCATTTGTTCTAATAATTGATTGAATTTAAGAAGAATTACTTCTTGTTGCACAATATTAATGATTGTTATTTCATACAAATATGTATTCATTGATTGAAATAACAATCATTATAGAAAAGAGTATTTCTTATTTAGATTCCTTCCTCGCATCAAACCCATCTTTAAATCTCAAAAAATCAACTGCCATTTTAGGATTATTCTTAATCCAAAGCTGCATAATTTCAGTATTTTCACTCAATATTTTCATCTCCTTTTCATCATAGATTTTTTTTCCTTCACCAGCAATTTCATTTAAAATATCTTGGCGCAGTTCACTTTTTGCTTTGATGCTTTCTTTGTACCATTTGGTTGCGAAATTGATGGAAATTATCATCAATAAAACCGAAAAAACAGTAACTCCAATTCCACTCCAGATAAATTTTTCTAGTCTTTTAACTTTATTTTCAAAATTTTTATAAAAATCAATGGTTTCTTGCGAAAGAACTGTTTCTATTTTGGTGGGAATATTGGCAAGAAATTCAGTTCTTTTCACTTGCTCCAATTCATACAATTTCTCGACATTATCATACTTTGCACTTACATCACGCAAACCAGTCTGGATATGTTTTGACGAATTGATAAAGTCTTCCATAACAAATTCAACTTTTACAAATTGTTCGATATTTGCTTCGTTTGAAGCAATATTTTTCTCATTAGATTTTATCACGTTTTCCAGCAATTCCATTCCGTTGCTTTTCGTTCCGTCGTTTTGTTTTTGATTTTCCATTTTTTTTGATTTTTTTCAATTATTATCTTGATTTTCTCCTCTTTTTCTTTAATAATTCATCATCTGAATTAGAGGTGTAAGTAGGTTGTAAAAACTGCTCAATTGCTTTCCCAACTTCGCTGATTACGGAGTTGATTTTTTGTATATTTCCATTGTTTTCTTGGTTAAAATTTTCAGAAAAAACAGTTTCATCATCCAATTTTTTCTCTTTATTTTCATTGAGAACCGCTTTGATGTCTGCAATTTTCAACTTGCTGGTAATTTCAGAAAGTTTGTAGCCTGCTTTATAAATTCTGTCTGTATTGGGGTTTTTATCTTTCTCCATCACGATTCGCATTCCCGAAACGCCGTCTTTCACATTCTTGGATAATTGAATTTCAAAACCTCTTTCTTTCATTTTAAAAATAAGTTCATCAAAATTTTTTGCTGATTTTAAAGTTTCTTTTAAATTTCTAAGCATCTCTGCTTTTTTCTGAATCCCTATTTCCACATCGGTTAACAAACCTTTTTCTTTACAAACTTCCCGAACTGCTTCTCCGAATCTTCTTCCTACATCGTGTGATTTTACAGTACATTTCCCAGAAATATCAATCCTGTTCACAATAAAATGAATGTGTTTTTGTTTCGTACTGTTATGAATATCCAATCGAAATTGGTTGTTTTCTGTCACGCCAATTTTTTCTAAAGCTTTGTTGGCGATTTCTGTAAATTCTTCATCCGTCAACTTTCTCCCGATTTCGTCTGGTTGAGAAATATAACCTGTCAAAGCCCACTTTTTCACTTTTAAATTTCGGTCTGCAACGGTTTTCATTTCCATAAACTGACCTTCGGCCGTCGAACTCAAAAGACAATTTGAAGCCACCATTTCCGCAGTTCCTTTGTCGTTTCCGTTGTATTCTAAAGCAATTTTTGAAATGGTTCTTGTGGTTGCGGAATTATTCATTTTTCTGAGTTTTTGAGTATAAATATTGATGAATCAAATCAACCGTCGCTTCAATTTTCGCTAAAATTTCTTTCTTATTTTCAAAAACATTCCATTCTCGATTTCGCAAAAGATTGGTTATTTTTTTGAAATTATTTCCAAAATGAAGTAAGACTTCATCGGTTTGAAATTCATTGATTTTTAATTCTTTTTCGAACAAAACATTTCGGATATAGGTTGATAATTTTAGCGGATATTTTTCTTGTTTTTGAATTAAAATTTCATATTCAGAATTGTTCATTCTTATCGAAATCACTTTATCTAATTTCTTATTTTCTTTAGTTTTCAAACCACCTTTTCTACCCAATTCTTGGAAATATTTTTTTCTTTTTTCCTGAGCAATTTTGGCGTCATTTTCTTTGGTGGCTTTATTTATAAATTCTTCTAAAAAGTCTTTTTCCATATCATTAATTTTAATTTTTAAAAAACATTTCTGACGATAGGAAGAAATCAAAAATTCCAATTTTACAATCAGCGACCACGCTTATTGTAAACTTTGGGTACTTTTTGCACTAGCATCCCACCATATTTACCTGTGTTTATTTCACTCACCTTCTCCTGTGCTTCACTTGCCTTTCATTTGATGGATTTTTGTGAATTAACCAATCATTTAAGTCTTTAAAACCTGAATACAAAATCCGACAATCTTCTACATTTTTGTTTTCATTTTCAATCATTTCAACTGCCCTATTTCCGGCTTCATCATTATCAAAATAAAGCTCAATGTTTTCATAATTTCCGAGTGAATTTTTAATATTATGAATCATCGAAACAGAATTCAAAATGAGATAATCCGAAGCTTCTTTTTCTAAAAAATTTTCGACATTTTTAAAGGAAAGAAAGTCGAAAAAACCTTCGAAAATCCTTACTGAATTTGAATCGTTTTTTATCGTAGAAATATCTTTTTTGCCTAAACAAATTTTTGAATATTTATTGCGAATTTCGTAACCGCCAGAATCGTTTTTAAAACCAATTCCGAAGTAATTCTTGTCATTCATTCGATAATGAATTTCTTGTAAAAACACAATTTGATTTTCTACTTTTCTTGTTTTTAAATATTCTAAAAGTGCAGGATGCAGAACATTTTTAATTTCAATGATTTCATAGTTTTTAGAAAGATTTTCTAATTTCTGATTTGGAAAATTTTGATGTTGAAAAGAAGAAAAATTTTGATTTTCCGCCCATTCTAAAACTTCTTTTACAGAAGCATTCAAATATTTTTTCATAAAATTGACATTGTTTCCGCCAATTCCTTCAGAGTGCAAATACCAATAGTTTAGGTTTTTATTAATTTTAAAAGAGGCGTGGTTTTCTTTGGCAAATGGATTGAGAAACCATGCTTCTTTTTCCGTTTGTTTTGTTGGAAGGTGTCCGAGAATTTGGAGGACTTCTTCCAACGATATTGTATTAAATTGTTTGCAATTCATCTTGTAGATTTTTCGGGTATTAATTATTGTAATTTTCTGTAGAATTGTTGAAATAATGCATTAAACTATTGATTATTAATAATTTAACCATTCAACAAAAGCTCAACAATTCAACAAACTTTAGTTTTTAAGCTCAACAAACACTCAACAAAAAAGTGGCTTTAAAAGTTTGTTGAGGATTTTGTAGAGAAGTAATTAGTTGATTTTCTTTTCATTATCAATCAATTCAACATTTCAACATATTTCTGAAGAATGAAATCTCTTTTAACGGTGAAAAATCGCCCAACGGAATTGTTTTGATAGAATGCTCCTGCAAAATCAATGTCGTATCTGATGTAGGTTAAGCCGTTGTTTTGCGGATTTAGTTTCCACATTTCCTTTAAAACATTTCGAATGTCATTTCTCGTCCAATACGTCGGTCGAAACATCCTGTTCATCATATTGAGAATATCTTGTGGAACGATATTAATTTCTTCATCGTTGTTGCTTTCAAAAAACTCGTACAGCAACTCAATAATTTTAGATTCTAGCTTATTGTTGTTCTTGAAAACCAGTTTTTGAAGTGCTTTTGTCCTGATTTCATCGGCAGAAAACCACATTCTTGTTTTCCTTTCTGTTGAAAATGGTCTATCAATTAAAAACCGAAGAAAATGAGGAATTTCTGAAATGAGATTGTCGAGAAACTCGGTGTTTTCAACTTTTATCGGATTTATTTTTAGAATCCAAAACCTGATTTCGTTTTCATCAATTTGAATGAAATTTTCTTCGTTATTGGAACACAAAATAAACTTGGCGAAAAAATCAATCTCTTCTCGGTCTTTTCCTTTGGCTTCCAACTTGTCTTTATTGGTTGTTGATAAATATTTTAATCTTTCGGTGATTTCTTTTTTATCAAAGAAAACTTCATCGATTGCCACAACCAACATTGCTGCCCAATCAGAATTAAATTGGCTTCCGAACGAATCTCCTTTAATGTAAGTCATATTTAACCCGAAAATTTCTTTCAACCATTTGATGAAAGTTGATTTTCCGGTAGCTCTTTCTTTGCTTACCAAACAAAGAATCGGTAAAATTTGAGTAGGAAATTGTAATAGAATTTTCAAATAATCTAAACCCAATTCTAACTGTTCTCCGAAAATATGCTTCACAAAATTCAAAGAAAAAGGAATTGAATTTTTCAAATTTTCACTTTCAGAAGAAGGCAGAAATGGAATTTCGTTGTAAATATTATAAAAACCTTGAACGATTTGTTGATAATCTAAATGTTCCGGAATGCAACAAAAACCATCATATTTTGCGATTGATGAAAGAAAAGCTTTGCCGTGATCACTAATGATTGTTTCGCGATTCCAACGAACCAAAACTGAGGTTGTATCTCCCGATATTAATGGCTTTTCGATTATTTTATAGTAAGTTGTTCCGACTCGGATGTAGGGGATTTTTTGGCTCATCTTTGTGAATTTTGATTAAACTCACCATTCGATTTTCTGAAATTTTTCTTAAAATTGGCGTCGGCTTCAGATTGAATTTCTTGTAATGTTTTCTTTTTTCCTTGGGAAATCCACTCCAATAATTCATCTTCAAAAAAATAGAGTTTCTTCCCGTTTTTATAGCACGGAATTTTTCGGGTTCTTACTAAAGTGTAAACCGTCGGTTTTGCTTTTCCAATTAATTGGCAAGCTGCTTCAATGTCGATTGGGATTCTTTTTGGGGGAATTAAAGGAGTTTCTTTTCTTTCTACAAGAAATTTAATTTCGGCGATTTCGCTCGCCAAATGTGCGACTGCTCTCGGCAGGTTTTCGAATGAAATTTCATTGCTGTCCATAACTATTGTTTTTGATTGTTATGGTGCAAAGAAAAAAAGTGTTTTCTCTGTGACAGCGATAAACACGCAATCACAGAGAAAACACTTAACATATATAATCGTTTCTAATTTTTAAAGATTATTTGTACTCGGCTAAATCTTCTTGTAGTTTAATAACAGTTTCTTTTGTGTCAGGATCTGTTAAATGACTTTTTATAGTTCCAACATCAAGCTTATTTAGTTTCTGGAAAGTAGATTTCAAAAGTACTGCAATCTCTTGTTGATATAGATGACTACTTCCTCCAAAGTGATTCCAAATATTCCAACCAAAGTGATAAAGATCTGTAGTAGAAAGATTTTTTGTTTCAACCAATATTGAATCTGAAACACTTTCTTTCCTGGAATAGGAAGCAACAGCATCACAAAGAAAGTCTAAATCTTTGTCTGAAACATACAGAGCAAATTTCTGTTTGGCATAATTTAGTGCAATTTCTATTTTTTCTTGGTCCTGTTGTACTTTTTTCTGATGCTGAATTTTCCGTACTACATTTGTATCTGTAATTTTTTCAACTGGAATTTCTAAATTTTCAGTCGAATTAAGTATTTGAATATTCTTTGGTTCATCTTCTTGTTTTTCAACAATCTCAGATTTTGAATTGTTTGAAAAATATTTTACTACCCATGTTACTACTGGGTCAAGAAATAAAATTATAAATACAAAAATTAATGCACCGAAACCAATACCAACCCAGAAAAATAAATTAATTGTAAACTCATCTGCTCCTTTTTTGATAAAATATTCTCGACCTGAATAACCAATGAACAGACAAGCGAGAAAAACGGACAAATAAATAGCGATATATTCAAAGTATTTTATCTTCATTTTGATTTGGAATTTAAAGATTTTAACTTTATAGCTTCTGCCGCTACATTTTTCTTTTCATCAACAACTTTTGCATAAACTTGCGTGGTTTTCACATTTGTATGTCCAAGCATTTTACTTACTGTATAAATATCAGTTCCACTCGAAAGTTGAAGCGTTGCAAAAGTATGTCTGAAATTGTGAAAAGTTATTTTTTTTGTGATTCCTGCACTTTCAATCCATATTTTTAATGGACGAGAAATCCAAGAAGGATCTGTTAAATGTTTAAAAACCAATTCATTCGGCAAATCAATTTCGCCACAAAGCTGTAATGCTTGTTGCGAAATCGGCATATACTCTACACCTTTTGTCTTTTTTTGCGTGAAATTGATCCTTGGCTGATCGTTTTCAATACTTATTTCGCTCCATTTCAATTTTTGAATATCAGAATGTCGCAAACCCGTCAATGCCGAAAAAAGTGCTGCACGTTTTAACACATCAATTTTGCAGGGTGTTTCGGCTAAAATATTGAGTTCTTCTAGCGTTAAATATTCTCTTCTCGATTCTTCGTGGGGAATTCCTTTTATTTTACCTGAAATATCAGTTGTAAAATATCCATCAATAAAAGCTTGTTTTAATGCAGCTTTAAAAACAGAAAAATAGGTTGAAGCGGTGTTCTGAGAAATATTGCCTTCATTGGTTCCTCCACTTTTTGCAGTCAACAAATATGATTTAAAATTTTCGCAAAACTTCGTGTCAATTCGGGAGAACTCGATTGTTTCGCCACCAAATTCTTTTAGAAATTCTATCGACCGATACCAATTTACTTGAATGGATTCGGAATTATTTTTGTGTCGCTTTTTGACGAGCAACTCAAAATATTTTACAAAATTTTCTTGTGATTTTTCTTTCTGTTCCACTTGAATTAAATCAAGCTCGTTGTAAAGTTCAAAATTATCATATTCCCGCTGTCTCAATTTCCTCATAGAATCTGCGTAAAGCATAGTTTCTCGGTCGCTTTCACTTTTGCAAACGATAATACCATTGTCATCTCTTTTAGGTTTAAATGAAATGGATTCTTGGGTTGTTCTTGCAGGTCTTTTCTTATCAAAATCTACAGTTGTGACACTACGATTCAAATATTCTCGAATTCTTTGAACATCTTTTTTTCCAGAAATCATAACGGGATAGCTTTCCAAATAAATAAACCATTCTTTTCGGAATTCGGCTTTTCGAAGCCTTACTGTAACTTTGGTTTTTAATAGCTCTTTCATTTTCCTGCAAATATTTTATCAATTAAATTTTTAGGCACATACACGAAACTTCCAACTTGTTTTGTGGGAATTTTGTTTCTTTTAATTACTCTATTTACTGTTGCAGGATCAGCATGGAATTTTGAACTAATTTCGGAAATTGTATAACAATTACCAACTTCAAAATTGGGTTTCTCAGGTATATCTTTAGATTTATCTGGTATTTCAACTGTAGTAAACATTTTTTCTATATCTACTTTGCTTACACGAGTAAGTCGCTCTCCTAAATTGATTGAAGGTATTTTTTTATTTTTAATTAATCTATGAATCGTATTTTTTGAAATTCCAAAAAGCATTTCCGCTTCGCTCACAGATATATATGGTCGTGTTTGCAATTCAGCAATTTTAGAAACCGAGTTTTCTAACAGTGTATTTTTTGCTTCGATTTCTTTTGCCAACTGTTTTTGCCGTTTTCCCAATTTTTCAGAGCAATACTTACTGCAAAATCTCGTGGCAACTGTTTTTGCTTCAAATGGCTTCTCACAAAATTCACAAAGTTTTGGTATTTTAAGATTACTGAAGCCCATCATTCATTTATTTTTAAAATTAAAAATACACATTAGTACATTTAAGATACAATAAGAACCACATTGTCCGTCATTAAGATGCGGTACAAATATGATACAAAAATACAATAAAAATCGAGTAAAATCAAGTATAATTGAAAAATGTGAAAACAAAAAAAAATCGCTGCAAACATTACATTTACAGCGATTTACTAATTTATTTCTATCGATATTAGTCGATGATAATTGTCATTTATTTCACCTCTTCAAAATCTGCATCTTGAACATCTTCTGTACCAGAATTTCCTTCCGGATTTCCTTGTGCTTGTTCAGCTCCTGGTTGTCCTTGTCCTTGAGCATACATTTCTTCTGAAGCCGCCATCCAAGCTGCATCTAAAGCTTCGGTTTTAGTTTTAATTGCATCTACATCTTTGCTTTCATAAGCAGTTTTCAATTCTGCATGTGCGCTTTCTATTGCAGATTTTTTGTCGGCAGATAATTTATCACCATATTCTTTTAATTGTTTTTCTGTTTGGAAAATCAATCCATCTGCTTTATTTAAAACTTCTACTTCTTCTTTTTTCTTAGCATCTGCAGCGGAGTTTTCTTGTGCTTCTTTTTTCATTCTTTCAATTTCCGCTTCGGATAAACCTGAAGAAGCTTGAATTTTAATTGCTTGTTCTTTTCCTGTTCCTTTATCTTTTGCAGAAACATTTAGAATTCCGTTCGCATCAATATCAAAAGTCACTTCAATTTGTGGAACACCTCTTGGAGCAGGTGGAATATCCGATAAATCAAATCTTCCAATTTCTTTATTGTCATTAAACATTGGTCTCTCACCTTGTCCAACTCTAATAGAAACAGCTGGTTGATTATCACTTGCCGTAGAGAAAGTTTCAGATTTTTTAGTAGGAATGGTAGTATTTGCTTCAATTAATTTTGTGAAAACTGAACCCATTGTTTCAATTCCTAAAGATAAAGGTGTAACGTCTAACAATAAAACGTCTTTTACATCACCTGTTAAAACACCACCTTGAATTGCCGCTCCTAAAGCTACAACCTCATCTGGATTAACTCCTTTTGATGGTTTTTTTCCAAAGAATTTTTCTACTTCATCCTGAATAATTGGGATTCTTGTAGAACCTCCAACTAAAATTACTTCATCAATATCAGAAACTGAAAGTCCCGCATCTTTCAATGCTTTTGCTACAGGATCCATTGAACGTTTTACTAAATCTGAAGACAATTGTTCAAATTTTGCTCTTGTTAAAGTTTCCACCATGTGTTTCGGTCCAGAAGCGGTTGCTGTAACGTAGGGTAAATTAATCTCTGTTTGTGAAGATGATGACAATTCAATTTTTGCTTTTTCTGCTGCTTCTTTTAATCTTTGAAGCGCGATAGGATCTTTTTTCAAATCCACCCCTTCTTCTTTATTAAATTCATCCGCCATCCAATTGATAATTACATCATCAAAATCATCACCACCTAAATGTGTATCTCCATTTGTAGATAAAACTTCAAAAACGCCATCACCTAAATCTAGGATAGAAATATCAAATGTACCTCCTCCTAAATCGTAAACTGCAATTTTTTGATCTTTGTGAGATTTATCTAAACCATAAGCTAAAGCTGCTGCAGTTGGCTCATTAATAATTCTTTCTACTTTTAAACCTGCAATTTCTCCCGCTTCTTTTGTGGCTTGTCTTTGTGCGTCATTGAAATACGCTGGAACAGTAATTACTGCTCTTGTAACTTCTTGACCAAGATAATCTTCTGCTGTTTTTTTCATTTTTTGCAAAATCATTGCAGAAATTTCTTGGGGCGTATATTCTCTGTCTTCTATTTTTACTTTTACTGTGTCGTTTGCACCTTTTACAACGTCATAAGGTACTCTAGAAACTTCGGTTGCATCATCTGAAAAGTGAGTTCCCATAAATCTTTTTATAGAAAAAACCGTTTTTGTTGGGTTTGTAACAGCTTGTCTTTTTGCAGGATCACCTACTTTTCTTTCTCCGTCTTCTACAAAACCAACAATAGATGGTGTTGTTCTTTTACCTTCTGCATTAGGAATTACAACGGGATCTTTACCTTCCATTACTGCAACGCAAGAGTTTGTAGTTCCTAAATCAATTCCGATTATCTTACTCATTATTTTTTATTTTAAATGTTATACTAAATTTTACAAGTAGCAATTCTCAACTTTTATACCACAGAAATTTTTATGCCATTTTGACATTTCTTTTAGACATATATTAGAAAAAAAATTAAAAAAATCAGTAAAAAACTGCTTCACTAAAAGAGAAGCAGTTCAAAACAAACAAAATTTAATATTTAATTTATTTAAGAGTAAGAATATATTTTACCATTTTTTTAGCAGTTTCTTTGCTCATTCCAACGTGTGGTGACATCGGAATTTCACCCCAATTTCCTTTACCTCCAGCAATTATTTTATCAGCAAGCATATCCATATTTGCATCTGTTGGTTCGTACTTTGCTGCCACTTCTTTATATGATGGACCAACTAATTTTGTGTCCATTTTATGACAAGTTAAACAATCGGCTCCTTCTATTAAAGCTAAACCTTCATCGGTTCCTTTTGCTTCACTGGTTTGTTGTGTAGGTTCTGGTAACATTACATTGCTTTCAATTTTTGAATCCTTCACTGATTTATTACAAGACATTAGGCTTAAAACTAAAAGGCTCGCTACTAAGACATTTTTCATTACTTTTTAATTTTTTTCAAATTTCTTACTAATATACATCATTTTCTTATGACTGCAATCATAAAATAATTTTATAAATTTAAACTATCTTTGATAATAGAAAAAATAAATATTTAACTAAAATTATAACATTATGAACAAGATTAAATTTCTTTCATTTGCAACTGTAGCAATGATGCTCATGTCTTGCGGCGGTGACAAAAAAACTGATGAGACAACAGAAACAGCTACTAAAACAGAAAGCACAACTCCGGAAGCAACCGTAAATACGCCTCCTACAACTGCAGACGCAGGAAATTATGATCCGAATAGAGGTTTAGGCAAACACGAAAATGTGGATGTTTCATCTTTTGATCCTAAAATGGCTGCAGCAGGAAAAGCAATTGCAGAAGTAAAATGTACTTCTTGTCACAAACCTACCGATGAAAAATTAGTTGGACCAGGTTGGAAAGGAATTACTAAAAGACATCCTGCAGCATGGATTATGAATTTTATTACTAATCCAGATCCAATGATTGATGTAGATCCAGAATTGAAAAAACAACTTGAATTATGTTTGGTTAGAATGCCAAATCAAAATTTAGCAGATAATGAAGCGCGTGAAATTTTAGAATATATGAGACAAATTGACGGCGCTAAATAAATAAAAAAACCTTTTAATATTACTTTAAAACCTACCAATATAAATATTTCTTGGTGGGTTTTTTATTTATAAAAATTTTTAAAAAATTATGAAAAAAATAACCATTTTACTTTTAATTATTTCACTAATTTTTAATATCGTACTTGTTTACTTTTTTGTATTAAAAGGAGATGTTGTAAAGACCAAAGACTCAAGAACTTCTATAAATATTACACCAGAAAATAGAGAATTTGTTTTGGCAGAAATGCGCGGTTTTTTGGAAAGTATACGTGATATAAACCAAGGAATTTTGGATAATAATCCAAAAAATATTATTGCTGCAGGAGAAAAATCTGGAACAGGAATTGTACACGAAGCACCTGCAGGTTTAATGAAAACTTTACCATTAAGTTTCAAATCTTTAGGTTTAGGAACGCACGCAAAATTTGATGAAATTGCAAAAATGGCTCGCGAAAATTACAAACAACAAGAAGCCCAAAAACAAGTGACTTCAATTTTAAATAATTGTACTTCCTGTCACGCTTCTTTCAAGTTTCAAACTATACCGGAAAAATAAATTTTCAAATTTACTCAAGAAGTTTTTTGTCTTTATTAATTTTAAGATTAGTCCACATTAAAGCCAATCCACTCATAACCAATGCAGAAACGACTACTAAAATTTCGGGTGAATAAGGAACTGAAATGTAATAAATAGAAAAAACGCCCATTAAACCTAAAACAAATTCATTAAGAAAAATCCCTATGAGAAAAATTTTAATTCCTAAAATTAAATTTTTATTTGCTTTAAAATATCCCGAAGTATAAATTTGTCCAACTAAAAAGGACGAAATACAACAGAGCAAAACCAAATGAAGATAGGCAATTACAACATTTCTATAACCAAATGCAAACTGATTTAAAGCAGGAATATTAGAAAAAAGCTGTAATAAAATTTTCGCTAAAAAACTAAAACCAGCAAAAATCAAAATAAATCTTTGCAATGGTGTCCAATTTATTTTTAAACTTTCCCAGTTTTTCCAAACTAAAATTGCAATTAAAATTGCAGCCCAAGTTTGCGCCAAACTTCCAATAAAAATAATGACAAATATAAATTTAGGTAAATCTAAATACAAAACTGAAAGACCATAACCAATTAGACAACCTATAAAACTCAGCCAAAAAACAAGTTTATTTTGTGTGATTGAAAATTTTACATTTACTTTTTTCAAAGAATAAAGCAGTAAACCAATACAACTAAAAATAAAAAAACCATTGTATTGAAAATGCAAATAATAGTAAAGTGATGCAAGATATTTAGTTTGAGTAACAGTTTGCGTCGCATTCATATAAGCCAAATTAAAAACTCCCGCACTGGAAATAAAAGCAAAAAACAAAGCGCCTAAAAACCACATTTTCGAAGTTTCTTTTATCGTTTTGCTGTCTTTGTAAAAAAAGTATAAATACACAAAACTTCCTAATAAAGCTGTGGTAGAAAAAGCAATTGAAAGCCAAAAGTAACCGCCATAAATAAACGTAATCATCATCCCAAAAGCAGAAATAATATTTGCTAAAATGAGATAATAATATTTTGAACTTTTTATTCCAATTTTATTTTTTTGTAAATATTGCAGTAAAAATGCATATAAAACCGTTGTAACCCAACCGTAAAAAGCAAAATGCGAATGCGCTTCTTGCATATGTTTTTGGTCTAAAATGGGAAAAGAAAATGCAATCTTATAGCGCATCAAAACACCTAAAAGAGAAACTAAAAATAAATTGAAAATTGAGAATTTAAGCCAAAAAGAAATTGTTTTCATAAGTGCAAATTTAAAAATTGAAAGAAAAATAGACTATGATTGCGGTCACATTAAAAATAGATTTTCCCTCTTTTAATAGTTAATTTTTCTTCTTTTTCCATTTTTTTAATTGTTCTAATTACAGTTTCTATTCGAAGTCCTGTTAAATTTGCCAGTTCTTGTCGCGTCATTTTTATAAGAATTTTTTGCTCTCCATTTCCATTAGCTTTTTTAAATTCTACAAAATTTTTCATCAACCGATCTTCCGGATTAAGGAAAATCATATTTTTTAAATTATCTGTTTTGATGATTGCTTTGCGAGCTATCGACTTTGTAAATTCCAACATTTGATGCGGATGATTTAAAAGATAACTTATGAATTTTTTATTTTCAATTTTTAAAATCGTCGCAGCTTCAGAATGAACTTCTATCGTTCCCGGAAAAGTTTTTTCCAGTAAAACAGCGGGTTCACCAAAAAAATTTCCTGGTATTATTTTATGTTGTATAAATTCTTTGCCATCTTCAGAAAAATTAAAAACCGTCAATTCTCCTTCTAAAAGATAAAAAAAATAGGGCGCATTATTTCCTTCTTCAATTATTTTTTCACCTTTTGTATATTCTTTCTCAATAGCTTCACTTTCAGTATAAAATTCTCTATCAATTATAAATCCCATAATTACTCTTTGTTCAAATTTACAGAATTTTAAAATTATACCTTTATTATTAATAGTGTTTTAATTCAGTTTTCTATTTTTTAATCATTAATTTTGAGATAAATTAAATTCTATGTCGCATCAATTCAATCCACGAGATATTACTTGGCTCGCTTTCAACGAGCGCGTTTTGCAAGAAGCGATGGATGAAAGTGTGCCGCTTCAACTTCGTATTCGTTTTCTGGGAATTTTTTCTAATAATTTAGATGAATTTTTTCGCGTAAGAGTTGCGGGTTTAAAAAGAGCGATGGATTTTAAAGAGAAAGTTTTCTCAGAATCTTTCTTTCAAAATCCTTCAAAAATTTTATCAAAAATAAATGACATTGTCTTAAAACAGCAACAAAATTTCAGCGAAACTTGGGATAAAATTCAAACGGAAATGAATTCTAAAAACATTTTCATTAAAATTCCCAAAAATTTAAATGCAACACAAAAAGAATTTATCATCAATTATTTTGATGAAGAAGTAGAATCCAATGTCATTCCAATTCTTCTTCACGAAAACACAAAAATGCCTTATTTAAGAGATAAAAGTTTATATCTCGGTGTTTCTATGAAGAAGAAATCGGATAAAAATTCTGAAAATTTCGCCATTATAGAAATTCCTTCTCGACAATTGGGGCGTTTCGTGCTTTTACCTTCGGTAGAAAATGAAAAAAATGTGATGCTTTTAGAAGATGTGATTATTTATAATTTACCCCACATATTTTCATATTTTGGATATGATAATTTTTCGGCACATGCTTTTAAAGTAACCAAAGACGCAGAATTTGATTTGGATAATGATATCAAAACCACGCTTGCTGCAAAAATTGAAAAAGGCATAAAAAATCGGCGAAAAGGAAAACCGACACGCTTAGTTTTCGACCGGGAAATGGATAAAAATCTTTTAGAATTTTTAATTAAGAAATTAAATTTAAGTAAAAAAGACAGCATTATTCCAGGAGATAAAATTCATAATTTCAAACATTTTATGGAATTTCCTGACGTTTTTGAAAACGAAAAAACACCTCTTGAACGCACCTCTTTTTTACATCCAAAATTTAAGAAAAAACGTGTAATGGACGTTGTTTTAAAAGAAGATATTTTACTCAGTTTTCCCTATCACAGTTTTGTTCCCGTGATAGATTTACTGCGAGAAGCGGCGATGGATCCGGATGTAAAATCAATTGGAATCACTGCTTACAGATTGGCGAGTAATTCTAAAATAATAAATGCTTTAATCAATGCGGTGAGAAATGGAAAAGAAGTTACAGTGATGATTGAACTTCGCGCCAGATTTGATGAAGAAGCCAATTTATTTTGGAAAGAAAGACTGGAATTAGAAGGCGTGAAAGTTCTCGTAGGAATTCCAAATAAAAAAATTCACGCAAAACTTTGTGTTATTAAAAAAAGAGTTCAAAATAAAACCTTACAATTTGGCTTTGTTTCTACGGGAAATTTTAATGAGAAAACGGCTAAAATTTATGGTGACCATTTACTGATGACTTCGGATAGAAAAATAATGGCAGACATTAACAAAGTTTTTAATCTATTAAATAAACCCAAATTAAATCCAGAAACTGTACTGAAAAGTTGTCAACAATTATTGGTTTGTCCTACTTTTATGCGCAACAAATTTTTAGAAAAAATTGATACAGAAATAAACGAAGCGAAAAACGGTAGAAAAGCAGAAATTATTATTAAAGTCAATTCTTTGAGTGATAGAGAATTAATTTTAAAATTATATGATGCTGCAGAGGTTGGAGTTGTCATAAAAATGATTGTTCGTGGTATTTATTGTGCAATAAATCAGAAAAGTTTTAAAGAAAAAATAAACAGTATTTCTATTGTTGATGAATATTTGGAACACGCAAGAGTGATTTATTTTTACAATAAAGGCGCAGAAGATATTTACATTTCTTCGGCAGATTTTATGACAAGAAATTTAGATTACAGAATTGAAGCGGCAGTTAAAATCAACCAAAAAAATCTTAAAAAAGAATTGAAAGATATTTTGGAAATTCAGCTAAAAGATAATGTAAAAGCACGGATTTTAGACAATAAATTAAAAAATAAGTACGTAAAAAATGATGCGCCACATTTCCGCTCACAAATAGAAACTTACCATTATTTAAAAAATAAAATATATTAATTAGATGAAAATAGCTGCAATAGATATTGGAAGTAACGCTGCAAGATTGCTTATTAATGAAGTTTTTGAAGATGAAAAAAAACCAGCAGAATTTGTAAAAATGAATTTACTGAGAATTCCGCTTCGTTTGGGAATGGATGTTTTCTCCACAGGGAAAATTGGGGAAGAGCGTGAAGATATGACTTTAAAAACCATGAAAATCTTCAGCGATTTAATGAAAATTTATAAAGTAGATCATTTCAGAGCATGTGCAACAAGTGCCATGAGAGACGCAAAAAATGGCAAAGAAATTTTAAAAAAAGTAAAAAAAGAAAGCGGAATCAATATCGAAATAATTTCGGGTGACGAAGAAGCTGGTTTGGTTTTTGAAAATCACATCGCAGAGAATTTGGACCAAAAAACCTCCTATCTTTATATCGATGTCGGCGGCGGATCTACTGAAATTACCTTTTTTGAAAATGGGAAAATGGTATTTGAAAAATCTTTTAATATTGGAACAATTCGCTTATTAAATGATTTGGTAACCAAAGAAATGTGGATGGAAATGAAAGATGAAATTTGTAAAAATATTAAAAGTGAAAAACCAATAAATGCAATTGGTTCGGGTGGAAATATCAATAAAATTTTCTCTATGAGCAAAACCAAAGAAGGAAAACCAATGGCAACTTCTTACTTAAAAAATTATTACACAGAACTTTCTGATCTAAGCGTTCAAGCGAGAATGAAAAAATTTAATTTTCGTGAAGATCGCGCAGATGTGATTGTTCCAGCTTTGAAAATTTTTAATAATGTGATGCAATGGGCGAAAATTAATAAAATTTATGTACCCAAAATTTCTGTTGCAGATGGATTGATTAAAAATATTTATTCAGAAGTTTCTAAAAAGAATTCAATAATATTATAATTTGATGGTTTACGCATAATGGTTTTTTAAAAAAGAATATTTTAAAGTTTTAAATTTATATTTTTAAAATTATAATTCTTTCGAAATTGAAATGCTCAATCTTCATAAAATAAAACATTATTTACCCATAATTCCTGAACTTCCGAGGCTTTATTTAGAAAGTAAAAACATTCGCAAAACTTTGCCCGAGATGAAAAATGCACCTGACTTAAAAGGTGAAATTATCAATGGCAAAAAAGAGTTTTTAGATGTTCTATTTATTGGAGAAAGCACCATTTCTGGCGTTGGTGTGAAAACTAATTCTGAAGGTTTTAGTGGCGCACTTTCAAAAATTTTAGCAGAAAAATTAAATAAAAATGTGCGTTGGAAAGTTTTCGCAAAAAGTGGTTTTAATGTGAAAAAAATTGCCACAGAAATTATTTTAGAAATTCCTAATCAAAATGCAGATTTCATCTTCATCGGCATTGGTGGAAATGATGCTTTTGAACTGACACATCCAGAAAATTTTGAAAAATATGTAAAAGAATTAATTAAAAAATTAAAACAAAAATTTCCTAAAACGCCTTTGGTTTTCATTAATTTTCCAGCAGTTGAAGATTTCCCTGCTTTAACACCGAAACTTAAAAAACTAATGATTAAGTGGGTGAAAAGTTTACAAAAGCGAATGATAGAAATCGCTTCAAAAGAAAGTTTGGTTTATTTTGATCCAGAAATTATTACATTTAGTATTTGGAAGGAAAAACTAAATTTAGATTTAAAACTTGAAGAACTTTTCAGCGATGGAATTCATCCTTCAAAAATATCATATCAACTTTGGGCGGAAATTGTAGCGCAATTTATTTTTGAAAAAGAGAAGATTTTTAAAAGTAAAATTATTTCTGTTGAATGAAGAATTTGTTAATATTAGTATCCCAAAGATAAAATAAAGTAAAAAAATAGTGGAATAATTATTTTAAACAGATTCTTCGCTTCACTATGTTCTGCTCTGAATGACAAAAAAATCCTTTTAAATTAATAAAAGGATTTGATATTTTATGCGATACTAATGACTTCCGTTATTTCTGGAGCATATTCTTTAATCTTATGTTCCACGCCAAATTTCATTGTAGAAAGACTCATTGAGCATTGCCCGCAATTTCCTAAAAGTTTTACAGTAACAATATTATTTTCAACATTTACCAATTCAATATCACCGCCGTCTCTGTTTAGAAAAGGACGGATACTTTCTAAAGCGTTTAAAACTTTGGTTACTAAATCTGTATAAATTTTTTCCTGTGGCATTTTTTATTTTTTTGAGGAACAACCAGCCATTGTTGTAATTTTCACGGCTTCTGTCGGTGGTAAATTAGTATTTCTTTCTACCAAACTTTCAATCATATTTTGTGCAGTTTTCTTAAAAACTTCAGCTAAAATAGAATCTTCTTGCAAAGCCACGGGTCTTCCAACATCACCGGACTCTCTAAGACTTTGCACTAAAGGAATTTCTCCTAAAACTGGAATATCTAAATCTTGAGCCATAAATTGTGCGCCTTGTCTGCCAAAAATATAATATTTATTTTCTGGTAATTCTTCTGGTGTAAAATACGCCATATTTTCTATTAAACCTAAAACTGGGATATTAATACTTTCCATAGTAAACATTCCGATTCCTTTTTTCACATCAGCTAAAGCAACGTGTTGCGGCGTACTTACAATTACAGCTCCTGTTACTGGAACTTCTTGAATGATTGATAAATGGATATCGCCAGTTCCGGGAGGTAAATCAATTAAAAGAAAATCTAATTCTCCCCACGCAGCGTCACGAATCATTTGGTTTAAAGCTTTACTCGCCATTGGACCACGCCAAACTACAGCTTGATTGGCTCCAGAAAAATATCCTATAGACAACATTTTAACGCCATAATTTTCTATAGGCTGCATTAAAGTTCTACCGTTTTGTTCCACAGAAAGTGGTTTTGCGCCTTCTGTATCAAGCATTGTGGGAATTGAAGGTCCATAAATATCCGCATCTAAAACACCAACTTTAAAACCCATTTGAGCTAAAGTAACTGCTAAATTTGCAGTAACAGTAGATTTTCCAACGCCACCTTTCCCAGAAGCAACAGCGATTATATTTTGAATTCCAGGAATTGCTTTTCCTTTAATTTGATTTTTTTGAACTTCTGTGGGTTCTGGAGAAGCAATTTTTAATTTCACTTCTATTTTTTCACCAAATTCACTGGCGAAAGCCTGCTTCATAGCAACTTCTAATTTTTTCTTTTCGTGCATTGCAGGTGAATGCGCCGTCATATCTATATAAACTTGATCTCCCATAATTTGAAAATTATGAACCAAATCTTCTACTTCAATTTCTTTTAAAAATGATTGAATTCTTTCTTTAGATAACATAAATCTGTACTATTTTTTTGCACTACAAATTTACAGAATATTTATTTGAATTTAGAATGATTAAAAACAGCAAATCGTGGAAATTTCTTTTATCTATTTTCAAATTAATATAAAAAGAAAATTATTGAAAAATTATAAATCTCCGCCATGATTTTCTAATTGTCCTTCCCATTTCGAGACTGCAGAAGTTGCAAGTGCATTTCCTAAAACGTTCGTCATACTTCTTCCCATATCGCAAAAATGATCAATGGGTAAAATTAATGCAATTCCTTCTGCTGGAATTCCAAACATAGTGCAAGTTGCGACAATAATTACCAAACTTGCTCGCGGAACTCCTGCAATTCCTTTTGAAGTTAACATTAAAACTAAAAGCATTGTTACTTGTTGACCAATTGTCATATCAATTCCATAAATCTGAGCGATGAAAATTGACGCAAAAGTCATATACATCATACTTCCATCCAAATTAAATGAATAACCAAGCGGTAAAATAAATGACACAATTCTATTATTACAGCCAAATCTTTCTAACTCTTCAACTAATTTCGGGAAAACTGCTTCTGAACTTGTAGTAGAAAAGGCGATTAATAATGGTTCTTTTATTCGTTTTAGTAATTCAAATAAACGATTTCCTAAAATTAAATAACCTACAACGCATAAAAGCAACCATAAAATACCAAGAGCAAAGAAAAAATCTCTGAGATAAATGGCATAAACTTTAAAAATATCAAACCCGTTAGTTGCGACAACTGCTGCAATTGCGCCTAAAACGCCAAGTGGAGCAAACCACATAATATAACCCACCATTTTTAAAATGGCGTGTGCACAAATATCTAAAGCTTTTACAATTGGTTTTGCGTATTCTTCGCCCATATTTGCCAAAGCAATTCCAAACATTACAGAAAAAACAACGATTTGTAATACTTCATTTTGAGCAAAAGCTTCAAATAAACTTTTAGGAATAACGTGATTTACAAAATCTCCTAATGAAAAACCTTTGCTAGATTTTAATAATTCATCTGCAGAAGAAACATCTTGAATTGGTAATTGAGTAACATGACCTGGTTCTAACCAATTAACTAAAATTAAACCAATAAAAAGTGAAGCCAAAGAAGCGGTAATAAACCATAACATCGCTTTCGTTCCCACTCTACCAATCATTTTAATATCGCTCATTTTCGCAATTCCTACAACTAATGTTGTGAAAACCAAAGGTGCAATTATCATCTGAACTAACCTGATGAAAATAGTGCCGAGTAATTTTATATTATTGGAAAAACCGGTAGAACTTTCCGGGAATTTTAAATGGACAATTCCACCCATTATTACACCTAAGATTAAAGCAATTATGATTGCAAAAAAAAGTTTATTTTGACCTTTCATTAGATTATTTTTAATTTCAGTTTTCACAAAGATATTTTTTTTAATCTAATTATACATCTAATATGTAATTCTAATTTTTCTACAACAAAAAGATTTTAAGAAAACTTTATAATTATTTTATTTTTTACCCAACATATTTCATTTAAATTTGAGTTCAATAATACTTAATTTTAATAAAAAGTTTAAATATGAAAAAAATAATTTCTATAGCTGCTTTAGCTTTAACTGTTTCATTTGTAAGCATTTCTTGCAAGAAAAAAGTAAACGATGCAGAATTACAAACACAAGCGACAACTGTAGTTACAGCTAATCCAAATGCAAGTGTAGAAGTAATCGATGGAACGGCTCATTTAAGTGGAACTTTCGCAGATCAAGCTTCAAAAGATAATATGATTGCTTCTCTTAAAGCAATACCTGGAATTAAAGATGTAATGGATATGACAACTCCCGCTCCTGCAACTCCAGCTGTTACTGTAAATGCGGTAGATCCGGCAAATATGCAAAAAGTAACCGATGCGCTAAAAGATTTCCCAAGTGTGAAAGCTGAAGTAATTAACGGAGAATTAACACTTACAGGAAATGTTTCCCAAATACAAGCTCGAAAAATAAAAATGTCTGTAGACGCTTTAAAAGTGGGAAAAGTAAATTATAATTACACCGTAAAATAATTAAAAATGAGTACATTACAAGATAAATACGCAAATGTAATTTCTGCGGCTCAAACTGCAGGGATTTCAGATTTAAAGATTAATGAGCAAGATGGAATTTTATATGTTTCAGGAAATGCTACAAATTCTGCCGCAAAAGATGCAGTTTGGAATGCTTTAGGAACAATTGACACCACTTATTCTGCATCAGATATTAATTTAGATGTTCAAGTTGCTGGTTTAAAAGCAGGCGCTTCATTAATTGTCGCAACAGATAGTTCTAATTTAAATATTCGTCAAGAAGCAAACACAGAAGCAGCAATTGTAGGAAAAGCTGCAAAAGGCGAAACTGTAACTTTAGTAGAGCAAACTTCTAATGATTGGTGGAAAGTAAAAACTGCGGATGGTGAAGAAGGTTATGCTTATTCAAGATATTTGCAAGCATAAAATTTTTCTAAATTTTATAAAATTAAATCCCGGAAGTTAACTTTCGGGATTTCTTTTGATTAAATGTAAATATTATTAATAAAAATTAATATTTCGCAATATGATAATAAGCCAACATTTTATAATATAATTTGGCGGCAACAAAAGCGCTCGGTTTTGGCATTGGAGAATCCATTAATTCTACAATATCAAAAGCAACGACATTGCATTTCAGAAAAACTTTTCTAAGTAATTCTAAAGTTGGATACCATAGCAAACCGCCTGGTTCTGGAGTTCCAGTTGAAGGACAAATTGAGGGATCAAACGCATCTAAATCTATTGTGATATAAACATTTCCCGAAACTTTTTCTAAAACATCATCAATCCAATTTTCTTTTTTTGCAATTTCATGTGCCCAAAAACATTGTTCTTTATTTACATATTTCATTTCTTCAATGTCGCAAGAACGAATTCCAACTTGCACTAAATTATGTTTTTGGCTCGCTTCAAAAACCGCGCAAGCGTGATTGGAAGTAGAACCATGGAAATCTGGACGCAAATCTGTATGCGCATCTAATTGCAAAACCGTTAAATTTTCAAATTTTTCTCCAACTGCTCTTATCGAACCGATTGAAACAGAATGTTCTCCGCCAAAAAGCGTAAATAATTTTCCATCATTTTCTAATAATTCTTTCGTTTTACTATAAACTGCTTCTGTCATTGCTTCAGGTGAAGATTTCTCAGAAATTTCTCCTGCTAAAAAAATGCCTTCTAAATAAGGCTCTGTGGAAGTTTCAATATCATACAATTCCATATTTTCTGAAGCGTCCAGAAACAATTCTGGGCCTTTATCTGCACCTTTTCCCCAAGTTGAAGTTCCGTCATAAGGAACAGTTACGAGCATTACTTTCGAGTTTTCAAGTGTGGCATTTTCTTCTGGAATTCCGGCGTAGGTTTGCATTTGAATTTTGGATTTTTGTTTGTAAATTTTTGATTACAAAGATAAAAAATTGATTTCAGTTTCTATTCAATTTTAAATGACTTTGATTTAGTTAAAACATTGTCAAAGTACAATCACTTCGCAAAAAAGTTTGACAAAGTAAGAGTTCGTTTCAGTAAGAGAATTTTTCGATAAAAAATAAAATTACACGATTTCCTTCCGTTCGAAAAATAAAATGCGCAGACTTTTAGCCCCGAATGAAACGGCATCCTTTTTTATTTTTTTTTAAAAAAATGGAAAAGATATAGTGGAATGCGGGTAAAAAATTCAAAGGAGCGAAAATCTTATTGCTCTTAAAAATTAATATCCCAAAATTTTCAAAACATCTTCTGCTTTTTGCTCTTCTCGGAACACTTTATAAGTGAAATTTCCTTCTTCGTCTTTATCGATTAAAATATGTTTCGGTTGCGGCATCAAACAATGGTGAACTCCGCCGTAACCACCGATTGTTTCTTGGTATGCGCCGGTGTTGAAAAAACCTATGTAAAGTGGTTTTGTGTCTGAAAAAACAGGCAAATAAATTGCGTTTGTGTGTTGTTCAGAATTGTAATAATCGTCTGAATCACAAGTTAATCCTCCAAGGAAAACGCGTTCGTAAGTATCTTCCCATCTGTTTAAAGGCAACATTATAAAATGACGTGAAATCGCCCATGTGTCGGGTAAAGTTGTCATAAAAGAAGAATCAATCATATTCCACTTTTCTCTATCATTTTGCCGTTTTTGAGAAATAATTTTGTACAAATGACCACCACTTTCACCTACTGTAAAACTTCCGAATTCTGTGTAAATATTTGGTTCTTCTACACCTTCTTCTTCACAAAATTTCTTAATTTGAGATACAATTTCGTTTACCATATATTGATAATCGTAATCGAAATTAAGAGAAGTTTTTATAGGAAATCCACCACCAATATTGAGAGAATCAACTTCTGGCGCAATTTTTTTCAAACGGGCGTAAACTCTTAAACATTTGTAAAGTTCATTCCAATAATAAGCCGTGTCTTTAATTCCTGTATTAATAAAAAAGTGTAACATTTTCAATCTCGCATTGGGATGTTCTGCAATTTTTTGGCTGTAATATGGAATAATATCTTTATAACCAATTCCTAATCTGGAAGTGTAAAACTCAAATTTCGGTTCTTCTTCTGCGGCAATTCTAATTCCAATATTGAAGTTAGAATCAATACTTTCAGTAAGTTTATCGAGTTCGCGATAATTATCTAAAATGGGAATGATATTTTCAAAACCATTATTAATTAAATCTGAAATTTTTTCTAAATAATCATCGGTTTTAAACCCGTTGCAAATAACTTCTACATCTTTTCCATATTTTCCTTTGTCGAAAAGTGACTTCACAATATCCATATCATAAGCTGAAGAAGTTTCCAAAGAAATATCGTTTTTAAGAGCTTCTTCTACTACAAATGCAAATTGGCTGGATTTTGTGCAATAACAATATCTGTAATCTTTTTTGTAGTCGTTTTTCTCAATTGCTTCTTTAAACCAAGCTTTTGCGCGCTCGATGTTCATAGAAATTTTTGGTAAATAATTAAATTTCAGCGGCGTTCCAAACTTTTCGACGACTTCCATTAATGGAATATCGTGGAATTTTAAACTATTTTCTTCCACATTAAATTCTTCTGTAGGAAAATATAAAGTTTGGTCTATTAATTCTGAATATTTAATCTTCATTCTATGATGCCGTATTTTAAAAGTTGTAATATGTTTGCAAAAATCGTGAAAATATTTGGGTTTTTATTTTAAATGTCTGTTAAAAATTAATTTAATATAAATAAAAACAAACACTTATAAAAGCTCCGTGTGACACTTTTAAAAAATTTATTGTTAAGGAATGTCTCTCTGAACTTGTCGAAGACATTTTAAATAAAATATTAATAATGAATAAATATAATTAGATTTCCACTTTCAAAATTAATTTCCACTTCATTTTCTAAAGCTCTATTTCGAGTTCCTATTCTTTTTAGAATATTTAAATCTTCATTATTGAGTTCCCATTGCAAACCTTTTGTAGTAATTTTTTCTGCGAGTGGAAAGGGATAAAGCGAAATCATTTTTCCTTTTACTTGGTTTAAAAGTAAATTTTTATCAGCAAAGAAATATTGAGAATCATCATCATAAAAAGTGATTTTTAAATGATTTTTAAATGAAAAAGCCACACTTAAATTTCCCAGAAAATGATCCATTTCTCCGCCGCTTCCTCCAAAAACATCAACGTCTGTAATGTTTTTCTTGACTAAAATTTCTAAAGCTTTATGGAAATCAGTATTATTTTGATCTGGTGTAAAAATGACTTCAATCTCGTTATTTTGAGTTTGCTGAAGAATTTCCTCTTCGCAATGAGAATCAAAATCACCAGAAATAATATCTAATTTTTCAAGCGGAAAATTCATTTTTTTTAAATAATGAAATGCGCCGTCGGTACAAGATATTACAGAATAATTTTCTGTTTTAGGAAGTTTTTTGGGTGGAATTCCGTTGATAAAAAGAAGTGCTTTCAATTTTCGTTGGTTGTAAAGTTGTTAATTCGTAAAGTTGTAAAGTTGTGGCACTATTATTATAAACAGATTTTATCAAAGGTTTTAACGTCTTTACAACAACAACTTTATCTGTTATTCGGATTCCAGTATTCTTCAGTTTCTCCATTTAATTTTGAAACAAATCTGGCTAAAACAAAAAGATAATCTGATAATCTGTTGATATATTTGATCAATTCTGGGCGTAAAGTTTCGGTTTCATTTAGAAAAACCAGACCTCTTTCTGCGCGCCTGCAAACTGTTCTTGCGACGTGAAAAGCAGTTGCAGAAGTTCCACCACCGGGAAGAATAAAATATTTTAGCGGTTCTAATTTTGCTTCCATTTCATCCATCCAAATTTCTAATTCTTCAATTTCTTCATCGGAAATAATTAATGATAATCGAGAATTTCCGTTTGCTAAAGTTAATTTATCAGTTGGTGTAGAAGCTTCTGAACCAAGTGTAAATAAATTAAATTGGATTTTTTTTAATTGATTAATTATATTTTCATCTGAAATTTGCGCTTTTGCAACACCAATAAAACTATTAAGTTCATCAATATTTCCATAACATTCTACTCTTGCGGAAGCTTTGGAGACGCGTGTTCCGCCGTAAAGTGCAGTTTCTCCAGAATCACCAGTTTTAGTATAAATTTTCATTTTTGTAAAGTTATAAATTCGTTTAGTCTTAAAGTAGTCAATTATTTTAAAAAAATAATTTAAATTTTTTCGAATTTAAAGTTTTCACCAAGATACGCTTGTCGAACATCTGGATCATTTGCTAAATCTTCTGGCAATCCTTCTTTCAAAATTCTACCTTCAAACATAATATAAGTTTTATTAGTAATTGCTAAAGTCTGTTGCACATTGTGATCGGTGATTAAAATCCCGATATTTTTTTCAACTAAAGAGCGCACAATTTTTTGAATATCTTCTACCGCAATTGGATCTACTCCTGCAAAAGGTTCATCTAGTAAAATAAAATTTGGGCTTGTAGCCAAACATCTCGCAATTTCAGTTCTTCTTCTTTCTCCACCGGAAAGCAAATCTCCACGGTTTTTTCTAACATGTTCCAAAGAAAATTCTTCGATGAGTTCATCAGTTTTACGTTGTTGTTCTTTTTTAGATAATTTAGTCAGTTCTAAAACGCCCATAATATTATCTTCAACCGATAATTTTCTAAAAATAGAGGCTTCTTGCGCAAGATATCCAATTCCATTTTGTGCACGACGATACATTGCATCTTTGGTAATATTTTTATTATCTAAAAAAACATTTCCAGAAGTGGGTTTTACCAGTCCAACAATCATATAAAAAGAAGTTGTTTTTCCGGCACCATTTGGACCGAGAAGTCCGACAATTTCGCCTTGTTGCACTTCTACAGAAACGCCTTTTACTACTTTTTTGGAACCGTATTCTTTAATTAAATTTTCTCCGCGTAAAATCATAAAGACAAAGATAATATTTTTTGTGAGCCTATTTTTGTGAATATTTTCATTTAACTAAAAATTAAGACTAAGCAAAGAAAAAAATCCTTAAATTTGTTAATAAACCTAATTATTATGGAAAAAATTCCGAGCGTAGATTTAAGAGATTTTTTATCTGAAGATCCAAAACGCAAACAAAAATTTGTAGATGAAATTGGCAAAGCTTATGAAGACATTGGTTTTGTAGCATTAAAAGGACATTTCTTAGACGAAAAATTAGTTGAAAATCTTTATAAAGAAGTAAAACAATTTTTTAATTTACCTCTAGAAACCAAAGAAAAATATGAAATTCCGGAAATTGGAGGACAAAGAGGATACATTAGTTTTGGAAAAGAGCATGCAAAAGGTAGATCAACAGGAGATTTAAAAGAGTTTTGGCATTTCGGTCAATATGTAGATAAAGATTCTAAATGGGCGAAAGAATATCCCGATAATGTAGAAGTAGCAGAATTGCCAGAATTTAATTCGGTTGGAAAAGAAACTTATCAAATGTTAGAAAAAACTGGCGTTTATGTTTTACGTGCTTTGGCTTTATACATTGGTTTGGACGAATTTTATTTTGATAAATTTGCGAAAGAAGGAAATTCTATATTAAGACCTATTCATTATCCGCCAATTACTTCCGAGCCAAAAGATGCGGTGAGAGCTGCAGCGCACGGCGACATTAATTTAATTACTTTATTAATGGGCGCTCAAGGAAAAGGTTTGCAAGTAAAAAATCATAATGGTGAATGGATTGATGCAATTGCACAACCCGATGAATTAATGATAAACGTAGGCGACATGCTTTCAAGATTAACGAATAATAAATTAAAATCTACGATTCACCAAGTGGTAAATCCACCAAGAGAAATGTGGGGAAAATCCAGATATTCAGTTCCATTTTTTATGCATCCTGTAAGTGATATGCCTTTAAATTGTTTACCAGAATGCATTGACAAAGATCATCCGAAATTATATGAAGA
Source organism: Halpernia sp. (assembly GCF_048269545.1). Lineage (NCBI taxonomy): Bacteria > Pseudomonadati > Bacteroidota > Flavobacteriia > Flavobacteriales > Weeksellaceae > Halpernia > Halpernia sp. The sequence goes on along the minus strand of NZ_JBLXIJ010000004.1, from coordinate 23,923 downwards.
TATTACAGCAGGAGAATTTCTACATGAAAGATTGGTAGAATTGGGATTGATTAAAAAATAAAAAAAAATTTTATATAAAAAGACGAATTAATTTTCGTCTTTTTTGTTTAATTTAATATTGATGTTTTTAAGGTAAATCTAATATTATCATCAAATTCTCTTTAATTTTTTTTACAAGATTTTGTGGAATTACTCCAATTTTCTTTACTAATCTCTTGTTATCAATGGCTCTTACTTGATCTATTAAAATATCACAATCTTCGTGCAAATTTGCCATTTCTTTTCCCAAATGAACTCTTAAAATATCAGAATCTGCTTGAATATTTGTTGTGATGGGACAAATAATTGTAGAAGGATGTGAAATTTTATTTAATAAATTAGTTTGAATAATTACAACAGGTCTTGTTTTCCCAGATTCCGTTCCAATTTGTGGATTTAAATCTGCAATCCAAATTTCGTATTGATTAATTTGCATAATCAATATTTTCAAATTCTTTATTTATTTTCATGGAATCTTCCCGAATCATAATCGATTCAATTTTCAATCTCTTTTCTAAATATTTTCTTTTTTGAACTTTGTTATAATGTTCTATCGCATCATTTATATATCTATTTCTGGAGATATTGATGTTTGTGAGAATTTTTTCTGATTCTTCAAAAATGGAATTATCAATTTTTAGTGAGACCGTTTTCATATACTAATATTTAATATCATAAAGATATGTCATTTTTTGATACTAAAAAAATATTTATATAAAGTTTAAGATTGCAATAAAACTGCCGCTTCTTTTGCAGCATAAGTGAATATTAAATCTGCTCCTGCTCTTTTAATACAAGTTAAACTTTCGATAATTGCTTTGTCATTATCAATCCAACCATTTTGTGCCGCAGCTTTTAGCATTGCATACTCTCCGCTCACATTGTAAACTGCAATCGGCAAATCTATCGCTTCACGAACTTTGGAAACAATATCTAAATAAGGCATTCCGGGTTTTATCATAATAATATCTGCTCCTTCAGAAATATCTTTATAAACCTCATCTAAAGCTTCTCGTGAATTATGAAAATCCATTTGATAGGTTTTTTTATCTTTTGGAATATCTTTATTATCAACTGGAGCACTATCTAAAGCACTTCTGAAAGGTCCGTAAAAAGAACTCGCATATTTTGCAGCGTAACTTAAAATTCCAACATCTGTAAAATTATTTTCTTCTAAAGCAGTTCTCATTGCTAAAACTCTTCCGTCCATCATATCACTCGGCGCTAAAATATCTGCACCTGCTTCTGCTAAAGAAATTGACATTTTTACGAGCGCATCATTTGTTAAATCATTATCAATTTTGCCTTCTTTAATAATTCCATCGTGGCCAAAAATAGAATAGGGATCTAATGCAACATCGGGCATTATTACCATTTCTGGAACGGCATCTTTTATCGCTTTAATTGTATTTTGCATTAATCCATTAGAATTCCACGACTCTTTTCCCGTGTTATCTTTTAGATTTTCTGACACTTTCATATAAAGATTTACAGCTTTTATACCCAAAGAAAAAAGTTCTTTACATTCTAAAACCGTCAAATCTAAACTTCGCCGAAAAATTCCAGGCATTGTAGGAATTGCTTCTTTTTTACCCGAACCTTCCATCACGAAAATGGGCATTACAAAATCATTTGTTGTGAGAACGGTTTCTTGAACTAAACTTCTGAGCGTTTGAGAAACACGCAATCTTCTGTTTCTAGAATAAATAATCATCTTTGGAATACTTTTTGAAAATATTTTACAAATTTAAATATACTTTAATTAAAAAACTATTGTTAAGTCAATTCTTAATGTATATATTTGTAGTAATATTCTATTTATAGATTAATTAATGAAAAAACCTCTACTTTTATTTATATTTTTCGCCACTTTTAGTTTTAGCATTTCAATTAATGCTCAACAAAGTGCACGAGAAGTTGCTTCTATTTCACAAAAAAGCGATGATGGTGTTTTGCAGGCTTTTCCAAATCCAGCGAAAGATTTTATTATTTTAAAATCTAAAGACTCTAATTTAAAAATTAAATCGGTTACTTTTTACAGTATTTTAGGAACAGAAGTTGCACAATTTAATGTGAATAAGAATTCGGGAGAAATTAATTTAGACAGATTAAAACCTGGGAAATACTTAATGAAATATACGATGAGTGACGACACACAGAAAGTTACTCAGATTATAAAACAATAAATAAAGGCTTCTTTTTGAAGCCTTTTTTCTTTATCATATTTTTTCAGAATCTCTAATTTTTTAATAATTTCCTTTCGTAGAAGTTTTATTTAATAAAGCTTTTGCCGATGAAGTCCCAATTCTTTTTACTCCTAAATTTATCATTTTAACTGCATCTTCATAAGTTTTTACGCCTCCTGCAGCTTTTACAGGAAGTCCATTTGAGTTTTCCAACATTAATTTTATTCCTTCAAAAGTAGCGCCATTGGGTTTCCCATTTTCTGTTTTGTAAAAACCTGTAGAAGATTTTATAAAAATTTGATCGAGTTGATTTTGATTAAAATTCTCTTGCGCCCAAGTTGAAATTCTCTCACATAAATCTACAATTTGCTCTTCATTTAAAGCTGCAATTTCAATAATCCATTTTGCAATTTTTTTATTTTTTAAAGTTAAAGAAGTACAATTTATAAATTCATTTTTCACTAAATCTATATCTCCGATTTTATAACTTTCGTAATTAATTACAAAATCCAATTCATCTGCACCATCTGAAATGGCTTGTTTTGCTTCTTCAATTTTTTCACTTTCGGAAAAGGTACCTTCTGGAAAACCAATTACAGTTCCCAATTTCACTTCCGATTTTTTTTTGTCTAAGTAATTTCTAATTTCTTTCACAAAATCTGGACGAATCATCACCGCAAAAATGTCGTTTTCAATTGCTTCATCTGCTAAATTTTTAAGAATAGAAAGTGTTTCTTCTTTAGTGAGAGAAGCTTGTTCTGGTGTTTTCAGATAGGTGGAATCTAAATATTTTTGTATTTGCATTTTATTTAAAAATTATATTATTCATTAATCTTTAGTTTAACCAAAACCGGGAAATGATCGCTGTAACCTCCTAAATATCGAGTTCCGGCATAAGTTCTAAATGGTCTGTTTTGGAATTTTCTATCCCAACTTGCGAGTTTAAAATTATTAAAAACAAAAGCTTCTTCAAAATTTAATTTAAAATTTGTCGTGAAAAAATCTTTACTTAATATAATTTGATCAAACAAAAGTCCATCTGTATTATGAAAAGTTGAGAATTGTTTATTTAAGAAAAGTTTAGAAAACGGATTTTTTAAATCTGCATTTTCATTATTTAAAAGGAAATTATTAATTAAATCTTCGTTTGCATTTTCATTAAAATCCCCAAAGACCACCACTGCTTCATGTTTATCGTCGTATTCTTCTTTAATTTTTTCAGTAATTTTATTTAAAATATATTCTCGTTTGGGTTTATTGATATCTTTGTCACGCTTTGATGGTAAATGAACAACATAAAAATTAATTATTTCTCCATCAAATTTCACTTTGCAAAATAGAATATCTCTGGTTGTATCAAAACTCGAATTTCCTGGATTTTCAAATTCAAAAATAAAACTAATTGGTTCCGAGTGCATAATTTTACATTTTGTTTTATCATAAAGCAACGCAACATCTACTCCACGTTCGTCCAAAGAATCGTAATGAATAAAAGCGTAATTATTTTCAAAAATGGGTTGTGAAATAATATCATTTAAAACCGAGTCTGCAGAAATTTCAGCAAGTCCAATAATTGCTGGTAAAATTTGATGTTCTTCTTTTACCAATTCTAAAACGTGGGCAATTTTTACAATTTTGTTATCATATCTTTTTTCATCCCAATTTCTTAATCCAGAATTAGTAGGATTTAAAATATGCAATGTTTTTGGATCTGGTGGAAAAAGATTTTCTACATTGTAGAAGAAGATGAGCTCTTCGTTTTTTTGGTTGGTCATTTATTTTATATTAAATTTTTAACCATAAGATTTATGCAGAAATTAGATTGCTAAATTGTAAATTAAGATAATAAATCTGGGCGTTTTTTCTTTGTTATTTCCACCGCTTGTTCATGTCGCCATTCTTCAATTTTTGCAAAATTACCACTAAGTAAAATTTTAGGGACTTCTAAATTTTTATAAACTTCTGGTCTGGTGAAAATTGGCGGAGACAATAAATTATCTTGAAAACTGTCTGTGAGTGCGGATTGTTCATCATTTATAACACCTGGAATTAATCTTATAATAGAATCTGCTAAAACACAAGCCGCTAATTCTCCGCCTGTTAAAACAAAATCACCAATTGAAATTTCTTTTGTAATATGCAATTCTCGCACACGTTGATCGATGCCTTTGTAATGTCCGCAAAGAAAAATTAAATTTTCTTTTATTGATAAATTATTGGCGATTTTTTGATTTAAAGTTTCACCATCGGGTGTGAGATAAATAATTTCGTCATAATGTCGCTCAGATTTTAATTTAGAAATGCATTTATCAATCGGTTCAATCATCATTACCATTCCTGCACCGCCGCCATAAGGTGTGTCGTCAATTTGCTTATATTTATTTATAGAAAAATCTCGAAGTTGATGAAAATAAATTTCTACTAATTCTTTTTCTTGTGCTCTTTTCAAAATAGAAGCTTGAAACGGACTTTCCATTAGTTCTGGTAAAACCGTAATTATATCAATTCTCATTGTTCGGTTGCATCTTGTTTAGTTGGAATTATGATTAATCTTAATGAAGAATCTTTATTAAAATAGCTCCACATCCAATTAAAAAATATAGCTAATTTATTTCGCACACTTAAAATTAACATTAAGTGAAGAAACATCCAAAAATACCACGCCAAAAGTCCTTGGAATTTGAATTTTGGTAAATCTACAACCGCTCGATGTTTACCAATAGTTGCCATAGAACCACGATCGATATATTCAAAATCTGTCCATTTTTCTTTATCTTTTTTCAAAAAATTACTCGCTAAAGTTTTAGCTTGGTTAATTGCAACATTTGCAACTTGCGGATGGCCTTGCGGATATTTTGGAGTTTCCATATATGCAATATCTCCGATGGCGTAAATATTATCAAAACCTTTCAGTTTGTTGTGTCTATCTACAATATAACGGTTTCTAAGCATTTCATTTTCAGGAAATCCATCAATAATATTCCCTGTAACTCCCGCTGCCCAAATCACATTATTAGAAGCGATTTCCTTTCCACTTTTAGTATAAATTTTATTTCCGTCATAATCGGTTACAAATTCACCTTTCATGAAATCCACGCCAAAATCTTCTAAATATTCTTCAGATTTTTTTTGAGCTTCTTCGCTCATATTTGCTAAAGGTTCGTCTGTTGCACTGATGAGAATTATTTTTAAATCATCAAAATTCATGTGTGGATAATCTCGTGGTAAAATTTCTTTTTTCATTTCTGAAAACGCACCCGCCAATTCTACACCAGTTGGTCCACTTCCCACAATTACAATATTCCAATTACCGTCATCTGTACGTTTTCTTTCAATTATTAATTTTTCAAAAGTGAGTAAAACGTGGTTTCGGATACTGATTGCTTGTTGCGTATCTTTCATTCCGAAAGTAAGTTCTTCCATTTTATGATTTCCGAAAAAATTAGTTTTACAACCTGTCGCTATCACCAATTTATCATAAGTAAAAGTTCCATCTTTGCAAACAATTTTGTTTTCTTCTGGAATAACTTCAGTAACTTCCGTCATTCGAAACTGAATGTTTCGGGATTTTTGAAAAATTTTTCTGAATGGAAAGGAAATATTTGACGGCTCAATTCGTCCACAAGCGACTTGATAAAATAAAGGTTGAAACATGTGATGGTTCACTTTATCAATCATCATTACTTTTTGTCCGGTTTTATTATTTAGTTTTCTAGCAAATTGCAAACCGGCAAATCCACCACCAACAACTATAATTTTTTCTCGCATAATTTCTATTTGCTTAGTAACAAATTTACGAAACTTTAAAGCAAATTACATTCCATCAAGGACTTTTAAAATTATTTCACAACCCTGTTTTATCTCATCTTTACTAATATTTAACGGTGGCGAAATCCTTAAAAATTCATTTTTATACAATTGCCAAAAAACAATTAAGCCATTTTCCATACAACGTTTTGCCACTTCTAAAGTGAAATCTGGATTACCGAGATTTACAGCCAACATTAAACCTTTTCCGTTTATATTTTTAATTTTTGGATGAACTAAAAGACTGCGGAAAAGTTGTTCTTTTTCTGAAATTTCGTTCATTAAATTACTTTCAAGAACTTCTTTTAAGGTTGCCAAACTTGCGGCTGCAATTAAAGGATTACCACCAAATGTTGTGATATGACCAAGTTTCGGCGAATGTGATAAACTTTCCATGATTTCTCTGCTACTCATAAAAGCTCCAACTGGAACTCCGCCGCCCATTCCTTTTCCCATTACTAAAATATCGGGAACAATTCCATAATGTTCAAAGGCAAACAGTTTCCCCGTTCTTCCAAAGCCCGGTTGAATTTCATCTAAAATTAAAAGTGCGCCAATTTCTTCACACTTATTTTTTAATTTTTTTAAATAATTTTCTTCCGGTAGAAGAAATCCAGCCGCACCTTGAATGGTTTCTAAAATAACACAAGCCGTTTTTTTTGTAATTTTTTCTAAATCTTTTTCTTCATTAAAATTAATAAATTCCACCAAAGGTAAAAGTGGACGAAATTCTCTTTTGTGATATTCATTTCCGGAAACTGATAATGCGCCGTGCGTGTTTCCGTGATACGCGTTGTGAAAGGAAATAATTTCTTCTCTTCCTGTAAATCTTTTTGCCAGTTTTAAAGCGCCGTCAATTGCTTCTGCACCAGAATTTACAAGATAAGTCACTTCTAAAGGTTCTGGTGTAGATTCTGCCAAAAGTCTGCAAAGTTCAACCGGATTTTCCTGTGCATATTCTCCGTAAACCATGACGTGCAAATATTTATCCGCTTGATTTTTTATAGCAGAAATAATTTTTGGATGAGAATGTCCCAAAGTATTTGCGGAAACGCCGGCGACAAAATCTAAATATTTTTTGCCGTTTTTACCGTAAATATAACTTCCTTCTGCGCGGTCTATTTCAAAACCTGCGGCAAATTGTGTGGTTTGTGCTTGGAAATTGAAGAAATCTTTTTGCATAAGAAAGTAAACTTTATTTAAGGTTTAAAGTTTTGCAAAGTTCGTGAAAATTTTAATTTAATTTTGAGAAAGAAATAAATTAGATTTGGTGGATTAAAGTTAATAATTATTTTTAATACTTCAAATGTAAAGTAGTTGTTTTTAATTTACGAAAATAAAACGCCCTTTTTTAGTGCGTAAATGCGCAATTTTTGTGTTTTTATGTTGTCTTCTTTTTTTATACTTTTATAGAAATAAAAATGAGATAAAAATGGAAATAGGCAATAGTCTTAAAGCAAAAGAACTGAAAAGAAATTAAGTGCAGAATTTGTGGCAAGCGAGATCGGTGTTGATATTTCTACTTACAGAAAATACGAAAGAGACGAAGTTTCTCCCAGTTTAGAGAAATTAGAAAAAATTGCCAATGCTTTAGAGGTTTCAATTATTAGTTTGTTTCCAGAAACCGTTGTACAAAATAACGACAAACAAAGTAGTGGTGTTGCTTTGGAGCATCACTCCTCAATTCAATTATCAGAAATAGCCATTGAAGAAATGTGAAGCGCAAATAACAGAACTAAAGTCTGATAAACAATATCTGAGAGAGCAAATAAAAGTATTAAAAGACGAAATAAATTTGCTGCGGAAATAGGTGTGAGTTTTCACTTTGTCAAAGTTTTCCGAGCCGTGGTAGTTACTTTGACAAAGTTTTTTTTCAAATATCTAAAAATAGCCGTTGAGATTCTTACAGAATGACAAAACTCTTCCAAAAAATTGAAAGAGTTTGTTTTTAAACTTTGTCAAAGTAAAGATTCTACGCTTTAGAACTTTGACAAAGTGGAAGTTTAAAATCATCTGAGAATAAACTTTTAAGTTTGGGATTACTTCGCCTTGCTCTCAACGACAAAAAATTTACCGATGCTCTCGTTTAATTTCCTTCGGTTTATTTTTCTCTTCAATTTTTTTCCGTTCTGCTTCAGCTTTTTGATAAATAGAATCATCTGAAGTGTAAATAATTTCTGGATTATTGGGTGAATCTTTAAAAATATCTTGCCATTTCAGAAGCCTGTCTTTTGTATTCCAATTAAAATCCGGGAAAAATCTTTGCTTTTTAGAAATTTTACTCATCGGATAAATGTCTGAATTTGCACCAATATTACAGGAAATAATTTGAATTTTTTGATTCGTGAAATCAGCTTCAATAGTGCCACAAGTGGAGAGTGCAACGCCAATTCTCTCAAGCTCTTTTGTCTTTTCATTTTGAGAATCTGCGTAAGTTATGGCTTGTGTATTTCCGATCACTTTTGCGAGTTTTACTTCGTTCTGTTTGTAATAAACTGTAATTAATTTTCCTTTGATTTGGTTAAATTCATCTTTTAAATTTAAAGAATCTGCTTTGCTAATAACGAAAGCGTTTCCAATGACTTTTAGAGAATCTATAAATTCTTTTTTAGTATCAAAGAAAACATCAATTTTATCGCCTGTAACTTGTTTTGCACCACTCCAAAGAATTGGTGCGCCGTTTAAATGCATAATTCCATCGGTTTCATTAAAACTGATAGAATCTGCTCTTGCTTGTGCATTCGATTTAAAAAGCCGACCTTTTTTATAAGCTCGAAGAAAACTTTTTTTAATTGAATTTGAATCTGGTTTTTGATAAGTGAGGATTTTTTCGGCAGAAAAATAAATAGAATCATTTTTTAAAATTTTTACTGCGTAAGGTTTATCCGTAACCATTGCAGAATCTTTAAACTGATAAATTTCTCCGTAACCGCCTTTTACGAAGCGATTTTCTTTGGGATCATCTAATTTTACATTTCCTTTTGAAGTTCCAAAACCTGTATTTTGGTTGAAATACATTTTATCTCCAGTTAAGATTTTACCATTGTAGAAAATTTTAGAATTTTTATTCAAATAAACTTCTTTCTGAGTCATTTGGTAAGTTCCATTTTCTGTGTAGATATAATTGGCAGAATTTTTTTTATTGATAATATAAGTTGGCCCAGAAAATTCTGCAGTATTTGTATTTTGATTCTGTTTTATTTTATTTCCTTCCACACGATATTCTGCGTTATCAATTTTTACATTGCCGACAAAATCTATAATTGAAGTGGTTAAATCATAAGTTGCAGAATTAGTGTACATCACGTTTTGTCCGTCTGTAATTGTACCCCCTGTGTTAAAATATGCAAGATTTGAAACCCGGTCATAATATAAAGTTTGTGTTCTAATGGTTTGTTTCGGATCTGTGAGAACGACGTTTTTACGAGCAATTCCACGTTGCGTATTTCCATCGTATTCCATTTCTTCGGCGGTAATTCTATTGCCATCTGAAGTTATTAAAACTACGTTTCCAATGGCTTTTACAAAATTATCTTCTTTATAAAAAATAACGCGATCTGCGGTTAAAACGGAGCCTTGATGATTAAATTGAACATTGCCTGAAAAATATGGATTTCCGTCATATTCCGCAGGATTTTTTGAGAAAAAATCTGAATGTATGAGTTTTATTTTTTCCGTTGGCTGTGCTTTCGGATCTACAGTTTTATTAAAAAAAGGATCTTTTGGTGCAGCTTGTTTGGGATTAATTAAATCTACTTGCGCAAAAATATTAATTGAAAAAAAAAGAAAAAATATTAGAAAAATTCTCATTAATTGGGTTTCTTGTAACCGTAAAAATAAAGTGAATGGGTATCAATATTAACGCCAAAAACTTCTTCGATGGAATCTTTAATACTTTGAATTCGAGGATCGCAAAATTCTACAATCTCTTCAATCTCTTTATCAGAACCTGTTTTATATATCACGAGATGATCGTGTTGTTTATCGAAATAAGATTTTTCGTAAGAAGAAGAGGTTAATGTTTTTTCGCCAAATTGGTGTTTTCGGACTAAACCTGCATCAAGAAAAATTTCAATGGTGTTGTAGATTGTAGCTTTACTAACGTGGTATTTTTTCTGCATCATTAATAAATACAAATCATCCACATTAAAATGGTGGTCCATTTCATAAATTTCATCTAAAATAGTATAACGTTCAGGCGTATTTCTAAAGCCTTTTTCCATTAAATACTGTTTTAAAACTTCTTTTATAACTTTGTGATTGTGTTCCTTTTGCGTATCGTTCATCATAATATTAATAATCAAATTTAATGAATTATTTGCAATTGAAAAGTCAAGATTTAAGAATCAAAATGTTTAAATTCTGTTTGCTGAATTTTTTTGCGATTATCATTAAAATCTAAAATTGGAGCAGATTCTACAACTACATTGTGCGATGAAACGCCATAAGATTTAAAATCTGTGCTTCCAATATATTTTACAAAGTTATAAATATTTAAAATGATTTTCTCTTTAATGGTAAGAAGATATTCATTAATATAAACATTATCAATAATGACATATTTAAGGTCTGGAGGAATATTATGATCTCTTAAAGATGGATGTGGACTGCGTGAAGGAAGCGTTTCATCTTTCATTAAATCTTCTAAAACTTGATGAAAATAGTCGTTAATTTTTCGATCTACTTTAAAACCGAGCAAGAAATTAACTTTATAAATGGTTCCTGGTAAAATTTCATCAACATTATATTTAAAAGTATATGGATCTTCTTGATTAATGATATTTAAAATAAAATAATGATCTGCTCTTTTCGGTTGAGAACGAATAATGGAATAAATGATTTTTGATTCTACTTCACTTTCTCTTTTTGCACGACTGAAAAAAGCCAAATTAGTTGCAAATTTTGGAATAGATTCATCTAATTTCATATCTTTTATGGTAGAAATATAATCTTTAAGATTGACGAATTTTATAAATCTCGTTTTAATAAGTCTTCCATTATACCAAGCAAACATACAAACTCCTATAAAACCTGCTAAAACTATGGTAATCCAACCGCCTTCGAAAAATTTGATAATATTTGCACCAAAAAATCCAAGTTCTATGGATAAATAAACAATTCCAAAAGCAAGAATTAAAAATTTATTCACTCGCTTTTTTAACAACCAATATCCTAGTAAAACAGTTGTCATTAACATTGTAATGGTAATTGATAATCCATAAGCGGCTTCCATTTTTCCCGACTGCTGAAAATGTAAAACCACAATTAAACAAAATACCAGAAGTCCCCAATTGATGTTTGGAATATACATTTGACCTTTTACACCAGAAGGATAATCTATTTCTTGATTTGGCCAAAAATTGAGCGACATGGCTTCAGAAAAAATAGTGAATGAACCTGTAATTAAAGCTTGACTTGCAATAATGGCGGCGGCTGTTGCAATTACAATTCCAGGAATTAGCATCCATTCCGGCATTACACCAAAAAAAGGATTTATTCCACCGCTGTGAACTGCATCATAATTTTTTAAAATCCATGCGCCTTGTCCCAGGTAATTTAAAATCAACATTGTTTTTACAAAAATCCAACTCACTCTTATATTTTTTGCGCCGCAATGTCCAAGATCCGAATACAAAGCTTCTGCACCTGTTGTACAAAGAAAAACGGCTCCCAAAATAATTATGGCGCTCGGTGAATGCACAATTAATCTGTAAGCATAATAAGGATTAAATGATTTTAAAATTGTAAAATTATCCACCAAATGAGATAATCCCAAACCGCCTAAAACTAGAAACCAAACGACCATAACTGGTCCAAATAATTTCCCAATAGAATTAGTTCCAAATTGTTGAACGCCAAAAATCACAAATAAAATAATGCAAGTTATAAGAACAACTGGCGTTTGTGGATTATAAATTTGCAAACCTTCAATTGCAGATATTACTGTTAATGAAGGTGTAATAACTCCATCTGCAACCAAAGCAGATGCTCCAATTATGGCAATGAGATAAAGCCAACCTTTTTTAATATTTTTTACTAAAGAAAAAAGTGCTAAAATTCCACCTTCACCTTTATTGTCTGCACGAAGTGCAATAAAAACATATTTTACGGTAGTTTGTAAAGTAAGCGTCCAAATAATACAAGACAGTGCGCCTTCAATATATTGATCAAACGGCATATTTGCAACATCAGTTCGTGCATTTACAATGGCTTTCATCACATAAAGTGGTGAAGTTCCAATATCTCCAAAAACAATTCCTAAAGAAACTAAAACTCCAATAGCAGTTAGTTTTTTAGTGTTTAAATGGCTCATTAAATCTTGCGACATATTGATAAAAATATGTGCAAATGTAAAGTAAAAAAAAATAATCAAGTCATAAAAAAACTCCCAAATGGGAGTTTTAAAATTTATGCTTTAATATATAATGCATTTTTTATTTCTTCTTTTACTTTTTCTAACTTGGGAAACCATTCATCAAATAATTCTGAAGAATAAGGAGCAGGTGCATCTGGTGTAGTAATTCTTTTAATCGGAGCATCCAGAAAATCAAAAGCCTTTTGCTGAACCATATAAGTTATTTCTGATGCAACTGATCCGAACGGCCACGCTTCTTCTAAAATTACCAATCGATTGGTTTTTTTCACAGATTCTAAAACCGTATCATAATCTAATGGACGAACTGTTCTTAAATCTATAACTTCCACAGAAATTCCTTCTTTTTCTAACTCTTGCGCAGCTTGCAAAGCCAATTTCATGATTTTACCAAAAGAAACCAAAGTTACATCTTTTCCTTCTTTTTTAATATCTGCTTTTCCAATTGGAAGATAATATTCTTCTTCGGGAATTTCCATTTTATCACCATACATTTGCTCAGATTCCATAAATATTACAGGATCATTATCTTGAATTGCTGATTTTAATAACCCTTTTGCGTCATAACAATTTGAAGGAACCACTACTTTTAAACCAGGAATATTTGCAAACCAGCTTTCCAAAGCTTGTGAATGTGTCGCTCCTAATTGTCCCGCAGAAGCAGTAGGACCACGGAAAACAATTGGGCAATTCCATTGTCCACCGCTCATTTGGCGAATTTTTGCCGCGTTATTAATTATTTGATCAATTCCAACTAAGCAGAAATTAAACGTCATATATTCTACAATTGGTCGATTGCCATTCATTGCAGAACCAACCGCAATTCCTGTAAAACCTAGTTCCGCAATGGGTGTATCAATTACACGTTTTTCACCAAATTCAGCGAGCATTCCTTTTGAAGCTTTATAAGCGCCATTATATTCTGCTACTTCTTCTCCCATTAAATAAATGGATTCATCTTTACGCATTTCTTCGCTCATCGCTTGGCAAATTACTTCGCGAAATGTATATTCTTTCATATGTAGTTATTTATTGTTTTAAAAGGTCAAATGCAATCGCATAATTTCATAAGTGTTTTTTGCAAATTTGTTAAAGGCGATTTCATAGTATTTTGAACAATTAAGGTACAAAAATAGTTATTTTTAATTAAATTATTCTGGAAATTAAAAACAAAAAAAGCAACTTAGTTCTAAGTTGCTTTTATGTTTTAAAAAATAATTTTAATCTACTTTCATCCAAGTTTGTGTTCTTCCAAGTAGAGAAAAACCAATGTAGCCACGTACATTTAACTTATCTCCGTCTCGTGAAATAGTACATTTATAGGTTTTACCATTTTTTGGATCTGTAATTGTTCCGCCATCAAAATCATTTCCGTCTTTGGATAAACCACGGATAATTTCTAATCCTAAAATAGGTTTATTTTTACGATCGTCTTTACAATTAACACAGTTATTATTTTCTGGTTTTATAAGGAGTTGGCTGACTTTTCCATAATATTTTCCGTCTGCTTTTTTGTAAATTTCTACGATTGATTTTGCTTTTCCAGTTTCATCATCTATGGTTTTCCATTTTCCTTCAATTTGAGCGTAAGACAAAACGCTGTAGAATAAAGCTAATGTTGCGAATACTATTTTTTTCATTTTTAAATTATTTAAATTTTATATTGGATAAAAGTAATTAAAAAAAGTTAAACACCAAATTTTTAATTATTCATAACATACTTTACAAATGCGATACCAAATTTCTATATTTAAAGTGAATATTTAAATTAAAAAATCTATTTATTCAATTTTTTATTAATAACACGATTCATATAATCTTGATACCACGCTTTTGCTATTAACTTTCCTTTTTCAGTTTCTGCATTTCTTTCACTGTTCATTACATTTTTATCTAATCCTAAATCTTCTTTATGATAAATCCCCGTGAAATCTTTTCCATTAAATAAATAAATATAATTTCCAATCATAAACTGCTCCAAAGTTCCATTAGAATTGACAATAATTGGTTGTTCATTTTTTTCAGAAACCAAACTTCTACCCCAACTTCTAAACGGTTTATTGTAACCCATTAAATCTACCAAAGTTGGATAAATATCAATTTGTTGAGCTGGTTGCGTGAATTCTCCTTTTAAATTATATTTAGGATTTGGCGAAAAAAACAAAATTGGAATTGCAAATCTATTCATTGCTTTTTGATATTCTGGATAATAAATTTGATTGGTGTGATCCGCCACTAAAACGAAAATAGTATTTTTATACCACGGCATTTTTTTAGCGGTTTCAAAGAATTTTTTTAGAGAATAATCTGTATAACCAATTGGTTCATCAATTTCCAAAGGTCCTTTTCTAAATTTTCCTTTATATTTTTCTGGAACTTTAAACGGATCGTGCGAAGAAACTGAAAATAAAGTCGCCATAAAAGGAGATTTTTTTTGATCTAATGTTTTGGCGAAATACTGAAAAAAAGGTTCGTCCCAAATTCCCCAAATTCCATCAAAATCTTTGTCATTATTGTATTCTGTTTTTCCGTAATAATGTTTAAATCCTAAAATATTTCCAAATCCCAAAAATCCCATTGAACCATTTGCGGCGCCATGAAAAAACGAAGTGTCATATCCCATTTCATTTGAAACCGAAACAATAGATTGTATTTTTTGATTAGAATATGGAGAACTTGTAAAAGCATCCGTCAAACTTGGAATTCCTGCTAAAACTGAACTCATCGCATGAATGGATTGTCTTCCGTTTGCAAAAGCATCTGTTGCAATTAAACTTTGCGTCGCCAAACTATCAAAAAAAGGAGTGTAAGAAACAAAATTTTTAATTTTTGTATTTTTATTAAAAGCTCCAGAATATTCTTTTGCGAAACTTTCAAGAATAAAAATCACCACATTCGGTTTTGGTTCTGCATTTTCTCGAATATAAATCTTTTCTGATTTAATATTTTCATCAATAAATTTCTGATCCACAAAATGAACTTCCTTAAAATTATTTGTATTTATGGTCCGAAAAAATGAGAAAACGCTGTTTAAAACAATGTTTGCTTGTAGTGGATTTTTCACATATCGGTTTGCATCAACTAAATTTATGGGGCGTGTTGAATGTTTAAAATCTCCACGAATTCCTCCAACGACTAAAGTTGCAACAAGGAGTAAAGTAACGATTGATGAAACAAAATAAATCCATAAAACTCGTGGTTTTTGTTCTTTAACTTTCACTTTTTTGTAAAGAAAAATCCAAAGAATTATTAAAATTACAAACCAAATTAGAACAAAAGGATGGTCAATTATGGCATTAAAAAAAACTTTTCCTAAATTGTTTTCATGTTGCGAAACATCAATTGCAGCGGAAGTTAATCGGGCTTGAGAAAATTTATAATAAATAAAATCGCCAAAGTTCAGAGAATACGCAATTCCATTTGTAATGAAATAAAGGTAAAAAAGAAAAGTTTGATACTGTTTTTTAGTATTGATAAGAATCGGAATTAAACTCAGTAAAATAAAAAGGGCATTCACATATAAAATCGCAGTGGTATCAAACGCAAAACCGTGAAATGAAATATTTAAATAATCTGAAACAGAATCTACTTTTATTAAATCTTTATTAAAAAACCAAAACAAAAATCTTGCTATTTGATAGAAGAAAAATGCTAAAAAAATTCGGTAGATTAGTGCGAAAATCTCTTGTATTCTGATGTTTTTCATTTTTAATTTTCAAAAATTCGTTACAAATTTACATTAAATTCAGATTTCGGAATTAATTAGTTTTTATGAGAAAAGACAAAACTAATTTTTAATAAAAACCTTACTTTTGTGTCTATGAATTTTATTAAAAATAATTTAGCGAACGCTTTTACTCTTGGAAATCTTTTTTCTGGGACGATTGGTGTGATTAATTTAATAGAAGGAAATTATCAAATTACCGCAATTTGTATTTTAATTTCTCTTGTTTTAGATTTTTTTGATGGTTTTATTGCGCGTGCTTTAAAATCTAATTCAAATCTTGGAGCGCAACTAGATTCTTTAGCAGATATGGTGACTTTCGGGGTTTTGCCGGGAATTGCGATGTATAAAGCTTTGGAACCATTTGGAAATGAAATTTTTAATTTTACTTTACCATTTGAAATAAAATATTTTGGACTTTTAATTACACTTTTTTCTTGTTTAAGATTAGCAATTTTTAATCTTGATGAAGATCAAAAATATTATTTTAAAGGTTTAAATACGCCTTCAAATACGATTTTGATTTTTGGTTTGTTTTATGCGTTTTTAGAAGAAGAAACTTTTGGATTTATTTTTAATAATTCTTGGGCTTTAGTTCTATTAACAATCATTTCATCTTGGCTTTTAATTTCTCCAATAAAAATGATTGCGATGAAATTTAAATCAATGAAATGGCAAGATAATATTCCGAAAATAGTTTTGCTTTTGGGAAGTATTTTAATCTTAATTATTTTTAAAATTGTGGGAATTCCACTTGTGATTTTGTATTATATTTTGGTTTCATTAATCTTTCAAAAACAATTGAAATAAATAATAACAATTTGTCATTTCGACGAAGGAAAAATCTTTTAAACTAACAGATTCTTCATTTCGCTTTGCTACATTCAGAATGACAAACATCAATTAAATAAAATGAATTTAAAACTCCACAAACCACTTTGCATATTTGATTTAGAAACAACAGGAACCAATATTTCCAAAGACAGAATCGTTGAAATTTGTATTTTAAAAGTCAATCCAGATGCTTCAAGAGAAAGCAAAACTTGGCTTGTAAATCCTGAAATGCAAATTCCTGCAGAAAGTTTCGAAATCCACGGAATTACAAATGAAAAGGTGAAAGATGCGCCCACTTTTAAAGAAATTGCGCCCAAAATTATGGAAATGATTTCTGGTACAGATTTGGGCGGATTTAATTCAAACAGATTTGATGTGCCACTTTTAGCAGAAGAATTATTGCGCTCAGGATTGGATTTTGATTTGAGCAAATTCAAATTAGTGGATGCACAAACAATTTTCCATAAAATGGAACCACGAACTTTGACGGCGGCTTATAAATTTTATTGCGGAAAACCTTTGGAAAATGCACATTCTGCAGAAGCCGATGTTTTGGCAACGTTTGAAGTTTTGGACGCTCAAATTGCACATTATGAAGATTTCCCAAATGAAATTCACCATTTGCACGAACTTTCTTTTCATAAAAAATTTGCAGATTTAGCTGGAATGCTTCATTTTGATGAAAATGAAAATGAAATTTTTGCGTTTGGAAAATATAAAGGTCAAAAGGTGAAAGAAGTTTTTCAAAAAGATTTGGGATATTACTCGTGGATTCAAAATGCTGATTTTCCACTTTATACTAAAAAAGTGTTAACTGCAATTCAGCTGAAAAGTAAGTTTTAAAATTAGATTTTAGGCGTTGGATTTTAGCTTTTAGATTTAAACTAAAAAACAGAGAAGTTGGCTTTTAATTTGTATCATTTCTGTCAGAATAAATAAAAAAAATGCCGAATTTAGTTAAGTTTAAATATTACCAAAATAGCATTGAAGCGAACCGTGACAAACAAATTTTAGCAGATAATGATATTATAAGTTATATCGCAAATGAACAAACAATTCAATCGGATTGGCTTCTATCAAATGCTTTAGGTGGGATTCAACTTCAGGTTTTTGATAATGATAAAGAAAAAGCAAAAAAAGTTTTAAAAGATTTTTTAGAAAATGAACATGTGGAAATTGAAGTAGAATATACTATTTCTAATCCTGATTTTGATTTGGTTTGTCCGAAATGTGGATCCAATCATTTGTATCGGAATAATAATCCGGACAAAATCTTCGGTTTTGCAATGCCTTTTTTGAACTTTGGTTCACAAGAAAATATTTACAATTGTTATTATTGTGGAAATGAATTTGGGAAATAACTGAAAAATTAAACTTTGTCAAAGTACAATCATAATTCGATAAAACTTTGACAAAGTAAAAAAAATAGAATATGAAAATAATTTGTATCGGTAGAAATTATGTAGAACACGCAAAAGAACTGGGAAATGAAGTGCCGAAAGAGCCTGTCATTTTTATGAAACCCGATACTGCAATTTTAAAAGGTAAAGATTTTTATATCCCAGAATTTTCACAAGACATCCATTATGAATTGGAGGTTGTGCTTAAAATTTCAAAAGGTGGTAAATATATTTCTGAAGAAAATGCGCCACAATATTTTAATGAAATTGGTTTGGGAATAGATTTCACAGCGCGAGATTTACAAAGTAAATTAAAAGAAAAAGGTTTACCTTGGGAATTAGCAAAAGCCTTTGATGGTTCTGCAGTAGTTTCAAATTTTTATGAAAAAGATAAATTTGATTTAAATAATTTAAATTTTAGTTTAATTAAAAATAAGGAAGAAGTGCAAAATGGAAATACTTCTTTAATGATTTTTAGTCCAGAAAAAATAATTGCATTTGTCTCAAAATATTTTACTTTAAAAACGGGTGATTTAATTTTTACCGGAACTCCAAAAGGCGTAGGAAAAGTTGTGGAAAATGATATTTTGGAAGCTTTTTTAGAAGATGAAAAAGCATTTGATATAAGAATTCAATAATTTTTTTAGTTGAAATTTAATATGTAACTTTAATAAACAAAAGAAAATCTTATGATAAATATTGTATTACCGGTAGATTTCAGTGAAGCTACAGAAAAGTTGATAAACGGCGCGATAAAATTCGCAAAAGAAATTAATGGCAAAATATGTTTAATTCATGTTGCACCAACGGATATTGGTTTTGCAATTGGCGATATGGGATTTCAATACTTCCCCGAAGTTGAGCAAAATGAAGTAAAACAAGAACTTGTAGAACTAAATAATTTAGAACAAAGAATTATTGCAGAAAATGTAGATTGTGAACATCTTATGAAACAAGGAATTGCAGGTGACGTAATTTTAGAATATGCGAACGAAAAAAATGCAGGTTATATTGTAATGGGTTCTCATGGAAGAAGTAATATGTATGATGTTTTTGTGGGAAGTCTCACAAAAGAATTAACAAGACGCTCACAAATTCCAGTTTTAGTAATTCCTATTCATAGTTAAAATAACCACGGAAAATAAAAAACCCGTCCTGTTTTAACAAGACGGGCTTTTTTAGTAAATCAATTATTTAGTTTTCTTTATTATAGATTTTAGGATCATAATAAGGGTGTTTTCCATAAGTATCATTATGGTGTTCTTTGTCTTTATTATTGCCCAACTGAACTATTAAAATGTAGCACCAATAGCAGAAAAAACCTAGAGCTACAAAGAATAAAATCCAATTTAACACGTTTCCGGCAAAATCAAAAAAGCCAAAACTCCATTTAAATACACTACTTAAGAATAACCAGAAAGATGTCATTTTTTTTCTATTTTAAATTAACTTTGCACAAATTTATAAAAAATGTTTAGATTACTTTCTAAAGAAAGCAATATATTTTCAATTCCGGTTTATATGGCATTTTTGCTTTTAATACTTTCGGTATTTAATGCATTAAGCATCAATAATTTAAACATCACATCTGCTATTATAACTTTTATTGGATTTGCTTTGGGTTATTTCATTTTTAACCAAATTAAACTAAATTATCAATCGCATTTGCCACTTTTTCTTTATACATTTTTTATTTTCGCATTTTATCCGGGAGATTTAGACATTGGAATTGCAGTTTCACTTTTCACCAATTCATTTTTACTTTTATTTTTGTCTAGTACAGATGAAGAAATCCGAAAAGATTCTTATGTTTTAGTAGGAGTTTTAATAATTATTAATTTTATTTTTTTACCACCAACTTGGCCGATGATTTTCTTTGTGATTATTCATATTTTAGGAAGTTCTAAAAGAATATTATTAGATTTATTTAAATTATTATTTGGTGGACTTTTAATTGGCTTAAGTTATTTCAGTTTGATGTATCTCTTAGGATATTCTAGTTGGAATGATAATTATTTTCCATTTGGTAATTTTAAATTAACCGATAATTTTTATCCTCTTTATTTATTAATTCCAATTGCAATACTTCTTTTTTTAGCAGTTTTAGATCATTTTAATAACTTCAATAAACAAAGTCCTTCAAGTAGATTTAAATATGGTTTCATTCTACTTTTCACCATTGCACAACTCATTACAATTTTTATGTACATGGGTGAAAATAATGAATATTTACTTTTTTTAGCATTTCCATTGAGTATAATTTTAGCAAGATATTTAAAATTTTTACCCAAATATTGGATGCGTGAAATGGGAATTTGGTTAATAATATTAAGCGTAATTTTATTTAAAATTGGAACTTATTTTATCCTTTTTTAAAGAAAAATTATAAAAAAATTAAAAAAATAAATGATTCAGATAGACGATAAATTAATTTCAGAAGATCTTTTTACCGAAGAATTTGTGTGCAACTTAAGCAAATGTAAAGGTGCTTGTTGTGTAGAAGGAGATGTAGGCGCACCTTTAGAAAAACACGAAACAGAAATTTTAGAAAATATTTACGAAAAAGTAAAACCTTATTTGCGACCAGAAGGCGTGAAAGCTTTGGAAAAACAAGGTGCATGGACTTTAGACCCAAATGATGGCGATTTTGTAACACCGATGATTGAAGGAAAAGAATGCGCTTATGTAATTTTTGATAAAAATGGCGTCACAAAATGCGGAATAGAAAAAGCCTATGAAGACGGCGCAATTGATTGGCAAAAACCAATTTCTTGTCATCTTTATCCAATTCGAGCAAATCAATATTCTACATTTGTTGCGCTCAATTACCACGAATGGGAAATTTGTAGCGATGCGTGTACTTTGGGAAAAGAACTCCACGTTCCTGTTTATAAATTTCTGAAAACTCCACTCATTAGAAAGTATGGAGAAGAATTTTATGAAACTCTTTGCGATGCAGCGGAAGAATGGAAAAAGGAATTCGGAAAGTAAACTCTCGCAGATTTTATTTTTTTTTAAACTTATCTCTATGCGAATCTATAAAATTTGTGTGCAATAAATGGCTCACAGATTTCACAGATTCTTGCAGATACTTTTTAAATCTCTTTCAGATTAGACAGATTAAGTAAATTTAATTTCAAAAAAAAAATTGTGAGATTTGCTAAATCTGCAAAAACCATTTTCATATTCGATTTTTTTTTCAACGAAAAACCACCGAAATTTCGGTGGTTTTTGCTATTTTATTTTAGAGAGACTTATTTTTTTAATTCTTCTAAAAATTCATCATGAGAGATTTTGCTTTCTTTCTTTGATGCTTTTTCTAAAATTACATCTTTTAATTTTGCCATTGCCACTTCACCAGAAATTTGGCGAACTTGTTCTTCATTTTTAAGCATTTCTACAGCGTATTTTTGTACTTCAGAATCTGGAATTTGGTGAATTCCATACATTGCTAATTGGTTTCTTACCAATTGTTCTGCTTGCAAAAGAACATCATTGTAATCTAATTTTATTTCGTTATCATTCATCAATTTTCCTTCGATGATTTGATATTTTAATTGATTTCTTTCTTGCTCCAAAGCTTGTTTCGCTTCAGCTTCATTTTGAATTTGTTCATTTGAAAACAATAACCATTTTACTAAAAATTCTTCCGGAAGTTTTACTTCTTCTTTTTCAGTAATTTTTTCCAAAATTTTATTTACAAAATGAACATCTGCATTTTGCTGAAAATATTCATCTAACTCAGTTTTCACTTTAGCTTTTAGTTCTTCTTCAGATTTAATGTTTCCTTCGCCGTAAACTTTATCAAATAAGTCCTGATCAAGTTCTGCTAATTTTAAATTATGAAAATCTTTTACAGTTACTTCTACTTCATTGTGATGTAAATGTTCTGTTTCTTCTTTACTAAAACCTAACTCTTTTGCTAAATTTTCTTTTGAAAGCAAATCTTCTTTAGACACCTTTATAGATTCGTTTACTTTTAAAGATTTTACTAATCCAAAAGCTTCTTTTTGATCTTTATTGATTGCAATACTTTTTGGAGCGTGATTGTGTTCTCCTTCTGCACTCTCTTCTATTATTTGTTTTATTTCAAGCGTGATGTAAGAATCTTTACCTAATTTTTCTTGATCTTCTTTTTCAGCAAATCTTTTCTGCATATTTTCTATGCTTTGACCAATTTCTTTTTCACCTGCTTCTACATTATAATAAGGCGCTTCATATTTTGTTAAATCTATTTTAAAATTTGGTTCATAACCAACTTCAAAAGCAACAGTTAATTGCTCTGCATTGTGGTCTAATTCATCAACTGGTTGTGGAATTGGTTGACCTATTAATTTTAAATTATTTTCGTTTACATAATTGTTTAAACCTTCAGAAACTTGTTTGTTAATTTCTTCAAACGCAATGCCTGCTTCATATTGTTTTTTCACCATACTTAATGGCACTTTTCCTTTTCTAAAACCAGGAACTTGTGCATTTTTAGCATAGTTCATTAATTGTTTATCAACTTTTTCTTTATAGTCAGATTTATCTAAGGTCACAGTAAGTAAAGCACTTACGTCATCATGATTGGTCGCTGTAACATTCATTTAATTCAATTTTTTAGGTTGCAAAAGTAAGGAATTTTAATTAAAATTTTGCAATAAACTTCCCTAATTATTAAATGAAACCACTTTTTATGACTTGTAACTCAAATTATTTTAAAATAAAATATTAATTACTCCTTTGCTTAGAGTTAAATCACAACAGAATTTATAAATTATTTTCTTTTGAATAATTAACTATCTGAATGCATTCAACATATTTAATTATTTTCTTTATTTGAAAATAATTTTTAGAAATAAGTAGTTAATATGTTGTTTAATTTTTACAAAAATTTTTGTCTCTCACAAAGTTCTCTCGCTATTATTTAAATAATATACTTTTTCTGTAATTTTTTATAAATCAAAAGAGCGAATTCTATAATAATATCTTAAAGCAATAATGAATGATTATAAAAATAATATTAGACAAATTGTAAAAAGCTAGACATTTCTAAATGAAGAAAAATATATTAAGAAAAGTTTTCTTTTTTAAAATTTTCTTTTTATATGAAATTGTAAATTAAAAAAAGAAAAAACTTGGAATTTTTCAGTGCTTTACAAAGTTCTAAATAAATTGAGAAATTTTTAAATTGCGATCCAAACCCTTTAAAATAAGTTTTTTTATTTTCTAATCTGTGGATATTGAAAGTATTTATTTGAGAATTTTGGTTTAAAATACATATTCTGAGAAAAGATAATAGTTCTATTGAACATGTTTTATCTCTCATTTTTTGCTTCCTCTCCAAGATATTCACTCAAAAAAATCTTACATTAAAATAAATATTTGGAATTTTAAATTGCTAAAACCTTGTCGTAAATAACTAATAAAAATAATTAATATTTATATTAAATCAAAATTAAGCTTTAATTAATGAATTGTGAACCAATTCTAAACTAGTCAAAAAAAAAGCCTCAAACTAGTAAAAGTATGAGGCTAAAAAAACTGGCGGCGACCTACTCTCCCGCTTGTTGCAGTA
>NZ_JBLXIJ010000003.1:0-199154 GCF_048269545.1 Halpernia sp. | reverse complement strand
TACAATTGAAATGCAAAAAGTAAGTGAAAAAATAATTGAAAAAATTTTAAGTGAAAATAATTTCAATTATTTTTTCACTTACTTTTTGCATTTCAATTGTATTTTGATACAAATATAGTAAATAATTTATATCAAAATACAATTGAAATGCAAAAAGTAAGTGAAAAAATAATTGAAAAAATTTTAAGTGAAAATAATTTCAGTATTGAATTGGCTAAAAGACTTGATATTCAGCAACAATCAGTCTTGGGTTTAGCGAAAAGAAATAGCAATAAACTAACATTATTCATCGCTGTTAAATTTTATATAGAAAAAGGATTTACTGAAGAAGAAATTTTTTACCATAACCAACTCAAAACGTTTTAGAATGGAAGACTTTAATAAACCAATATGGCAATTGACAATAGGGGAATTGGTAGATATATTAGATTCCAGAGCACCTAAAGTTGAGCGGGAGACCATTGAGCTCACTGATAATAAAGCAAAATATGTTTACGGCTTATCTGGACTAGCTACTATTTTAGGTTGTTCTAAAAATCATGCTGGTAAACTTAAAAGTACCGGAATGTTCGACGAAGCCATTATACAAAATGGTCGGAAAATAATAATTGATTCTGAAAAAGCATTGGAACTTTTTAAAAATAGGACTTGATGAAAAATATCGATTTAAAAACACCTATTTGGCAATTAACTGTAGAAGAATTTCTGGAAGTTTCAAAAAAAATTAATGCTGAAAAAAAATATGAATACGGACTAAAAGGACTGGCAAAAATTTTTGGCTGTTCACTTTCCAAAGCATCGGAAATCAAATCCTCTGGAGTTTTAAAGGATGCGATAATTCAGAATGGACAAATTATCATCATTGACATAGAAAAAGCACTTCAACTATTCGGAAAAGATGCAG
This sequence comes from Halpernia sp., assembly GCF_048269545.1. NCBI lineage: Bacteria > Pseudomonadati > Bacteroidota > Flavobacteriia > Flavobacteriales > Weeksellaceae > Halpernia > Halpernia sp. The sequence goes on along the minus strand of NZ_JBLXIJ010000003.1, from coordinate 198,250 downwards.
GAAAATTATCATAATCTTATTGAAAAATTTTGGGATTACAATGAAGAACACCAATTGGGTTCTTCTGCTTTGTTAATTTATTTCTATTTATTAAAAGAGGGTTTTAACAAAAATAATTTACGGTTTAGTGTTTCAGATGTACAAATTTCGAAAGATTTAAGTTTGACAAGAAAGACTGTGAAAGTAAATAAAAATGTACTTTTAAATAAAGGACTTATTCATTTTGAAACAAAAAATGGCGTTCCATGTCAATATCGGATAATTACTGATTATTCAATTGAAATACATGAATTAGAACAAAATTTAGAAAAGAAAATATTTAAAAAACCAGATGACATAAATCAAAATGTTATTGCAAAGCAAAGTAAAAATACTGAGGAAAACTCTGAAGCTGGTGCAGAGAAACTACCCAATGATTCACAGAAAACTAGATTACAAAATGTGATAAAAAGAGGTATTCCAACATTTGAAGAGTTTCTGGAATTTGCCCAAACTTTAATTTCCTATGAAGATTCGTTAGATGAAAATCTAAAATTAAAATATGATGAATGGTCAGAAAAAGGATGGAAAAATAATTTTGATCGACCAATTACCGACTGGAAATCTACCATAAAAAATACGATGCCCTATTTAAAAAATAGACCAAGTGAGAACATAAATTCTATCCAATCTATTCCAAATATTAGAAGATTTGATATTGAAAAATTATAATGTTGAATCATCTGAAAACAATAAAATAAACTGAAAGCAATATGAAAATAAGTGATTTGAAAATAGGACAAAAAGTTACCATTAAAGGATTACTCGCAGAATACCAGGGGATTCAAAAAGTAAAAGTTTGCGGTTTCGGTAAAGTGGAAAAACAGGTTTTCAAAGGTGTAGGAATCGAAATTTACAAGTATTTTAGTTTACAAGATGGAACTAAAACTTTGCAACAAGAAGGAATTACGCTGTCCTAATATTATGAATTTTATCCGCTTATAGCACTTACGAGCAACAGTGTTTATTTTAAAGTATGTCACATCTCAATAAAGATCTACGGATAATCCGGAAGGAATTTGAAAATGCTAGCGAAAAACTGCCTGATAAAATTCGATTAGGAAATAATTTCGTGGACGATTTTATTTTTGAAAATAGCGAAGCAGCTGACATTCCAATCAACGCCCTTCGGGTGATCTTTAATATCATTTCTATCATTGGGAATAGTCAATTTCGTCCAAATGATCGTCCGCACCAACTTTCCTTATTTGAAGAAGAATTTGAAACAGACAATAATACATTTGCTTCCATAAAAATTAGAAACAGTAAAATTTCTCCAAGCGGCTCTACCCAACAAGTAGTTGCTGCTTATGAATTTCTCACAAAATTTAAAATGGGTTGGTATAAATCTGAAAACTCCAAAGGCAAGGAAATTAAAACTTTTGGTGGACTTATTTCAATACCGAGTTATGATGTTAGAGGATATACCACATTTTTAATAAGCAGTTTTTGGCTGAAGAAACTGATGGTAATTCCCGAATATAATTACGTTTTGTACAATTTGGTTTATAATATTCGAAATAATAAACACGTCATCTTTGCAATATGGCTCTCTAAAATACCTGAAATGGGAACGTCAGTAAAACTTTCTACACTCAATAAAAAATTTGGACTGAATTATAAAACAGCCAATGATTTTTGTTTTAAATTTCTAAAACCCGTAAGAGTAAATTTAAATAAATACAACAATTTGACTTTCAATTTTAAATGCGACAAAGATTTAATTACAATTTATCCATACGACATCAGCAAGTTAGTTATTAGGGAAACTTCAAAGGTTTCAAAAGAGCATTTAAAAATTAATAGAAGGTTGAATTATTTTAAAGAGAGATATGGTTTAGAGGAAGGTGAAATGGTTCAGTTTTTTTACCACTACAGAAATATTGCACAAACGAGAGATTTAATTGAAAAAGCCATTGTTGAATTTGTGAAAGCAAACAGAATACTGAAAAAAAAATCAACCGATTATCAAGGTTTTGCATTTTTAAATGAAATTCAAAACATCATCAAAATGAATTATGCAGATACAAAAATGGGTGAATTGTTTCCAAAAGGTTATCCAGTCATTATTTGAATTCGGATTTGGACTCATTCATTTTCGGAATTGGACTCATTCGCGTTTCGGAATTGGACTCACTGAAGTTAATGAAGTGTTAAATTTTAAAATTTTGAGTGTTGTTTTTCGGATTTGGACTCATTCATTGTAATTGAAAAATGAAAATGTGGATAAGTATATAGACAATTATCTATGCTTTCGGAATTGTACTCATTTGAGGTAGGGCTTCTTTTCGGAATCGGACTCATTTCTTATTCGGAATTGGACTCTTTCCGCTTTCGGAATTGGACTCATTCAGTAAATGGCGTAAACTCTTTTCTATAAGGTTATACATGGTTTTAGTAAAAGAGATTTAAAAGTAAAGAAAAGTTTTTTTTATCTAAAAAGGGTTTCGATCATAAAAATTTGCTTTAAAAAAGAAAAAAAATGAATTGCGAACAAATAAAAGAAAAAGTAAGCATTAGGAGTGTCTTAGAATCATTTAATCTATTTCCTGAGAGACAAAATTCTAAGACTGCTTTCTATTTCGCGATTGATCGGGAAGAGAAAACGCCAAGTCTTTGTGTAGATTTTGCAAAAAACAAAGCCTTTGATTTCGGAACCGGAAAAAATTTTGACGTAATTTCAATCGTTCAGCAGATGAATCAATGTTCTATTTCCAATGCTTTGCAGTATCTACAACAATTTGACACTTCTGTGCAGTTGCTAAAAATGGATAATTGCGCCAAAAATAAAAAATATGAAATTTTAAAAGTAAAAGAAATTGAACATTTGGCATTGATTGAATATTTAAAGTCGAGAAAAGTATATGATCAACGACATTTGGTTAAAGAAGTTCATTATCAAATGAGCGGAAAGAATTACTTTGGTATCGGCTTTTACAATAATTCCGGAGGAATTGAAATCCGAAATAAATATTCTAAAATATGTTTGGGCAAAAAGGATGTTACTCTTATCAAAAATCCCCAAAACGAGAAAAAGGAAATTTGCATTTTCGAAGGTTTTTTTGATTTTCTTACCTATCTCAATTTACCCAACGTTCAAAATTCAAATTCAAATTATTTAATTTTAAATTCGACTGCAATGTTTTTTAAAGTTGAAAAACAATTGAAGGAATATGAAAAAATTGTGCTTTTTCTAGATAATGATCTTAATGGAAGAAATTTGACTGAAAACATAATCGGTAAATATGAAAATGTGGAAGATTGTTCGCTTTTATATTATAAATTTAAGGATCTGAATGAGTGGTTTTGTAATCGAAGTGTTTTGAAGATATAAACTTCTTTATTTCTTAAAAATTTGCACGATTGTCATAAAAAAAATCTAAAACTTTTAATTAACTTTTACTAATAAAAATATTCAAAAAAGCATATATTTGGAATGAATAAAGTGGCAATTTTTTGGACTAATTTTCAAACGAATTTTTTTGATTGCTATAGTTAAATTATTTTTAACCATTATTTTATTAAAATGACTTCCACAACAAAAAAAATTACTACGAATACTAGAGTAATTAAAGATTTATTAACCAAGTATAGAGATACCTTTCAGGCTTTTAGGGAGTTAATAAATAATTCTTTACAAGCAGAAAGTAAAAATATTTTAATAGATATTGAATACGTAAATGAAATCAGCACGAAATCACCAATAAAAAAAATAACAATTGAAGATGATGGAATGGGTGTTCCCTACGAAGAATTTGATAAAAGAATATTGGAAATAGGAACCACAGCAAAGGTTAGAGGGCAAGGTATTGGAAGATTTAGTTCTTTGCAAATAGGCGAGATAATGAGTATTGAAACAGTAGGTTTTGATGATCAGAAAAACTTATATTCCCGAACAAAATTTGTGGTTAATACGACTGATTTGGATGATGCGCAACTAGAACAAACTGCATTTAATGTAGATTACGAATATCTTAATAAAAAATGCAATCCTTATTATAAGGTGGTTATTGAGCAATTGTACCACAATAAACAAATAAAGCCAGCAAAACGAAATAGAATTCACGAGAATTTTCTATCGCAAAATATTTATCAAGCAATTTTTGAACATTATCCGTTCGAGATTTTTCATAGTACCACAAATTTCATTGTTAATAGGAAACAATTAAAAAGAGAGGACTTTGTATTAGATAAACCTTCAAAAAAAAATGTTGAATACATTGATAAAAAGGGTAAAACCAACAATCTTCACTTCTATTTTTACAATATTAATTCTCAATTAAATAAAGTTAAAGTTTTTTTCCAGACTGATAATGCAGGATTGAAAACTGTTGCGCATGAATACACTTATTCTTCTGATTGGTATACGCCTGATCTCGGAACGTGGTTTATTTACATTGAATCTTCAATGCTTAATACCGATTTATTCCGAAATTTAGATTTAGAAAGTTTGGGAGAAGCCGAAATTACAAATCTTAAAAATAAAATAAAAGAAACAATAAATGATTTCTTCAAAGCCAAGAACAAAAGATTTGAAAAATTTTTAAATAGTTTAGAAAAAGATCGCTATTATCCTTATCAAAACAATGAACATCCAGCATCAGCAACTCAAGAAATATTATTTAAAAAAGTCGCTTATTTACTTGAAGATGAGCATAGGTTAATACAAAAAGACGATAAAATAAGGAATTTTTTATACCCATTATTAGACAAAGCAATTGAAAATGGAGATATAGAATATGTTTTTAAAAAAGTGTTAAAACTTTCTGATGAAAGCCTAGAGAAGTTTCATAATCTACTAGAAAAGACTGATTTGGAAGATGTTGTTCATTTTGCCTCTGTTGTAGCAGATAAAACAGAATTCTTGGAATTTCTGTCCGAATTAACTTATGGTGAGATTTCAAAAAATCTAAAAGAAAGAAGTCAACTTCACAAAATAATTGAAAACGAATTATGGATATTTGGTGAAAATTATAACGGAACGCCAAAATTATGGTCCGACAAAAAAATTGGAAACATTTTAAATGAATTGCGAAAGAAATATCATATTTACGAGCCAACGAAAGAAGATGATAATTTAATAGAGTTAGATGGAGATGGTTTAAACGATATTACAGATTTATTTTTTTACAATGAGAAAATTACTGATTCTGATTCGAAGGAAATAATGGTTGTGGAACTGAAATCACCTAAATGTGCAATAAGTAAGAAGGAATTGAGTCAAATTGATGAATATGCTTTTACAATCGAACAGTATTCTGCTTTACCGAACGATAAAGTAAAATATAAACTAGTTTTAATTTCATCAAAACTAACTAAATACGCAAAATCGCAGGTAAAAACTAGAAGGTTGCTTTATCCTGACAATCCTTTTTTATATGATAAGAAAGTGGATAAAAACATTGAGGTATACGTTATGGAATGGGCAGAACTTATAGAGCAAAATAAAAGGAAATTAAGTTATTTAGCAAATAAATTAAATATTAAGGATAAATCTGTAAAATCAAAGTTCGAAGAAGAATATGCGGAATTAGTTGATGAAAAAATTTCAGCGCAATTGAGACTTGTGAAATGATACTGATTCTTAAAAGGTATGTTTAATATTATGATTAAAATAAATCACTTTAACAAATCGCTTCAATAAAAAGAATTAAACCCGTGTTATGCTTTAGATTAAAAAATAATTCTTCCTGTGACAATTATTGGAATTATAGAGATAGACAATATTTCTTTATCCAAAACCCTTTTTCTAATAACTGAATTTACTAAATTAGCCTTAAAGAATATTTTTGTTTTAACCTAGTTCTTTCATAAACCATTTGAAGGGTAAACTTTATCCTGTCTTTTTAAATTGCCATTTTTATCTAACGTAATTTCCCCCATACTTTAAATACTATTCTAAAATAATCAACTTTTTCTGGACTTAAATTCGTTGAAAATTCTTTTTTTTGATTAAACAATAACATATAATATGGTACAAATTAATTTAAGCGTGGCACTTTATAAAAGCAAAATGACAAAAAAATTATTAGATAATTTTTTTGTATTAATTCCAAAATTCTTTTCTCACCTTCACTACCTGTATCAATATAGGTGTGCGGAATCATTTTAGCCATCTATTATTTATTATTTTTGGGTAATGTGGTCAAAAATAGAGAATTATGAAAACAATAGCAATTCTTTATATTCTATTTACATTTCACTATTGTAATCTCAAAATTAAATGATAAAAAGAATTTTTATAATTGAAAGTTTACCAGATAATGAAAGATTTACTGGAAAGGAACTTTATGATGATATAATCGTAAGATATAGTAAGTTTTACAATAGTGACATTCTTTCGGAATACTATTTTGTTAAAACAAAAGGAGAATTTTTAAAAATCTTGAAAAAATTTGAGGAAAGTATTTCTAATGAATATGAAACTATTTTACATATTGAAGCCCATGGAGGAAACGGAGAATTACACTTTGCTAATTCCGGAATTTTAAAATGGACCGAATTTGAAAATTATTTGATTGAAATCAATAAATTAAGTAAAAATAATTTACATCTTAATTTAGCGACCTGCTTCGGGATGCATGTTGCCGAAAAAATTTCACTTCGGAATACAGCGCCTTACAAAACTTTTAGTTCTGCATTGAAAGAATTATCGCCATCAGAAATAATAGATGATAACTCAATTTTTTACGAAGAAATAATTAAAACTCAACACATCTTTAAAGGCTATTTCAGTTTATTTTTAAATAATAATTCCACGCAATTAAGAATAAAAGACACTAAAACTGCTTTGGAATATATACTAACATCACAATTAAATCTTTTTTTAAATACTGTGCCTAATTTTGATTTAAAATCTTTTTTTGATAATTATTTGAAAATAAATATAGATGACAAAGTATTGTTGAAAATAGCAGAACCAGACAAAAAAATAGAATACATATTTAAATTATTTTTTGACAGATATTTTCCTGTGTAATTGTATTATTTTTGTCAAATATGTAGAATTATGAAAACATTAGCAATTGTGATCGGAAACAATAATTATCACGAAAACAGTAAATTGGATAATGCAGAAAACGATGCCAATGCAATCGCTGATGCATTGTTAAAATTGGGATATCATGTGAAAAAAAAGCTAAATACCAATACGCAAGATATTCAGGAGATTTTAGATTACTATTCCAAAGAAATTAAAAATTATGACGCTTCAATATTTTATTTTGCTGGTCATGGTTTTGAATTGGATGGAGAAAATTTTTTAACAGGCATAGATTGTCAAATACCACCTTCAGATCAGTATAGTGCCGGACGTAATAGTATTAGGTTGAATGAAATATTTGAGATTTACAAAAAAAATCCTACAAAATTAAATATAGTAATACTTGATGCTTGTAGAAGAAGTTTCGGAAGAGGTGATATTTTAGGATTTTCGCCAATTAAAGCACCAAAAGGAAATTTAATAGCATTTTCTACTTCCCCGGATAGTGGTTCAGATGACGTTGCTTATGGTGATCATAGTATTTACACCGGTTCATTATTAAAATATATCGGTGAAGAAAGAATTTCCGTTGAAGAACTTTTTAAAAATGTCCGGAAAACTGTTTTTGCTCAAACTAAAGGCAAACAGACAACATGGGAGCATACCTCTTTAATTGATGATTTTTATTTTTATAAAAGCCCAGATTTTGATATTCTTTCGCTAAATTATGATGATGATACAATTAAAGATATCAATTATTTCGAAGATTCTAACTTTGGGAAACTTATTTTAGGAATGAAAAGCAGAACCTGGGATACACAAAACAGTGCGATCAATAGTATTGTATTAATTGACGCAAACAGCCTTTCTAATAGTCAAAAATTTATACTGGGTAGAAATATGCTGCAGTGTGCAGTTGGTGGTTCAAGATCAGCGGAAAATTTCTTTCAAAACTTAAAATTTAGCATTCAAAAATATCAAGATGGAAAGGAAAACCACGTATTGAATGGGATTTTATTTGAAATGTATTTTGATTCCAAAGCGGAATTTAGATTTGCTAAAACTAAAAGTATTTACAAAGAAAATTTATTTTCTCTAATAGACAATGCCGCTTTCAAACTTTCATTTGATTTTATTAGCAAATTGTTGCAACTTCAAGAATATGAATTAATTTTTATTCCGAATTCAAGTCCTAAAGTTTTCAATGTTGAAGTCATTGCCGTTAATAAAGTTAATACAGATGCCACTTTTGGAAATTCTACATTTCAAAAAATTGAAAAAATAATTTATAACAATACCGATATAACAAAGGAAATTCAGGCATTTCACATATATGGAAAAAATGAAAACGCACTCAAAAAGGAGTTAGCGAATTTCTTCTGTGCAACAGTTGATCAAATTAAAGTTAATTCTACAGTGGAATTAGAAAAGATTTCATTCGATTACGAATGGAATTGATTTCTTTACCAAGACCAATTTAATTTTTATTCCCACTTGAAAATGATAAATTTGTAAACAATGATTTACAAATTATGGAATTAAGCGATTTATGAAGACCGAAAAAATAAAACTATCCCAGTTAGAAAGTTTTCTAATGAAAGCAGCAGACATTCTACGTGGGAAAATGGATGCGTCAGAATACAAAGAATTTATTTTCGGAATGCTTTTCCTAAAAAGAATGTCCGATGTATTTGATCAGAAAAAAAGCGATTTACAGAAAAAAGATTACAAACATTTAGATCCGGAAACTTTAGCAGATGTTTTAGAGGATAAAATGACTTACGGCGACACTTTTTTTGTGCCAAATAGAGCCAGATGGAATGAAGGTTTCACTGATGAAAATGGTGTAGAGCAACCACCGATAAAACATTTACAAGCCAATATTGCACAGATGCTAAATAAAGCATTAGATGCAATAGAAGATGCAAATCCGGATACATTAGCAGGTATTTTCAAGGGCAGAATAAACTTTAATAAAGAGGTCGATGGAAAGCAGATTGTAAAAAATACAGATCTGAAAAAGATGATCGATCATTTTAATGAATTTCCAAAACTCGTAAATGAAAACTTTGAGTTTCCTGATCTATTAGGTGCTGCTTATGAATATCTTCTGAAACATTTTGCGGACGAAAGTGGAAAAAAAGGAGGTCAGTTTTATACACCAAACCAAGTTGTTCGGCTTTTAGTGCAGTTGATGAAACCTGAAGCAGGAATGTCTGTTTATGATCCTACTGCAGGTTCAGGTGGAATGTTGATACAATCTCATCAATATATTGAAGAGCAAGGTCAAAATGCTAATGATTTACAATTATTTGGACAAGAAAATGATCCAACGGTTGTGGCAATCTGCAAGATGAATATCATCCTTCATAATATTACAAAATACAATATCGAATATGGCGATACTTTAGATGAACCTTTGAACGAAAAAAATGGGCAGATCGTTCAGTTTGACAGGGTGATTGCAAATCCTCCCTTTTCTCAAAATTACACTAAAGCAACAATGCAATACCAAAGTAGATTTAGTTATGGTTTTGCGCCGGAAAATGGAAAGAAAGGGGATCTTATGTTTGTGCAGCACATGCTTGCAAGTTGTAAAAGAACCGGTAAAGTAGTAGTTGTAATGCCTCACGGAGTTCTATTTCGAGGTGGCCAAGAAAAAGAAATTAGAAGAAAAATGCTCGATGCAGATGTGCTGGAAGGAATTATAAGTTTGCCGCCACAATTATTTTATGGGACAGGGATTCCTGCCTGCATCATGATTTTTAATAAAAGCAAAGAAGACAATCTAAAAAATAAAGTTTTCATCATCAATGCAGATAAAGATTATGCGGAAGGCAAAAATCAGAACTCATTAAGACCAGAAGATGTAGAAAAAATAGATTACGTTTTTACCAATAAAATTGAAGATGATGGCTATTCCAAGAGTATAGATTTAGCAACTATAATAGAAAATGATTATACACTAAATATCCGAAGATATGTAGATAATACACCACCACCTGAAGAGGAAGATGTGAAAGCACATTTAATTGGTGGCGTTCCTGTAAATGAAATAAATGCTGTTCAAGAAAGTTTAGCACCAAAATTTGATTTTGATGGTTTTCAATTTTTTGTAGATAAAAATGATATTTATAAAGATTTTAGAATTTCTACGAAATCAGAAATTAAAGAAATTGTTGAAGAGGATAATAATGTAAATAAAACTCTCACAGAATTAGGACTTCATTTAGCCGATTGGTGGCAACTCGCAAAAGAAGATTTCTCAAGTCTTGCTTTGAAGATTGAAGAACCGGAAAGTATGGCAGTAAAAGAATCTGCTGGAATTTATCTTTCAATGGGCGGAAGCGTTTTTCCGAAAGTGCGCCGGGAACTTTTAGATTCTATGAAAGAGAAATTTGTACCGGTTGGCGTTTTAGATAAATTTCAGGTTGCGGGTGTGTTTGTAAATTGGTGGGATAATATTAAATATGATCTTAAAACCATTATGCAAAATGGTTGGGATGCAGGCCTTATTGCTGATGATTATTTAATTCAGGAATTTTTTCAATCTGAAAATGATGCGATTGACAAACTGGAAGTGAAGAAATCTGACTTGGAAACGCAGTTGGAAGAGTTGGTAGAAGAAACTTTAAATCTGGTAGAATTTGAACAGGATGAAGAAGAAGGTGAAGTAAAACAAACACCAAAATTAGCAAAAGACGAACTTTCTAAATGGATCACTTTCTACACCCTTGAAAATGATACGCCAGAATCTGCAAAAGAACTCATTGAGCAGGAAGCGAAATTACTTGCAATTGAAAATTTCATCAAAGAGTCAAAAGCAGTTCTTAAAGAAAAAAGAGCAGAATTGGATTTGAAGATAGAACTAAAGCGGTACGGAAGTGAAGATGTAAAGAAATACGGCAAATATCTTTTGCAAACTACAAACAGCGAAATTGAAACTTTTAATACTACAATTGAAAATTTAATAAAACCATTCAGTTCTGATTTAAAAGACATTTCTACTTTTGATAAAATAAAATCATCTATCACAAGTTTTGAAAAATTATTAAAGGGTAAATACGAAGAATCTCAAAGGCTAAAATTAGCAGCAGTTTTAGAAGCAAAAAAACAATTTAAAGAAATTACCAAACCTTATAATGCCCGGCTTAAAGATCAAATTATTTTGGAAAATAATTTAAATAAGTATGATAAACTTTTAACAGACATAGGTGGAGTTATCACTTTAGAGGAAAGCCAAAAATTAATTTTAAAAAAGCATTTTGATATTATTAATGATCAATTGCAACGTTATTTAAATGCAGAAAAAAGAGGTTTAATAAATGCCTTCGAAAATATTTTTAGCAAATATTATGCTTCCGCACAAAGCATTGAACTAAAGCGTGAAAAAACATTGCAGGAATTAAATGGTTTTCTAACACAATTAAAATACTTAAATTGATGGTTAAAGAAAATTTAATATTGCCTGATGGTTGGGTAAGTAAAGAAATTGGTAACTTATATAATGAAAAAAGAAAATCAAAACTTAAGGTGTCTGATGCAGCCAAATTTGGCGGAATACCATTCTACACAAGTGGTGAATCGATTCTAGAACACAATGAGATTTTAACTCAAGGAGAAAATATATTTTTGACTACAGGAGGGGCAGCAAATGTAAAATATTTTAGAGGTAATGTTGCGTATTCTACTGATACTTATGTTATAAATGCAAATGAAAACGTAAATGCTGAATTTTTATATTATAAAATTCTTGATCAAATTTATTTCATAAATGCAAATTTATTTCAAGGTAGTGGTTTGAAACACTTGCAAAAAAAGAATTTTAGAAAGCAACAGTTATTTTATCCTAAATCCGTAGAAGAACAAAGCAAGATTGCCGAAGTATTATCTAGAATTGATAAACTTATTGAAATTAATGAAAATCTAATATCCAAGTTTAAAAGAATAAAAGTTGGTTTGATGCAAGATTTAATATCAAATGGTATTGATAAGAAAGGTAATATTCGGACTGAAATATCACATAAATTTAAAGACAGTCAACTAGGTAGAATTCCAGAAGAATGGGAATGCACAAATATTGGAAGTTATAAAAACCTTTTAACAAGCGGATCTCGTGGCTGGGCTAAATATTATAATGTAGAAGGATCTAAATTTATTAGAATCACTAATTTAAAAAGAAATCAAATCGAAATTGATGTTTCAGATATGGAATATGTTAATTTGCCATTGAACGTGGAAGGATCAAGATCAAAACTGAAATTGGGGGATATCCTAATTTCAATTACTGCTGATTTAGGAATTATAGGTATAGTTTCCCAAAATTTAGTTGATGCTTACGTTAATCAGCATATTGCTTTAGTAAGATTAGATACTTCAGAAATTAATACCAGATTTTTAGCATATTATTTAACCTCTACAATAGGACAAAAAATGTTTACCATTTATAATGACGGTGGAGCAAAATCCGGTTTAAATTTAACTACTATCAATAATTTAATGTTTACCAAGCCATCTTTAGAGGAGCAAAAAAAAATAGTTGAAAAGTTAGATTTGATTGATAGAAATATTGATAAGTATAAATCTTCTCAAGACAAGTATAAAAATATAAAAACTGGTCTAATGCAAGATCTGCTAACAGGGAAAGTGAGAGTTATTGATCTAAAAATAGAAGAAACAGATGCAGCGTAAAGAGATGAAAAAGAGAAACGCTTCCCGAAGGAAGCGTCAGACCAAGGATGCTATCCTTGGTGCTGTTCTTGACTGCAAATGTAATTATTAAAAACGAATGATGCAAGAAAATAATCAAAAAAAAGAAAGAGTAACTGTTTACATAGATGGTTTTAACTTGTACTTTGGTATGAGAGAATCCAAACTTGATAATTGCAGATGGCTGGATATAAAAAAACTGGTAAACAATCTACTGAAACCCCATCAGGTTTTAGGAGATATTAAATACTATACAAGCAGAGTCAGCAATAATCCTGATAAACAAAAACGCCAATCTACTTATTTAGATGCTTTGGAAAGTACCGGGGTTAAACTTTTTTATGGTAATTATCAGGATGGTTCTATAGAATGCAAAAGATGCCACCACAAATGGAGAACGGCTAAAGAAAAAATGACCGATGTAAATATTGCAACGGCCATGATCGTAGATGCTTTCAAAGATGAGTACGATATGGCAATGCTCATTTCCGGCGATAGTGATCTCACACCACCAATTCGGGAAGTTCACAAAAATTTTAAAGATAAAAGAGTATTCATCGCATTTCCGCCCAAAAGAAGCAATAGTTCTATGTCTTTGGAAGCAAAAGGTTCGCAAATAATTGGTAGAAAAAAACTGGTAGATTCCCAATTTGATGATGAAGTCATCAGCAAAACAGGTTACAAACTAAAAATCCCGACAGAGTGGAAATAAATTTTACTACATGATTTTAAATAACGACAATAAAAACAGCCGAAATCTGACGGACAGTTTAAAACTGGATGAATACAGCCATGTAGAAAAACCACTTTTAGAACAATTGGCGGCTTTGGAATGGGAGGTTTTAGAATTGCAAATGCAGCAGGTTCCGTCGCAAAGTTTTAGAACATCTTTCGCAGAAGTTATTTTAAAACCAAAATTTCGGGAAGCACTTTTAAACATCAATCCTTTTCTTAATGATTCACAATTAGATGAATTGGAAAGAAAAATAATTACTTTTTCCAAAAATAGTTTGCTGGAAAATAATCAGCAAATCTTACAATATTTATTAGAAAATACTACGGTTTCAAAAAATGAAGAAACTGGCGAATTAAGTCCAACAGTTCGTTTCATAGATTTTGAAAATTTGGAGAAAAATAATTTTGTTGCTATTTCTCAATTTAAAGTAAATATTCCGGGGACGGATCACCACATTATTCCAGATATTGTACTTTTTGTAAATGGTTTGCCATTGGTAGTTATTGAAGCAAAATCTTCAAAAGTAAAAGAACCAATTCCCGAAGCGATAGATCAATTAATGAGATATTCTGAACAGCGCGGCGATACAGGTGAAGGCAATAAAGAATTATTTTTTTATAATCAATTTTTAATTACGACTTGCAGAACCGAAGCCAAGTTTGGAACCATCACTACTAAAATTGAAAAGCATTTCTACCGATGGACAGATCCTTATCCAAGAACGCTGAATGATTTGGTGCATGGACAATCATCCCCAAATGATCAGCAAAGGTTAGTTGCAGGAATGTTGGATCAAAGAAATTTATTAGATATAATAAGAGTTTTTACAGTTTTTAAAACGGATGATAAAGGAAAAAAAATAAAAGTTGTAGGTAGATATCAGCAATTCCGTGCCGTAAAAATTGCGACCAAAAGATTGATAGAAGGCAAAAGTCCTATCGAAAGAGGTGGTATAATTTGGCACACACAAGGTTCAGGGAAATCGTTAACGATGATGTTTTTGGTGCGAGAGATGAAATTGAAGCCAGAATTAATGTCGTGGAAAATTATTTTCGTAACCGATAGAACGCAGTTGGAAGAGCAATTGGCAGAAACAGGTCAAAATATTGGGTTCACGATCAAACCTGCAAATTTCATTAATCCTAGAAGCACACCCAATGGAAAAAGTCTAAAAGAATTATTGAGCAATGATAATTCTGATCTTGTAATGGCGATGATCCATAAATTTCAGGAAAGCGATGATCTTTCAAACGTTGAGATTTTTCCAGAATTAAATGCAAGCAGCAATATCCTGGTGATGACGGATGAAGCGCATAGATCTCAATATTCTTTATTAGCCGCAAATTTAGATCGAGCCTTACCAAATGCCACTTCCATAGGATTTACAGGAACGCCTACTTCAAAAACTGAAAAGAAATACAAAGATTATATTGATAAATACTCAATGCGACAGGCAATTGATGATGGTGTGACATTAGAAATCGTTTATGAAGGATTTACCCACAACGCAGAAATAGAAGATCAGCAAGGAATGGATGATAAATTTGCAGATGTTTTTAGCGATTATCAACTTACCGAGCGTCTTCAAATTTTAGGTTTTGGTTCTAAAGATGCCTATCTCGATAGTATGGGGACAATAATGGATAAAGCCAAAAGTATGGTAGATCATTATGTAGAACACATATTCTCTGGAGGATTTAAGGCTCAAATTGTCGCCAATAGTAGAGAAGCCGCAGTGAGATATAAGGCAGCAATAGATGAAGCATTGGAAAATAAAGTGATCGAATTGGAAAGTAATAATGTCATGATGTTAAAACCAGAACAGATCGTTCAATTGAAAATTTTAGAAACTGCAGTTGTAATTTCTGGTACTCATAATGATAAACTGCATATAAAAGCCTTCACAAATACGGAATATCACAAGAAAAGTATAAAGCGTTTTAAAATTCCATTTGGTAAAACAGACGAAGAAAATAAAGATCTCAATGGAAATTTAGGAATTATCATTGTTACTAATATGCTACTTACTGGTTTTGATGCACCAATAGAACAGGTTTTGTATCTGGATAGAGTGATAGTTGCACACAATCTTTTACAAACTATTGCGAGAGTAAACAGAGTTGGTCCAGAAGGAAAAGACAAAGGTTTCGTGGTAGATTATGTAGGAGTAGGTCATCATTTAAAAAGAGCATTAGATACTTACGCTGAAAAGGAATTGCAGGAAATTGTGGATTGTCTATCAGATGATGATGCAGAATTGAATGAATTGATCAAATGTCATAAAGATATTTGGAATTTTCTAAAAGTTTATGGTTTAGAAGATCTCACAGATTCTGATGCCTTTTTCGATGTTTTTTATGATGAAGATATTCGATTTGAATATATTAAATTATACAAACTACTAACGACTGCCTTCAACACAGTTTTGCCACGGAAAGAAGCCTTGGAATTTTTTCAGGATTGGAAGTCTTTTACAGAAATAAATGCATTGGCCAACAAGCATTTTAGGGATGAAAGATTTAGCATGAAAGGCATACCGCCAAAATTAAGAAATATTGCAGATGAATTTTTAATCTCAAAAGGTATTGAACAATCTATCGCGCCAATATCTATAATCGCAGACGATTTTTTTGATAAAGTTGTAAATAATAAGAAGAGAGAAAAGACCAAAGCAGCAGAAGTAGAACATGCAATACGCCATTTTATAGATTTAAACATAGATGAAGATCCGGAATTATTTGCCTCATTTGCCAAAGCATTGGAAGAAATATTAAAAGATTTTAAAGGGAATTGGAAAGCAATTTATGAAGAATTAGAAAAACTTCGTAATAAAATTAAATCTCGTGAAAAAGAAGAAACCTATGGTTTAGACCGTAAAAAACAAATGCCCTTCTTCCGGATTTTTGTTGCAGAAATATTTGAAAACCGTAAACTTACAGAAAATGAAATTTCAAGTAATGTAAGTCTTACACAACATATTTATAATTTGGTTTCAAATGAAATTAAATTGTCCGGATTTTGGGATAGTCCGCCTGCACAATTAAAATTAAAGTCAGAATTGCAAAAAATATTACTGTCGCCAGAATTTAAAGATCTGCCAAACATAATTTTAAAAAGAGCCGAAATTGTATCAAGAATAATGGAATTATCAAAAACCAATCACTTTAAAATATTTAATTAATACGCTTGTGATTATTGATTATCAAATAAAATATTCGAAACGTAAAACGTTAAATATCTCGGTAGAAAGAGATAGAAGCATTATTGTACGAGCACCAGATTTTCTTTCT
This sequence comes from Halpernia sp., assembly GCF_048269545.1. Lineage (NCBI taxonomy): Bacteria > Pseudomonadati > Bacteroidota > Flavobacteriia > Flavobacteriales > Weeksellaceae > Halpernia > Halpernia sp. Next base: position 181,494 of record NZ_JBLXIJ010000003.1, on the reverse strand, counting down.
GCCGAAAGAATTGAAGCGATTGTACAATCTAAAAAACAATGGATTAAAGAGAAATTAAATCATGCACAAAAATATCCTCTGGAATCAGAAAACAAAGAATTTGTTTCTGGTGAAACTTTGATGTATTTAGGTAGAAATTACGAATTAATGGTTGTTGATGAAGATATAAAAGGGATTCAATTTAATCAAAAATTTATCATAGGTAAAAATAATCAGGCAAAAGCAAATAAACTTTTCAAAGAGTGGTATTTAGCGCAAGCCTTAAAGAAGATAGAACCATTAGCGATTAAATATGCTAAAAATTTAGGTGTTAAATACAACGCATTCAAAACTTCAGAAATGAAATATAGATGGGGTTCTTGTACGCCTGCAAATAACATAATTTTCAATTGGAGGATTATAAAAGCACCAATGTATGTCTTGGAGTATTTAGTAGCGCACGAATTAGTTCATCTCATGGAAGGAAATCACACACCAAGATTTTGGAATATTTTATCAATTCAAGTTCCAAATTATGAGCGTGCAAAAACTTGGTTAAAGAAAAATGGACAATTGCTTGAGGTGGATTTTTAATTTTTGAATCAATGCAATTTTCACAACTTTTCTTCTGCATTTCTTCAAATTACCGACTTAAAGAATGAAATGGAAAATCGATTAAACCTTAATATTACCTATTTATATTATATATTAATTACACTTTAAAGTTTAAAAAATAAATTTTATACGATATAAGGCTACTTTATAGTTTAATTTATATATCTTTGCATAAATAAAATGGTTTGGCAACGAAAGATGAAGTTTCCCAATTTTTGCGACAATTAAAATCTGTACGAAGTGTTGGGCAATTGTTTTTCGCTGACAGATCCGTCAACAAGCAGACGATATTAGATTTAGAAATCACAGCAAAACAGAGAGAAATCTGTATTAATGAACTGGTTTTTGAGGATTATTCCGAAGGTCCTTTAGATAACGACCAGTATGGTACAAATCCCATGTGGGTTTTTGGTAAAACCATCAAAAAAAAGGAAATATACATCAAAATTACTATTTCAGATTTGAATGTAATTTGTATCTCTTTCCATACCTCACAGTATCCTATGAATTATCCCTTTAAGTGAGAACATTATGAAAAGCCCTTACACAGGAAAAGACATGAAACTGAAAAAAGAAAATCGGACAGTTAGTTTCAGAAAACAAGAGATTGAATATACAAACCTCAATTATTACTGCGAAGATAGCAAGGAGAGTTTTGTAACAACAGAATTGGATGAATTAAATTTAAAAATAATTCAAAATAAATACCGGGAGATAAACAATGTTCCTTTCCCGGAAGAGATTATAAAACTTCGTAAGAAATATGGATTGTCTGCAGCCAAGATGGGAGAACTTTTTGGTTTTGGACCTAATCAATATGCGTTGTATGAAAGTGGGGAAATTCCGAGTCTTTCTAATTCAAAGTCTATCAGTTTAGCATTAAATCCAACAATTTTCAAAACGATGATAATTGATAGTCAAGAACTATTAAAAGACAAAGATTACAAGGCAATTTTGTCTAAAATAAATAATGAAATTTTAGACGGATTTGATTCTTCAGTTCAAAATTATTTATTAGGAGATCATGATCCAGATTCATTTACAGGGTATAAAACTCCTGATTATGATAAATTGGCAAATATGGTGGTTTACTTTGCACAACATCTTAAACCACAAAAAACAGTATTAAATAAATTATTATTTTATTCAGACTTTGGCTATTATAAAAACCATGCATCATCAATCACAGGTTGTAGATATGCAGCAATTGCAAGAGGTCCTGTTCCAGATAAATTTAGAAGTTTATTTGAGAAAATGGAAAATGATTCTTATATTGATATAAAATATGTAGAATATCCCAATGGAATGGTAGGAGAAAAATTTTCACCAAATGAAAATTGTACGTTTAAAAGTTATTTATTCAATGCAACGGAAATGAATATGATGGAAAAGGTGAAAGACTGTTTTAAAGGAAAAACTACGAAAGATGTTGTTGAAGTAAGTCACGAAGAATCTGCTTGGTTAGATAATCAAGAGAATAAATCTTTGATTGACTACAATTATGCTTTTGATTTAAAGATGTTTTAATAAGAATATTTTGTAACCTATATTTTAAAAACTGTTATTGTCATATTTATGAAAAGTTTTATTGGTAAAAATGATTATTATCCCGAAAATTTAGGCAGTATTTCATATTCAGATAATTCCAATGAAGATTGGCAAAATTACAGAAAATCTATAATAGAATCTCGGACAAAAAGCCAAGATGATTTTGAAAAATATTTAAATATTTTTAGTAGTGGTGGTCTTTTGATTGGATTAACTATTTTGGGCAAATTGGTTGAAACTGCAAACGATTATGAATTTGAATATTTTGTAACTACAGGTAGTTTACTCTTTGTAGTAAGTATTTTGTCAAATGTGTTTTCGCACTACAAAGCAATTGCAAATGATGATAAAACAATTAGTGAAATAGATATCAAAGATGTTGGAATCTTAAACAAAATTGATAAGAGGAACATAACAATAAACCGATTGAATATTGTTTCATTAACAGCGATACTTTTAGGGACTTCACTATTGATCTTTTTTTTAATTTTAAATATTTAATAATGAGCAAGAAAATAATAATTCCGCAGGCAAAGCCAACTAATACGCCAGATAAACCTAAACCAATTAATGAAGAAAAAGGTAGAACTTCTCAAAAACCTTCCTTTTTAATAAAACCGAAAAAGTAGTTATAAGCAAAAAAGAAACACCAAAACCTGCAATTGTTAAGACTATAGTTCCAAGCGTGAAAATAGGATTAGGAAGAGCATCCTTGCCAACAACCAACTTGAAGCCGCCGAAAAAGGGTTAATTGATTTTGTTGTTAGAGTACATCTTGATCACGGAATTTAGAGAAAACTATTCTGTAATTTGAGGAGCAGTTATTAATTTTTTATGAAAAGAGAAATTTATTTAAAGGAGATAATTGAGGAGTTAAGTATTTTGAAAAGTAAAATTGAACTTTCGTCTAAAGTGAATCTTTTAGATATTAATTTAATTTCCGAATATCATATACAGGAAATTTTAAATGTTGTTTTTGATTTGAAATTAATAAATTCAAATCTGCAAAATAAAAATGCAAAAGCGATTGATCTTCAAGATGAAATAAATTGTTTAGCAGTTCAGGTTACTTCAAATTATAGAAAGATTAAAGTTCAAGATACTTTGAATAAATTTTTTGAGGAAACACTTGAAAATAAATTTTCTACATTACTTATATTTATTTTAGGCAAAAAACAATTAAAATATCAAAACCTTGTTATCAAAGAAGGTTTTAATTTTAACCCAGATGAACATATTTTTGATTTTTCAAAACTAATTTCGAAGTTGAAAACACTTCCAATTAATAAAATAGAAAAGATTAGGAATATATTGAAGAGGGATAGAATTCACGTACAGTCAAGAATAGGCACTAAATCAATTTTTAAATCCAAACAGATTATAAGGAAAAAGATCATTACGAATTTGATAAATGTTCAAGATGTCAATATTGCAACCATCAGTTATTATGATCCGTCGTACAAGTTTATTTACGAAGATTTGATTATAAGATCCATTGTTGACAAATCCTACCCAAATTTTGATGATGAAAAAACCGGTGAAAGAGGTGATTGGTATAAAGTTTTTTCGCATGATTTGAACGAACATTATTTGGAAGTTGAAACTTTTTATAATGTTGAAATTGTATATGACAATAAAGGTATTTGGAATTATTTGAACGAAAGAAATAAAGAGAATTTGCCTAAAGACCTTAATATTGGTAATTTCAGAGTTTTGCAGCGCATTGCGTTGGAAGATATTGTTGAGATAGATATGAATTATGAAGATCCGATGATATTCGTGCAGTTCAAAAATCACCAAGCATATTTTGAAGAAATACCTTTTATAAGAGGATATTTCAATAATACAAAAGATTGTAGAACGGTTGCATATTTTGAATTAAAAAATCAAAATATCAATTTGTAATCAGATTTACATGGCTTTTCAACGGAACCCTCGAATAAATTTCTGCCACAATTTATAGCAACTAAAACTTAATATTTGCTATAATTCCTATCTATATTTGCAGCATGAAACTTCATGCTAAAATTATCGAATCTGCATTACCTAAAAAGGCGAAACTACACTTTCAATCATTATCCAATTTGTTGATGGCAAAGAAGGTCAAAACTTTGAAGTGCTCTATCAAGATTTCGATCCATATTATACAAAAATTAGAAAGTGGGGCATCTGGGAACTATCAATTAAATGGAAAAGTGAAATCTTCACTGATCCGAAAACGGAAGTGAAATCCTATTTTACACATTTGATCTGCACAAAGGCATCTCCAGTTTTTCAGATGGACAAGTCGTAAATTATTACAAATGTCTTTCGCACTTTATAAGTGTAAACCTGCGTAAAATAAACGCAGGATCAGAAAAAGTATTGAGCCAATAATTATATTTTTCATTGGCTTTTTCTTCGGATGCGAAATGTTCGTCTGCAATTTTCGCTTTTTTAAATTTCACACCTGCGTAAAATAGAGGCAGGTTAATTCTTTGACCTGCGTAAACAGATTACAGGTTTATAACAACACCTGCGTAAAAAAGATGCAGCAACCTGCGTAAAATGAATGCACGTTATTTTCTGTACCTGCGTATAATAAATACACCACCTGCGTAAATTAAATACAGGTTTAAGTATCACCTGCGTAAATAAATACCAAGTACAATTCTTTTCTTTTTCAAAAGCAATATCATCGTATTCAACTACAATTCAGTCTTTTACTTATTCTAAAACTTTCTTTTCAGACTTCCCTTAAATTATGTCGCTTGTGGATAGCAAGATGTGTCTTTGTACCCACAACTTTTCAAGTTGGGACACAAAGACGAATCTTGTCTTTTTGCAAAAGGGGAAAAAACTTCGGAACTCGTTTTTTTATTTTTAATGAAATCTGTAGAAATCATCCAGATGAAACCAGATCATTCTTTTTCACACTTTTTTTATTCATTTACCATCCAGACGCATAGTTTATAGCCCAAACCCTTTGCTAGCTATTGTTTTGAAGCATTTGTATTCTCAATTTTGTCCCGAAATATTTATTCAATTTTATGGCAAGATTACTTTACATACTTTTTCTTTTTGCAACACTAACGCTAAAAGCACAGGTTGGAATAAATACAGAAACTCCTGAAACAACACTTGATGTTGTTGGAAAACCAAATGATACAAATCACTATGATGGCATCATTCCACCGAGAATTACTGGTAATCAATTAGCAGCAAAATTTTATACTTCCCAAAAAAAAGGGGCAATTGTATTTGTAATTGCACCAGCAAGTAATCTGGTTGGTCAGGTAATCAATGTTCTGGAAGCAGGTCTTTATTATTTTGATGGAAATTTATGGCAAACATTTTCAAAAGTGTTAGAACCGATCGAATATAGAATTACTCTCGCATTTAATTCTGAAAGTTCTGATCCTTTAACCGTAACTTCAACTTGGGGCGCGCCGGTAGATTACTACGGGAATGATAACAGAGAATATTTGGTGTCTCAAAAATCATACAGCATTGGAACAAAGAACTATGCCGGTCTTAAGGGTAATGTTGTATTTAGTAAAATGAATGGTTTCACCAACGTAAATTTTCAAATTTACAGATCAAATGATTCTACTCCAATATCGGAAAAAGTTTTTATCGACATCACGAAAATATTTAATGATTTCGGCTATGTTCCAAATCAAATTATTTTACTGCACACTGAAAATTCAACTGATTTTTTTCCTGCATTATTAGAAAATAATACAATTCAAATTCCTCAAACTTCTTTAAGTAAAATGTCCACGGACTATTACACTCGCGGAGAAGCGCAGGGAATTTCGCGCATTAAAAAGCCAAGTTTTCCATAGAATTTTAAAATTTAGATTCATTTATATTTTAGTTAAAAATCAGAATTTAAAACTTTGGAAAAGGAGGCCATCATTAAGTTAAGAATTGAAAAATCTAAAAAGGAGGAATGGAAACGATACTGTACAACGAGAAATATCTCTATAACAAGCCTTATTATAAATTCGGTTGAAGGACGATTATTAGATAATGAGAGAAGTATAGTATTAAAGTTCATTGAAAAGCAAGACAACCTATTTGTGAAAATAGAAACCAATATCAACCAAGTGGCAAGAATTGCAAACGGTCAAAAATTAATCAACGCAAATGAATTGGAAAAGTTTTCAGAAAAAGTATCAGAAATAGTTCAATTGAAAAAGGAACAAAATAAAATTTTTTCAAAAATATATTCAATGCTTGCGAAATGATTGTCAAAATTATGAAACCCGCAGGAAACAGTTTTCCGGTAGTCAATTATAACGATAAGAAAATTAAAAAAGAGGAGGGCGAATTAACATTAATGAAAAACTTTCCCTCTTTCATTGATAAAGAAAGTAACAAGCATCAAGTAAGAAATTATTTTCGTGCAATATCGATCGGCAATAAAAAAGTTTTGAAACCACAATTTCATGCGATGATTTCAACAAAGTTTCGGGAACACAGCAAAAAAGAATTGACAAAGATTGCAGAAAATTTTATGGATGAAATGGGCTACGGGAACCAACCATTTACGGTCGTTTTTCACGCAGATTCCCACAATAACCATGTCCATATTGTCAGCACAAGGGTTGATAAAACAACAGGAAGAAAGATAAATGACAGTTTTGAAAAACTCAAATCGCAGGAAGCATTAAATAAAGCATTAGCGAAAATTAACAATCTGAAACCAGATGAAGAACTTGAAAAACTATTGAATTATAAAATGAGCAATTTTTCTCAACTGGAAATTTTATTGGAAAGAAGCGGTTTTGTGATGATTGAAAATAAGAAGAGCGAAAATGATTTTGACATTTTAAAAAACGGAGTTAGGCAAAAAACGATCAATGGCAATAACCTAAAATTTGAAAAAATAAAGAATGATATTAGGAAAAACCAGATCAAAGCAATTTTAATAAAATACAAAGAACTGCATTCCAACAAAGTTTTTAAAGTAGAAGATGTAAGAAAATTAAAATCAGTATTTGGGGATGAAAGAGCAAATAATCTTCAAGATTTAAAAAAGAAAATTGAATTTGAATGCGAGCTGCAAAACACTATGAGAAAGCAATTTGGGATTGATATAGTTTTTCATCACAATGATCCTCATCAACCATTTGAATATACTTTGATAGACCATAAAAGTGGGAAGGTTTATAAAGGCAGTGAAATTTTAGCAATGCATCATTTATTTGAATTTACTACTGAAACGATTGATAAAAAACTTTTTGGAGTTTTGAAAGATTATAACATCAATAATCAGGAAGCAAAAACAAGTTTGCTCAATTTTTTCAATTCAAAGACAACAAAAGTAAAACTTTCTGACTTTATGCTTTTTGAAAACAGAAATAGAAAAGATTTAGAAACATATAGAATTATTCAAAATGAGGTCAGAGATTTTATAAAAAATACAAAAGATGCAGAGGAACGAAAAGAGAGCATTTCGATCATAAAAAATGAGGGTGGGAAATTTTATGCAGTACATGAGAAGCAACATTTTATTGGTGAATTATCAACATTAATCGGTGAAAAAGAAACTCAAATATATGCTGATTTGCAGAAAAAAGGAAATAAAAATAGTGAGATTTTGGAAGCAGTAGATGAATTGATATTTGAATTAATGAAATCTTCTGGAACTGCAAAAAATCCAGCTGAAAACGAACTGAAACGAAGAAAGAAAAAACGGAAATAAAATTAAAAATGATCATCACGTTTGCAACTCAAAAAGGCGGAACAGGCAAAACAACACTTGCTATTGCCTTCGCCAATTACATTTCGAGTATTTCAGATAGAAAAATCAACGTGTTCGATTTTGATTATCAAAGATCATTTTTTCAAAAATGGAAAGAAGATGAATTATTGGATCTGCCAAAATTGTATGCTGTAGAAATCATTGGACAAGAGGAAGAACAACCGTTTTCAGATTTTGAAACTATTCTTGAGTTGAAAAAAAGTGAAGAAATTTATTTGTTTGATCTAGCCGGAACTCTTGATGTAAAATACAGCGATCTATTGATTTACAGCGACTTCATCATCATTCCATTTGAGTATTCAGATGTTTCTGCAAAATCAACTTTAGTGTTTGTGAACTTCTTGGGATTGCTGGAAAGTCAGGCTAATAGGATTTTTATCCGTTCAAAATATGAAATGAATTATAAATATTTAAATCAGGAAGGAATGGATGAAGAATTAAGCAAGTATGGAAATTTATTAGAAAGTCCAGTTTACAAAAGAAACTGTTTGCAAATAATTCATACCAGAGGACTGACTTACTGGCAAAAATATGCAGTGAAAAATCCTTTTAATGAACTTATAACTTACATCAATGAAACTTTGGCAATTACTCTATAACCCGATTATTTATCCAATTCTATCAATAGAAAAAACAATTTTTATGGCAAAATTCTCAATCATTCTTCTTGTATTGTATGTGATTTATTACGCAGGAAATATCATTTATGATCTTTTTATCAAGAAAGGTAATTCTATAATCACAGAAGAAAGTGATGTCTTTTCAATTACGGAGTTTGAAGAACAAAATCGAGGCGATGTAACGACGGTTGGAATTGAAGATGTTGAAAATTTAAACACCCCAAGATCATTCAACAAAAAAGAGTTTTCCATAAACATAGAACCTTCAAAAGAAAGACAGAATATTGATGTTTTGCGAGAAAGATTTGAGTCAGAGCAAAATATTGATTCATATGATCTTACAGCATTAAATCAAAATAATGCAGAAGAGGATAATCATTCTGAAACTCCCAACAAAGAAGAAAATGAAAGTCCAAAAGAAGATAAAAATAGGGTAGAAAAAGCAAACAGAGAAAGATTTTATGATTTTCTCAATCTTGCTGCAACGACCGTTCAATTAGTTTCAAATAATAACGGGCACAAAGTTTACAACGCGTCATAAAAATAATTTAATTCTTAAAATAACTTAAACACAATGAATCAAAATTCAAAAAAACACAAAATGATGAAAAAATCTTTAACAGCATTTGCAGTACTTTTTTCTATAAGTATGGCATTTGCACAATCCGGAGGTAGTGCCGCATTAGGTGCAGCAGCAACTACAATTTCAGGATATATCACTGATTTGGGATTGCTCATTTATGCAATCGGAGCAATTGTGGGAACAGTCGGCGGCATCCGGATTTACAACAAATGGACAAACGGTGACCAAGACATCAACAAAGAAATCGTTGGTTGGGGTGGTGCCTGTATTTTTCTATTGTTGGTTCCAACATTTATTGCTGCCATATTCTAATGGGATATTTTTTATATAAGGGGCTCAAAAAACCCCTTATATTTTTCGGACTTAAGGATAAATACATTTATTATGCAATGGGATCCGCAGTTGGTGGTCTTGTGCTGGTCGCAATTCTTTCTTCAATAATAGGATTTTTCGGGACAATTATCGGAGGTGCAATTGGTGGAGCAGGAGTGCTTTTCAGTTATAAAACTCAAGACTCCAAAGGTTTGTATAACAAAACAAAAAATGAAGACGAGTTGCACATTATCCCAACAAAATTCAGGAACCTTAAAGTCTAACATCTCACGTCTAATATCTAAAATCTATACATGAAACTAAAGAAAAAAACATTCGAAATTCCTTTTATCGGTTATGATTACGGAAAAGACAACAAATGGAATTTTGATGTTTTAATTGGTCAGTTTGGTAATCCAATCATCGGAATTCAGATAAAAAATAATGTCGAACAATATTCCGCTGATCCAGATGCTTATTTGCATTTTCATACTATTTTAAACCAAGTTGTAGCGATTATTGGAGAAAATCACATCGTACAAAAGATTGATATTTTCAGTAAACAAAAGTATGTGGCAGAAAAATCCACCGAATTTTTACAGGAAAAATACTCTGAACATTTTGACGGTCGATTATTTAAAACGATTGATACCCTTTTACTTTTCACTGATATTGTAGATCAAAATAGTAAGAAAAACACTTACAAATATTCAGCAAAAAGCTATAAAGTTTTACGAGATAAATGTTTGAAAATTTTTATGCTTTTATCGCAGAATGAGTGTGAGCCAAGATTTTTAAAAGAAAAAGATTTAGACTATTACATTGGCGGAGTTGTTTCAATGAATTTTGGTCAAACACCTTCATTTACGAATATCAAAGCGACCAACGAACATTTGGTCATCGGAAATAAGTTTGTAAAAACCATCAGTTTTGTGGATGTTGAAAGGATAGAATTGCCGTCTGAGATCGAAACCTATTCTTTTTTAGGTGGAAATGGTTCGGCTTCGGAAACTGCCGTGGACAATTTTTCTTTCATCAATGAATTAGAAGATTATAAAACCATTATTTACAATCAAATCATTTCAATTCCGCAACAAGCACCCAAACAACGGGAATTAGAAAAGAAGAAAAAGAAACATGAAGGCGTTGCTAAAAACTCACCTTCCAACGCCATTGTTGCGGAAGAAATAGATGAACTGCTGCACAATATTGCAATGGATGGGCAACTCATTGTAGATGCGCATTTTTCAATTTCCTATTCCGCAAGTTCATTGGAAAAAATGGAGGAAACCCAGTCTTTAATAGAAAACAAACTCTTTATGAAAGGCATTATCGTTTCCCAAAATTCTTACAACCAACTGGAACTTTTCCGCTGTTGTCTTCCCGGAAATGCGGTGGAACTAAAGACCTATGATTTATTTACAACGACAAGCGAAGCGGCCTTGTGTTTTTTTTTTAAAGAAAGTTACCCCGTGAACGAAGAATCCAATTTTTTCCTGCGATTTACCGACCGACAAGGCGTTCCATTAAAAATAGACCCTTCTGATTTACCCATGAAAACAGGTAGAATAAATAATCGAAACAAGTTCGTTCTCGGTCCGTCCGGATCGGGAAAATCCTTTCTGATGAATAATATTGTGGAGCAATACCTGACCTACAATTATGATGTCATCATTGTAGATACAGGAGATTCCTATTCTGGTTTGTGTGCGTATAAAGGTGGAAGATACATTCAATATACCGAAGAAAAGCCGATTACGATGAATCCTTTTTTAATGGATAAGGAAGAATTTAATATTGAAAAAATTGAATTTCTTACCAATCTTATTTTTTTGATTTGGCAAGGAGCAGATGCAACGATGAGTTCAACTCAAAAATCCATTTTAGATAATGTTTTGATGTCTTATTATCATCAATTTTTTAATGGAGGAAGTGATTGGTACCAAGATAAAAATTCTGAAGAACTATTTCAATATTTAAGAAAATACAATATTCATGAAGAAGATATTCAGGCGGAATATGAAAATGATATTAAGGAAAATCAAACTTATTACGACATTCTGGAAATAACCTTTGATGCAAGTTCTAAAGAAGTTAGAGAGAAAGGAAGAAAATTGATCCAATTGTATCATCCAGACAAAAATTCTAATAACCCTGATTATGATGCTACAAAATTCTACAAAGTTTTTGAAGCTTATGAAACTTTAAATGATGAAGAGCGAAGAAAAGTTTACGATGAAACACAACTGATTGTTACGAAAGCAAAATCTATCATCAAAAGACCAGTTGGTTCAGAAGAATATGAAGAAGCAATAAAAGGAGCATTAATAAAAAGAATTGTAGAACTGGAAGAAAAATTGAGTGTTCCAGAATTATCATTCAATAGTTTCTATGATTATTGCGATCAGTTTTTACCAATTTATCTTAATAATAAAAAGCATAAGATTGATGAAAGTGAATTTAAACTTCGCACATTTCTTTTTGTTCTAAAAGATTTTTATAAAGGCGGAAGATATGGGACAACGCTTAATAATAAAGCAGACGAAAGTCTGTTTGATGAGCCATTTATTGTTTTTGAGATTGATAATGTAAAAGACAATCCGAAGTTGTTTCCCATCGTCACGCTTATCATAATGGACACCTTCATCCAAAAAATGCGTTTGCGAAAAGACCGCAGAAAAGCCTTAATCATTGAAGAAGCGTGGAAAGCAATTGCTTCTAAATTAATGGGTGGATACATTTTGTACATGTACAAAACGGTGAGAAAATTTTGGGGAGAAGCCGTTGTAGTGACGCAAGAGTTGGATGATATTATCGGAAATACGGTGGTGAAAGATTCTATTATCAATAATTCCGACACTTTTATACTTCTGGATCAAACAAAATTCAAAGATAATTTCGACAAAATTGCCTCACTATTATCACTGAATAAAGTAGAACAAAATAAAATTTTCACCATTAATAATTTGAATAACAAATTCGGGAGAAGTCGTTTTAAAGAATTTTATTTAAAAAGAGGTTCAAAAGGCGAAGTGTATGGGAATGAAGTTTCACTGGAACAATACCTAACCTACACCACAGAAAAACCAGAAAAAATTGCCATAGAATATTACGTAAATCATCGTGATAATTACGACGAAGCACTGCAATTATTCGTAAAAGATTTCCAAAACCTGGATGATAAAATGGAAAATATGGTTGGTTTAGTCAACCTGTACAAACAACCTTTAGACGAAGATGTTATCAATTATTATCAAAAAATGCGAAACAAAAATACAGACCAGAACGTCTTAAAAATTATAGGTCAGGAGATTTTGAATCGTGGATTAACATTGAGAGAATTAATTAATTCTAAAAATTTTGAATATGAAAAAGTTTAGCATAACAATTTTGGTTTTTGTGGGAAGTTTTGCTTTAGCACAAAATACCTACATCGATGTAACCACAACATTGGCTTTGAAATTATACTCCGACAATCTGGAAAATCAACAGGAGAAAACCATTGAGCAACAGACAAAACTTCAACAAGCCCAAACCTGGGTTGCAACGCAAATGACGGTTGCCAATGACATTCAGAATAAAGTCTTGAAAGGATTAAATGAAGTTTCTGGCACTTTAAAAAATGGCGTACAGGTCGTAAATATTTATAATGAATTGGATCGTTGCCTTAAGTATTCAAGTGAGATTTTAACCTTGACAAGTAACAAACCACAATATTCTGTTTTTGGCGTTAAAGCAACTCAAAAGGCTTATGAGCAAGTCATAAAATTGACAACTGATGTAACAGATTTATTAAAACCAGGCGAATTAAATCTTGCGACAGCAGGAGATCGCTACAAACTACTTTTTTCGGTTTCGCAGAATGTGACGATGCTAAAAATCTGGTTACTCGCTACAAAATTAAATATTGAACGTGCAATTAGACTGGGTTGGTTTCAATCTATCAATCCATTTCAAGGTTACATCAATACGGATATGAGCATTGTGGAAAATATAATGTGGACTTATAAAAATAGATTTTAGATTAAAATAATCAAAATGAAAAAACTGTTTTTATCAATTTTTCTTCTTTCAGTTTATTTTGTGATTACATCTTCAGGTGGAAGTCCAACGCCGCCTTGGGAAAAAGAGAACGTGTCTTTTCCAATGATGAATCAGGAAATCCGTCATACAATGGAAGAAAATGAAAGGCAGAAAAGTATGAAGAATTGGCAAGATCAAAATTTAGCAACAGAAGTGGTAAATAAAAAGCAATGGGAAAAATTTAAAGAAACCACTATCAAAATTCAGGATAGATTAAGAATTGTAGATTTTGCAATGCAGGCTATTCCTACTGGCTATGCTATTTTTCTGGAAAGTCAAAAAATTCAAGATATCCAAACGAAGATTATTAATGAAATTCAAACCGCGCCTTATTCATTAGTTGTTTTACTTCCCTCGCAAATCAGATTTGTAGATGATATGCAAATGGTGGTGAGATTGTTATCCGGCATTGTCATCTCTTACGGAGCGATTAATCAAATGGAAAAAGCCGAACGTAAAATACTTTTAGAATATGCTTTAGGAGAAGTAACCAATTTAAGGAGAGATTCCCTTTTTATGTTGATGAAAGTACGTGATATAAAGAGAAAAGTAGAGTGGACAAAGTTTGTAGTTCTCAATTATATCAATAAAGATAAGCAGATTGTAAATCAGATTTTAAATCAATTTTAAATTTTAAAAATGAGAAAAATTTTTCTTCTATCATCTATTTTTTATGGTGGGTTACTTTCGATTTCAGCGCAAACTGTGGTGTTTAATGATAAACTATTAATACAGATTTCAAAAAATCAGGCGGTAAGATTGGCAAGCAATGAATCCTTTTTAAACTCATACGAAAAACAGAAAAAATTATATGATGATGTAAATCAAAAAATCACACAAGTTGTGGCTATTCAACAGTTCATCTATGATAAATTGACCAATGTAAATGCAGCCATCAAACAAGGAAAACAATTGTATTACCTCTCTCACACTTTTGTTCAAATTGGGCAAAATGCCAATGAAGTACTTTCTCTTACAACGCAAAATCCTCAATATGCAATTCTTTTGAACAGGTATTACATCGCAGCAACGCAAGAACTCATCAAAATGCAAACTGAATTGGTGAATGATATTTTACGTGAAGATGCGGATTTTTTAATGGATCCTTTTGACAGACAAGCAGTAATTCAAAAACTTTCTACCAGAGCCAATATGATCAATGGTTATTTGGTTTGCATCCGAATTAGACTGAAAAACGCTAGGAAAATACCATACATCTATCAAATTCCTACCATAAGTACTTATGTCAATTTAGATAGAGCAATAGTAAAAAATATTATGCAGAATTACAATTTCATTTTTAATTAATACGCTCATGAGAAAACATTTTTTCAAAATAATATTTCTATTGCCTGTAATCTTTTGTACAGGATTCAGTTTCGGACAGGTAAAAAAATTGAATGATCCTTCAATCGTTGCGCACAACAAAAGAATGGTATTTGAATCTTGGGGAGATTTTCGTCCTTACCCAAAATATACGTTCGGAATACAAACCAATTTCGCTTACGCTACTGTTTGGGGTTGGTTGTCGCCCAGCAAAAATAGAGATTATAAAGACGGTGCCGATATTCGTCCATTAAAACCAACAGGATTAGAAGTGCAAAGATTGGTAGAACTAGAATTTCAACGAGCAGAAGCAGAAAAAATTAAAGTACAAGTAGATATGCTTTACACCAGAAATGTTCAGGATTTAGCACATTGGACTTCAGCAACAGTCGCAGCAGATCCACTTTGGTTGCTTTATTATAAAAAAATGCTGAAACCTTTAAATGAATTTGCAGAAAATCCTCAAAATTATTTAGAGTGGCAATTGAAGGATGATAAAACCTATCAAAACATGCTTACCAACGGAGGAATCGCACATTTAAAAAAGGAATTAGACTTATTAAAAGATAAATACAAAAACTCACGAACATTGGATATGCCACGTGGAAAAAGATTTTTGATGTACCACGAAACTTTGATTGGTTGGAGAAAGTTTAATCAACAAATTAGAGCATTTGACCAAAAAAATACCCTTTTTCTGGATTACAAAAAACTACTCTCAAAATCAAAAATTAATATAGGGCCTTATTGGGAACCAAATGATGTTACCATCGTTCAGGAAGTAATGATTGCTTATAAAAATAAATTTTAAAAGATGAATAAATATCTAAAGCTCACAATTTGTCTATTGTTGATTTTTCTGCCCACAATTGTTTTTGGACAAACCAATGATACAGCAAGTTATAATAAACTTTTGCAGTTTCTGAAAGGAGACGGCGCATTTGAAAAATGGTTCATGGAAGCATTTACAAAATTAGACACAACAATGGCAGCACAATCTGTGGGAGCAGTAATGTTGGGACAAGCAATTGGAGGTTTTGGTGCTTTGTGCTATATGGGATATTTAGGTTGGCAAATGCAGGAAGGAGCAAGACCTTGGGAAGTTACCCCAATGATTCGACCAACAATTATTGCATTTATTTTAATGTATTGGGGCGCATTTACCTCTATGATTCAATATCCATTGCAATCTCTGGCGGAACCTGGAATTGCACTTTTTCAGGCAATCGAGCAAGACGCAAATGATTTGAGAGTTGAACGCTTTAAAAAACAAAACCAGATTTTAGAAATTCTTATAAAACAGCAAGCGGAAGAAGAAGCGAAACAGGAAACTTTGGATAAGTTGGAAGGCAAAGCGGATGATAGTTGGTATGATATCGATGTAGATAAATTATTAGCGCCCGCCAAAGAATGGTACATGAAAATGGAATTTAAAATTCAAAAAACATTATCAGAAATCATCGAGGGAGTTTCTTTAACCATTCTGCGAGTTTGCACCTATCTCATATTTTTTATTCAGAAAATTTGGAGTTACATACTGATCATTTTGGGACCGATAGCCATTGGAATTTCATTAATACCCGGTTTTGAAAATTCATTTAGCAATTGGGTTTCGAAATTCATCAATATTAATCTATACACTTTTATAACCTATACCATCATCAATATCGGACAGCAATTAATTATGTCTGGTTATCAAATGGAATTGGATAGATATGCTCTAATAATAGATTCAGGAGGTGTTGCAGATATGGAAACACTTCGGGTGTATGTTCAAAATAGTGGCATGATGTACACCGCTTTATTTCCGGCAGTTGCTTACATAGTTACAGGAATTGGAATTTTAATGGTTCCCTCTATTGCAGATTCCATTGTTTCTGCAGGTGGAGCAGGAATTATGAGTAAAGGAAAAGCAGCAGGTGGGAAAGTGGCAAGTGCGGGTAAAGCGGCAGTGAAAATAATAACCAAAATTTAAGAAATAACCTTAACATTAACTTTAAAATGCTTGTTAAAAACATAGAACAAAAAATAAAAATCAATAAAACGATTTCTTTAGCATCCATTCTTTTTGCAGTAATTATTGTAATTGTAGGATTTATGTTTGCCTACAAATTAATAGAAGATTCTCGAAAATCTTTATATGTAATTGATAATGGCGTGCCGATTTTGGTAAAACAAACAGATGAACTTTTGAACAGACCAGTAGAATACAAATCTCAAGTAGAATTATTCCATCGCCTATTTTTTACGCTTGCTCCAGATGATCGATACATCAAAGAAAATGTGGAAAAATCACTGTATTTGATTGATGATAGTGGAAAAAAGGAGTACACCAATTTAAGAGAAAAAGGTTTTTACAATCAAATAATTTCTGGAAACTCTTTGGTGACGGTGCGTAATGATTCAATCAAATTGGATTTGCCCAATAAAAAATTCATCTATTACGGAACGCAAATGATCAATAGAAAAAACTCTCTCATCATCAGAAAATTAATAACTGAAGGAGATTTTGAGGATATGATTAGAAGTCCAAATAACCCTCACGGTGTACTTCTTCGGAACTGGAGAATTTTAGATAATAGCGAAATTTCTAACAAAGCAAAATCGAATTACTAATGTTAATCAACAAATACAACTTTCTCAAAGAGCAGTTTTATTCATCAAAACAATGGATGATAAAGCACCCGAAAAAGGTTTATGGCTATGTGATGTTACTATTAACCCTATCATTTGGATTAATTTTTATTCAATATTTCTATTTCACACCAAAAATTTCTACCAAAAACAATATTCCAAATATATACTCGGAAAGTGATCAGGTAAAAGCGAAAATGGATGAAACTGAAAAGAAAATGGAAAGTGTGGTAAAAGAACTTCAACTACTAAAAACAAAAAGAGAGAAAGGTCCACTTACAAAAAACGACAGTCTGCGAATAGAATATTTGTTCAACCAATACCAAACATTTAAAAATGGACATTAAAAAAATAAAATTTAAACAGCCCAAGTATATTTTTCCATTAATTCTTTTGCCAATTATTCTTTTTTTAGGATTTCAGGCTACAAAATTTTTGGATAAAGAAAATAAAATGGAAGAAAAATCGCAGGATTTATCACTCAATTTAGGAGAAACGCAAGATTCTATTCTTTCAAAAAATGCAGCATACGATGATTTATTTGAAAGAGGAGACGGTAGATCCATGTTGGATGGTATTGAAAGCGACGAAGATAGTTTGCAAAATTATTCCGACAATTTGGATGATAAACAAAAACGCTACATCGATTCATTGAAAGTAATGAGAGGTTTGAATAATGGTTTAGGCAAAAATCCTGCAAATGATTCTTACTACAAACAAGGTCCTCAAAGAAATTCTGATGAAAAAGATTTTCAACGTTCATCCGAAATGATAAGAATGCTCAATAATCAAGGCGGTGGAAATCCTAGTAGCAATACTTCTATGTCAGAAAATCAATTTGCATCAAATAAAAAGCATGAAGAAACTGATCCAGTGAAAATGTTGAAAAAGCAATTTTTGATGATGGATTCTTTGGAAAAAGCGAAAGATCCGGAATATCAGGCAGCACTGGCTTCTGAAAATAAATTGAAAAAGAATAAAGAAAAGTTAGAAGCATTTTTGAACACGACCTTAAAAGTTGATAAATCATCTCTCAATCCAAGTTTCAATTCAATAGCAAAAACAAACAATGACAATTTTATAAAAGCAGTAATTGATGAAAATAACAAAGGGAATTTGGGAAGCAGAATCCGCTTTCGATTATTGGAAGACATCAATGTTGGTAAGCATAAAATCAATAAAGGAACTATTTTGTATGGTCAGATTTCAGGATTTGCAATGCAAAGAGTCAATCTCAAGGTAATTTCAATTTTAAAAGACGGCAATATTTTACCAGTAAATCTATCGGTTTTCGATATGGACGGAATGCAAGGATTGTATGTGCCACAAAGCGATTTTCGGGAAATGTTGCGCGAGATGGGAAGCAATTCTGTACAAGGAACTCAAATGGATAGCAGTGGAGAAAGTTTTTTCACGAGTTTATTTTCCAGTTTGTTTAGTTCCACTTCCAAAACGATTTCCAATATGATTCGGCAGAATAAAGCGAAATTAAAATACAATTCCTACATCTATTTAATCAACGATAAAGAACTAAATAAAACTAAAAATGACAAATAAATCAATAAAAAATATTTTGAGTGGACTATCACTTTTCTGCTCCATTTTCATTTTTTCACAAACTGAAACTACCGAAAAGAGAGTAGAAGATTTAAAAACATTAGAAATTTCCAAAGGCGTAAGTCTGCATATTATTTCTCCAGAACCTATTCAATTTGTGGATTTGTCCACCAATAATTTAACCGGAGATTTACCAGCAGAAAACATTGCAAGAATTAAAATTACTGATGATTCAACATCTGATTCCACCAAAATTGGCATAATGACAAATAGGAATGATCTGGGAGTAATCACTATTGTCTGTCAGTCTTTTATGGCTCAATATAAAGTAAGTTATCTGAATTATAAAAGAGAATCGGTTACAAACATTCAGATTCAGCCAGAAGATATGCAACCTTTGGAATATCCAAAAATGTCTTTCTCAAACACAGAATTACAAAAATTCTCTCTCGATATTTTGCGTAAAAAGGAATTAAAAAATCCAATACGAGAAGTGAAAAGTTTAAAACTCACGATGCAGATTAACAATGTGTATGTCGTGAACGATTATATTTTTTTGGATATGACTTTTCTAAACACTTCCAATTTAGGTTATGATATAGACGCACTAAAATTTTCCGTAGAAGATAAAAAGATTTACAAAGCAACCAATAATCAAAGCATTGCATTAAATCCAGTTTATCAGTTGTACAATCAGAAGCAGTTTAAGAAAAGTTACCGGAATATTTATGTTTTCAAAAAATTTACTTACCCAAACAGTAAGGTTATGAAAATTAGATTGATAGAAGAACAATTGTCTGGAAGAGCAATAGAAATGAAAGTCAAATATTCAGATATTTTAAACGCAGATACATTTTAAATACTAATAAAATGGAAAATTTATCACCCACAGTGTACATAGTAATCTTGCTATTAATAATTACCTACTATTCTGTTTCTATATTCATTTTTGATAGAAAGCGAAAAGGACTTATAAATGACTATGAAAAATTATTAAACCTTAAAGATTGGTATGAGAAAATATCTGATGAGGCAAGTCGCTCATACATTGTCGAGAGCGTCGAAAAAAGAGGACAAGAATTAATTAATCAATTCAAAGTGTTGAATGCCGATCTTGTTGAAATACAAGAACAGCATAAAAATTTGCAGGAACAGCAAAAAAAACTACACCACAGTTTACTAGAAGAACATAAATTACTGAATGAATATTTCGAAAATTATTCTTAATGCAAGAGCAACAAAACCAAATAAAGATTTACAGTTTTTTCCAAAAGATGGTCTATTTTATCGTCTTATTGGATTGTTCGTCTTTGTTTTTCATCACTGCGAAAATTCCTTTCGTAACGGAATTATTGACCAAATTTTCAAAGATGGGATTGTTTTACCCACCTTTGAATGCGAAAATTTGCACTATAATTTTAATCACATTAGTTGCAATAGGAACCAGAGCAAAAAAGAAAATTGATCTCAACATCGGTAAACAAATCATTACACCAATTTTGATTGGTTTGGGATTGATGTTAGGTTCACTCGTTTTCACTTCGCAAGCAGGAAACAACACACTTCCGAAACTGATTCCACCTTTAAACTTTTATCAAATCATCTATACTTTCTTATCTTTTTTAGGAGCGTTAATCGCACAAGTTGGTGCAGATAATATTTCAAAACTGATGCAACAAAAAATGGGAAAAGACCGATGGAATATAGAAGAAGAGAGTTTTGCGCAAAATCAAAAATTGGTAAGAACAGATACTTCCGTAAACATTCCCTATTTATTTCGCTTCAACAAACGAACAAATAAAGGTTGGATTAATATTAATCCATTTCGGGGAACAATGGTTATTGGAACGCCAGGATCTGGGAAATCTTTTGGGGTAATCAATCCTGCAATACGACAGATGATAAACAATGGTTTTTCATTATGTATTTATGATTTCAAATTTCCCGATTTGTCAAAAATCGCTTACTACCATTATTTATTGAAGAAAAATAAAGATGAAAATTATCAGCATCAGTTTCACGTGATTAATTTGAATGAGGTTGAAAAGTCTAAAAGAGTAAATCCTTTCAAAAAAGAATACATCCAAACTTTAGCAGAAGCACAAGAAATGGCAGAATCTATGGTTTCCTCTCTGCAAAAGGGAGGGTCAAGTTCTGGCGGTGGATCTGAAGCGTTTTTCACGCAATCTGCTATAAATTTTCTCTCTTCGTGTATTTACTTTTTTGCAAAATTTGAAAACGGAAAATATTCCGATTTGCCACATATTCTTTCATTTATGAACCGTAGTTATCAGGATATTTTTGACACACTATTTACAAACGAAGAAATTTATTCTTTGCTCTCACCATTTAAAACAGCATACGACAATAGAGCATTTGATCAGTTGGAAGGGCAAGTAGGAACTTTAAAAATATTCTTGTCGAGATTGGCAACCAAAGAAAGTTTTTGGGTTTTTTCTGGTGATGAAGTAGAGTTAAAAATAACAGATAAAGAAAATCCCTCAATCATCATTTTAGCATCTGATCCAAGTACTCAAGATATTAATTCGGCATTGTATTCTTCAGTTTTGAATAGAACTTTGAGATTAATCAATTCAAAAAATAATTTACCAGGAGGAATTATCGCCGATGAATTTCCCACCATTTACATTCATAAAATTGATAATGTAGTGGCAACTGCAAGAAGCAATAAAATCGCCGTTTTGCTTGGACTTCAAGAGATTCCACAATTACGACAATTCTATAAAAAAGAAGTAGCAGATACCATTTCAGCAATTGTCGGAAATATCATTTCTGGTTCTGCAAGAGATAAAAACACTTTGGATTGGATGGAAAAAATGTTCGGTAAAATCAAACAAAAAAGTTATTCCCAATCTATTTCGCAACAAGGAACTTCCACCAGTATCAACGAGAAAATGGATTTTATGATACCTGCAGGAAAAATTGCAGCGTTGAAAACGGGGGAAATGGTTGGAATGATTGCACAAGGCGAAGAAAATAATACCGAAGAATATAAAACATCGGCAATTAGCGGAAAAATAAATCTAGATATGAAAGCACTGAAAATTGAGGAAGAAAACTATGTTCCAATGCCAAATTATTACTCATTTATCGACAAACGAGGTGTTGATATAAAAGAAGAAGTTCTAATGACCAATTTTAGAAAAATAAACAAGGAAGTAGAACTGATTGTAAATGATACCGTCAAAAATCAGGATGATGAATATTAAAGTAAAATTTACACTGATTCTCACAGTTGTTTTTTCATATTCAATTGCAAAAGGACAGTTCAATACACTATCAAGAACCATTAGCCAAAAAGAAACTAATACAGTTTTTCACAGTGATAAGGAAAACATAAAAAGTGATTTTAAAAGTAAGAAAAATAAGAATACTTCCTTCAAAAAACTATTCAATATTACCACCAAAGGAGATTTAAAAAAGGAAATTGATTCTTTAAAGTCAGTTTTAAATGAAAGTAAAAATCCCAAAAATAAAGAGGTGAAATTCAATTTTAAAAAAGTTGAAGATTCTTTGATTCAACTACTTAAAAGTAAAATTGAATTTCAGAGCAAAATTTTGTCGTCTAAAAATATAAAAACATTTGAATACCTGGAAGACAAACCTACAAACGCAATATCTAAAATATTTATGCCTTTGAAAAGCGGTATTTCGGTTACATCACCTTTTGGCAATCGCAAACATCCCATTTTTGGTGTACAAAAACTTCATAATGGTGCTGATTTAAAAGCAAATTATGAAAAAGTGTATGCTGTTCTGGATGGAAAAGTAGTTGATGCAGGTTATGATTCGAAAGGCGGAGGAAATTACATCAAAATAAAACATTCTAATTCCTTCATCACTTCCTATCTCCACTTATCCGAAATCTACTATAAAGTTGGCGAATGGGTAAATGCTGGATTTGTAATTGCAAAAAGTGGCAATTCTGGAAATTCTACTGGTCCACATTTACATTTTTCTGTGAGTGAAAACGGTAATTATATCAATCCAATACGATTTCTAAACGACTTAATAAAAGCAAATAATTTAATAGCAATACATTATGCAAACTAACAATTTACCAACCGACGATTTAAAAAAATACGGAATTGTAGAACCAGATAATTCCTTCTCAAAAAAACTTTCTGCGGAAGATATTCAGAAATTTCTTCAAGGATATACAATCGTTGCAGACAATGAGAAGAATAGAGCAACCTTTCAATTGGTGGAAAACAATAGCCGATTGAATGTGGTTTTTCTTGAACGAGATAAAAATATTTCAGCAATAATTGAAGCAAGTAAAAACAGAATTGAGTTTTCTGAAATTAAAGATATTTCCAAATCTGAAAATCAAATCAATGTTGAAAAGAAGGCGTTTGTCTTTGACACGGAAACCAATAAAATCGTTGAATTTGATTTGATTAAAAATTCAACTGCATTGACCGCGATTATTGCAGACAAAAAAGATGCAGTAGAAACAAACCGATATAAAACAGAACTTCTAAAATTGAAAGGATTTTTGCAAGACAAAATAGACCAATTTCCTGAAATAGGTAAAGATATTTTGAATGATTTAAATATTGTTTCGAAAGAATTGAGCATTGTAAATACCATTTCCTCAACACAAAATCAAAAGCAAGAAAGTTCAAAAATAGAACTCAATGTCAATGATCCCGATATGTTTCAGGATGCAAATAGACAACGTGAAGAAGATTTTGAACAAGAAGAGGAAAAGAAAAAATCAAGAGGTTTTAGAAGATAAAATATTTTAAGATGAGTATCACACTGGAAATTAGTAAATACAATGAAAATCAGGAATCCGCAGGTCTCCAAAAGATGGATTTTTCTACAATTGTAGAAGCAATCGCTACTCTTGAATTCATGAAAATGGGATATGATCATTTCAAAACTGGAGATTCTTTATTGGTAAGATTAAAAGAAGGTGAAAAAGTTCATCTCATAGATTACCATTCCGTAGTACCAATTGATGAAATCAGGAAAGAACTTGAAATTAAATTTCCGCAAATTTTAACAGATTATGAAAAATCAGATAATAAATCTCAAGAAAAGAAAACGAAACTATCTGCAAACTCGAATTTTGCGTTTGAGGAAGATGAAAGCACAAGGTATGCTTCAACATCGGCAGGTGAAAAATTACCCTTTAAATTGTTTAAGCCTGGCGATTTTGCTTCCGGATCCAATATTTTACGGGAACCGCAAGATTCTCTTCAATCCACAGATTTTGCATTAATTGAAAGGAGATTTGCAGAAAATAATACTTTGCAATTATTTGGAAATGAAAAAATTACGAGTGTTGATGATGTCGCTTGGCTTTTTAAATCTTTGGAAGATGAAGCTGTAGAACACGCTTTTTTAGTGTACGATTTTAAAGATAAAGGTTATTTCGTGCAGCATATTTCAACAGGAACTTTTGATGCAGCATTTGTAGATAACCGATTAATGATCGGAAATGTGCTAGAAGTAAATCCTTCCTCAATTACGTTAGTTCACAATCATCCGAGTGGAAATTTAAAAGTTTCTAATGCAGATATTGACTGTATCAGAAAATTAAGAGCAGCATTAGATGATTCAGATATTATCGTAAACGATGGTGTTATAATCAATTTGAGAAGCGGACAGTATGTAGTTTTCAATGAAATTTTTGAAGATAAAATGGCAATGAAATCCAATCCAAATGCTTTTCAGGAAATTCAGCCCTATTCATTTAGTAAGCAAGTATTAGTTGAAAATTATCAGCCAGAAAAAATCACAAGTTCGGCAGATATTGCAAAATTTATCACGTCTCAAAAATTTGGAATTTCTGATAAAACCGAAATGCTGATCATCAATAATCAATTAAATATTGTTGGGAAATTTATAATGCCACCAGAAAATCAAGTTGGTTTTATAATAGGTAAAGTGGCAAAGTTTGGTGGAAACAAATGCATTCTTTATGGTAATAATATCACTCCCGAACAAATCAATTCCTACAACCAAAAGTTGAATCATTCTGGAATTGAAATTATTGATGCACTGCTTTTTAAAAGCGCAAATGGAAGAAAAATATATGATTCATTTGCTGACCAAGGTTTGCTAAAAGATATGTCAAAGGGAAGCAATATCAGTAATGAAGCAATCTCACAATATGGCAACAAATTAAATAATTCAAAATCCTATTCTCAGGTAAAACCCAATCAACAATACAAAGAACTTAACAATTTAAACCCAAAAATTATGGAAAAGAAAGAATTCAATCAAGAAGAGTATCTACAAAATCAACTAAAATATCTTGGTTTTGGTGAAAGTGAAAAACTTCACAAAAATTTAGAAACAAGAATAAATTCTGTGGAACAACAATTTGAAATCAAAACGAAATCGGATAAAGCGATGCCTGGAAATGAAGTGGATTTTACTTTAAAATTTAATAAAACAGAAAGTGGTGGTGTATTTTTTAATTCTTATCAAGCAGTTTTGAAGGAAGAAAAAGGAGATGAAATATCACATAATTTCCCTGTCAATAGAGATAATACATTTACCGCGAAAGAAGCAGTTAATCTTTTGGAAGGTCGCACTGTGAAAATTGAATTCCACAATCCAAAGTCAGATCAGTTAGAACCTGCCTTTTTAAAACTAAACTTTGACGAACCAAAAACAGAGAAGGGTAATTATATCTTCCAGAATTTCTACAAGAATTATGGAGTAGATACCGACCAAATTGTAGAAAAATCTAATCTGATTTTTGACAAACCGGAATATCGAGAAAATGCCATAAAATCTTTAGAAAAAGGAAACATAGTAAAGGTAAAATACGAAATGGATGATCAAATTTTAGAAGGAAAAGCCGTGCTAAATCCGCAATACAAAAACTTGAATATTTATGATCAGGATATGAACAGAATCAATACCAACAAACCACTTGAAGGTTTGGAGAATGACAATAAGCACGACAAAAGCAATGTGAAGGAACAAAGTATAAAACGATAGAAATTTATCAATAACAAAAAGAACAGCGGTAAATTTTTTGAAAGATTTACCGCTTTTTATTTAATCCAGAAAATTATGTTTAAAAATTTCCAAAATAAATTGCAGTCACAGATTAGATTCAAGTCGGTTTTTACCATTATAGCGCTATCTTTTTTTCTTTTGGCAGCAAACTCTTGTAATAAAGAATTTAAACCAGAAAAAGGTGGGATAGATCTCATCTCCAATGTTTATGTAGATGCTTCAAAAGGTTTGAATAAAGTGCAAAATTTTCATATTTCTCGATTGAATTATCTGCACGATGATTTAATTGAAGTTATACCCGATCTAACTTTTCCAGAAATAACTGACCAAATTTTTTATATAAAAGATTCGCTTTGCTTCAAAATTAATTCAGAACAAAGTAAAAGCACGATTCTTTCTGAAATATATAAAACGGAGAAGCCAATTTTAACTTTGAAAAAACAAGCAGGCGCAATTTTTTCTGATGAATGGATTCCAAACTACTTACATCGAAAAAACATCAGCGATACGGTTTTATTCAAGAAGAATTATAAAAGGTTTGAGATCAATTCCAAAGAAAGTTTCTCTAGATTTTACATTTATCCTACCGATACCATTTTGCCTTATTCAATCTATCGCCACGCTGAAAAAGACTATGGTGGAAGATTGGAACGCATAGATTCTTACAACAAAAAGAAAGATGTTTTTGTTACGCTCCAATTGATAACAAGAAAGAATTGGGACAATGAGGCCAAGGAGATTTTTGATTTTAATGCTTTTGTAAAGAAGAAAAAGTAATGGCTGTAGATTCTCGATATTACTCTGAAGATGAAGTTCAACAGATTTCCAACAGTGTTTCTTTAGTGGGTTATTTTCAGCATTTACAAGATCAGAATGTTGTGAAATTTGACCGCAAAATTGGGGACGAATATTATTTTTTGACAGATGATAATAAATATTCTGTATCTACAAATGGCTATTATGATTTCAAGTCAGATGAAGGCGGACAGATATTAAAAGCAGTAATGAATTTTGAAAAATTAGACTGGAAAGATTCTCTGGAATTCGTAAAAAAATTTAATCAAAACTTTATGCAATACGACAATAGCGGGGGGAATGTGCAATCAAATTTATTGAAAGATGAAAGTAAATCTGTAGAAATACGCGTTACAAATTTATTCGCTCCAAATAATGAGAGGTTAATCGCCTACTTTGAAGGTAGGGGAATTTCAAAGCAGACTTTGGTAGATCATACAATTCAAGTTCACTACGAAGTCGGAGACAAAAATTATTTTGGAATTGGAATTGAAAATATTTCCGGTGGTTTTGAAATTCGTAATGCTCTGATGAAATCCAAAATTGGGAAAAACGATATTTCAGAAATAAAAGGCACAAAAGATGAAGTGGTAGTTTTTGAAGGAATGACGGATATGCTATCCTTTGCGCAACTTTTGAAAGCCAATAATCAAAAAAATAACAGAACGCTCGTAAGTCTTAATTCCATAACAAATCTTGACAAGTTTTTAGAAAGATACAAGAATTACAAGGGCAAGATATTTCTTTGTTTGGATGGTGATAAAGCCGGAAACGACGCCACAGAAAAGATTTTAAATTTTTTTACTGATAAAGATGTTAAAGACATTCGAACATTATACAATATAATAGAAAATGGAAATAATGATCTAAATGAGTATTTGCAAAATAAACTTAAGATTCAGAATAAAAATATTAATTTAGTAGAACAAAATACCGGAGAAAATGAAAACCTCAAAATCCAATCAAGAACAATTAATAGAAAATCTGGCGAAAATCTCAAATCCGAACAAGAAGCAGATAAAACAAGCGGACAAAGATTGGGCATCGAAGATGTTGGAAATGGATATGCAGAATCAAAGCGGATCGATTTACAAGGAAGAAGAGTTGGAAAATCCATTAGAAATTCACAACAAGAAAATGCTTCAAAAAATGAAAGCGGAGAAATTAGGCTGGACGGAAAATTAGAAGAAAATATAAATAATTCGTCAGAATTAGAAATCCTAATTCAAAAATATAGAGGTCAAAAACTGACCAATGAGCAAGTCGCAGAAGTAGTTTCTGTGGCTTGTTTTGTTTCTGAAAATGGTAAGATTTTAATCAATGAAAATATTATAATTTCAGATGACCTGAAAGATATTTGCAATCAATATAAACCTGGTGGAATTGTAAAAAATGGACGTGGTATTTTAGATGAATATTACACCGATACCAGAATTGTAGATGCTGTTCAAAATTTAATTAAATTTCATTTTAAAAATAAGGATGAAATTTCAGTTTTAGAACCGAGTGTTGGTACTGGACAATTCATAAATGCAGCCGAAGGATTAGCCATAAAAACGAATGTTACTGCATTTGAAATTAATAAAATTACAGCCAAAATCGCAAAGATATTTCATCCGGAAGTAGAAATTAATCTTCGGTCTTTCGAAACAGAATTCATTGATGAAAAGGGGATTAAAAAAGATGTAACTAAATTTTCTGAAAAGTATGATCTGGTAATTGGTAATCCACCATATGGCGAACATAGAGGTCTTTACAAAGGTTTAGGAGAAGAAAGTAAAATATTAAAGTACGAAGATTACTTTATAAAGCGTGGTGTAGATTCTTTAAAAGAAGGTGGCATCTTGGCAATGGTTGTTCCCTCTGGCTGGATAAACCGACAAAAAAACATGAATAACGCTGAAGTATTGAATGCTTATCGTCTGCCAAGTGGTGCTTTTGCGGGAACACAAATCGGGACAGACATTATAATTCTTAAAAAGGATAATAAATCTATCAATCAAAATCTTTCTGATTATTTTCAAAGCAATCCTCAAAATATTCTAGGTGAAATTAGAGAAAAAACAAATAGGTTCGGTCGTTTGGAATTCTATATTCATGGAAATTTAGAAGAAGCACTAGGACTTTTAAATAATCTTGGGAATAAAAAAGAGACTGTCCGCATTGGAAATCTTTTTGAGGATTTAGATATAAATGAAAATATTACTGAAAAGAAGAAGAAAGCAGAAGATGTTGTTCCAGAAATACCGATGATTATTGTAAATAAAACATTGAATGAAAATGAAAAACTCAAACAAGAAGTTTTAGAAAAATTAGAGATAGTACTGTTAAATCTGAATGCTTTAAAATTCAAGTCACCTTCTGTACTTTCGCAAATAAATCAATTTTCAAAATTAAAAGTTCAAATTTCCGGCGACGTAGATAATTTATCAGTCACAAATTTAACGGATACAATTGACAAAGCAGATAAAATAATTCAATTCCAAAAAAGTAAAAATCCTGAATATGAAATTCAGTCTCAACCACTAATAAAGAAAGGAATTCTGAAATATCACTTTGTAAAAAGTGATAAAATTGTTGATGCGTCTTTACAAAACAGTTCAGATATTACAGATGCTCAAATTGCAGCATTCAAGGCTACTTCTTATGATGGAACAATTGAAAATCACACCCGACATTTGGCGTATGCTAACTTTCAAGATGGAAAGTATGTTCATGACTTCTATTACGCTGAAGGAAATATTTATGCGAAATTAGATCAACTGGAAAAGGATTTTAAAGAAGATTGGGGAATTGCAGGTCTGGAAAAGAAATATTATGAAAAGCAAAAGGCACTTTTATTAAATGTATTACCTAAACTAAAAACATTAGTCGAAATTTCAATTAATCCAAATCATGAGTTTGTCCATAAATTTAATTTAGGTCAAATTGAGAAAGAACAATACAACCATGAAAAAAGAGAAACTGAAATGGTTATTGTCGATTATAATTTGTCAGAAAAATTTAAGGACTTCGTAGGTAATTTACCAAATGATGCTTTTGCAGGCTCATCATCTTGGGAAGTGAAAAGTTTTGTAGACAACGAAACTGTAACGGGCAGTGATAAAGAGCGAAATGCATTGATTAGAGACCGTAGAAAAATTGCAGCAAAAGATCTGTTTTCAAAATTCATTTCAGAGGAATTATCAGATGATTTGAGAGAGCGATTTGTAAAGGAATTCAACAAAAACTATAATCATATTCACGTTCCGGACTATTCTAAATTCCCTTTATTTTCAAAAATCTATCAAAATTTTAAAGGAACAGAATTAAGATTGACAGAGGTTCAGAAATCTGGAATAGGAAGGCAAACTACTAAAGGCGTTGGACTTTTAGCGCATGAAGTTGGTTTCGGAAAGACATTATCTGGCATACTTTCTTTACATGAAGCGATGCAACGCGGAAATTCTAAAAAACCACTGATTGTTGTTCCTAATGATAGTATTTTAAAACAGTGGGTAGAAACTATTTTTGAAACAATTCCAGATGCTAAAGTTAATGTATTGGGCAATTTGGGGAATGATTATGATCTTTCTAAATTTGATAATAAAGACGGAGAAATAACCATAGTAACTTATGCTGGGTTTAATAATATTGGATTTTCAAATGAAATTACCGAAGAACTGTCCTCAAAATTCAAATATATTTCCGCAAGCGAACTGAAGGGTGTTACAAATACCGAACGAGAGGAACAGATTGAATTGCAGAAAGAAAAAGAGATTGAAGGGAAAATGAAACGTGGTAAGATATATGATTGGGAAGATTTTGGTTTTGATCATTTAACCTACGATGAAATTCATAATGCAAATCACATTGTGGAGAAAGTGAAAATTGAAGACCGACGGTTTTCTTCAGATTTTAGAAATCAAAATCAACAAACTTCTAAATTGGGAATCAATACTTGGATGGCTTGTCAATACATTCAGGACAGACAAAATGGAAGAAATGTAACGCTACTTTCTGCAACTCCGTTCACGAATAAGCCACTAGAGTACTATTCCATTCTTTCTTTGATCGCCAATAAAAGATTGGAAGAATCCGGATATTTTAATGTGAATACATTCTTCGAAACTTTTATGGAGGCAGACAATGATATGGAAATTGACGCAAAAGGAGATATTAAATTTAAAGCAAATGTTAGGAGGTTTAAAAATAATCAGTTATTTCAGCAATTACTTTCAGAATTTATAGATATTAAAGGCGAGGAGGATAATCTGGAATTAATTCGTCCTAATAAAATCAATAAAGAATATAAAATTGAACAGAATGACTTGACGAAAGAGCAATACGATTTACTGAATGATAATCTTGATTCAGAACTGGCTGGAGCAATCTTAACCCACATTTTGAATGCTCGCTTAATAGCTTTCTCGCCTTATCTATCAATTTATTATAATGGTGAGGAACCAACTTTAAGTGAATTTATAGAAAATTCGCCAAAATTATTTGAGATGATGAATCTGATCAGACAAAATAAAAAAGATATTCCTAATTCTGGGCAGATCATATATTCTGAATTGGCTGTGGCAGAATTTCCGAAATTGAAAGAATATCTAATACAAGATCTAGGATATAAATCCCAAGAAGTAGGTGTTATTACTGGTGGGACGAGTAAAAAACAACGAGTATCAATTCAAGATGATTTTAATGCTGGCAAAATTAAAATTGTAATTGGGAGTGAAGCCATTCAAGAAGGTATGAATCTTCAAGAAAACACAACAGATGTTTACATGCTCACTTTACCATATAATTTTACATCTCTTCGACAGGTTGAAGGTCGAGCGTGGCGACAAGGCAACAAAAATGAAAATGTGCGAATTAACTTTATGCTGACCAACGACAGTATCGATGTATTCATGTTGCAAAAATTGCAGGCAAAACAGGCGCGATATATAGAAGCAATGAAAAAAGGCGCAAATGTTTTAGATATTTCGGACATCAGCACTCAAGAATTGAAAACTTCAATCATTACAAATCCTGAAACCAGAGCAAAAATTGAAATAGAATTACTGAAGAAAAAGTTAGAAAGTGAGAAGAATAAATATCTTGCCGATATTGCATTTGTTTTAAGAAAATATGAAGATTATACAAAAGTTCAATCCGAAGTTTACAAAGCGGAAAATGCTTATAACAGAATTTTAGAATATTCAAAAAATAGCGAAGACGTGAATGCGAATTATTGGGAAACGCAATTAGTATCTTATCAAAAAAATAAAGATTTAGCCAAAGCCGAAGTGCATAATACCATTTTGAAATTATCTGAAAAAGGCGTGAATGTGACGGAGATAGAAATGCAATCTCAAACAACTGCAGATAATATTGCTAAAATTGATGAACAACTTGATGAGTTGCCTTTTATTGAAATGGATTTAATTAAACAATATGATGATGAGAAAAAAACGAGACTGGAATTAAGCGGGAATACAGATTTTGTAAAGGAAAGAGAACGTGAAAATGAACGCCTATTTAAAAGTGAGATTTCTGCACTGAAAATTGATCAAGTATTAAAAAGAAATGAAAGTGTGCAAAACCCACTTCTAATTCCAAATGAAAATTATTCTCGACAATCAGCAAGATAGTTCAAAATTAAAATGAAACTATGTAAAAACAAAAATCAGGAACATTAGTCCCTGATTTAGTCCCTAAAACCTATAAGTTATTGATTTACAGACTTGTTTGTGGAGTTGGAGGGATTCGAACCCTCGTCCAAACAAGCAATACATAAGATTTCTACATGCTTATTCTGCAGTTAATTTTCGATTGCAAACAGAGCACAGACACCCAATTTACAACTTATCTTCTTTGTTTTTCGATTCTGAACCGAAGTCTTTCAGAACTTATTTCCGCATTGCTATGCCTCAAAATCAAACGCCGCAGAACGAAGCATTTGGGAGACATCTTGCTTCCTTACTATACTTCGGGAAAGCGCAAAATCCTACTATAATTCAGATTATGCTGCAAGAGCAAACTCTTGGTCGCCAGTTAAAGTTTTGTGACAAGGGATTAAAGAGATCGCGTCACGGTTCTCTGCATGCTTACTTACACATCGATCTTGCTGTCGAAACCAGTCAACCCCAGTTTGTAAGACCACAAAGTTAAGCAAATTTTTATTATTGCTTTCGTCAAATGTTATTAAAGGAAATTCTAAAATGTAAATTTCAATTGTGTTTTGATAGGATAGACTTGTTGAAAAGATAAAAAAACTCAAAATGTTCTGTAAAAGATTTCACTTCTGAATCGATTATTTTTAAATATTAAGTTTAATTTAAAGAAATATAACAGATTCTTCACTTCACTTTGTTCCACTCTGAAGGACAGAAAATAGAACAGTTTCTTCGCTTCACTTTGGTCCTCTCTGGATGTTAGGAAAAATACACATTCTTTTCGCTTCAATTTGAATGACGAATAAAAAAGGCGAACAAAAGTCCGCCTAATTATATTTAAATAAGAAATTTAAGATTTACCTTCCTTCGCTTTTAAAGCTTCTTTATCTTTATCCGAAGGATTCCAAACTTTTATTTCATCGTTTTTATCAATTCCAGAAAGTATTTGAACATTAATTCCATCAGAAGCGCCCAATTTTACATACACTTTTTTGAAGCTTCCATCTTTTTGTTTTACTTCCACATAAGGTTTGTCTTCACCTTTTACTTTTTCATATTGAATTAAAGCTTCATCTAAAAGCAAAGCATTTTTTACAGAACTTAAAATAATTTCACCATTTGCGGAATATCCTGCTCGAATATAATCTCCGGAATCATTATAAACATCACCTTCAATGTTGAATTTTATAGTTCCATTAGAATCTGTTCCTTTCGGTGCAATCATCGTTACTTTTCCTTTAAAAGTTTTATTTTGAAGCGCGCCAATTACGATATTCATTTCCATTCCTTCTTTCAATTTTCCGGCTTGTGCCTCATCAATTGTTCCTTTAAATTGTAACGAATTTAAATCTGCAACAGAACAAATTGTAGTTCCCGCGTTGAACGAATTGGCTTCAATTACTTGACTCCCTACTTTTACAGGAACTTCTAAAACCGTTCCTGAAACTTTAGAACGAACTTGTGTACTTGCCAAACTTTGTAATTCTGGAGTTGCGCCAGTTCTTACAATTTGCAATTGCTTTTGAGCTGTATTTAATTGTTGTACTGCGTTTTTATATGCTTGTTGTGTAGAAACCAATTGTTGTTGCGCTGTAATAAATTCTTGTTTAGAAATCACACCCTGCGAATATAATTTTTGTTGCATTGCAAATTGTTTTTGTTGGTTATCAACATTCATTTTTGCGTTACTAATTTGCAATTGTGAATTTCTAATTTGTTGTTGCGCATCATTCACTTGGGAAAGATTTGGTATGATTTTAATGGTTGCAATCAATTGTCCTTGAGAAACTTTATCTCCTTCTTTTACCAATATTTTATCAATAATTCCGGCAACGTTTGGTTTAATTTCTATTTCTTCACGGGGAACAATATCACCTGTTGCCAAAACTTTATCATCCATATTTTGAACGACGGCTTTTTTGGTGAGAAATTGCTCACTTTTTTTAGAATTAGAATTTACGAGATATCTAATTCCCATTATTAAAAGCAGTAAAAAGAACACACCTAAAATAGTGTAAATGACTTTTTTTGCAGTGAATTTTTTCTTTTTCATATGTTTAGTTCTATAGTTTTATTTAAAATTTATTCTGTTCTTAAAGCTTCTATTGGTCTTATTTTTACGGCTCTTTGCGCAGGAATCATTCCGATGATTAATCCGAGAAAAACCATCACAGCCATTGCAGCGAAAACTTCACCGTAATTTACAGTTGGATTATAAAATGGAAATTTATCTTGACCTGCTGTTAAATTATTTAAAAGCATCAAAAGAAAAATCCCAAAAATAAATCCTAAAAGTCCGGAAGTAATTGTAATAACGACACTTTCTAATAAAATTTGATTTCGAACTTCAGCTGGTTTTGCACCAAGAGCGCGCCGAATTCCAATTTCTTTGGTTCTCTCTTTTACTGTAATTAATAAAATATTTGAAATTGCAATGACGCCTGCTAAAATTGTGAGTGTTCCAACTACGATTGTTAATAATTGCATTCCTGTCAGAAAACCTGTTAATTTTCCAAACATTGTTCCAAAATTAAAACTTCCAAATGCATTAGAATCGTCTGGTGAAACATTGTATTTGGCTTTCAATTCGTCTTTTACATTATCTTCCAAAACTTTAAGATCTGTATTTCCTTTTCCTACAATGGCGAAATAACCTACTTTATCGCCGTCATTATACATTTTTGTAAAGGTTGTAAAAGGAATATAAGCAGAATTATCATTTCCAATTGCTCCGCCCTGTCTTTTAACTCGAAAAACTCCAATAACATTGAAAAATAATCCTTTTACAGTAATGGTTTTGCCAATTGGATCTTCATTTTTTTTGGCATCAAAAAAGTTTTTATAAATTTCTTCGCCAATTACAATTACTCTTTTATTTCCGGCGATATCTGCATCGTTAATGTAACGCCCAAAAGTTAAAGTTTTTTCTGAAATTTTATTTCCTATAGGATAATCTCCATTTAAAGTATAAGTGGCGTTTTTGCCATTTTTTGAAAATAGTTCTCCTGCACTTCCAAAATTTCCACGTGAAGTTTGTGGTGAAATATAATCAATTGTTGGGATTTTTTTCTCTAAAACAGCGATGTCTGGTAAATGCAAATCCATTTTTCTGCCTTTCGGGAAACCATCATAAGGAATGGTTGTGTTTTGTGCCCAAAGAAAAATTGAATTTGTTGCAAAACCTGCGAATGCTTTATCAAAACCATTTTCCATTCCTTTTGCTGCACCCAAAAGTGAAACAAATAAAAACATACCCCATCCAACTCCAATCATGGTGAGAAAAGTACGGAGTTTATTATTCCGTAAAGAATGATAAATTTCCTGCCACGTATCAATTTTGAAAATAATGTTCATATTTTAGTTTTCAGTTGATGGTTTTCTTTTGATAGTTATTTTTTGAAATCTTTAATTTTAATCTTTAAATCTTTATCTAAAATTATTATTCAGTTCGCAAAGCTTCAATTGGTTTTATTCTACTTGCTCTAAAAGCGGGAACGAAACCAGAAATTAATCCTGCAATAACCAAACAAACGAAGGCAACCATTATTAAACCCCATCCAACAGAAGGATCTTTTATAAAATATTTTTCTAAACTATCGCCGACTAAAGCCAAAGTTAAAACACCTAAAGCTACACCTACAATTCCGGAAATAACAGTAATTACAACACTTTCTTGAATAATTAATCCTACAATTGAACTTGGTTTTGCACCGATTGCTTTCCGAACACCAATTTCTTTGGTTCTTTCTTTTACGATATAAACCATTATGTTACTAATGCCAATAATTCCAGCTAATAAAGTTCCCAAACCAATAAAACCAACAATTAAAGTAATAATTAATAAAAACTGAAAGGTGTTTTTCATATTACTTGCATTATTTCTAACAATAACTGCATTTTCATCGTCTGGTGAAACTTTCAATCTTTTCTTTAAATCTTTCTGTAGTTTATCGCTATAGTTTATGGCTTCTTCTGGTGAAAGTTTTGGATTATAAGTTAAAGAAATTTGATTTATGGTATCTGATCCTTTTTTTAATTGTTGAAGTGTAGAAATAGGAATGGTAATTTTTCGTTCTGCAAAATCTCCTGCGTCGTCTGAAAAAACGCCAATCACTTTAAAAAATGTTCCATTTAAATTTAAATCTTTACCAATTGGACTTCCATTTTTTATCAAATCACGCTGCACCATTCTACCAATTACAGCTACTTTTTGTTGATTATCAACATCTCCATTACTTATAAAACGACCATCTAAAACTTTTTGGTCTTTTACAAATTTATCTTCTGGACCTGCGCCGTTAATTTGGTAAGAACCACTTTCTTTACCATATTTTACAAGCATATTTGCATTGTAATTTGGTGTGGAATATTCCACATTTTCAGGAGTGTCATTAATAACACTTTCATAATCTTTGTTCTGTAAAACCACTTCTCGGTCCGATTGTAAACCGTCAAAAGCAATACTTGTTTTCCCTGTAAAAACAGAAATTAAATTGGTTGCGCCACGTGTAAATCCTTCGGAAAAAGCATTTTTTAAACCATTTCCAATTCCAAATAAAACAATAAAAATAAATAATCCCAAAGCTACTGTAAAGCCAGAAAGTACCGTCCGCAAAACATTACTGCGGATAGATTCAAAAATTTCTCTCCATCTATCAATATCAAACATATTTACAAAATTCTTTGGGTAATATATTCATCACTTTCTATAACGCCATCTTTTAAAATGACATTTCTTTTAGTTTCTGCAGCTACGTCTGGTTCGTGAGTTACCACAATGATTGTTTTTCCGCCATTATTAATTTCCTGCAACAATTTCATAATATCAAAAGTAGTTTGAGAATCCAATGCTCCGGTGGGTTCATCTGCTAAAATTACTTTTGGATCGGTTATTAAAGCGCGCGCAATGGCAACTCTTTGTTTTTGTCCACCAGACATTTCATTCGGTAAATGACTTGCCCAATCCGCTAAACCTACTTTTTCTAAATATTCTAAAGCACGTTGGTTGCGTTCTTTTCGTGGTACATTTTGATAATAGAGTGGAAGTGCTACATTTTCTAAAGCGGTTTTGTAGCCAATTAAATTAAAAGATTGGAAAATAAATCCCAAAAATTTACTTCTATATTCTGCCGCTTTTACTTCTGATAAATCTTCAATGGGAAATCCATCAAGTTCATAAGTTCCAGAATCTTTTTCATCTAAAATCCCAATAATATTTAAAAGTGTAGATTTTCCGCTACCGGAAGAGCCCATGATTGAAACAAATTCACCTTCATTAATGGTTAAATCAATCCCTTTTAAAACAAGCAATTTGTTTTTACCGATGTCATAAGATTTGCGAAGGTCTTTAATTACTAACATTAAGTGAAGTTTTTGTTTTTGTAATTGGTAGTTAGATTTTAAAATTTGTTACAGTATTATCCGCTAAAAAATATTTAAGAAGTGTTTAATCTCTAAACGTTATTTATATTATATTTTAAATATTTTGTTTAATTAAAATTGAGCTACAAGCCACTTTTTCAATGACAATTTTTTGTAATCATTTGATACCAACTATTCTATGTCATTGTGGAAAACTTTTAGACTTAAAAACCACAATTTTATCCAAATATGGCAGTTTTCATTTTTAATTTCGCCTTGCAATTTCTACATTTGTAAGCACGGCTATTTAGAGTTTATTTTATCACTTTTGAGATTTTTTATTTTCTAAAAATCTCATTTACAGTTTTTTAAAATTTATTCTGCTGTAAAATATTTAATTATTTCAATTTCTAAATCATTTTAATTATGGGCATTTTCGACAAACGAGTTAGTTATAAACCTTTTGAATATCCAGAAGTTCTGCAATTTGTAGAAGCGATTAATAAATCATTTTGGGTACATTCTGAAGTAGATTTTACCGCAGATATTCAAGATTTTCATTCTCAGTTAGAACCGCACGAAAAAAACGCCATCAAAAATT
Source organism: Halpernia sp. (assembly GCF_048269545.1). Classification (NCBI taxonomy): domain Bacteria; kingdom Pseudomonadati; phylum Bacteroidota; class Flavobacteriia; order Flavobacteriales; family Weeksellaceae; genus Halpernia; species Halpernia sp. The sequence goes on along the minus strand of NZ_JBLXIJ010000003.1, from coordinate 143,081 downwards.
CACTTTTAGCGATTGCACAAATTGAAGTTTCTGTAAAAACGTTTTGGGGAAATCTTTACAGCCATCTTCCAAAACCAGAATTAAACGGTTTGGGTTCTACTTTTGCAGAATGTGAATTTCGTCACAGTGAAGCTTATTCCAGACTTTTAGAAGTTTTAGGTTATAATGATGATTTCACTTCTTTAGTAGAAGTTCCTGCGATAAAAGAAAGAATTAATTTCCTCGGAAATGTGCTAAAACATTCCAATTCTACTACGCCAAAAGAATATGTTTCTTCACTTTTGCTATTCAGTATTTTGATAGAAAATGTGTCGCTTTTCAGTCAGTTTGCGATTATTTTATCATTCACAAGATTTAAAGGTTATCTTAAAAATGTGTCAAATATTATTGGTTGGACTTCCGTAGATGAGCAAATTCATGCCAATGCAGGGATTTATTTAATTAATAAAATCCGTGAAGAACAACCTGATTTATTAACCGATTCTGACATTGAAGATATTTACACTTTGGTAGATCAGTCTGTAGATTTAGAAGCAAAAATTCTGGATTGGATTTTTGAAATGGGAGAAATTGATAATATTTCAAAAGAAGATCTTTATAATTTTATGAAATATAGAGTGGATGACAGTTTGAAAAAAATTGGAATGGCAACTCGTTACAACATCACGCCGGAACAATACCGTCCGATGATGTGGTTTGAAGAAGAAGTTTTCGCCAATTCTATGGATGATTTCTTTGCCAAAAGACCGACAGATTATACAAAACACGATAAAAGTATTACAGCGAACGATTTGTTTTAAATAAGAGTCAAGATAAATAAGCAAAATCAATTTGCTTCAAAACTAAAAATATTGTACTTGGTACATTTATGAAATAAAATATGGAAGAACAAACTGAAATCTGGTGGCTGAACGAAGAATCTGAGCAAATGCTAAATCGCGGTTATTTGCTGAAAGGCGAAACCGTGGACGGCGCGATCGACAGAATTACCGGCGCAGCTGCGAAACGACTTTATAAACCAGAATTGCAACCTGCTTTCAAGGAAATGATCACAAAAGGCTGGATTAGTTTTTCTTCTCCAGTTTGGGCAAATATGGGAACGCAACGCGGTTTGCCGATTTCTTGTTTTAATGTTCATATTCCGGATAATATTGAAGGAATTACGCACAAATTGGGAGAAGTCATTATGCAAACCAAAATTGGTGGCGGAACTTCGGGTTATTTTGGAGAACTTAGAAATCGCGGAACTGCAGTGACAGACAACGGAAAATCTTCCGGCGCGGTTTCTTTTATGAAATTATACGACACGGCGATGGACGTGGTTTCGCAAGGCGGCGTTCGTAGAGGCGCTTTTGCTGCATATTTGGATATTGATCACGGTGATATTGAAGAATTTTTATCGATTAAAGATATTGGAAGTCCGATTCAGAATTTATTTACAGGAATTTGCGTTCCAGATTATTGGATGCAAGATATGATAGACGGCGATTTGGAAAAAAGAAAAACTTGGGCAAGAGTTTTGGAAAGTCGTCAACAAAAAGGTTTGCCGTATATTTTATTTTCAGATAATGTTAACAGAAATAAACCTCAAGTTTATAAAGATTTAGGTTTGATGGTAAATGCAAGTAATCTTTGCTCGGAAATTATGTTGCCTTCTACAGCAGATGAATCTTTTATTTGCTGTTTGTCTTCAATGAATTTGGAATTGTTTGATGAATGGAAAGATACAAATGCGGTGAAATTAGCAATTTATTTCTTGGATGCAGTTTTATCTGAATTTATAGAAAAAACTGAAGGAAATTATTATTTAACTGGCGCAAGAAATTTTGCGTTGCGACACAGAGCGCTTGGTTTAGGCGTTTTAGGATATCATTCTTATTTACAAAAAAATAATATTCCGTTTGAGAGTTTTGAAGCAACGCAATTTAACGCAAGAGCTTTTAAACACATTCGTTCCGAAGCCGATATTGCGAGTAAAGAATTGGCAAATATTTATGGCGAACCTGAGTTATTAAAAGGTTACGGAATGCGAAATACAACTGTAATGGCGATTGCGCCGACAACTTCCAGTTCCGCAATTCTGGGACAAACTTCTCCAGGAATTGAACCTTTTGCGTCTAATTATTACAAAGCCGGTTTGGCGAAAGGTAATTTTATGCGGAAGAATAAATATTTGGCTAAATTATTACAAGAAAAAGGTTTGGATAATGAAGAAACTTGGCGTACAATTATGTTGAATCACGGTTCTGTTCAACATTTAAAAGAACTAACCGACGAAGAAAAGTTGGTTTTTAAAACTTTTAAAGAAATTTCTCCAATGGAAGTGATTTCACAAGCGGCGCAAAGACAGCAATATATTGATCAAGCGCAAAGTTTGAATTTAAATATTCCTTCTACAATGCCAATAAAAGATGTGAATTATCTTTACATTGAAGCTTGGAAAAAAGGTGTGAAAACTTTGTATTACCAAAGAAGTTCTTCGGTTTCTAAAGAAATGATGGTAAATTTTGTGAGTTGTAGTTCTTGTGAGGCGTAAAAGTTGCATAGAGATTTAAAGGCGAAAAGCAAAGGCTGCAGAAAATTTTCTGTGGCTTTTTTTTATTTATTGTATAATAATTTTGGATTTTAAATCTTTGCAGATTTTAGAGGTTGCACAGTTTTTTTATAAATTTCAATCAGGATTATTAAAGAAACATGGATGAAAAATCTTCGTTTTTTTTATCTTTGTTAAAACTAAAATCTTATTTCTACCAAATAAAACCTCAAAAAAAATGAAATTCGGACAAGTCCCAGATCCTTCAGAAATTGATTTTACATTGCCGAAAGATCATCCAACAACCAAAGAAATTTTAAAGAAAAATAAATCCAAAAAATTTCAGGCTTTTGTGGGTTGTGCTAAATGGAATAAAACCGATCTGAAAGGATTTTATCCAAAAGGGACGAAAGATGAATTAACATATTATTCCACACAATTTAATTCTATAGAGTTAAATGCCACTTTTTATAAACTTCCGACACCAGATCAGATTTTAACTTGGAAAGATAAAACCCCGAAAGATTTTAAATTTTTCCCCAAAGTTTCCAATACAATTTCCCATTTTAAAAGATTAAAAGATGTGACGGATGTTGTAACGCTTTATGCCACTGCAGTTTTAAATTTCGGGGAAAAATTGGGAATGGTTTTTCTGCAACTTCATGATAATTTTAAACCAAAAGATTACGACAGACTTGAGAAATTTATTAAAGATTGGCCGAAAGAAATTTCTTTGGCAATAGAATTAAGAAATGAAGAGTGGTTTGCAGATGGAGAAATTTTTAACAAAATAATGTCACTTTTTGAAAAGAATAATGTTACCAATATTATTGTAGATACGGCGGGACGAAGAGATATGCTTCACATGAGATTAACTACGGATTCTGCATTTATAAGATATGTAGGTGCAAATCATGAAAGTGATTATGAACGTTTCGACGACTGGATTGAAAGAATTAAAATTTGGAAAAAGGAAGGTTTAGAAAATCTTTATTTTTTTGTGCATCAGAACATCGAAAAAGCATCACCTTTACTTTCCGCTTATTTTATTGAGAAACTAAATAAAGAAGTTGGAACTAATCTTCACATTCCGAAATTGGAGGATAAGAATCCACCACTTTTTTAAGTATTTTTAAATTAATAAAAGCTTAAAAAATTTTTAAAATCATCTACTGTTTTTTATTTTTAAAAAATAATAGAAGACCTTATTGTCTTTTATTGAAAAATTTTATAATTTAGCAGAAATAAAACTCAAACCATAATAAATGTTTTCAAAGTCTTGTGAGTACGCCATTCGAGCCGCAATTTACGTGACGAAGCAATCAATCAAAAAGCGGAAAGTGAGTCAAAAAGAAGTGGCAGAAAAAACACATTCTCCACAAGCTTTTACCGCAAAGATTTTGCATAAATTAGTAAAAGCCAATGTGTTAAATTCTACAAAAGGACCAAATGGCGGATTGTTTGTTGAGTTTGAAAATTTAGAAAAAATAAATTTGTCACATATTGTAAAAGCAATTGATGGCAATAGTTTATTTGAAGATTGTAGTTTGGGATTAAGTAAATGTAACCCCAGGAAACCTTGCGTTTTGCATGAACAATTTACACATATCCGAGAAGAAATAAAAAAATCATTAGAAAGTACCACTTTAGCGGCTCTCGCGCATCAAGTTTTAAGTGGAGAATCTTTCCTTGTAAGAATGAAATAATAATTTTAAAAGAGTTAAAATTTTACTTTATGAATAACAGTCTATTTGGAGAATCTGGCATACAAATTACAATGTTGCTAATTCTTTTGCCCATAATTTTAGCACTCATTATTGGTGTTGTAAAATTATATTCATCATATCTTAATCTTAAAAAGAGGAAAGAACTTTCAGATTTTAATAAATCTTTAGGAAATTTATCACCCGAAGAATTGAAAGCTTATGAAAAGAGGCAACAAGAGTTGGATTACAATTTGCCCAAAAATATTTTGTCGGGTACTCTTGAGCCAGCTGACAGCAAAGGAATTATTACAGGAATAAATACTATTGAAAGTTTACGTGTTATTCCAGCAAAACAAAGCACAGAAGCACAGAAATATGTATCTATACTTTTAACAAAACTTATACTTTATTTCTTAGGAACAGCTATTTTATGGTTGGTTATTGGTACTTCTGTAGGTGAATATTTAGGAATAAAATTCGTAGCGCCCGATGTAGATCACCAAAGTTGGTTAAGTTTTGGAAGATTACGACCAGTTCATACTAATATGGTTTTTTGGGGGTGGGCGTCGCTTGCAATGGTTGGTTTAACTTATTACGTAATTCCTAGAGTAAGTAATGTTAAAATTTTTAGTTTAAAACTTGGGTATTATTCTTTAATTTTAATAAATGCCTCAGTTTTAATTGGAAGTATTTCATTAATGGCAGGTATTAATAATTCTGGTGGGGAATACAGAGAATACATTTGGCCAATTATGGCGCTTTTTGCAATTGGAGTTGCCATTTCTTTATATAATTTTTTAAAAACGATTGCAAGAAGAGTAGTTGCAGAAATGTATGTTTCAAATTGGTATATTATTTCTGCGATGATGTATGTTTTGGTAATTGTACTTACAGGTTATCTTCCTTTTTGGGGAAATGGTTTAGGAAATACTATTACACAAGGATATTATATGCACCAAGGAGTGGGAATGTGGTTTATGTTTTTAACATTAGGTTTGATGTATTATTTTCTTCCACAGCAACTTAATAAGCCAATTTATTCCTATAGTTTAGGGATTTTGGCATTTTGGACACAGATTTTATTTTATACTGCACTCGGAAGTCATCATTTTATTTTCAGTCCAATTCCGTGGTGGTTACAAACGGTTGCAATTGTTTGTAGCGTTGGAATGATAATTCCTGTAGTTGCAGGAACAACTAATTTTCTACTCACATTTAATGGTTCTTGGTATAAATTGAAAACCAGTTATACTTTGCCATTTTATTTAGTAGGTATAATTTATTATTTTTCAGGTTCATTGCAAGGAACAGCAGAAGCATTTCGTTATACGAATTTAATGTGGCACTTTACAGATTTTACTGTAGCACACTCTCATATGACGATGTATGGAATTATCACATTTATGCTTTGGGGATTTATTTACACACTTGTTCCACGCTTAACAGGTAAAGAACCACATAAAACTTGGGTAGGAATTCATTTTTGGTTGGCTTTCATAGGACTTTTATTTTATATTATTTCATTAATGATTGGTTCTACAGAAAAAGGATTGCTTTGGATGGCAGGAAAACCTTTTGTGGATGGTTTAACTCTGATGGCGCCATATTGGTTATGGCGTGCAATTGGAGGAACAATGATGTGGATTTCTCATTTAATTTTCGCTTATAATTTTTATCAAATGGTTAATAAAAAAGAAGAAATTTTTATTCCAAAAACACCTTCTGAGATTTTGGAAGCTAAAAGAATATTAACGAATCAAGAATTTAACACAACAAAAAATTAAGAATATGAAAATTTATAGTAATCACAAGTTGCTTTTCTGGACCGCACTTTTATTTTTTGTATTTCTTACTTTAAATGTTTGTATTCTTCCAGCTCTTACGTCTCAAGAGATTTATCAACCGTTACCAGACTCCAAACCATTAACTCAAGAAGAAATGGCAGGTAAAAAGATTTATGTTGAAAATGGTTGCATTGCTTGTCATACTCAACAAGTTCGTGAAGTAGAAATGGATAAATCTTTTGGATCTAGACCAAGTATTGCTGCAGATTATGCGCGAGATAAAAGATTAAGTTTTTGGCAAAATACCGCCACTTTATTAGGATCAGAAAGAACTGGTCCAGATTTAACAAATATTGGTGCAAGACAATCCAGTAAAGATTGGCAGTATTTACATCTTTATCAACCGCGATCTTTAGTAAAACAATCTGTAATGCCTTCTTACAGATGGCTATTTGAAGAAAAAGATTTTTTACAAAAAGGAGATGTGGAAGTAAAAGTTCCAGACGAATATAAAGATCACAAATTTAAAGTAATTGTTGCTACTAAAAAAGCACAAGAATTAGTTGCTTATCTTTTGTCGCTAAAACAAACACCGTTACCAAAAGGAACTGCACCCGTAGAATTTATTTATAAAAAAGAAGCAAAAGCTACCGAAGGTAAAGCAGCCGCAGGCGGACTTCCAGATGGTGGTGAATTATTTACTGCAAATTGTTCCGCGTGTCACCAAACAACAGGTCTTGGTTTACCAGGCGCATTTCCTCCTTTAAAAGGTAGTCCTGTAGTTTTGGGTGATAATATCGAAATGTATGTTACAATTATTATGAAAGGTTATACAGGTAGACCTGGTTATGGACCAATGCCTTCAGTTGGTACAACGGCAAATTTTACTCCAGAAATGGTAACTGCAATTATGAACCACGAACGTTCTTCATGGGGAAATAATGCGAAACCAGTAAAATTAGAAGATGTAAAAGCCATAATGGAAAAAATAAAATAAGAAAAAATGAAAAATTTAAAACAAAAATTAACATTAATATTTTTATTGATTATAAATTTTACATGGGCTTGTGAAGCATGTAAATTAGCTCAACCAAAACTTACCCAGAGTTTTACTCACGGCGAAGGTCCACGCGGAAATATTGATTGGGTAATTGTTGCAGTTGTGGCAATAATCGTAGTTTACACCTTAATTTTTTCCATAAAATATTTGGCAAAACCAGGAGAGAATAAGCATACTCACATTAAATATTCTATTTTACAAGATTAAAATTTTAAAAAATGACTAAAGATCACAGTAAAGTTTTTCTCTTCATAGATGATGAAAAGCAACCAATAGCAGAATTGGAAACGCCCATTGTTTTTAATTTTGACACTACTAAATTAACCGATGGTGAACATATTTTAAAAATTGTGAGCAAAGCTATGTCGGGAAGAGAAGGGATACGAAATATTAATTTTACCGTGAGGAATGGACCTTCAATAAGCGTGGAAGGATTGAGCGAAAATGATATTGTAGACGGAAGTTTGCCTTTAATGATTAATGCACATGACAAAGGAATGTCAAAAAGTTTTGTGATTGAAGGTAGTGAAACACCCCAAACAATTCCCGTTTGGGTTTGGGTCTTAATTATGATTATTGCGGCTTGGTCGGCGTATTATTTTATTACAGAATATTCTAACGGAATTTTTTAGTTTTAATAAATCTTATAAAAAAAGCAGATTTCCCTTGAAAAATCTGCTTTTTTTATTAAAGTTAAACTATTAAAATTTAAACAGCTTTCACAATAAAATAATTTTTTTTCCCTTTTTGAAGTAATAAAAATTTTCCATCAATGAAATCTTTTGTGGTAATTTGAAAATTTTCACCGATTTTTTCCTTATTTAAAGAAATAGCATTTCCTGCAAATTCGCGTCTTGCTTCACCTTTAGATTTTAAAAACCCAGATTGTTCCGACAATAAATCAACAATATTTCCATTTAAAATTTCTGCTTTTGAAATTTCTTTTTGCGGAACGCCGTTAAAAATTTCCAAGAAAGTTGCTTCATCTAAAGCTACTAAGTCTTCTGCAGTAGATTTTCCAAACAATATTTGTGATGCTTTTACGGCTTTTTCACATTCTTCTTTTCCATGAACCCAAACCGTCACTTCTTCTGCTAATTTCTTCTGCAATTGTCTTTCGTGTGGCGCTTCTTCGTGTGATTTTATTAAATTATTAATTGTTTCTTCAGATAGAAAAGTATAATATTTAATGAATCTTTTTGCGTCTTCATCTGTGCAATTAAGCCAAAATTGGTAAAATTTATAAGGTGAAGTTTTCTTCGGATCTAGCCAATAATTTTCTCCTGCTTCACTTTTCCCAAACTTAGAACCATCTGCTTTTGTAATCAATTGAACGGTCAAAGCAAACGCTTCTCCTTGCACTTTTCTTCTAATTAATTCCGTTCCTGTCGTGATATTTCCCCATTGATCGGTTCCACCCATTTGGAGTTTCACGTTTTTATTTTCATAAAGATGCAGAAAATCAAATCCTTGAATTAACTGATAAGTAAACTCCGTGAAACTCATTCCTTCCGCACCATTTTCACCGGTCAATCTTTTTTTTACAGAATCTTTCGCCATCATATAATTAACCGTCAGATTCTTACCAATATTTTTCACGAAATCTAAAAAAGAAATTTCTTTCATCCAGTCAAAATTATTTACCAATTCTGCTTTGTTCGCTTCATTTCCTTCAAAATTTAAAAAATGTGATAGTTGCTCTTTTAAGCAAGAAACATAGTGATTTAAAGTTTCCTCATCCAGCAAATTTCTTTCGCTAGATTTTCCACTTGGATCGCCAATCATTCCCGTTGCACCGCCGACTAAAGCAATTGGTTTATGACCGTGCTGCTGAAAATGTGCTAAAATTTTTATTTGAATCAAACTTCCAATATGAAGAGAATCCGCAGTGGGATCAAAACCGATGTAGCCCGAAGTCATTTCCTTTTCCAATTGTTTTTCAGTTCCAGGCATAGAATCAGCGTAAAGTCCGCGCCATTTCAGTTCTTCAATAAAAGCGTTCATTTTTTTAAATTTAAGTTGCAAAAATAAATATAAAAATTGTCTTTAATGTAATTTGCGTCAAACTTAGTAAACTTATTTCCTTTATAATTCATAATTTTAAAATCAATATTTTTATTTGGGCAGCTTTTTCCGCCCTCCGTTCCCGCTTTTTTGTTCGTCGTTCCTCCTCACAAAAAGAGCTCCACTCAGGTCGGGCTGCAAGAAATCGCCATTTTCAACAATTTTCATCAAAACAACGTTATCATTTTTAGGCGGAATTGAAATTTTAAATATTTATATAGACTAAGATTTTACATAATAAAAATATTTGCGCTCTTTACAAAAATCTCTGCGGTCTTTCCGTGAAACTTCGTCTGAAAGCATTCTAATTAAATCTAAAAAAATCGTAATTTTAAAGAAAATTTTTCTCTCATGAATTATGGAATAGATCAGTTCACTTTTGAAGATGTTTTAAAAATTATAGAAAGCCCAAAAATTGCAAAATTAAACGCAAAAGCAAAAAAACAAATTACAGAATCTCAACAAAATGTAAAGAAAATAATTGCTTCAGACCGAACAGTTTATGGCATAAATACAGGTTTCGGACCTTTGTGCGACACTAAAATTTCAGAGGAAGAAACCGCACATTTGCAACATAATCTCATTATTTCTCATGCTGTGGGAGTCGGAAAACCAATTTCTAAAAAACTTTCAAAAATAATGATGGTTTCCAAAATTCACGCGCTTTCAAAAGGTTTTTCGGGAGTTTCTTTAGAATTGGTAGAACGTTTAATTTTAATGCTCGAAAAAGACATAATTCCTGTAATTCCAGAGCAAGGTTCTGTAGGTGCTTCCGGAGATTTAGCGCCTTTAGCTCACATGGTTTTACCGCTTTTAGGTTTAGGAAAAGTCTGGGAAAATGAAATTCCTGTTCCAACATTAGAAATTTTAGAAAAATTCAATATTGATCCTTTAATTTTAGGTCCAAAAGAAGGTTTAGGTTTGATAAATGGAACACAATTTATTTTAGCACATTCCATTTTAGGATTAGACAAATTCGAGTATTTATTAGATCTCGCCGATTTAACTGCAGCGATGAGTTTGGAAGCGTACCGTGGTTCTGCAAGTCCTTACAAAAAAGAATTACATGAAATCCGCCCATTTGAAGGAAGCAAAAAAGTGGCTTCAAGAATGAGAAAATTCTTAAAGAATTCTGAAAATCTTTACGCCCACGAATTTTGTGATCGAGTGCAAGATCCTTATTCAATGCGTTGCGTGCCGCAAGTTCACGGCGCAAGTAGAAACGCTTATGAACATTTAAAAAAATTAACGGAGATTGAGCTTGATTCTGTCACAGATAATCCAATTATTTTATCAGATGAAGAATCCATTTCGGGTGGAAATTTCCATGGGCAACTTTTAGCACTTCCTTTAGATTACGCCACTTTAGCTGCTGCAGAATTAGGGAATATTTCGGATAGAAGAAGTTATTTGCTTTTGGAAGGAAAATATGGTTTGCCAAAATTATTAATAGAAAGTAGCGGATTAAATTCTGGCTTTATGATTCCGCAATATACTTCTGCAGCGCTAGTTTCAGAAAACAAATCGCTTTGTTTTCCGGCTTCCGCAGATTCTATTCCTACAAGTTTGGGGCAAGAAGATCATGTTTCAATGGGAAGTATTTCGGGAAGAAAATTTAACCAAGTTCTCGGAAATTTAGAAAATATTTTAGCAGTAGAATTAATGTTTGGCGCGCAAGGTTTAGAATTTAGAAGACCTGCAAAATGTTCAAAATTTGTAGAAAATGCATTTGATTTAATTAGAACTAAAGTTCCGAAATTGGAGAATGACCGTTTAATTGGCGAAGATATTTTAGCAATTGCAGATTTAATTAAAAGTAAAACTTTTGTGGTTAATTAATTTTGTAAAAATATATTTTCAGACCAAATCTTTTTAGTTTCAAACTTTTAGCTTTTTACTTTTGCCTTTTTACTTGAAACACTATCTTTACACCAAAATTTTTCTAAAATGATAGATTGGAAAACGGTAAAAGAATATGAGGATATCACTTACAAAAAATGCAATGGTGTAGCGAGAATCGCAATAAACCGACCAGAAGTACGGAACGCATTTCGCCCAAAAACAACTTCAGAATTATACGATGCATTTTATCACGTTTCAGAAGATTCTTCCGTAGGCGTAGTTTTGCTTTCTGGAGAAGGTCCAAGTAAAAAAGATGGAATTTGGGCTTTTTGCAGTGGAGGCGATCAGAAATCTCGTGGAGAAAAAGGTTATGTTGGAGAAGATGGGCGTCACAGATTAAATATTTTAGAAGTTCAAAGATTGATACGTTTTATGCCAAAAGTTGTGATTGCGGTTGTTCCAGGATGGGCAGTTGGAGGAGGTCATTCTTTGCACGTCGTTTGTGATTTAACTTTGGCGAGTAAAGAACACGCTATTTTTAAACAAACCGATGCAGATGTTACAAGTTTTGACGGCGGTTATGGTTCAGCTTATTTAGCAAAAATGGTTGGACAAAAAAAAGCCAGAGAAATTTTCTTTTTAGGAAGAAATTATTCAGCGCAAGAAGCTGCAGATATGGGAATGGTAAATGCCGTAATTCCCCACGCAGAACTTGAAAATACAGCTTATGATTGGGCGCAAGAAATTTTAGGAAAATCGCCAATGTCCATCAGAATGCTGAAATTTGCAATGAATTTAACGGACGACGGAATGGTTGGTCAACAAGTTTTTGCAGGTGAAGCAACTAGATTAGCTTACATGACGGACGAAGCAAAAGAAGGCAGAAATGCGTTTTTAGAAAAAAGAAAACCAGATTTTGGTAAGGATAATTGGATTTCTTAACATAAGTAATTAGCAATGGGAAATGAGTAATAATTACCCATTGCTAATTACTAATTACTTATAATTTATGAAATATTGGATTAAAGCCGCACGTTTGCGCACACTACCGCTTTCGATGAGCGGCATTATTCTCGGCTCTTTTATCGCAAAATGGCGACTAAATTTAGACGGAAATACCTGGGACTGGAAAATTTTCGCACTCGCAATATTGGTGACACTTTTATATCAAATTTTATCAAACTTCGCCAATGATTACGGCGACGGAATTCGTGGAACAGATGAAAAAAGAGTAGGAGAATTGCGCGCAGTTGCAGCTGGACATATTTCTGCATCGCAAATGAAAATAGGGGTAATTGTTTTGTCAATTTTATCTTTGCTTGCAACAATTGCACTTTTATATGTGGCTTTTTTACCGGAACATTTACATTCTTTTTATGTTTTTGTTGGATTGGGAATTGCGTGTATTTTAGCCGCAATTGGCTACACAATTGGAAAAAAACCTTATGGATATTTCGGTTTAGGCGACATTTTCGTTTTCGTTTTCTTTGGTTTGGTTTCCGTTTGTGGTAGTTATTTTCTCTTTACTAAAAGTTTTTCTTGGGATATTTTATTACCTGCAACTGCAGTTGGATTGTTTAGTACCGCCGTTTTAAATCTAAATAATATGCGCGATATTGAAAGCGATGCAGAAAGTGGAAAACACACTTTTGCTTTACGTTTGGGTTTTAAAAAAGCGATGGTTTATGAAATTATTTTGCTTCAATTGCCTTTAATTATTATGCTTGCGTTTATGCTGATTAATAAATTGCATGAAACAAATCATTATTACGCTTTTCTTTTTATTGTATTATTTTTACCCTTAATGGCAATTAGGCGAAGAATTATGGATGTGAAAAAGCCGCACGAACTCGATCAATTTTTAAAACAAGTAGGAATTATTTGTTTTACAATGAGCGTTTTGGTGGCGATTGGTTTAAATTACTTTAATTAAAAAAAACAAAAAAATGAAAATTAAATTTCTCGGTCAAAACTGTTTCCTCTTCACTTACGATGGAAAAACAATTTTATCAGACCCATTTTACAACATCCAAAAAGAAAAATCTGGTTTTGATATTTCTGTCCAAAAGATTGATTATATTTTAATTACACATGCACACGGCGATCATATTGCAGATGTGGAAGAAGTTTTAAAGTTTCATCCAGAAGCTACAGTTATCGGACAACCAGAAATTTGCGGTTATTTTAAAGCAAAAAATAATATTGATATTAATTTTGGAGGTTCTGCAAAATTTTCAGATCTGAAAATCTCAATGGTTCCCGCGTCTCACACGAGTTCTTTCCCAGATGGAAGTTATGGTGGTGAACCTTGCGGTTATATTTTTAGATTTCCAGGTATGAATATTTATTTCGCCGGAGATACAGGTGTAATGGCAGATATGGCGTATTTCCCCCAATTATTTGGTGAGATTTCTTTGTCCATTTTACCGATCGGTTCGCATTATACAATGTGTGCGAGAAAAGCGAGTTTTGCTGCAGCAGAATTATTAAAATGTCCGAAAGTAATCGGTTGTCATTTTGATACTTTTGATGCGATTAAAATTGACCACAATGTGGCGAAAAATTTATTTATCGACAGAAATGTAGAATTAATTTTGCCCGAATTAGGCGAAGAATTTTCAGTTTAAAGCAAAAAAAAGAGAATAAAAATTCTCAAAATTTAAAATAAAAAAATGGCAAGCGATCTACATCACACCGCTACAACCGATTACCTTTGCTGCGTTCCCACCCTGGAGGATTCTCAGGAGCTGGTTGTGTAGGACTTGCCGGTGCAAATATACAAATTTTAATAAAATTTGAAAACAAAATCTAACTATGAAACAAAATTCAGTTGTAAAAGGGCTTATCTTATTCATTCTCACGATGATAATTTTCTTCGTGGTTTATTATTTTTATAACGGTCTTCATTATTTTGAAACAACGATGATGATGAATTCCTTTGCTTTGCCAGTTCTTTATGCACTTGTTGCTTTTTTTTCTGTTCGACAAATTTGGAAGAAAGAACATACTATAAGTTTTAAAGTTGCATTTAAAAATTCTTTTTTACCCATGTTTATTGGAAGTATTTTATCGCTTTTCGCTATTTTTTCTTTTCTAAATTTCGTAGATCCAGCTGCAAAAGATATTTTAAATTATCAATTTACTCAGACTAATAAAAATGAATTGCAACAAGTTTACAATAAAGAAAAAGCACGTTTAAAAACCCAGAAGGAAATTGATGATTTAAATAAAGATTTTAATGAAAGTATGCAAAGTTTTAGCAAAGAGCAATTGAAAGGAAAAGATGTTTTTACTTTGAAATATTTTTCTTATTATTTTGGTGCGATTTTCTTATTTGATGCTGTTTTCTCTTTCTTTATGGCTTCTTTTTTTAGAAGTAGAAGTCCAAAATAATTTGCTAAAATATAATTTTACCCGTATCTTTCTCTTTTTAAAATTTTAAAAATTATTACTTTTTTCAATGAATTTGTCCATTGTTATTCCACTTTTAAACGAAGCAGAATCTCTTGAAGAACTTTTTTCAAGAATAGATTTAGTATGTAAAAACCATCAACTTTCTTATGAAATTTGGTTTATAGACGACGGAAGTACAGATTTGTCTTGGAATATTATTGAGAATTTATCCGTGCAGAATTCAAATATTCATGGGATTAAATTTTCCCGAAACTATGGAAAATCTCAAGCTTTACACGCCGCTTTTGAAAAAGTAAAAGGAGATGTAATTATCACAATGGATGCGGACTTACAAGATTTTCCAGAAGAAATTCCAGAACTTTATCATAAATTAATTTCAGAAAATCTGGATATTGTTTCAGGTTGGAAAAAGAAACGTTTTGATAATGTTGTGACCAAAAATCTACCGTCCAAATTATTTAATTCTGCTGCAAGAAAATTATCTGGTGTAGAATTGCATGATTTTAATTGCGGTTTAAAAGCTTACAAAAAACAAGTCGTAAAATCAATCGATGTTTACGGCGATATGCACCGTTATATTCCAGTTTTAGCGGCAAATGCAGGATTCAGAAAAATTACTGAAAAAGAAGTACAACATCAAGCAAGACCTTATGGAACTTCAAAATTTGGTAGTGAAAGATTTGTTCGTGGTTTTTTAGATTTGGTAACACTTTGGTTTGTAAGCCGTTTTGGCGGAAGACCAATGCACTTTTTTGGAGCAGCAGGGACTTTAATGTTTTTGTTTGGATTTCTCTCGGCTTTCTGGCTCGGAATTTCAAAATTAATTGATGTTTCTCGCGGAATTTATGGACATCTTTTAGCCAATAATCCTTGGTTTTTTATTGCTTTAACAATGATGATTTTGGGAACTTTGCTGTTCATTGCAGGCTTTTTAGGAGAAATGATTATTAGAAATAATCGGGAGCATAAGAATTATCATATCGATGAATCCATTTAATATAATTTTTTAAATTTTAATTAAACTAAATGAAACATTTACTCCTAATTTTATCATTTTTCACAATCATTTCCTGCTCCAAAGTAAAACCAGAAGGCGCAATTGAAACCCATGAAGTAAAAATTGCAGATTTTAATCAATTAAATTTGAAAGGAAAATTCCGTGTTTTTTATATTCATTCGCAAAAAAACTTTGTGTCTGTAGAAACCAATCCAAATTTTTACAAGAATCTAGATATCAATGTAGAAGATAATATTTTGAATATTCATGAGAAAAGAGAAACGCAAGGTTTGGATTTTTATAATATTAGTATTTATTCTAAAGACAATTTAAACCAAGTAAAATTGTCGGATTCTGTGGAGTTTAATATTTCCGGCGAAATAAATTCACCCGATTTTAAACTAAATTTAAAAAATGATGCTAAATTTATTGGTGCTGTAAATTCTAAAAATTTAAATTTAGAAATGGTAGATAAAAGTCGCGCCAATCTTTTAGGAAAAACAGATAATGCTTTTATTAAAATTTCTGATACTGCAAGTTTAATTGCGCCTTATTGGTATATAAAAGATTTAAATATTAATTCTGATAAAGGAAATTATTCTGAATTAAATGTAGATGGAAAAATTAGTGGTGAAGTAAAAAATACAGCTACTTTTAATTATTACGGTTCGCCGATAAGTGCCTTTAAAATTGAAAAAACAGCAACTGTAGAAAATAAAAAATTAAACTAAAAGATTTTAATTAATCTAAAAAATATTAAACATTATGACTTCAACCGAACAAGCTAAACTTTGGCTAAACGAACCTTTCGACGCGGAAACGCAAAAAGCAGTAGAATTACTTATTAATTCTAATTCCCCAGATTTAGATGATAGTTTTTATAAAAGTTTAGAATTCGGAACGGGCGGAATGCGTGGAATTATGGGCGTTGGAACAAACCGTTTAAATAAATACACACTCGGACAAGCCACTCAAGGTTTAGCAAATTATATTTTGCAACAATTTCCTAACCAAGAAGTTAAAGTCGCAATTGCGTACGACGTTCGTCATAATTCTAAAGAATTTGGTAAAATTTGCGCCGATGTTTTAACGGCAAATGGAATTAAAGTTTTATTATTTAAAAACCATCGTCCAACTCCAGAATTATCTTTTACGGTTCGTGATAAACATTGTAACGCGGGAATTGTTTTAACGGCTTCTCACAATCCACCAGAATATAATGGTTATAAAGTGTATTGGAATGACGGCGCACAAATAGTTCCGCCACAAGATACAGCGATTATTAATGAAGTTCAAAACACAAAATTTGATGAAATTAAATTTAATGGAAATGATGATTTAATAGAATGGATTGGTGAAGAACAAGACCAAGTTTATATTGATGCTTGTATTAAAAATTCAACTTACCAAAATATTGGAAAAGATAATTTAAATATTGTTTTCACTTCAATTCACGGGACAACTTATGCAACGGTTCCAAAAGCTTTAAGACAAGCTGGTTTCAAAAAAATAGATTTGGTTCAAGAACAAATGGTTCCAAGTGGAAATTTCCCAACTGTGGAAAGTCCAAATCCGGAAGAACCTGCCGCCCTTCAAATGGCTTTAGATTTGGCTAAAATTACAAACGCAGATATCGTAATCGGAACAGATCCAGACGGCGATAGATTGGGAATTGCAGTAAGAAATTTAGAAAATGAAATACAATTGCTCAATGGAAATCAATGTAATACGATTTTAACTTATTATATTTTAGACCAATGGAAACGTCGTGATAAATTAAATGGAAATGAATTTATCGGTTCTACAATTGTAACTTCAGATATTTTCTTTGACATTGCCCAACGTTTTGGCGTAGAATGTAAATCTGGTTTAACCGGTTTTAAATGGATCGGAAAAATGATCCGCGAAAATGAAGGTGAACAAAAATTTGTTTGCGGTGGTGAAGAAAGTTTTGGTTTTATGACAGGTGATTTTGTTCGCGATAAAGATTCTTGTGGAAGTATTTTATTGGCGTGTGAAATTGCGGCCTTTTGCAAGGCGCACGGCAAAACGATGTACCAATATTTAATTGAAATCTACCGCGATCTAGGAATGTACTTTGAAAGTTTAACTTCAATTACGAAGAAAGGAAGAGATGGCGCCGAAGAAATTAAACAAATGATGGTTGATTTTAGAGAAAATCCGCCGAAAGAATTGGCCGGTTCAAAAGTAACTGAAGTAAAAGATTACCAAGAACAAACTTGTCTTTATTTACAAGAAAATAGAAGAGAAGTGATGGACGAAATTCCAAAATCTAATGTGCTAATTTATTACACAGAAGATGGTTCTAAAATTTGCATCAGACCTTCTGGAACGGAACCAAAAATTAAATTTTACTTTTCTGTAAAAGCAAAAATCATTTCCGAAGCAGATTTTAAAGAAAAATTGATTATCTTAAACGACAAGATTGAAAGAATTAAAAAAGATTTAAAACTCTAATAAAAGTTATGAGTTTTGAATTATGAGTTATTTTATAACTTAATAAAACATATATTTTCATATTCTAATGAGCGAAGTATTATAAAAAATAAGACATTTCAATTCGCAGTAGATATTGTAAAATTATATAAAATAATATCTGTTGAAAAGAGAGAATTTGTTTTGTCGAAACAGTTGTTACGTTCTGGAACTTCAATTGGTGCAAATGTTCGAGAAGCTTTAAATGCGGAAAGTAAAAGGATTTTATTCATAAACTTTCTATAGCTCAAAAAGAATGCGATGAAACAAAATATTGGTTGGAACTTTTAAAGGAAACTGATTATCTTAATGAAGACGAATTTAACGCTATTTATAATCAATCATCGGAAATTTTTAAAATAATTAAAAGTATAATTATTACTTCAAAAAATAATTTAAATAAAATGTTATAAATTATCACTCATAATTCATAACTTAAAACTTATAACTCGTGAAAGTATCAAAACTCGCAGAAAATTTAATTGGTTCAGAAATTATAAAAATAGGCAACCAAGTCAATGAATTGAAATCTCAAGGAAAGCAAATTGCAAATCTTACGATTGGTGATTTAAACTCCAATATTTATCCAATTCCCACTTTATTGAAAGAAGAAATTACAAAAGCCTACGAAAATAATTTCACCAATTATCCGCCTGCAAATGGTTTACTTTCGTTAAGAAAATCAGTTTCTAATGATATTAAAAACCGCTGGAATTTAGATTATAATGAAAATCAAATTTTAATTGCAGCTGGTTCTCGGCCTTTAATTTATGCGTGTTTTAAAACCATCGTAGATGAAGAAGAAAAAGTGGTTTATCCGCTTCCTTCTTGGAATAATAATCATTATGCTTACTTAACTTCAGCAAATAAAATAGAAGTTGAAACAACACCCGAAAATAATTTTTTGCCAACCGCAGAAGATTTGAAAATGCATTTAAAAGGTGCGGTTTTATTGGCGCTTTGTTCACCGTTAAATCCGACGGGAACAATGTTTACGAAAAAACAATTATCAGAAATTTGCGAATTGGTTTTATCGGAAAATAAATCACGTGGCGAAAATGAAAAACCACTTTATGTGATGTATGACCAGATTTATTCTAATCTTACATTTGGCGAAGAACATTTTAATCCAGTTTCACTTTTTCCAGAAATGGCAGAATTTACCATTTTTATCGATGGAATTTCTAAATGTTTGGCGGCAACTGGAGTTCGTGTTGGTTGGTCTTTCGGTCCGGAATTAATTATTAAAAAAATGACAGCTTTGCTAACTCACGTCGGAGCTTGGGCGCCAAAACCTGAACAAAAAGCAGTAGGAAATTTTTATGAAAACAAGCAAAATGTTGATAATTTCGTGGATAATTTTAAAGCAAAAATTGAAGAAAGTTTAAAAGTTTTGCATGCAGGAATTCAAAATTTGAAAAATCAAAATTTTGAAGTTGACAGTATTGTTCCAATGGGCGCATTGTATTTGACTATAAAATTAGATTATATCGGAAAATATTTACCAGACGGAACCGAAATTAAAAACTCTACAGATTTGGTTTTTTATTTAATTAATGAAGCAGGAATTGCTTTAGTTCCTTTTTCAGCTTTTGGTAATTCAGTTGAAAAACCTTGGTTTAGAGCTTCTGTGGGAGGATTAAGTTTAGAAGAAATTAAAAATATGATTCCGAGATTAGAAAAAGCATTGAATATTTTGGTTTAATTATAGATTTTGAATAAAGCATTAACCATTTTAATACTATTAATACAGATTGTTTCAACCTTCATAGCAATCTTTATTATTTATATGATTTTTGCATTGCAGGATAATGATTTTGGTTTTGATGGATTATTTGGTTTCTTTGTAATTCAGCCATTTTTTGCAATTATTATTTCAGCTTTATCTATTTTTATTTGTTTTATTTTAGGACTTCCAATTCGGCTAAATAAAAAAATAAATTCTTGGTGGATAAGTCATTTTTACATCACAATTATTGGTATTTTTATTGGAGTTTTATTACTTATAATTTCATTTTTTCCGTTGTTTAGAGAAAGTGTTTTTGTAAATATTAATGATAGTGAAGTATTAAAAGTAACTCCAAATTTAACTTTTGTTTGTATAGGTTGGTTTTTAGTTACATTTTCAGTTTTGCATACATTTCCACCAAAACAATTGACAAATTTAATTGTTTCTTTTTCTCAAAATATTTTGAAAAAATTTATGAATTCATAAATCTAGAATTAAAATGAAAATTATAGCCGTAATTCCTGCAAGATTTGAAGCCACAAGATTCCCCGGAAAATTGATGGAAATGTTAGGAAATAAAACCGTTATTTCTACTACTTATGAAAATGTGGTTGCAACAAAATTATTTGATGAGGTTTTTGTAGCAACAGATTCCCAAATTATTTTAAAAGAAATTGAAAAAAACGGTGGCAAAGCAGTTTTTACTAAAAAACATGAAACAGGAAGTGACAGAATTGCAGAAGCAGTAAAAAATATTGATTGTGATATTGTTGTAAATGTTCAGGGCGACGAACCTTTTTTAAATAAAAAACCTTTGCAAGAACTCATTTCTGTTTTTAAATCTGATAAAAATAAAGAGATTTCTTTGGCTTCACTTAAAACTAAAATGTTTGATGTAAAAGAAATTTCTAATTCAAATAACGTAAAAGTAATTACAGATAAAGATGGTTTTGCTCTTTATTTTAGCCGTTCTGTAATTCCTTATCCGCGTGAAATGTCAAAAAAAACGGAATATTTTAAACATATTGGTGTTTATGCTTTTCGAAAAGATGCACTCTTGAAGTTTACAAAACTTGCTATGAAACCTTTAGAGATTTCTGAAAAAATTGAATGCATTCGCTATTTAGAATACGGCATGAAAATCAAAATGGTAGAAACAGATTTTGTTGGAGTAGGAATTGACGTTCCAGAAGATTTAGAAAAAGCCAGAGCTTTATTATTAAAAAAATCTTAAAACTGATTTTTGGCAACCATCGTACTTTATTAAATACTTATCTTTGACAATTCAGAATTTTTAGAAAAATTATTTTCACAATTATTATTGATTTAATGAAGAAGTTAGCAATTTTATTTAGTCTTATTTTTAGCACATTAATTTTTGCACAAACAGCAAAAGAAATTATTGATCAAAATTTAGAAAAATCAGGTGGTTTAACAAATTGGAAGTTATTGAATTCTATTATGTTGCAAGGAAAAGTGTCTTTGGGAATTAATGATATTTATCCAATTAAAATTTATCAGCAGCGTCCAAATCTCACAAAAACCGTGATTACTATTCATAAAAAAGATACCGCAATTGAAGGTTTTGATGGAGAAAAAGGATACGCAATGAATTATGCAACCAATAAACTACAGGTTTATGACAATTATAAAGCAGAAAGTTTTGATAATGATTTTATAGATTATGAAAGTAAAGGGTTTACAGCCGAACTTCAAGGTCAAGAAAAAATTGGAGAAAATCTTTGTTATAAAGTAGAATTAACAAAAAATGTAAATAAAACCCTTTATTATTTTGATGTCAAAACTTATATGCTTCTAAAGGAAATTAAAAAAGATGAAACTTTAAGTTATTCCGATTATAGAAAAGTGGGTTCTCTTTTGATGCCTTTTAGAATTGAATCTTCTTCACCCAAAAAAGATGGAGATTATGTAATGCTCATCACTAAAATAGAGACTAATAAAGAGTTTCCTCCAAATACGTTTAAAATGAAATAATAAAATTATTATGAAAAAAATATTCATTCTTGTTTTGAGTGCAGTTGCATTTTTGCAAAGTTGCACCGGACAAAAAAAGGAAAAAAGTAACGCTAAATCTGAAAGTATGGCAAAAGCAGAATCAATTTACGACTTCAAAGTTCCGGGATTGGAAGAAGGCAAAACAATCAATTTTGCTGATTTTAAAGGCAAGAAAATTTTAATTGTAAACACCGCTTCAGAATGTGGATTTACGCCGCAATACGCAGATTTAGAAAAAGTAGCAGAGCAGTATAAAGACAAAGTTGTGGTGATTGGTTTTCCTGCTAATAATTTTGGCGGACAAGAACCTGGAAGTAATAAAGAAATCAGTACGTTTTGCACCAGAAATTATGGTGTAACTTTTCCCATGGCTTCGAAAGTTTCAGTAAAAGGTGACGACATTGCACCAATTTTTAAATATTTGACTGACAAAAATTTAAATGGCGTAAAAAACACAACAATTTTGTGGAATTTCACCAAATTCTTAGTTGATGAAAATGGACATTTAATTGACAGTTTTATCAGTACTACGAAACCGACAAGTGAAAGTATTATAAAATATTTTCAGTAAACACTTCCCATTATCAAAATAAAAAGCCAGTATAATTACTGGTTTTTTTGATTAATTTTTTAAATTTGATAACATTACTTATTACAAATTATTCATTACTTATTCAAAAAGTGCAACCCGAAGAAATTCAAGAATATTGTTTAAAAAAGAAAGGCGTGACGGAATCTTTTCCATTTGACAACGAAACTTTAGTTTTTAAAGTGAGCGGAAAAATATTTCTGTTAATGTCTTTGGAATCCCAACCTTTAAAATTTTCATTAAAAAATATGCCCGAGAAAAATATTGAACTTCGCGCAAAATATCACCAAATAGAAGGCGCTTTTCACATGAATAAAACCCATTGGAATTCGGTTGTTTGTGAAGGTTTAAAAGCAGATTTAATAAAAGAATTAATCGATGAATCTTACGATTTGGTATTTAAATATTTAACCAAGAAAATGAAAGATGAGGTTTTGAAGTAATTATTCTAAAAAAATTGAAATCGCACTTAACGTTTAAAATCTTTAAATAATTTTAAATTTCCTTATAAAATACTTATAAATTTTTAGAAAAAATAGAGTTTCTTATTTTTATATCTGTTTTTTTTTTTTTTCTTTACAAGGTTGAAAGTAAGTGTACAATTATTAGCAACAAAATTTTATTTTTTAACCTTAAATTTTATTAAAATGAAAAGAATTATTTTAGGACTGATTTTATCAGTTGGAGTTTCAGGATTCGCTTTTGCAAAGAATGATGGAAATGCAGAACATCTTTTGAAAAAGGATGTATTGAAAGTTGTAAATTGTACTATTAGCACAAATGTTAAAACTTACGATGAAGCAGGAACATTAATTGATAATCGTACTTATACAACATCTGGATCGGGTTCTCAATGTGACAACGCACTTGATGGTGTAGTATATGTTATGAAAAGAATGGTAATTAAAGGTCTAACTCCCCCATAAATGCTAATATGGGGCTAAATTTTAAGCCCCATTTTAACTTAGTTAAAAATAATGAACAATAAATATATTTTCTTTTTTCTTTTTTCTTTTTTTTTATGTTCCTCGCAGGATATAAAGAATTTTACAGTTGAATACACTATGATTCAAGACGAGAAAGTAGGAAATGACAGTTTTAATGAGTTTTTAATTTTATCAGAAAATCAAAATTTATATTTTCAATATGGTAAAAGTAACGAACCTCTTGGTATAGATGAAGTTTTCAATAATTTTGATCTTCAAAAATTAAATTATGTAATTCAATATAAGAATACAACAGATGTCTTAGAATCCGGATGGCGTGTATTGCCTAAACTAGAATTTTTTAAAGATGATATTCCGCCAATAAATTGGAAATTATTAGATGGCGAAAAAAAAATTTTAAACTACAACTGCAATAGAGCACAAGGTGCTTTTAGAGGCAGAACCTATATCGTTTGGTATACGACAGAAATCCCATCCAAACTTGGTCCGTGGAAACTTTCTGGGTTACCAGGTTTAATTTTGGAAGCAATTGATAGCAAAAACATGTATAATTATTACGCAAGAAAAATCCTGCAAAATTATAATTTAGAAATACCAGAGAAATTAGTTTCATTTACAAGTAAAATGCGTATAGAACCAATTGCATTAAAAACTTACATTAAAATACAGAATGATTTCCTTAGAGGTATTAACAGACGAAACTTGGCAAATATGCCAGCAGGAACGGTAAATGAGCCGAACCAAATTTTAAGAGGTGATCTGAAAGAAATAGTGTTTGAATGGGAAATTTTTCCAGAAAAATTGTAGATGAAGAAAATGTTATTACTTTTTCTATTCATTTGTCTTAAGATTTGCGGACAGACTAAAATAAGCGGTACTCTATTTTCAGATACTCAAAAACCTATATCAAGTGCGAACGTTATTTTAATGGATACGCAAAATAATATTATCACTTTCGTTTTTAGCAATAAAGACGGAAGTTTTGTTATAAATAGCCTAAAGACGGGTAATTTTAAATTAAAAATTACCGCACAAAATTTTCATCCTAACATTTTAGATGTTTCAACCATCAAAATAAATATACCTATTGATTTAGGTAAAATTATGCTTGTTCAATTAAAAGAAACAGAGATCAAAGAAGTCGTCATCACACGAAAAATTCCAATTCGTGTAAAGAAAGATACCATAGAATATTCTGTAAAAAGTTTCTCAAACGGCACAGAGCAAAATGTAGAAGAATTATTAAAAAAATTGCCAGGTATAAAGATAGATGCAGACGGAAAAATAAAATATGGGGACAAAGAAGTCGATAACGTTCTGGTAGAAAATGATGATCTTTTTGAGCGCGGCTACCAAACCTTGACCCAAAATATGCCGTCGCAACCTTTAAAATCGATTCAGGTTTTAAAGCATTATTCTAAAAATAAATTACTAAAAGGCGTAGAAAATTCAGAAAGCATTGCGTTAAATCTCACCTTGAAAGATGATGCCAAAGACCAATGGTTTGGGAGTGTCTTGCTGGCTTCCACAAGTTATAAGGAAGACCGCAGGCAAGGAAAATTTAACCTGATGAATTTTTCTAAAAAAAAGAAAATTTATCTTCTACTAAATGCCAATAATTTAGGTTTAGATGAGATGAAAGGTGTAGATTATCTTATTAATCCGTCTTCCGACAAAGATGTAGAAAATATTGGAAGTGACATAAATACGCTCTCAATTTTAAACCTACACCAAAAAAATGGTCAATTTCAGGATAACAGAACCAATTTTAATAATGATAAACTGGCTTCGCTTAATTACATCAACAATTTCAAAAATAATTGGAAACTGAAATTCGTCACCATTTTCAACCAAACCGAAAATAAAAATTTTGTAAACAGCACTTATAAATACGATTACAATAACATTGCTTTTACGAATATTGAAGACAAAATTTGGCAACAAAAAAAGCAAAATATTGTAGCGAAAATAGAAGTGCTAAAAGACATAAAAAAAGACGCCAGTTTGCAGTTTTACAATAAATTATCCTGGTTGCAGGAAGATAATATCAATCAATTTATTTTTAACGGGACGCCAAATAACCAACTTGGAAACAACCATCTTTTTGCTAATGAAAACAAAGTAGTTTATACCAAAAAAATAGATTCTTCGCAAGCATTTGTGGCAGTTGGAAAATTTATTTCGCAAAACAGACCTTATCATTTTACGGAGCAAAATAATGTTTTTCAGTCTATTTTAAATGATCCAAATGCGCAAAGTATTTTGGAAAATGTCAATTCTAATATGAATTTTGGTGGTGCAAAATTGTCTTATTTAAAAAAATATAGTGAAGATCACAATTTAGAAATTCAGTTTGGCGATGAGTTTAGAACTAATAAACTGATCTCTGATATTTCTGTTTTTGATTCCTCCGGATCAGAAATTTTGTTCGATAAAAGTGATTATGAAAATAATATTAATTTTAAGCAAAATAAATTATTTGCACAGGCAAAATACACACAGAAAATTAAAAAATGGACCATTGGCGGAACGCTTTTAAACCAAATGATTTCCACGGATTTTAATAAACAAAAAAAGCAACAGTTTGTGGTAACACCAAATTTTAATTTAAGTTATGAAAATTTAAAAACGGGAACATTTTCTTTTTCTGCCGGTCGAAGTTATTCACAAACGGAAATCAATGATTTGAATATCAATTACATTTATCAGGGAAGCAGAAGTTTTCAAAAAAGCGATGTTGGTTTTCATTTGTTACCAAGTTATAATTTTAATTTCGTTTATACTGTTGGTAACGAATTGTCCAATCAACTAACTTTTAGTGCAATTTATTATAGAAACCAAGATTATCTTTCCAGTAATGTAATTATAAACCCAAATTACAGTTTCTTCCAAAAAATATTAGTTAAAAATAGCACGAACATTTCAACGAATTTAGAAGCGAAACAATATATAAAATTGATCAGTTCGAGGTTTAGTTTGCTCAGTTCCTATATGCTTTCAGACTACCAAAACAGCATTAATAACCAAGTATTAATTAACACAAAATTTTCAAATATTAAGGTAGGTTTTGAAATGAAATCTGGCTGGACGAAATTTTTTAATTATGAATTAGGTTATAATTTTACCTTCAATAATATAAAATCCGACATTAACTCTAATAAATATACAGATCAAAAAGGTTTTGTAAATCTTTACTTTCGGTTAAAAGATAATTTAAATTTACAGTCAAATTATGAAATTTATAAGTACGGAAGTACCGCGCAAAAATCCATTCAATTTTTAGATCTAAATTTAGATTATAAGGTAAAGAAATACAAAATGAACGTGTTTATTAAAGGAAATAACTTGCTAAATGTTAGTTCTATACAAAGATATTCGATTGATAATGTAAGTGAAAGTCTTTATACTCAAAGATTAATTTCACGAAATATAGTTTTAGGAATTAATAAAAATTTTTAAAACTCAAACTTTTCCGTCAAAATCTTGTCTTCATCTAATCTTTCAATTAATTTTTCTAGATTTTCAAATTTTATTTCTTCGTGTAAAAAATCTCTGAAATTTAGGGTTAAAGTTTCACCGTAAATATCTTTGTCAAAATCTAAAATATAGACTTCTACTGTTTTGGTTTTTCCCTCAACTGTTGGGTTTGTACCGATGCTCATCATGCCTTTGTAGAATTTATTCTTATGAAAAACTTCCACAATATAAGCGCCGTTTTTGGGTAATAATTTTAGAGAATCAACTTCTAAATTTGCGGTAGGATAACCTATTGTTCTACCGATTTTTTTACCGTCAATCACTTTTCCTGAAAGTGAATAATTGTAACCTAACATTTCATTGGCTTTCAGAATATTTCCGTTAGAAAGAGCATTTCTAATTTGTGTGGAACTGATGTGTTTGTCATGAAAATCTACCGCGGGAAGTTGCGCAACTGTAAAATCTAATTCTGCTGATAATTTTTGTAATAAATTAAAATCTCCGGATTTATCTTTGCCAAAAGTGTGATCGTAACCAATAATCAAATATTTCACATTTAATTTTTCAATTAAGATCTGACGTACAAATTCTTCGCCTGTCAAATTTCTAAAATCATCATCAAATTTTTGTAGAAACAAATTCTGAATACCATTTTTTTCAAGAAGACTGATTTTCTCTTCTAAAGTATTTAGCAATTTTAATTCGCAATCTGGATCAAAAAAAGTTCTTGGATGTGGCCAAAAAGTTAAGAGTGCAGATTCTAAACTTTCCTCTTTTGCAATTTTATTTAAATGAGAAATTATAAATTGATGACCTTTATGAACGCCATCAAACATACCCAAAGATAGAGCAAGAGGTTTTTTAGCGGTATAAAAGTCAATATTTTTAAAGGTTTCCAAGTAGGTTTTTTTCGGTATGCAAAGATGATAAAAATCTTCTTTCAAACCAATTGCAGATTTGGAACAATTCCTTATATTTGCACCAAGAAAAAAATTAGCAATGGCAAACCAAATAGTAGGTAAAATTTCGCAAATTATCGGTCCAGTTCTGGATGTTGTTTTTGCAGACGCGCAAGAACTTCCAAAAATTTATGACGCATTGGAAATCACCAAAAAAAATGGTGAAAAAGTAATTCTAGAAGTTGAACAACACATCGGTGAAGATACTGTAAGATGTATCGCGATGGACGCAACAGACGGGCTTCAAAGAGGTTACGATGTTGTAAGTCAAGGTCAGCAAATTACAATGCCGATTGGTGAAGGAATTAACGGAAGATTATTTAATGTAGTTGGAGATAATATTGATGGATTGCCACAAGTTTCTAAAGAAGGCGGTTTGCCAATTCACAGAGACGCTCCAAAATTTGATCAACTTTCTACTTCAGCAGAAATTCTTTACACAGGAATTAAAGTAATTGATTTAGTAGAACCTTATTCAAAAGGTGGAAAA
The DNA here is from genome assembly GCF_048269545.1 of Halpernia sp. Lineage (NCBI taxonomy): Bacteria > Pseudomonadati > Bacteroidota > Flavobacteriia > Flavobacteriales > Weeksellaceae > Halpernia > Halpernia sp. The sequence goes on along the minus strand of NZ_JBLXIJ010000003.1, from coordinate 114,978 downwards.
ATTGGTTTGTTTGGTGGAGCAGGAGTTGGTAAAACAGTTTTAATTCAAGAATTAATTAATAATATCGCGAAAGGACACGGTGGACTTTCAGTTTTTGCTGGAGTTGGTGAGAGAACGAGAGAAGGAAATGACCTTTTGAGAGAGATGTTGGAATCAGGCATTATAAAATATGGCGATGAATTCATGCATTCTATGGAAAATGGCGGATGGGATTTATCCAAAATAGATCTTGAAGTAATGAAAGAATCCAAAGCTGCTTTCGTTTTCGGACAAATGAATGAACCTCCTGGAGCAAGAGCAAGAGTCGCACTTTCTGGTTTAACTTTAGCTGAATATTACCGTGACGGAGGAGAATCTGGACAAGGAAGAGATATTTTATTTTTCGTAGATAATATTTTTAGATTTACACAAGCAGGTTCAGAAGTTTCTGCACTTTTAGGAAGAATGCCTTCTGCGGTTGGTTATCAACCAACTTTAGCCTCAGAAATGGGTGCGATGCAAGAGCGAATTACTTCTACAAAAAATGGTTCCATTACTTCTGTACAAGCGGTTTACGTTCCTGCGGATGATTTAACGGATCCTGCACCGGCAACAACTTTTGCCCACTTAGATGCAACTACTGTTTTAGATCGTAAAATTGCTTCTTTAGGAATTTATCCAGCCGTTGATCCTTTGGCTTCAACTTCTAGAATTTTAGCACCGGAAATTATTGGTGAAGAACATTACAAATGTGCGCAAGATGTAAAAGAAATTTTACAACGTTACAAAGCATTACAAGATATTATTGCAATTCTTGGTATGGAAGAGCTTTCTGAAGAAGATAAATTAGTAGTTTATAGAGCGAGAAAAGTACAAAGATTTTTATCTCAACCTTTCCACGTTGCTGAACAATTTACAGGTTTGAAAGGTTCTTTAGTGGATATTAAAGATACCATTAAAGGATTTAACATGATAATGGATGGTGAGTTAGATCATTTACCAGAATCTGCTTTTAACTTGAAAGGAACCATCGAAGAAGCTATTGAAGCTGGTGAAAAATTATTAGCAGAAAACGCATAAATTAGACATGAAATTTTTAGACATGAGATGTGAGATTTTTTTCAGTCTCAAATCTCAAATCTCTTAATCTAAAAAAGTATGAATATAAAAATATTAACACCCGAGTTTGTGGTTTTTGAAGGCGAAGTTAATTCTGTTTTACTTCCAGGAAAAAATGGGGATTTTCAGATTATGAATAATCACGTCGCTATTGTTTCTTCTTTGGTAAGCGGAAAAGTAAAACTTTATACTTCTGCAATTTCTGAGGAATATTCTAAATATTTTAAGAAAGAAAAAGAAAATGACAGTGTTTATTCTTTTGTAGTAAAAAGTGGCGTGATAGAATTTAATCACAATAAAGGAATTATTTTAGCTGAATAATCTATAAAATAAATAAAAAAATCCCGCTAAAGTTTAAACTTTAGCGGGATTTTTTTTTTAAACTTCTTGCTTTTTAAGCTGTCGATGTGCAACTAAAATCATCATCGTAATTAATAAAATTGAAACTAAAGACGCATTTAAAGTCCCTAAATTTAAACCGCCATTTGCTAATGGTTTAGTTAAAAAATCTCCGAAAGTAGCGCCAAATGGTCGGGTAAAAACAAAGGCAATCCAAAAGAGAAGGATTTCGTTTAATTTGGTAAAATAATGCATAAGAATGACTATCAAAATAATTCCTCCGGTAATCATCGCGCCATTTAAGTAACTTAAACCCAGATTATCACTCAAAAAATCGCCAAAAGCAGTGCCTAAACTATTTGAAAAAAGAACGGCAATCCAAAAATAAATTTCTTTTTTTCTTTCAAAAATTGGATAAACATTTAAATCTTGGAACTTTTTATACCAAAGAAATAAAGTAATAAGTAATGCAGTAACTAAAATTAAACTTCCAAAAGCGTAACCCAAACCCAAACTTCTATCCAAAAAATCTGAAATTTCAGTACCTAAAGTAGTAGTTCCAATGATTACCAACCAATAGAAAACAGGAATATATTTTTTAACAGAAAGTTGAATTCCCAAAACAACTAAGAAAAATACCAAAGTAATACCAATTCCTACGGCGTAACCCAAGTTTAAAGTTTGTGCAAAAAAATCACCAAGCGTTTCACCTAAAGTAGTGGCGACAATTTTCATTAGCCAAAATAATAAATTTATTTGTGCGACTTTATTAAAAAGTTTTTCGTTCATTTTTTTTGTAAATGTAAGAATTAACTAAGGGATATATTCATAAATATATTTTATAAAAATGAAAATATTAAATTTCTTATTGGTCAAAATTACCAGCAGCTTCTGGTTGGTAAATAATTTTAGTGATAACTATTTTGGTTTCTCCAGAAGGTAATTTCCAATTGATTTCATCGCCCACTTTATAACCAATTAATGCAGAAGCAACGGGAGAAAATATTGAAATTTTTCTTTCTTTTATATTTGCATCTTGTGGATACACAATTTTAATGGTTGCAGATTTATTGGTATTTTTAAATAAAATTTCCACTTCCGTATTCATTGTGACTAAATCTGCGGAAATTTCTTCTGGATTTAAAAGTTTTGCACTATTTAATTCTTTTAATAAAATTTCAGCTTCTTCAATTTTAATTGTATTGCTTTTTTTTGCTTGTGAAATGCTTTGGCGAATTCTACTGAAATCTTGCTTATTCATTGTAATTTGATTCATAATTTTTATTTTAAGTTATAAAAAAAACCGTTTGATTATTTATCAAACGGTTTTAAATTTTAAGAATATTTTTTAACTTTCTTTGAAGTCTAAATTATTTTCTTTTAAAAATGCTTCCGCTTGCTTTTTGTATTGTCCTGAAACGAGTTTTTCGTGTATCGCATCAAAAGCATCGAGAGTTTCATTAATTTCCGCATCAGAATGTGACGCTGTAGGAATCAATCGAAGCAAAATCATTCCTTTTGGAATAACTGGATATACCACAACAGAGGTAAAAATACCATAATTTTCGCGTAAATCTCGTACTAAAATTGTGGCTTCGATGGTTTCACCTTTCATCATAACCGGAGTTACACAGGTGTTTGTTTCACCAATATCATAACCTCTTTCTCTTAAACCATTTTGAAGTTTATTTACATTATGCCAAAGTTTGGCTTTAATTTCTGGATGTGAACGCAAAAGTTCTAATCTTTTTAAACCACCAATAACCATAGGCATTGTTAAAGATTTAGCGAAAATTTGTGAACGCATATTGTATTTTAAGAAACGGATAATTTCCTTTTCACCTGCAATAAAAGCACCAAAACCTGCCATAGATTTTGCAAAAGTGGAAAAATAAACATCAATTCCTTTTTGGCAATCTTGTTCTTCACCTACTCCTGCGCCGTTTTTTCCTAAAGTCCCAAAACCATGTGCATCATCTACCAAAAGTCTGAAATTATATTTTTCTTTTAAAGCGATAATTTCTTTTATTTTCCCTTGCATTCCACGCATTCCGAAAACTCCTTCTGTAATTACCAGAACTCCGCCGCCATTTTCTTTAGCTACTTTTTCTGCACGAATCAGATTTTTTTCTAAACTTTCTACATCATTATGACGATAAGTAAAACTTTTCCCCATGTGCAAACGAACACCATCTACGATACAAGCGTGTGAATCAGAATCATAAACAATTACATCGTGTCTTGAAACCAGAGAATCTATTGTAGAAACCATTCCTTGATAACCGAAATTTAATAAATAAGCGGCATCTTCTTTTACAAATGCTGCTAATTCTCTTTCTAGTTGCTCATGAGCTTCAGTTTCACCGGACATTGCTCTGGCTCCCATTGGATAAAACATTCCATATTTTGCAGCAGCTTTTGCGTCAGTTTCTAAAACTTCTGGATGATTGCAAAGTCCTAAATAGTCATTTGCACTCCAAAAAATAACTTCTCTTCCTTGAAATTTCATTCTCGGACCAACTGGTCCTTCTAATTTTGGAAAAACAAAATAACCTTCTGCGTAATCTGCAAATTGACCTAAAGGTCCTGGATTGTTTTTAATCCGTTCGAATATATCCATTTATTTTTTCTATAGTTTATTTTGGGTGCAAAGTTAGTGAAATTTACGATATATAAAAAGCCTTTAGTTTTCACAAAAGGCTGATTTATATTATATGTAATATTTTTATTTTATGAATTCCGTTTTAAAAACTTCTTTGTAATTGTGAACACAATTATTGCTAAAACCTTGTTTAGCCATCCAATCATCACTATAAACTTTAGAAATATAACGAGATCCGTGATCTGGAAAAATTAGTACAATTAAATCTTTTTCTGTAAAAGAATTATTTTTTGAATATTGCATCAAAGCTTGAACAACTGCACCTGTTGTGTAACCACCCATTATTGCCTCTTTTAATGCAATTTCACGTGTTTTGTAGGCACTCATTTCATCATTTACTCTTACAAATTCATCAACTTTATCAAACAATAATGCACCTGGAATTAAATTTTTACCTAAACCCTCTATTTGATAAGAATGAATTTCTGATTTATCTATTTTGCCTGTATCATGAAAAGTTTTTAAAATAGAGCCATCTGCATCTACACCAATAATTTTAATATTTGGATTTTGTTCCTTTAAATATTTTGCTGAACCAGAAAGTGTTCCGCCAGTTCCTGTGCAACCAAAAAGATGGGTTATTTTTCCGTCTGTTTGTTCCCAAATTTCAGGGCCAGTTGTTTGATAATGGGCATCAATATTTAATTCGTTAAAATATTGATTGATATAAAAGGAATTTGGAGTTTCTGCTGCAATTTTTTTTGCCACTTCATAATATGATCTGGGATCATCTGCTGCAACAGAAGCAGGGCAAACATAAACGATTGCTCCTAAAGCTTTTAAATATGCTATTTTTTCTGGTTTTGTTTTATCACTTACAGATAAAATACATTTATAACCTTTTATAATACTTACCATTGCTAAAGAGAAACCAGTATTTCCAGAGGTAGTTTCAACTATTGTAGAACCAGGTTTTAAAAGACCCTGCCTTTCTGCAGCTTCTATTATGTGAAGTGCAATTCTGTCTTTTGTAGAGTGTCCAGGATTTGAAGATTCTAATTTTGCATAAACGGTTGCAGGTATATTTTTAGTAACTTGGTTTAATTTAACCATTGGTGTATTACCAATTAAACCAAGAATATTGTCGTGTACATTAGTCATTTTTAATCAATTTTACTCTAAAAATCTGTTTGCAAAAATAATAAAAAAAAAATCAACGAAAGAAAATTGAGCTCTTTATATGATATAATGCATAATAATTTGTACAAATTTTTATAGAAAACATAATTTATAGACTTAAAAAAATAGGGATAAAAACTTTAAAATTTGTTAAAATAATCTTTGTATAAACTAAAATCATTAATTTCGCTGCATTAGAAAAAAATTATGAAAAATTGGTCTTTTAAAAGATGGAATAATGTTTTAGGTTGGCTTGTATTTGCAATAGCTTTTATAACTTACTTATCAACAATAGAACCTAATTTTAGTTTTTGGGATTGTGGAGAATATATTTCTTCTGCCGTAAAACTACAAGTTACTCACGCACCCGGTGCGGCACTTTTTCAATTGGTAGGTGCATTTTTTGCAATGTTTGCATTGGGAAATGGCGACCATTATTCTATTGTAATTAATGCAATGTCTGCTTTATTCAGTGGTTTTACCATATTGTTTTTATTTTGGACAATTACTCATTTTGTACGCAGAATGTTTCATAAAGAATTTTCTGAAGTCACTAAACGTGAAGAAATTACTATTCTGTTTGCGGGTTTAGTGGGGGCTTTATCTTTTGCTTTTTCTGATAGTTTTTGGTTTTCAGCAGTTGAAGGGGAAGTGTATTCAATGGCGTCGCTTTTTATCGCTATAATTTTATGGTTAATTACCAAATGGGAAAATGAGTTTCATGATGCAGATAATGAAAGATGGATTATCTTAATATTTTTTATAGTTGGACTTTCTGTAGGTGTTCATATGATGTGTATGTTGGTAATTCCTGCAGTTTGTTTTATTTATTATTCTAAAAATTACACTTTTACTTGGAAAAGCTTTTTAATAGCAAATCTTGTCACATTAATTATTTTAGCCTTGGTTTTTAAAGGAATTTTTCCATTTGTAATGACCATGTTCGGGAAATTAGAAATTTTCTGCGTAAATGGCTTAGGTTTACCTTTCCATTCGGGAACAATACTTGGTTTTATTATTTTAATTGCACTTTCTTATTTCATTATTAAATTATCTAGAAAATCTGAAAAAAGAATTTATCAAACAATTTCTTTGTCCTTGGTTTATATGATTATTGGTTTTTCTTGTTGGATGGTAATTCCAATTCGTGCCACTGCAAATCCACCTATGAATTTAAATAATCCAGACAACGCAATCGGAATGTTGGATTATTATAATCGTGCACAATACGGAGATTGGCCAACTGCTTATGGGCAAAATTACACCGCTTATCTTGATGCAAACGGAATTCAAAAAAACGAAGACGGAAGTTTTAAAACGGATAAAACGGATGACGTTTATGAAAAAGATGAATCGACTGGGACTTATAGAAAAACCGGTGAAAGATTTAACTACATTTTTTCTCCAGACCAAGTAAGTTTTATGCCGAGAATGTTTAGTGAAGATAAAGATGTAATGGCAAACTATATTTCAATGTATGGCGCGCCAGATTTTAGTTTTAATTATGAAAATCCAGAAATTGCAGACAATCCCGAAGCAAAAAGAGTTTTTGATGAAATGCACAAAAAATATGAAGATGGTACGATAAAAGTTTCAGATTATTTACAAGCGAAGCAATACAATTTAGTTCACGTTCAACGTCCATCTTTAGGACAAAATTTAGATTATTTCTTCACATTTCAAAATGGTTATTATTTTGTTCGCTACTTGATGTGGAACTTCGTTGGTCGCCAAAATGATTTAGAAGGAAATATGGAAAATACCAAAGGAAATTGGATTTCTGGAATTCCTTTTATAGATAATGCAATGTGGGGAAATCAAAATGATATGCCTGCAAAATTTAAAAATGAAAGTACAGTTGCGTTCTTTTTTCTCCCATTTTTATTGGGATTAATTGGTTTCTTTTTTCAATTAAATAAAGATTTTGGAAAATTTTACGCCATTCTTGCTTTATTTATAATTACAAGTGTCGGAATTGTTTTCTACACAGGAATGAAACCATTTGAGCCGCGAGAAAGAGATTATGCATTGGTCGGTTCGTTTTACGCTTTCGCTATTTGGATTGGTTTAGGAGCGGCTGGAATTCTCAGGTTCTTAAATAATAAATTAAAAAATAATACGACAAATTTAATTGCAGGTATTATTTTATTGGGAGTTCCATTTATGATGGCTTTCCAAAATTACAATGTTCACGACAGAAGTAATCGTTACGCAGCTTATGATTACGCATATTCAAGTTTAAAATCTTTACCGAAAGATGATATTTTATTTGTTTACGGCGATAATGATACTTATCCAGTTTGGGCAATTCAGGAAACTTCAGAATTTCGAAAAGATGTGAAAGTCGTTAATTTCACTTTACTTTCCACACCGTGGGACATTGATCAAGTGAAACGCAGAACTTACGATGCAATGCCTGTTCCTTCACAATTAAATCATGCAGATTATAGAGATGGAACGAATGATCAGATTTATCTGATGTCAAAAAAAGATTGGCAAACTATTTTTGCGAATTTAAAAGATTCTGGAGCGCCAGAAACGGCGATGGCGGAATTTAGAAAATATTTAACTCAAGATTCAATGACTTTTAAAGAAGCCATGAATTTTATTAAAAGTAAATCTGAAGATAAAAATGAAATTCTAAAAATGATTTTTGGTGATGAAAAATTTGATAAGTTTAATTTCATTCCAGTAAGTAAATTTATATTACCAGTTAATAAAGCAAATGCCATAAAAGCAGGAATTTTACTTCCAAAAGATGCTGCAAAAGCGGTAGATAATATTACAGTTACCTACAAAAGCAATAGTATGTTTAAAAATAATCTGATGATGATGGATATTTTTGCAAACTTTGATTGGAAACGTCCCATTAATTTCTCATCTGGCGGAATTTATGATGATGAAAATATTTTCTATATGAATGATTTTCTTCAGTTTGATGGTTTCAGTTATAGACTTACGCCAATAAAAACCGAACAATCTGAATCGGGAGATATGGGAAGAGTTGATGGAGATGATTTATATAAAATCGTAAAAAATTACCGATGGGGAAATTTCAAAGATTTAAATGCACATTTCGATGAAACTTGCACGCAAAATATTGTGAGCTACAGAAGCTCTGCAAGTCGCGCTGCAGAAGCTCTGGCTTTAAAAGGTGAAAAACAAAAAGCCATTGAAATTTTAGATTTAGCAAGTAAAGAAATTCCTGTTCAAAAATACAATGATCCTCGTTCTTTAAGTTCCATCGTTTACGGCTATATCGTTTCAGGTCAAGAACAAAAAGGTTTAAAATTAGCAGAAGAATTGAAAAAAGGAATTTTATCAGAATATGATTATTATGCCTCATTAAGTCCGCAAGAACAAAAATATTTAGGACGGCAAATGAAAACCAAACCTATGGAATACTCAATTGTAACAGGAGCTGTTGCAGATGCTTATAAAAAAACAGGAAATTCTACAAAAGCTTATGACTACTTAGTGAGTTCAATTCAGCCAATAGACAAAAGATTTGATATTTTTATAAAAGATTTAAAACAAATGGGCAAAGAAAAAGCAATGGAAAAATCTGAAGATGTACAAAAAATCACTCCATTTTATCAGTATTTATTTGAAATTATGAAACCTTACGATTCCACTTACACCAACGAAAAATTGAATCAAATTTCAAATGAAATGTTTAAAGCAACACAATAAATAAATTTATTTTAAAAAATTAAATCGGGTTAAAATTATTTTATCCCGATTTTTTTAAATGTAATTGTCATTCAGAAAGAAATGAAGCAAAGTGAAATGAAGTGAAGAATTTTTAAAAGAAAAAGATTTATTTCTCCGCACAGAATAACAATTGTAAAAATAAATCTTAAAAAATCACTTTAATTTTCAAAACCATTTTTTAGTAAAGACATATTTCCCTATTTTTGACCAATGGAAAATTTCGTTGTTTCTGCAAGAAAATACCGTCCGCAAGAGTTTGATACTGTTGTCGGACAATCTCACATTACAGATACTTTAGAACACGCAATTGGAAATAATCAACTTGCACAAGCTTTGCTTTTTTGCGGTCCGAGAGGTGTTGGTAAAACCACTTGTGCCAGAATTTTAGCGAGAAAAATCAACGAAAAAGACGGTTCAACTTCGGAAGATAATTTTGCTTACAATATTTTTGAACTTGATGCGGCTTCCAATAATTCAGTAGATGATATTCGGAATTTAACAGATCAAGTTCGTTTTGCACCACAAGTTGGAAAATATAAAATATATATTATAGATGAGGTTCACATGTTGTCTTCTGCCGCTTTTAATGCGTTTTTAAAAACCCTGGAAGAACCACCAGAACACGCTATTTTTATTCTTGCAACTACAGAAAAACATAAAATAATTCCCACGATTTTATCAAGATGTCAAATTTATGATTTTAAAAGAATCCAAATTGAAGACATCCAAAAACATTTAAAACAGATTGCAGACAAAGAAAAGATAAATTACGAAGAAGATGCATTGTTTTTAATTGCTCAAAAAGCTGATGGAGCTTTGCGTGACGCACTTTCTATTTTTGACAGAATGGTGACTTTTTCGCAAAATAATATTACTTTAGAGAAAACGGCGGAAGTTCTCAATATTTTAGATTACGATCAATATTTGAATATTGCAGATATTGCGAAGGAAAATAATATTCCAGAAATACTTTTTGCTTTTAATGAAATTGTAAAAAAAGGTTTTGATCCACATATTTTTATTGCAGGTTTGGGAAGTCATTTCAGAGATTTGATGATGGCAAAAAATCCTACAACTTTAGCTTTGATAGAAGTGGGAGAAAAAAGCAAACAAAAATACAGTGAACAAAGTAAAAATTGGTCTGCGCAAGATTTAATAGATGCGGTTGAAATTTGCAATCACGCAGATATTAATTATAAAAATTCTAAAAATCCGCGATTGACGGTAGAAATTGCTTTGATGCAATTGTCCAGTTTAAATCAAAATACTACAGTTTCTAAAAAAAAAAATTCTTAATTCTAGCGCCTTTTCTTAAAGAAAATTCAGGTTTAAAAGTAGTTTCAGAAGTTTCAAAAGTAGTTTCAGAAATTTCACAGGTAGAGATTTTAGTGAGATCTGAGATTAATAAAATTTTAGGAAACATAGAAGAAGCTTTAGAAAATCCAGTAATTCTTACCGCTGAAAAACCTTTAGTCCATAAAAAGGAAAAATCAAAATTCAGCATTTCTAATGCTTTAAAAATTGAGGAGAAAAAGGAAGTTTTAACTCCAATTTTACCTGATAAAGAAGCGCCTCAAAATCATTTCACAGAATCAGATTTACAACAAGAATGGCTAATTTTTTTGGAAGATTTAAAAACGACTAATTCATTGGTTTACAATGCTATTAATAGTTTTAAACTTAATAAAATTGGAGAGAACGGAGTTGAAATTTGTTGTCCTTCTAAAACGGCAAAATCAGAATTTAGTTCTGTAAGTGCACAATTTTTTAATCATTTTAAACGAAAAGTAAATAATTACCACATTGAAGTCACCTTTAAAATGGATACCAAACTTAAAAAAGAAATACTCACAAAACGCAAAATTTTTGATAAATTTGCCGAGATTAATCCAGTTTTAAATGATTTGAATGATCTTATGAAATTTGATTTTACTTAATTAATGATAAAAAATTGGCAAAGCCAAAACGTAGATGGAATTAAAAGAATTGAAAAATGAATGGGTAAATGAATTCCCAAAACCACTCATCATTGCCGGACCTTGCAGCGCAGAAAGTGAATCTCAAATGCTTCAAACGGCAAAAGAACTAAAAGAATCTAATGCAGAAATCCCAGTTTTCCGCGCAGGAATTTGGAAACCACGAACCAAACCAAATGGTTTTGAAGGTGTCGGTGTAATAGGTTTGAATTGGTTAAAAAAAGTAAAAGAAGAATACGGTTTTAAAACTGCGACAGAAGTAGCAAATGCGCATCACGTTTTTGCAGCATTAGAAGCAGATGTCGATATTTTGTGGATTGGGGCACGTTCTACAGTAAACCCATTTACAGTTCAAGAAATTGCAGTTGCACTTCGTGGAACTAAAAAACCAGTTTTTGTAAAAAATCCGGTAAATCCAGATTTAGCTTTATGGATCGGTGCTATGGAAAGACTTCTCGGACAAGGCGTAGAAAATTTAGGAGCAATTCACCGTGGTTTTTCAACTTATCAAAAAACAAAATATAGAAATATTCCAAACTGGCAAATTGCTTTGGATTTCCGCCATCAGTTTCCAAATATCCCGATGATTGTAGATCCGTCGCATATTTGTGGAAACAGAACGGGACTTGCAGCAATTACGCAAGAAGCTTTAAATGTGGGTTATCAAGGTGCAATGATTGAAAGTCATTTTTCACCGGACGAAGCGTGGAGCGATGCTTCACAGCAAATTACACCAGCCGTTTTAGCAGAATTAATTTCCAATCTAAAAATTAGAAATTCTGATATTTCTAAAATGGATGATGAAATGACACGTCACAGAACTTTAATTAGCGATATTGATTTCCAATTAATTGATATTTTATCTCAAAGAATGAAAGTTTCTGAGAAAATCGGAACTTTAAAAAAGGAAAATAATATTGCGATTTTTCAACCAGATCGATGGAAAATTATCACTGAATATGCTTCTCAAAAAGCCGAAGAAACTGGAATGAGCAGTGAATTTATTGAAAAAGTTTTTAAAGCAATTCACGAAGAATCGATTGAAGTACAGAATAGTATCATGATAAATAAATAATTTGATGACATTCAAAATTCTTAATTCTGATAATTTAGAAGAGTTCAAAAATTCTATAAATTTTGAATTATTAAATAGAATGGAAGAACTTGAGAATCGTGAAATTTCTTTTGATTATTTTAAAACAAACCATGCAATTTCCTCGGTTTTTTCGTTAAAAATAGAAGGTGAGAAAATCGAATTAGACAGTTTTTTTAAGCATAAATTTTTAAATATAAATTTTCTGCCGGATCACACAAAAAGAGCAGACGACTTATTTAACGCTTATGAATTCATGCAAAGCAATACTTTGAATTACAAAAACTTTCTGAAAAGTCATTCTATTTTAAGTCAAAATATTTTACCAGTTTCGAATAGGGGAAAAGTGAGAAAAAATCAAATGTTCATCATCAATAATGAAGGAAAAATTGAGTATGTTGCAGCAGATAAAGCATTAGTTGAAAATGAATTTAAAAAATTATTTGATGATATTCATTCATTGATTCCAGAGGATTTATCATTAAAAGAGATTTTCTTTTATGCGTCACAAATTCATTTGGTATTTGTTAAAATTCATCCATTTGAAGATGGAAATGGAAGAAGTGCAAGATTGCTTGAAAAATGGTTTTTAAAAGAATTTTTAGGTAGAAAAGCATTTGCTATTTCATTAGAGAAAAATTATTTTCAAAACCTAAAAAATTATTATTTTAATTTTAAAATAGTAGGTTTAGAATACACAGATCTTGATTATTCTAAATCTCTAGATTTTTTATTGATGACCGTAAATAGTTTAAAATATGACTAAAAAAGGCCTCATTATAAAATCTACCGGAAGTTGGTATCAAGTAAAAGAAGAAAAAACCGGAAACATTTTCGAGGCGCGCATTCGTGGAAAATTTAAATTATTAAAAAGTAGATTAACAAATCCTTTAGCAGTTGGTGATAAAGTAGAATTTCAACTTGAAATTGATGATGTTGCATGGATTACAAAAATTGAACCGCGAAGAAATTATTTAATTCGGAAATCGGTAAATCTTTCCAAAGAATCACATATTATTGCTTCAAACGTAGATATTGCGTGTTTCATTTTTACTTTAAAGCAACCCGAAACTTCTTTGGGATTTCTGGATCGTTTTCTCGCTTGTTGCGAAGCATACAATATTTTACCATTAATTTTATTTTCTAAAATAGATCTTTTATCGGAAATTGAAATTGAGTTGGTTGAACAAATTCAAAAAATATATCAAAATATTGGGTACGAAAGTTTGCTCATTTCTTCAGTTTCGAAATTAAATTTAGAACAATTAATAGAAAAAATTAAAGATAAAACTTCAGTTTTTTTCGGACATTCCGGCAGTGGAAAATCAACTTTAGTTAATGCTTTGCAACCGGGTTTAGATTTAAAAACTGGTTTAATTTCCGAAATTCATCAAAAAGGAAAACACACCACAACCTTTGCACAAATGCATTTCTGGAAATTTGGCGGAAGTGTAATTGATACTCCCGGAGTTCGTGAGTTTGCAATGATAGATGTGGAGAAAGAAGATATTCAACATTATCTCCCAGAAATTTTTAAACTCGGAAGATTGTGTAAATTTCACAATTGTATGCATATTAATGAACCAAAATGCGCGGTTTTACAAGGTTTAGAAGAAGACACTATTGAAGAATCGCGTTATATAACTTATTTAAAATTAATGGAAGAAGCGGAAGAAATGCAGAAAAATTAAGTTTAAAAAACACAAAACCCCAACCGAAGTTGGGGTAAAAACTAATAACCATGAAAACTCAATTAAACATGAGAATCGTGGTGTATATTTCAAATCTTGTGCCAAAAGAATACAATTGAAATTTAGTTTTCATTTTCTGTTATAATTCATTACTTTTGCGCCCAATTAAAAAAATATAAAAATGTCAGGAAAAATCACATTTACAATGATTAAACCAGATGCAGTTGCAGACGGTCATATTGGTGCAATTTTAGGAAAAATATCTGAAGCAGGATTTAAAATTAAAGCTTTAAAATTAACTCAACTTACAGTTGCAGATGCTCAAAAATTTTATGAAGTTCACGCAGAAAGACCTTTTTACGGAGAATTAGTAGATTTTATGTCATCTGGACCAATTGTAGCGGCAATTTTAGAAGGTGATAATGCAGTTGAAAGTTTTAGAACATTGATTGGTGCAACAAACCCTGCAGAAGCAGCGGAAGGAACTATTAGAAAAATGTTTGCAAAATCTATTGGTGAAAATGCAGTTCATGGTTCAGATTCTGATGAAAACGCACAAATTGAAGCGGCATTTCATTTCGCTGGTAAAGAGATTTTTTAAATAAGATTAGAGATTTAAGAGTCAAGATTTAAAACAAAAACCGTGGAATTTTTTTTCTCGGTTTTTTTTATAATTTTCTAAAATCTAAAATCTAAAATCTAAAATCTCATTCTAAATTTTCAAAAGTTCAATCATTTTCGCAGGATCGTCCGCCGAAAATACTGCATTTCCTGCAACTAAAACATCTGCGCCGACTTCGAACAATTTTGAAGCATTTTCAAGATTTACGCCGCCATCAACTTCTATCAAAGCTGTAGAATTATTGGAAATAATTAAATCTTTTGTTTCGGCGATTTTCTTATAAGTGTTTTTAATGAATTTTTGTCCGCCAAAACCTGGGTTTACACTCATCAATAAAACCAAATCTACCATTTCAATAATATCTTCTAACATTAAAACTGGCGTTGCAGGATTTAAAACTACGCCTGCTTTTGCACCAGATTTTTGAATTAATTGTATGGTTCTGTGCAAATGTGTGCAAGCTTCATAATGCACGGAAACCAAATCTGCCCCTTGTGCGACGAATTCTTCCACATATTTTTCTGGCTCTACAATCATCAAATGAACATCAATAAATTTATCAGAATATTCCTTCACCGTTTTCATTACTGGAAATCCGAAAGAAATATTGGGAACAAATCTTCCATCCATCACATCCACGTGAAGCCAATCCGATTGAGATTCATTTAGCATTTTTATATCCCTTTCTAAATTACCAAAATCTGCGGAAAGTAGGGATGGTGAAATTAATTTTGTTTTCATATTTCTAATTTAAACGTAAAACTTTAATTTTTTTTAATTAAAAAATCTAAAATCTAAAATCTAGATTCTAATTAATGATATTTCAAATTCATTTCCGGCGTTATTTTCAACAAAGTTTCATAAATTAATTTTATCACATTTGCGACATCTTCTTTTGAAACCATTTCCACCGTTGTGTGCATATATCTTAAAGGCAAAGAAATCAACGCGCTCGGAACACCTCCGTTGGAATGTGCAAAAGCATCGGTATCTGTTCCTGTGACGCGACTTGACGCTGCTCTTTGATACGGAATTTTTTTATTTTTTGCAGTTTCTACAATAACTTCTCGCAAATTATGATGTACGGTTGGAGCGAAAAATACAACTGGACCATCGCCGCATTTTTGGTCGCCTTCTTTTTTCTTTTCAATCATCGGCGTCGAAGTGTCGTGCGTTACATCCGTGATAATTGCAATATTGGGTTTTATTGAATCCGCAATCATATCTGCGCCGTAAAGTCCAACTTCTTCTTGAACAGAATTCACGATGTATAAACCAAAAGGTAATTTCTTTTTATTTTCTTTTAAAAGACGGGCAACTTCGGCAATCATAAAACCGCCGATTCTATTATCTAAAGCTCTGCAAACGAAATAACGTTCATTTAATTCAAAAAAAGCATCCGGATATGTAATCATACAACCGACATGAATTCCTAAATCTTCAACTTCTTTTTTTGTAATTGCACCACAATCAATAAAAATATTTTCAATTTTTGGTGTTGTTTCTTTCTCTGCACCCATTCTGGTGTGAATTGCAGGCCAACCAAAAACACCTTTTACAATTCCTTTTTCTCCATGAATATTCACAATTTTTGACGGCGCAATTAATTGGTCAGAACCGCCATTTCTGATGACGTAAATTAATCCATCATCTGTGATGTAATTTACATACCAAGAAATTTCATCGGCGTGCGCTTCTATAACTACTTTAAATTCTGCTTCTGGATTAATAACACCGTAAACTGTACCGTAATTATCAATTTCGACTTTGTCTACATATTTCTTTAAATAATTTTTCCAAATTTTCTGACCTTCGTGTTCGTAGCCAGTCGGAGAGGCGACATTTAAGTAATTTTCTAAAAATTTTAATGATTCTTTTTGAAACTGCATTATAAGGAATGATTTTTGCTAATTTGATTTGTTTTAATAGTGGTAAAAGTAATGAATTTTTATAAATTTTTTTTAATAATTTTCTTTTTTGGGAGTATTAATACGATATTTTCACAAGATACGATTGTGTCTAAATCTCTAGATCAATATCCTCCAGAAATGATTAAAATCGATGAATTTGGAAATCGGTATGTAAATGATGAAAGACAGAAAGCAAAAATTTATGAAATAAATGGCGAAACAGTTGTGGTGATGGATGAATTAGCATTATTTGGAAGACCACATTTTAACAATCAATTAGATCAGAATTATTATTATTTTCTCAATAAAAAATTAAGTAGAGTTTACCCATTATTTATCACAGCTTTAGAACAATATGATGATATTCAGCAAGAAATAAAAACGATTGATGCCAATAAAAGGAGAGCTTACATTAAAGATCGACAAAATAAATTGGCCGATGAATATGAATCTAAACTACGAGATTTGACAACTTCTGAAGGCCAAATTTTTGCAAAATTAATGAATCGTGCTACTGGAAAAACAGTTTTTGAAATTATAAAAGAACTTCGCGGTGGATGGAGCGCTTTTTGGTGGAATGTAAAAGGAAATATTGCAGATGTTGATATAAAAGAACCTTATGATCCTCATAGAAACAGAGTGGATGAATTTATAGAAAACCTTTTACAATCTAACTGGAATGCAGGTTATCTGCAACCCTATCCAGGTTACAAAAACTTTAAAGTCAAAAAATAGTAAGTAAATTTAAAAATATTTTTTCTGAAGAAATGTTTTATGGTGATAATTTGATACATTTGAACTTCTAAAAATAATATAATTTCACACATGAAACATTTGAAACTCATCTTGGTTTTTGCTTTTCTTTTAATTTTTAACTTTGGATATTCTTGGGGAACAACCGGTCACAGAGTAGTTGCGCAAATTGCACAAAACCATTTAACTGGAAAAGCAAAACGCCATTTGAAGAAAATTTTCGGGAATGAACCAATGGCTTATTGGGCAAATTGGCCGGATTTTATAAAATCTGATACAACAGGAGTTTGGAAACCAACCTCTTCATGGCATTATATTAATATTGAAAAACAAAATAATTTTAAAGATTTTGATATTGCAATAAAAAGTCAGAAAGCTCCAAATCTTTACACACAAATTCAAATTTTATCCGATCAAATAAAAGATAAAAAAACACCGATTAAAGATAAAAAAATAGCATTAATTTTTTTAATTCATTTGATGGGTGATTTAGCGCAACCGATGCACACAGGCCGATACGATGATTTAGGTGGAAATAAAATTAAACTTAAATTTTTTGGGCAAGACACTAATTTGCATAGTTTATGGGATTCTAAATTGGTAGATTTCACACAATATAGTTATACAGAATTTGCGAATGTCTTGGATGTAAAATCTGATGATGAAGTGAAACAAATTCAATCTGGGTCTTTAGAAGATTGGCTTTATGACAGTCATCAACAAGCGAATCGTATTTATGCTAATTCTGTCGCAGGAAAAAATTATAGTTATGATTATGATTATAAATTTGAATCACTTTTAGAAAGACAATTACTTTACGGTGGTTTAAGATTAGCAAAAGTTTTGAACGATATTTTATAAAAATTGCTCTTGTAATTTTTTGAAAACAATTTTGTCGATAGGCAATTTAAGTGGCTCTCCTTGCGTTTGTAATGGGAGCCATTCTGTTTTTTCTATACAAGGATCGATAATTAAAAATTCACTTTCATCTACAATTTCTGCTAAATAATATAAAGTCATTAGTTGTTCGTTTTCCCTAAAACGTGAAACTATAAAATCTTCCTGCGTATAAAAATGTGTGATATTTTTTATTTTAACATTGAGCTCTTCCAAAAATTCTCTTTGAAGACATTCTAAAACACTTTCTCCATATTCTAAACCGCCACCTGGAAATTTTACTAAAAAATCTCCGGCATATTCTTCATGTAAAACCAAAACTTTCTTGTCTTTAACAACACAAGCATAAACTCTGATATTAAAATTATCAATCATATTTTATTTTCTTGAAAAATTAAAATTAAGAAAAATCTTCGACTTTTAAAACCGCATTTACCATTTCTCGTTTTCCTTCTGGGCCTTTCAATTTTTTCACTTCAAAACCTAAGTTTTGTAAAGCTCTGCGAAAGCTTCCTTTAGAAGAATAAGTTGTTAAGAGTGAATCTTTTTTCATTTTATTTTTTACTTTTTCTAACAAATTGATTTCCCATAAATCGGGTTGAACCCGTGCTCCAAAGCAGTCGAAATAAACTAAATCAATTTCTGGAAGTTCTATATCATTTAATTGATTAAAATCGTTTTGGATTTTTTTAAAATAAAAATTAGGAACTAATTCCACTAATTTATCCCATTCACAAAAATGAATTTTTTTAAATATTTCTTCTAATTTATTTTCTTTAAAAAGTTTAAAATAAGCCAAATTAAGAATTTCACTCTCATTTACGGGATATTTTTCCAAAGTGAAATAATTAATTATATGATTTTTGTCAGTTTTCAAAAATTCATCAATCGTTACCAAAACATTAAGACCTGTGCCAAAACCGAGTTCTAAAATATTAATATCGTAATTTTTTAGCTTTTTTAATCCATTTTCAATAAAGACGTGTTTTGCTTCTTGAAATGCGCCATGTGAGGAATGATAGCTTTCGTTTAATTCTCTGATATATAGGGTATTAGAGCCATCTTCAGTAATTTTGATTTCTCTTTTCATTGTCTTTTTTATCAAATTTAAACTTAAATTTTCATATAAAAAAAATTATATTATATTTGTAAGACATCGAAAAAATAATTAAAATGATAATTCAAAAATCCGAGAATCCGAGAATATCTTCATTTGATCCTGAAAATTTTTCTTTTGGAAATACTTTTATTGATCACATGCTTATTTGTGAATATGAAGACGGAAAATGGGGAGAGCCAAAAATTGTTCCTTATGGTCCATTAGGTTTTTCACCTGCAATGATGGGAGTTAATTACGGACAAGCTTGTTTTGAAGGAATGAAAGCTTATAAAGATGAAAATGATGACGTTTTCTTATTTCGTCCGGAAAAAAATTATTCCAGAATAAATAAATCTGCAACAAGACTTGCGATGCCGGAAGTCCCGAAAGAAGTTTTTATGGAAGGTTTAAAAACTTTGATAGATTTAGATAGAGAATGGATTCCAAAAGGAGAAGGAATGTCTTTATATGTGAGACCACTTATTTTCGCAACTGAAGAAGTTTTGAAAGCAAGAATTTCTAATAAATATATGTTTGCAATTGTTGCAACTCCAGCAAAAAGTTATTATTCAGAACCTGTTTCTGTAAGAATTTCAGATCATTATTCTAGAGCTGCAAACGGTGGAGTTGGTTTTGCAAAAGCTGCGGGTAATTATGCTGCTTCATTTTATCCAACAAAATTGGCCAATGAAGAAGGTTTTGAACAAGTAATTTGGACGGACGATACTTCGCACGAATATTTCGAGGAAAGTGGAACAATGAATGTGTTTTTAAGAATTAATGATACCATTTATACTCCAAAAACATCAGATAAAATTTTAGATGGTGTAACTAGAGACAGCTTTTTAAAATTAGCAGAAAAAAGAAATATTAAAGTAATTGTAGGTGATGTAAAAGTTACAGAAGTTGTAGAAGCTTTTGATAATGGAACTTTGAAAGAAGTTTGGGGAGTTGGAACTGCGGTTGTTACAAGTGTTTTTAAAGCTTTAGGTTATCAAGATAGAATTTTGAATTTGCCAGTTTTATCTGACGAAGAAAGTTTTGCTATTTCTTTGAAAAAAGATTTAACGGATATTCAAACCAACAAAGCGGAAGATCCTTTTGGTTGGAGATTTAAAGTGGAAAAAAACGTCTTAGAAAAAGCTTAACTTTAATAAAACTTAAACTATAGAAACCGAGAAAATTTTCTCGGTTTTTTCTTTTTTAAAGTTCAACAAAAATGCTTAATTTCGCAGAAGTTTTTATGAAAAATATTATCATTCTTTTGACGTTTTGTTTAATTTCTTGTTCTAAAAATTCACAAGTTCATCCGCCAGTTGGTGGACTTTTGAGTCAGAAGGATTTAGAGATTTCTCGTAATAGAAGTCGAGATTTAAATCAAAATGAACGCAATCAAATTAAAAGTTGGATTCAAAATCAAAATGAAAAATTTTATCCAATGGCGATGAATTATTGGGTGAACAAAGAAGATTTAATTTCTAAACCCAAAAAATTAGATGGGACTTCTGTAAGTTATCAATACGATATTTATGATTTTGATAATGTGAAATTATATCCAGAATCTGTGATAAAAAAAAATGTGCAGTTGGGAAAATTTGAAGATTTAAAAGCGGTTGAAAATGTGGTAAGATATTTAAAATCAGGAGAAGAAGCCACACTTTTAGTCCCTTCTGTTTTAGCTTTCGGAACCTATGGTGATAATAAAAAAATCCCGAGCGATTTGCCTGTAATTATAAAAATAAAAGTTTTTTAATAATTTAAATTTTAAATAAAAAAATTAATTATGTATAAAAAATTATTAAGTTATTCAATCCTATTATTAACACTTATAAATTGTAAAACATTGAGTATAGACAAAGACACTTACAACGGACTTCAAGACGGTATTTATGCCAATTTCAAAACCTCTAAAGGTGAAATGCTGGTAAAATTAGAAGATAAAAAATCTCCAGTTACGGTTGCTAATTTTGTAGGTTTAGCAGAAGGAAAAATTGAAAATAAAGCAAAAAAGAAGGGAGAACCATTTTATGACGGAACTATTTTTCACCGTGTGATTAAAGATTTTATGATTCAAGGTGGTGATCCGCAAGGAACTGGAATGGGCGATCCTGGATATAAATTTGATGATGAAAAAAATGATTTGCAACACACAGGAAAAGGAATACTTTCTATGGCGAATTCTGGACCAAATACAAACGGTTCTCAGTTTTTCATTACGGAAGTTGCAACGCCTTGGTTAAATGGAAAACATACTATTTTCGGTCATGTTATAAAAGGTGAAGCCACAATTGATTCTATTGCAAACGTGCAAAAAGGGCCGCAAGATAAACCTGTAGTTCCAGTGGTTTTAGAAAAAGTTTCTATTATTACTAAAGGAAATGATTATAAACATTATGACGCAGCAAAAATTTTCAATGAAGGAAAATTTAAAATTCAAGAAAATAATAAAGTTTATTTAGAGAAAGCCGCTGCAGAAAAATTAAAAAAGGAAGAAGAATTTAAAGCAAATCAAGTAAAAATGGTAGAAGAATTAAAAGCAGGAATGCAAAAAACAGACTCTGGTCTTTATTATAAAATTACAAAAACAACTGAAGGAAAAGCGCCAAAATCAGGTGACATGGTTTCTGTACATTATGCAGGAAAATTAGTGGACGGAACTGAATTTGATTCCTCTTTTAAACGCGGAGAACCAATCGAATTTAACGTTGGAGTTGGACAAGTAATCAAAGGTTGGGACGAAGGAATCATGTTATTAAAAGAAGGCGAAACTGCGACTTTATTAATTCCATCAGATTTAGGTTACGGCGCAAGAGGTGCAGGTGGCGTAATTCCACCAAATACATGGTTAGTTTTTGATGTAGAACTTGTGAAAGTTCCGTAATAAAAATTAAAATATTTATTTTAAAATCGCTTTCAATTTTTGGAAGCGATTTTTTTATTTATTTAAAATTTCTCACCACAAATTTTACAAAATCTTGCATTTTTATCATTTTCCTCATTTCCACAACGTTCACAAGAAATTCCACTTTTTGCTTGCTTCCGAAATTGAGAAGTTACAATTCCAGTCGGAACTGCAATAATGCTATAACCACAAAGCATTACGATAATCGATAAAAATTTTCCGCCTGCAGTTGCGGGTGAAACATCGCCATAACCGACAGTTGTAATTGTTACAACCGCCCAATAAATGGATTGTGGAATACTACTAAAACCATTTTTCCCATCTTCAATCACATACATGCAAGAACCAATAATGATGATGAATATTACCAAAAACAGAAGAAAAATATAAATTTTTCGGCTACTTTCTTTTAAAGCTTTTACGATGAAAATTCCATCTTGTTGATAATCCGCAAGATTAAATATTCTAAAAATCCGAAGCATTCGAAGCATTCTTATAATCACGAAAAAATGCAAAACAGGAAATATTAAACTTAAATAAAATGGTGCAATCGCCAAAAAATCAATAATTCCCATTCCACTAAAAATGTAAGCTTTTTTATTTCGGATGGATAAAATCCGCAGAGCATATTCTAGTGTAAATAAAATAGTAATGACGAACTGTATTTCATAAAAAATGTGATTGTATTTCACATTAATCAAACTTACAGTTTCCATCATTGCTAAAGCGGTACTGATTAAAATTAATAGCAATAAAATAACATCAAAAATTTTCCCGGCTTTTGTATCCGCATAATAAATGATACGGTAGATTTTTTTTAAAGCGGGATTTTTCTCCGGTAAATAATTATATTCTGGTCGAACAGGTCTCATTCAATTAAAATTAAAAACAAATTAATATCTTCGTGAAAATTACGTAATTAAAATGAAATCGCTTATTGCAAATTTTTAGAAATTGATTTTAAATTTTCTGCGATTGCATTTAATCAAAAAGATGATAAAAACAAATGAATGTAAATGAAGTTTCAAAAGAATTGGCAAATCTTTTCCCTTTGCAAGAAGCGGAAGATTTTGATAATGTCGGATTACTTTGCGGAAATCCAGAGCGTGAAGTTTCTGGAATTTTAATTTGTCATGATGCTTTGGAAATTGTTGTAGATGAAGCCATTTCGAAAAATGTGAATGTTATTGTGGCGTTTCATCCCATTATTTTTTCTGGTTTAAAATCTATTACGGGTAAAAATTATGTAGAAAAGGCAGTTTTAAAAGCTGTTGAAAATAAAATTGCGATTTATGCAATTCACACTTCGTTTGACAATGATTATTTTGGAGTTAATTTTAAAATCTGTGAAACTTTAGGTTTAAAAAACCAGAAGATTTTAATGCCAAAAAAAAGTTCTTTAAAGCAATTACAAGTTTATGTCCCGAAAGAATATTCTGAAAATTTAAAAGAAGCATTATTTAAAGCAGGTGCAGGAAATATTGGTTTTTATGATGAATGCAGTTTTAAAATTTCTGGCGATGGAACGTTCCGACCAATAGAAGGTTCAAATCCTTTTTCTGGAAATTTAAATGAAAGAAAAAACACAAGTGAAGATTTAATTTCTGTCATATTTGAAAGTTATAAATTAAGTAAAATTCTTGCTGTGATGAAAAATTCTCATCCATACGAAGAAGTGGCGCATCAAATTATTAATTTAGAAAATGAAAATCAATATTCTGGTTTAGGAAGATTTGGTGAGTTTGAAAATGAAATAGAATCTGGAGATTTTTTAAATTTAGTTAAAGAAAAATTTAATTTAAAAATTATTAAACACAGCAAAACTTTAAATAAAAAAATCAAAAGAGTGGCAGTTTTAGGCGGAAGTGGCGCTTCAGGAATTTCTGCAGCAATGAAAAATAATTGTGACGCTTATTTAACTGGTGATTTAAAATACCATGATTTCTTCTCTGTAGAAGATAAAATGCTTTTGTGCGATATTGGTCATTTTGAATCTGAGCAATTTATTGTGCAACAATTATTTGAAAAATTATCACAAAAATTTAGTACCTTTGCAATCTTAAAATCTGTGGAAGATACAAACCCCGTAAAATATTTCTTTTAAAAATATGGCTAAGAAAAATATCGAAATTTCAGTAGAAGAAAAACTAAGAGCGCTTTATGATTTGCAAATTATAGACTCACGTCTTGATGAAATAAGAAATACAAGAGGTGAATTGCCGATTGAAGTGGAAGATTTAGAGATAGAAATTGAAGGTCTTGAAAAAAGATCTGAAAAATTTACCACTGAAATTAAAGAGCAAAATGACGAAATTAATAACAAAAAAGAATTAATGAGTCACGCTGCTTCTTTAATAGAAAAATACAAAACGCAACAAGATAATGTTCGTAACAACAAAGAATTTGAATCTTTATCCAAAGAAATTGAATTTCAAGAATTGGAAATCCAGTTGGCGGATAAAAGAATGAAAGAATTTGATGCTAAAATTTCTCACAAAAAAGAAACTTTAGATGAACTAAAAACAAAAATTGGAGAATTAAAATCTCATCTTGGTTACAAAAAAGATGAATTGGAAACTTTGGTTGCAGAAACTCAAAAAGAAGAAGAATTTTTATTAAAAAAATCTGAAGAATTTTCTAAGAAAATAGACCAAAGATTGTTGGCTTCTTACCAAAGAATTCGCAATGGTTCTAAAACTGGTTTAGCTGTTGTAGGTTTAGAAAGAGGTGCGCCAAAAGGTTCATTTTTCACATTGCCACCACAGAAACAAATGGAAATTGCGCAACGTAAAAAAATTATTATTGATGAGCATTCTGGTAAAATTTTGGTAGATGACGAAATGGTAAATGAAGAAAATGAAAAAATGAAAAACGTTATTAAATTTTAATTTAAACTTAAAATATAAAAAAAACGTCCCGAATCTCGGGACGTTTTTTTTGAAAAAAATCTTATTTTTTACTTGTTGTTTCGGGAGTTACTTTAAAATATTTTCTCAGTTTCCAAGCCATTTTTTCATGTTCCTGAATTAAGCCTGTTAAGAAATCTGCAGAACCCACATCTTTAAATTTTTCTTCACATTGATCAATAAAATCACGTTGTGATTTAATAATACTTTCATGTCATAATATTTTATTTTTTTAAGTTATTTATTTTTTACGTTTAAACTTCCTTCAATTCCATCAGAATTATCTGTTTTTTTACCAGAAATTGCAGCGGTGACAAAACTTAACATGGTTACTAATTTTCCAGCTTTCGTATCCCAATAATAAGTTTCATCGGGTGTTACTCGGATAATACTTACATTTGGATCTTCTTTTCCATCAAACCAAGCATTTGCTAAAGGTGACCATTTTTCTTCAATTGTAGATTTATCTTTATAAATAAAAGCTTTTCCAAAAACTGATTTATATTCAGAATTACTTTTATTCATAAAAAATAACTGAACTTTATTATCATCTTTTATTTCAAAATTCTTGTTGCTTTGATCTCCACTTATAAACCAAAGATTACCTTCTTTGTCGGTTTCTTGCAAGCTCATCGGTCTTGCGGTAATTGGTAATTTGCTTAAATCTGTACAGAACATGCAAATTCTTGCACTTTCAGATAAGTCTTTTAATTTTTCTATTGCTTTTGTTTGGTTTAAATTTTCCTTTGACATAATACATTTTTTTCGTTTATATTTTTTCGTTTCCATTGGCGCACCAAAAGATTGCATTTTCCAAATCTTCTGCAGGAAAAGTTTCATATTCACCGGGCATTATAACGCTTAAAATTTCAGTTATATTCCGAATTCCTACTTTATCTGTTACAATTGCAATTCTATTCCAATTGGTTAAATTTTTAATTCCAATAGCTGCGTCTTCTACCATTGCACCGAGCGAAAAATCTCCTAAACTAGAATCTAAATAAAGAAGAAAATTCAATTCATCAAATTCATTCAGTTTTGCTTTTATTTGGGGAATCACACAGTTTTCATAATCTTCTTTTGTTATTTTTCCACTTGCTTTAAATGCAACAATATTATCGGGAGTTTGTGGTAAATTGGTAATCATAATTTTTAATTTTAATCTTTTTTTGAAGCGTCAAGTTTTTATCTATTATCACTTTGGTTTCCCGCTATTCGTTCTATCTTTTTTCTCTTGTCTTGTGACAAGTTAAAAAAGGATGCCACTTCTATCGGGGCTAAAAAGATCTTTTACTTTTTATGTATATTCAATTATTGCACCACAGAAATTATTTTTCTCTTTATTGGTGTTAAAATTTTCTTAAAATATTTTTTTAGTAAGTAATCCTTTTAAAGGCGCAATAATTGCTAACATTTTTTAAAATATATTTTATGGATTTAAAATCAAACGAACCCTTCTGGTTGGTAAAAAACGGGATTATCGATTCTTATCCTTCATTAAAAGAAGATATAGAATGTGAAGTTTTAATCGTAGGAAGCGGAATTACAGGAAGTCTTTTAGCTTACCAAATGATAGAAGAAGGTTACAAAACGGTTTTAATAGATAAAAGAGAAATATGCAATGGAAGTTCATCTGCGACAACTTCAATGTTACAATATGAAATAGATGTTCCTTTATTTGAATTACAGCAACAAATTGGTAGAAAAGGCGCAGATTTAGCCTATAAAGCTTGTTCAAAATCCATTGATGATTTAGAAAATATTTGTTTAAAAATAAACTCAGAAGCAGGATTTACTAGAAAAAAATCACTTTATTTTGCTGCTAAAAAGAAAGATGTTTCTTGGTTAAAAAAAGAATTTGAAGCGAGAAAAGAAGTGGGTTTTTCCGTGAAATGGTTAGAACCAAAACAAATTTTAGATAAATATAATTTAAAAAACACCTTAGGTGGAATTCTTTCAACGCAAGGCGCAAGTGTAGATGCATTTAAATTAGCGCATGAATTATTAAAATACAGTTCCCAAAAAGGGTTGAAAATTTTTGATAAAACAGAATTGAAAACGGTGAAATCTAAAAATGATTTTAACGAAGTTACTACAACACAAAATGTTAAAATCAGTGCAAAAAAAATAATTTATTGTGTGGGTTATGAAAGTACAATTCTAATAAAAGAAAATTTCGTGAATTTGAAAAGTACTTATGCGATGGTAAGTGAAGTTAATCCTGAAAATTTAAAAAAAATAGACGACACTCTTTTTTGGAATACCGATTCTCCATACATTTATATGCGAACAACCGAAGACGGAAGATTATTAATCGGCGGAGGAGATGAAGATTTCAAAGATCCAAAAAAGCGAGATAGATTATTGGGTAAAAAAGAAAAAGAAGTTTTAAAAGTATTAAAGAAAATTCAACCAAACTATCAGTTTTACACAGATTTCACTTGGGCAGGAACTTTCGGAGAAACAAAAGACGGTTTGCCTTACATCGGTGAACATAAAAAATTTCCTAATTCTTTTTTTGTTTTAGGTTTTGGCGGAAATGGAATAACATTTTCAGTCACCGGAATGGAAATGGCTTCAGCTTATTTAAAAAATAAAAAACATCCACTCGCAGAATATTTTAAATTCGGAAGATAAATAATTAATTTTTATGAATCTCATAAAATTTACAAATAAAGGCATTTATTGCATTCCCGGAAAATTTTATCTAGATCCATGGCGACCTGTAGATTTAGCGGTAATAACGCATGGCCACGGTGATCACGCAAAATGGGGAATGAAAAAATATATTTGTCATCATTTTACCAAACCAATTTTAAAAATTAGAATTGGTGAAGATATTAATTGCGAGAGCGTTGGATATAATGAACAAATTACGATTAACTGCGTAAAAGTGAGTTTTCATCCCGCCGGACACATAGTTGGTTCTTCCCAAATCCGCATGGAATATAAAGGTTATGTCACCGTTTTTACCGGCGATTATAAAGTTCAAGACGATGGAATTTCTACTCCTTTTGAATTGGTGAAATGCAACGAGTTTATTACGGAAAGTACTTTTGGTTTGCCGATTTATAATTGGTTAACTCCACAACAATATGCAGAACAAATGCAGAATTGGGTTTCTTTGAATAAAAGTCAGGATAAAATTTCAACCTTCATTGGTTATTCTTTAGGCAAAGCACAAAGGATAATGAAATCAGTAGAAGGCGCTGGTAAAATCTACGTTCATAGTTCTATCGGAAGATTAAATGAAGCCATTGAAAGTTGTGGCATCAAACTTCCAGAGTATGAAATTTTAGATTTTCACGATGACATTAAAAAAGTAAAAGGCGAAATTGTAATTGTTCCGCCGGCTTTATCAGATTCCAATATGATCCGAAAAATTCCGAATCGGGCAACTGCTTTTTGTTCCGGCTGGATGCAAGTTCGTGGTTCAAGACGTTGGAAATCTGCCGATGCAGGTTTTGCTATTTCCGATCACGCAGATTGGAATGGTTTAATTGATACAATAAAAGCAACTGGCGCAGAAAAAGTTCATGTCACTCACGGACAAATTGCTGTTTTTACAAAATATTTAAATGAAATCGGCATCAACGCTTTTGAAGTAAAAACGCATTTCGGCGACGAAGAAGAAAGTTCAACGGAAACTACTAAAGGAGAAGAAATATGAAACACTTCGCTGAACTCATAAACGCAGTAGAAAGCAGTAATAAAACCACCGCAAAAGTGGATGCAATTGTGCGCTATTTAGAAATTGCAGATGAAAATGACAAACTTTGGTTTCTCGCTTTATTTACTGGAAAACGCCCGAAAAGACCAGTTAATTCAAATTTTTTAAAAGAATGGGCTTATGAAATCACCGGAATTCCGGAATGGCTTTTTATGGAAAGTTATTCTTCCGTGGGCGATTTGGGCGAAACAATTTCTTTAATTTTACCTGCACCCGAGGAATTAATTGAAAAACCATTGCACCAATGGATGCAGGAATTGTTAGATTTAAAAGCAAAATCCGACGAAGAAAAAAAAGAATATGTTTTAGAAAGTTGGAACGGTTTAGATTATACAGAACGCTTTATTTTCAATAAATTAATTGGCGGCAGTTTCAGAATTGGTGTTTCAAAAAAGATTTTAATAAATTCATTAGCCAAATATTCGGGAATTGAAAGCAGCACTTTGATGCATTCAATAATGGGAAAATGGGAAGTTGCAAATACCATTTTTTCAGAATTAATTTCCGGCGAAAATATTAATCCAGACAATTCTAAACCATATCCATTTTGTCTTGCTTATCCAATTGAAAAAACCGTCGAAGAATTGGGCGATATCAATGATTGGCAAGCGGAATACAAATGGGACGGGATCCGCGGACAATTTATCAAAAGAAATGACGAAGTTTTTATCTGGTCGCGCGGTGAAGAATTGGTAAATGATCAGTTTCCCGAATTGGTTTCGGCGTTTTTAGAAATGGACGGTGATTTTGTTTTGGATGGGGAAATTTTAGCCGTTTTAGATGATCAGGTTTTAAATTTTTCTGTGTTGCAACAACGTTTAAACCGAAAAACAATTTCCGCAAAAATGATGAAAGAAATTCCAATTCAAACTTTTGTTTACGACATTCTCGAGATTGACGGAAAAGATCTGCGTGATTTAGATTTGGTTGAACGTCGTTTGATTTTAGAAAATTTAATTGAAAGCAATATTGTAGAAAATATAAAAATTCCCGATTTGGTAATTTGCAAAGATTGGGAAGATTTAGCAAAAGCAAGAGAAACCTCACGTGATAATAATTCCGAAGGTTTAATGCTCAAACAAAAATCTTCAAAATACCATTCCGGAAGAAAAAAAGGCGATTGGTGGAAATGGAAAGTTGACCCGTTAACAATTGATGCGGTCTTAATTTATGCCCAAAAAGGAAGTGGAAGACGAAGTGGTTTTTACACTGATTATACTTTTGCCGTTAAAAAAGACGACCAATTAGTGACAATTGCAAAAGCCTATTCTGGTTTAACGGATAAAGAAATAATGGAAGTAAGTCGTTTTGTAACAAAAAATTCTTTGGAGAAATTTGGTCCAGTCAGAACGGTAAAACCCGAACTCGTTTTCGAAATTGCTTTTGAAGGAATCGGTTTTAGTAAAAGGCACAAAAGTGGCGTTGCGCTTCGTTTTCCGAGAATTGTAAGATGGCGACGCGAGAAAAAAGTAGATGAAATTGACGATATTGAAGAAGTGAAAAAACTAATTACTTAATGACAGATTTTCAAAATTCCGAAGGTTATAAAATCATCCAAAACTGGTTGGCTGAAAAATCATTTTCGCCATTTGAATTTCAATTGAAAACCTGGGATAAATACAACCGAGGCTATTCCGGAATGGTGATTTCACCAACTGGTTTTGGTAAAACTTTTTCGGTTTTTCTGGCAATTATTACTGATTATCTCAACAATCCCAAACAATATAAAGATGGTTTAAAATTGCTTTGGATTTCGCCGCTTCGCGCTTTGGCAAAAGATATTGCAAAAACAATGACAGACGCCATTTCTGAAATTGGTTTGGACTGGACAGTCGGAGTTCGAAATGGTGACACGCCTCTTTCAGAAAAAGCCAAACAAGTGAAAAAAATGCCGGATATTTTGCTGGTAACGCCAGAAACTTTACACTTACTTTTAGCCCAGAAAAATCACCAGCGTTATTTTAAAAATTTAAAATGTGTCGCTGTTGATGAATGGCACGAACTTTTAGGAAGTAAACGCGGCGTTTTAGTCGAGTTGGGAATTAGCAGATTATTTTCTTATCAAAAAAAATTAAAAATCTGGGGAATCACCGCAACAATCGGGAATTTAGATGAAGCGCTGGAAGTTTTAATTCCTTATGATTTAAAGAAAACAAAAATCGTCGCCAAAGAAAAAAAGAAAATCGATATTATTCCGGTTTTTCCGGATGAGGTTGAAATTTTACCTTGGGCAGGACATTTGGGTGGAAAATTAGTGGACAAAGTGGTGCCCATTATTTTGGAAAGTAAAACCACCATAGTTTTTACAAATACCAGAAGTCAGGCGGAAATGTGGTATCAATTGCTATTAAGTTATTATCCGGATTTTGCCGGACAAATCGCCATTCACCACAGTTC
This sequence comes from Halpernia sp., assembly GCF_048269545.1. NCBI lineage: Bacteria > Pseudomonadati > Bacteroidota > Flavobacteriia > Flavobacteriales > Weeksellaceae > Halpernia > Halpernia sp. The sequence continues at coordinate 84,070 of NZ_JBLXIJ010000003.1, read as the reverse complement.
TATTGATAAAGATTTACGGATTTGGATTGAAGAAAATTTAAGTTCCGGTTATTTGAAAGCGGTCGTTTCAACGTCTTCTTTGGATTTAGGTGTTGATTTTAAACCTGTGGATACCGTAATTCAAGTCGGTTCCGCGAAAGGCGTTGCAAGATTTTTACAACGGGCGGGTAGAAGTGGACATTCGCCGTTTGAGACTTCAAAAGTTTATTTCGTTCCCACGCATTCTTTGGAATTAATTGAAGTTGCCGCGTTAAAAGAAGCCGTAAAACAAAACGTGATTGAGCCCAGAATTCCGATGGTAATGACTTTTGATGTTTTGGTGCAATATCTCGTTACTTTGGCGGTTGGCGAAGGTTTTGAACCTGTGGAAACTTTTAAACAAATTAAGAAAACTTTTGCTTTCAGTTTAATTACTGATGAAGAATGGAATTCGCTTTTACAGTTTATAACCGTTGGCGGCGGCGCTTTTAAAAATTATGAAGAATTCCATAAAGTGGTGATTGAAGATGGAATTTATAAAGTAACGAGCCGCAGAATTGCGATGCTTCACCGGATGAATATCGGCGTAATTGTGAGTGATGCAATGATGAAAGTAAAATTTATCAGTGGCGGTTATGTGGGAATGATCGAAGAATATTTCATCACAAAACTAAATAAAGACGATAAATTTATTTTGGCGGGTCGCGTTTTGGAAGTAGTTCACATTAAAGAAATGACGGTTTACGTAAAAGGCGGAAAAGGAAAAGCGCGCGTTCCCAGTTATCTCGGTGGAAGATTACCAATGAGTTCATATTTGGGGCAATTTTTACGTTTAAAATTATCAGATTCTTTGACGGCAAAAACTTCAGAAAAAGAACTTACTTTTCTCCATCCACTTTTGGTAAGTCAAAGCGAACGTTCTTTAATTCCGAAAAAAGATGAATTTTTGGTGGAATCTATTCACACGCGAGAAGGTTATCATTTATTTATGTATCCGTTTGAAGGCCGGTTAATTCATGAAGTGATGTCGGCTTTGATGGCTTTTCGTTTGAGTAAATTTGAGCAGTTATCGTTTTCAATGGCGATGAATGATTACGGTTTTGAATTATTTTCCGCGAAAGAAATCCCGATTGATGACGGTATTTTAGCAGAAATTTTAAGCAAAGACAATTTAATTCAGGATGTTTTAAGTTCAATTAATGCGACGGAAATGGCGCGAAGAAAATTTCGTGATATTGCCGTGATTTCCGGAATGGTGATCCAAACTTATCCCGGACAACAAAAAAGTAACAAAAGTTTGCAATCTTCCGCAGGTTTGGCTTTTAATGTTTTGGGCGACTATAATCCCGAAAATTTACTTTATAAACAGGCCTTCACAGAGGTTTTTAACCAACAGATTGATGAAGCGAGATTGTATGAGGCTTTTGAAAGAATCGAAAATTCAAAAATTATCCTCAAATTTGCAAACGCTTTCACGCCGTTGAGTTTCCCCATAAAAGTGGACAGTTTGCGGCAATCTATGAGTAATGAAGATTTGAGCGATAGAATTCGACGTTTGCAGGAAGCGTCAATGAAAAAGAAATTTAAGAAAGGAAAATGATCGAGGTTTTAGAGAAGAAAATTGAAAATGAAATTTTAATATTTACAAATTTACGTGCGGTTTTTTGGAAAAGGGAAAACGCATTAATCATAAGCGATTTGCACGTCGGCAAAGCCGCTCATTTCAGAAAAAATGGCATTGCAATGCCGACCGATATTTTGCAAAAGGATTTAGAAAACCTTGAGAAACTTTTAGATTTTTTTGATGTTCATCATTTATTGATTGTAGGCGATTTATTTCACGCAGGAAAAAACTCTGAACTGTATATTTTTTGCGAATGGCGAAAACAGTTTTCTCATCTAAAAATTACTTTGATAAAAGGCAATCACGATAGAATTAAAAAAGAATTTTATTGTGATAACTGTATTGATTTAATTGAGAATAAATTAGAAATTCCTCCTTTTACTTTTATCCACGAACCTAAAATTCAAGAAGAACAATTTACTATTTCAGGTCACATTCATCCGGGCGTGATTGTGGGAAACAGAAAAGAAAGTGTAAAAATGCCGTGTTTTTCTTATTCGAAAAACCAGTTGATTTTGCCGGCTTTTAGTGAATTTACTGGTTTAGATACGAAAACCTTGAAGCGAAATTTTAAAGCAATTGCATTTACAAAAGGTCTAATTTTTGAAGTTTAAATTTAAAATAAAAAACAATGAAAAGTTTCAGTAGAATAGCACTTGGTTTAGGCTTAAGCGCTGCCGCAATATTTTTATTAAATTCTTGCGCGATTGGTTTACCAAAAGGTGCGGAAGCCGTTACGAATTTTAATGTTAATAAATATGTTGGTAAATGGTTTGAAATTGCAAGATTAGATTATCGTTTTGAGAAAAATCTAGATCATGTTACTGCGACCTATTTTACAATCGGAAATGGCGATTTGAAAGTAGATAATCGTGGTTTCGATTATAAGAAAAATAAGTGGAAAGATGCTTTTGGGATTGCAAAATTCGCAAAATCTCCAGATATTGGTGAGTTGAAAGTATCTTTTTTCAGACCATTTTGGGCATCGTACAACGTAATTGATATTGATGAAAATTATAAATATGCTTTAGTTATTGGGAAGAATACAGATTATATGTGGATTTTGTCGCGTTATGAAACTATTCCCGATTCTTACAAACAGCGCTTTTTAGCCAAAGCAAAATCTTTGGGTTTTAAAACTGAGGATTTGATTTGGGTAAATCAAGATATTAAGTATTAAAATAATTGAAATTACTTTAATTTAAATTTTTTTATATTTTTTATTCCAAATTTTAATACTCAAATAAATGAAAGCAGCGCTCATAACCATTGGTGATGAAATTTTATCCGGAAATACAGTCGATACCAATTCCACTTTTATAGCAGAACAACTGAAAAATATCGGTATCAAAACCGTGCAGATCTTTACCATTTCCGACGAGATTGAAATCATAAAAAAAACCTTGGAACTCGCTTTTGAAATGTCTGATCTGGTCATTACAACCGGCGGTTTAGGGCCGACAAAAGATGATAAAACCAAGACTGCTTTTAAAGAATATTTCAATGACGAACTGGTTTTGGATGCGACCACTTTCGAGCATTTAACGCAGTTATTTATAAAAAGAAAACGCGAACATTTACTGGAAATCAATAAAGACCAAGCCGTAGTTTTATCGAAAGCCTTTATATTTCAAAATTTTAATGGAACGGCGCCGTGTCAAATGGTGGAAGAAAATGGCAAGATTGCGATTTGTTTGCCTGGCGTTCCGTATGAGGTGAAACCTTTTATCAAAAACCAAATCGTGCCGTTTTTGCAGACGAAATTTCAATTACCTTTTATAGAATCCCGCATTATTTCTGTGGTAAATTACCCAGAAAGTTTGCTGGCAAATGATATTGAAAACTGGGAATTAAATTTACCAAAACATATTTCACTTTCTTATCTTCCTGTTGGAAATCGCGTGAAATTGCGTTTAACCGCGAGTGGGGAAAATCAGGAAAAATTATTAAAAGATTTGGAAACTGAAGTTCAGAAAGCAGTTTCAATCATTGGCGACCGCGTAATTGCGACCAACGAAGATAAAATTGAGCAAATTCTGCAGAATCTTTTAATTGAAAAAAAACTGAGCATTTCAACCGCAGAAAGTTGCACTGGTGGAGAATTAGCGCGGCTAATAACTTCTATTCCGGGTGTTTCACGTTATTTTTTAGGCGGCATAATTCCTTATGAAACTGAAAAGAAAATTCATATTTTAGGAATTAATAAAAATTTAGTAGAAAAATTCACCGTCGTAAGTGAAGAGGTTGCCGCAGAAATGGCAGAGAAATGTCAAGAATTATTTAAAACTGATATTGCGCTTTCAACAACTGGCGTTGCAGGACCAAATAAAGGTGAAGATGGAAAAGACGTGGGAACGGTTTTTTATTCAATTAGAATTAATAATAAAACTGAAAATTTTAAATTATTTCTGCCACATTTGGATCGGGAAGATTTTGTGAAATTTGTATCGCAGAAAGTGGTGCAGGAATTGGTGACTTTGCTAGTTAAAGAGAAATGATTATTGACTCGGAGATTTAGCAGATGACGCAGATTGATGCTATTTTAAATCTGCCAAATCAGTAAAATCTGCGAGAATATTTATTTTAGTATTTGGTGAAAACCTTTACTGCTTAGATTCCTACGGAATGACAGAAATACTTTTAAAAAATATCGAAGTATCGATAATTAAACAAAAGGAAATTAATTTTCCAAATCTTCCTCTTCATTTTCCTGAAACTTTTTATCGTCAAAATTTAAATTATCCAATGCTAAAAGTTCAGATTCTCGTTCTAAAGCGTCTTTGGTCGTAAAAGTGAAATCATCAGATATTTTAGATTTGGCTAATTTTCGCGTCACTTCTTTATCAATTAAAGTAAATCTTTTTGCCATTCGTCTTGCTGCATATTTTCTCATTCCAGTATTTTGCAAAATATCAACCGCCATATTTACGGCAGTTCCCAAAGTTTCGCGGTAAATATTTTCAATTCCATTATTAATAAAGGTAAATGCATCATTTCTGTTTTTTGCACGAACAAATATTTTTAAATTAGGAAAGTTTTCTTTTGCCATTTCAGAAATATAAAGGTTGTCTTCTGGTTTATCCAAACACAAAACTAAAATATCGGCGTGTTCTGCACCTGCAGTTTTCAGCATTTGCAAACGCCGTGCATCGCCGTAGTAAACTTTAAATCCATATTCCCGTAAAATTCGAACTCTATTAGAATCGTGATCTAAAATTGTGGGTTTTAATTTATTGGCGCGTAATAATCTTCCAACTGTAGAACCAAAATGTCCAAATCCTACGATAATTATTTTCCGTTGCTCAATGTCTTGATGTAATGAATCTTCTTCCTTGTCTTCTGATAATTTAATATTAAAATTAGGTGCGATAAATCTTTCATTTAAAATTAATAAAAATGGAGTTGCAAACATGGTGATTGCCACAACAGCCAACATTTGGGAATGGAAAACTGGCTCTACCAAATATAAATTTGAGGAATAATTTAGTAAAACAAAAGCAAATTCACCAACTTGTGACAAAGCAAATGCGTAAAGAAAATTCTGATCGTTTGTCATTTTATGAAATTTTCCTATCCCAAAAAGCACTATGAATTTCACTATTAAAACCGCGGCTGCTGTTCCAAAAATAAATATTGGATCTTGGATAATGACATTGAAATTAATTGTAGAACCGACGCTTACAAAAAAGACGGCTAAAAGTAAACTTTTAAATGGATCAATATGACTTTCCAATTCGTGTCGAAATTCACTATTCGCGAGCATTACACCCGCAATAAATGCTCCTAAAGCTGGACTCAATCCAACCACAATCATTAATTCTGAAACACCTAAAACTAAAAATAGAGAAGAAGCGGTTAAAAGTTCATTCATCCCCGATTTTGAAACATATCTTAAAAATGGAACAAAAACATAGCGACCTAAAATTATTAAAATTACAACTCCTAAAATTACAGAAAAAGATTGCACCCATTCTGGAAATCTTTGTAAAAATAAGGTCCCAACTGTTTCTTCTTTTGGTTTATAATTGGCAATGATTGGTAATAAAGCCAAAATTGGAATTACAGCAATATCCTGTAAAAGTAACGTGGAAAATGAAGCTTCGCCTGCAACAGTATTGAAAATATTTTTTTCCTGTAAAGTCTGTAAAACAATTGCGGTGGAAGAAAGTGAAAAGCAAATAGCGATTGTTATGGCTTGATCAGTGCGCCAATTTGCCCAGCTAAAAATTGCGAAAAGTAAAACCGTTGTTAATACAACTTGAGCTAATCCTAAACCAACTATTTTCTTTCGCATTCCCCAAAACTTTTTGGGTTCTAATTCTAAACCAACCAAAAATAAAAGCATAACTACACCAAATTCTGTAGCATGCATTATATTATCGGCTTCATTTCCAGTTAATTTTAATACAAATGGTCCGATAATAATTCCACCTAAAATATAACCGACAACAGAACTTAAACCCAATTTCCTTACCAACGGAACCATGATAATTGCCGCGCCAAGAAAAATTAGCGTTGTCATTGCAAAAGAGGATTCCATTTTATTCTTCTAATAGTTTTTTAAAATCTAATTTGTGTTGTACTATTTCTTTTTTACTGATTTTATCGGCGTTATAAATACATTTTATTTCTTTTAATTTAATATTATTTACTTCAAGACAAACCAATAATCCTGAAAGTAATTCTTCAATTGTAAAATGAAATTTCCCATTTTTTGAGTAACAAGATTCATCGCCTTCCGCAGTAATTAAAATCACAGCATCTACTTTTTCCAAAGGATTTTTCTCATTTTTTTGTTGCCAATGTTTGTCAAAAACTTCATCAATCCAAAGTTTTAAAAGTGGCGGCATTCCAAACCAAATTAAAGGAAAATGGAAAATGATGCGTTCGTAATTGGGTAATCTTTTGCGTTCCCGAAAAGCTGCAATATGAAAATCATGGTAATCTTCATACAAATCCCGAAAATCCAAATGCTCATATTTGCCGTAAAATTTTATTATTTCACGGTTGGATCTGGAATGTTCCAAATAAGGATGAGCAAAAAGAACTAAAGTATTTTTCAAATATGTATGTGATTCTGGTAAAAATAATTATTTAAAATTAAAAAACCTAAAAAAACAGTTCCAAAAAATGAAACTGTTTTAAATTTATTTACCAACCGCCACTTGCGCCGCCGCCTCCAAAACTTCCGCCACCGCCGAAACCTCCAAATCCCCCGCTGGAAGAACCACCACCGAAACCGCCCCCAAATCCACCACCTCCAATCGGAAATGGGAAAAAACCACCGGGATAAAGTTTTCTTCCTCTTCGTGAAAGTCCAACATCATCGTCATCATTAGAATTTCCACCACCTTTATTTTTAAAGAAATTAAAAATGAAAATTATAGCGAAAACAATAAGCATGATTTGAAAAAAACTTAAACCTTCATCCTTATCACTTTTTTGTTTCTTTATTGGTTTAAATTTTCCTTGTACGGCTTCCATAATTGCGGAAGTTCCGCGGTCAATTCCTGTAAACCATTGTCCTTGTTTAAAAGCGGGCGTAACCAAATAATCCATTATTTGACCCGCAACCGAAGCAGTGAGATATGGTTCCACTGCGCGACCTTGTTGAATAGACATAGTGTGATCGTTAGTTGCAATTAAAAAAACAACCCCATTATCAATTCCCTTTTGTCCGATTTTCCATTGTTCTCCGTACATCGTGGCCAAAAAATTTACATCTTGTCCGCCAGTTGTAGGTATAATTATAACTTCAATTTCTGTGGAAGTAGAATCTGAAAATTTTATTAATTTTTGGTTTAAAGTTTCTTTTTCTTGTGCTGTTAAAATTCCTGTTTCGTCATAAACGGGATATAAAACGGCCGGTTTTTTTGGGACATTTTGCGCTGAAATGATTACATTTAATCCCAGTAAAAAAAGTATAAGAAAACGTTTAAGAGAAGGTAATCTCATCAGATAATTCATTTTTATTTTCTCCTTTCACAGGAAAATATTTTTTCAGTTCAATTCCAGTTTTTAAAATGGCATTTTTTAAGCCTTCACAATAATTTTGTTTTGCAAATTCTTGAGTTACTTCATCGTGAAGATTATCCCAGAAGTTTTGGTGAACTACTTTATGAATTCCTGTATCACCAATTATTGTGAGATATCGTTGTTCAAAATTCACATGGAACAAAACAGCGTTGCGCTGTGCCGTATGCTCCATATTTAATGATTTGAAAATTTCAAAAGCTATTTCCGCATTTTGAGTTTCTGTAGCAGAATCTATATGCACACGAATTTCTCCTGTAGAATTATTTTCTGCAGTTTTTATGGCTTCTACGAGTTCAGCTAAATCTTTGTTGGTTAGAAATTCCATTAATTATTTAAAAACTTCGGGCGCTTTTGCTGCTCCTGCATCTGCTTTGAAATAAGGTTTTTCTTTAAAGTTGGTAAAATTTGCTAAAATATTATTTGGAAACTTTTTTATTGAAGTATTATATTCTTGCGCAGCTTGGTTAAAATAAACGGTTTCAGTTCTGATGCTGTTTTCAATAGCGGTATATTCTCGCTGAAAATTTAGATATTGTTGATCTGCTTTTAGATTAGGATAATTTTCTACAACAGCCATTAATCTACTTAACGAGCCCGTTAATTCTCCTTGTGCGGCTTGAAATTTTGCCATATCTGCTTCAGTCATATTTGAAGGATCAATATTAATTGCAGTAGCTTTTGATCTGGCTTCAATTACATCTGTTAATGTAGATTTTTCAAAATTTGCGTAAGATTTTACTGTATTTTCTAAAGCAGGGATTAAGTTTGCTCTTTTTTGGTAAACTGTTTCTACATTGGACCATTTTGTGTTTACATTTTGTTCTTGAGTAACGAAATTATTATAACCACTTTTCCCCCAAAAAAATACAATTGCAGCGATAATAAGTAGAACAATACCGATAGTTCCGGCGCTCATACAACCTTTGTTTTTCATAGTTTTATGTTTTTAATATTTTATTTGAGAACCAAATATACAAATTATGTGCTAAATTTGTAAAAATTTGAAAATTAATGGTTACGCTTGTAGTTGCAATGGGAGAAAACAATGAAATTGGCTATCAAAATCAATTGTTGTGGCATCTTCCGAAAGATTTAAAACACTTTAAAGAAATAACAACAAATCATCCCATAATTATGGGGCGAAAAACTTTTGAAAGTATAGGTAAAGCTTTACCAAACCGTACAAATATTGTGATTAGTAATAAAAGTGATTGGTTTGAAGAAGGCATTTTAATTGTTGGAAGTATAAAAGAAGCTTTAAAATTTGCCAAAAAAATTGATGAAGAAGTTTTCATAATTGGCGGTGGAAGTATTTACGGACAAACCATTGAATTTGCGGATGTTTTAAAAGTAACTTTAGTAAAAACTACTTTGAAAGCAGATACTTTTTTCCCGAAGATTAAAGGAAAAGAATTTACTAAAACAGAAGAAATCTGTTTTGAAAAAGATGAAAAAAATGTTTTTGACTTTTGTTTTCAAACTTGGGAACGGAAAAAAGCAAAATAATTTTAACCGCAAATGAGGCAAAAGCATAATTCAGAAAAATTAGGAAATCAAAGGAGGCAAAAGTGAAATGTTATTTGTATTCATTTTGCAACTTTTGAATTTCTTAAAAATCATATTTTCTTTTGTCTCTTTTGCTGTAGAATTTTAAATAAGCTATAAAATAAATTTTATTGATTTTTTTTCTGATAAATCTATAAAGTTTAAACTTTGAATTCTAACTTTTGAATTCTATCTTTGCACAATTAAAATAAATAAATGAATAAGTATATAAAATTTTTAATTTCTGCGGTAATTATTGCTTTAGGCGTTTTCTTAATGATGAACAGACAAATTGGATGGGGAATTGTAGTCGTAATTTTAGCAGGAATTCCAATATTTTTATTTTTTAAAAATGAATTTATTCTTTTAGCATTTTATCAATTAAGAAAGCAAAAAATGGAAAAAGCTGGAGATTGGTTAGATAGTATTACAGATTATAAAAAGCAACTTCATAAATCACAGTTTGGTTATTTTCATTATTTGAGAGGTTTGACTTTTGCTGAAAAAGAGCCACAAAAAGTAGAACCATTAATGAAAAAAGCCTTAGATTTTGGTCTTAATATGAAACACGATCGTGCAATGGCAACTTTAAATTTAGCAGCAGGAGCGTTGCAAAAAGGTAGAAGACAAGAAGGCGCAAGACTTTTAGAAGAAGCAAAAAAATTAGACACTTCAGGTATGATGACTGAACAAATAAAAATGCTAAAAGACCAAATGAAATTACCGACAATGCAAAAACACATGCATAATCCAAACATGCGAAACCGCGGTAAATTTTAAGGAATAATATTTTAAATAATTCAATTCTGGAAGTATTTTTCAGAATTTTTTTTGGTTACATTTCCGAATTATTACGATCGGACCAATAAAATTTTGGAATTTCCCATTGAAATCTCACAGCTAAAGTTCTAATAATTACAATCGTTAAAATTGTAAAAATCTGTACAAAGGTATAAGAAAAAGTAAAATATTTTACTGCGATTAAAAAGAATAAACCGCCCACTAAACATGCTGTTGCGTAAATTTCTTTCCTAAAAATGAGTGGAATTCTATTAAGTAAAATATCCCGAATTACACCTCCAAAACAACCTGTAATTGTTCCCAAAGTAAGACAAATAACTGGATGAAGATTTGCAGAAAGTCCTTTCTGAACACCTACAATTGTAAATAATCCCAAACCAAAACTGTCAAATAAAAATAATGTTACACGAAATTTCTTTTCAAAGGATTTTACAAGCATCGCAAAAATACAAGAAACAAAAACGACAACACAAATAAAAATATCGTGCATCCAAAAAACCGGAACATCTAGCAAAACATCTCGCACAGTTCCGCCACCAACTGAAGTAACAAAGGCAATAATTAAGACGCCAAATGGATCAAATCTTTTTTGCATCGCCGCAAAGGAACCAGACATTGCAAAAGCAATTGTTCCTAGAATTTCGATGATAAAATTTATTTGTTCGTGCATTTAAAAATGGGTAATAAATAATTGGTAATGAGTAATATAAAAAATTATTTTGGGATCTTATCGGACAGTTTCTTTTTATAACTCGTCATTACTTTTACAATTTCGTCGCATTCAGATTTTAAAGGTAGAAATATTTCTATTGGTAAATAGTCTAATTCTTCAATCACTTCTAACCAAAATTGAGTTTCATCTGCTTCTTCAACAACAATACATAATTTTGAAAATTTTTCTTTTTCCGATCTTGCTCTTCCAACTGCTCTATAATTTGCAGCTATTGATGAAGAACATCGGTATATTTGTTTTCTAATGACGGACAAATCTTCGGAATATTTTAATGGAGATAATGATTTAATAATTGCAATGCATAGTTTTTTAGTTCTGTCTCGAAAAGTTTGATTAAAATCTAAATTACCCATTTTAATTAATTTTAATTTTACTGTTTTTTTGTTAATTACCAATTACCAATTACCAATTATTAATTACCAATTACCAATTGCTTATACTTTTACCGCATCTGGAACTAATATTTCATAATTTCCTTTAAATGAAATAATTTCTCTTACAATACTGCTGCTAATAAAGGATTTACCAGCGGAAGTTAAAAGAAAAATAGTTTCTATTTTATTGTCATGCGTTAAAGTTCGGTTGGTTTGTGCGATGGCTTTTTCAAATTCGAAATCGGCAGGATTTCTAAGTCCACGAAGAATAAAATTAACATTTTTACTTCGGCAATAATCAATGGTTAAACCTTCAAAAGAATCTACTTCTACGTTGGGAAAATCTTTGAATGTTTCTTTAATAAAATTAATTCTTTGTTCTAAAGTAAACATATATTTCTTTTGAGAATTTTGCCCGATTGCAATTATTATTTTATCAAAAAGTGGTACTGCTCTTTCTACAATATCGAAATGACCAAGTGTAATGGGGTCAAAAGAACCCGGGAATACTGCAGTTTTCATATTTTAAATTATTTTTTGTTTTCAAAGTTCTTACAAACTCGTCTAATTTAATGCTTGTTTATTTTCAAATTTCTAAATCGCGATTTCATAAGTATAGTTTTTCTTTATTATTTTGCCAAAGCTTTTTCTATTTCGTGACCACACAAATCTTCCAAAGAAATTCCATAATGTTTGGCTTGTTGTGGTAAAATACTCGCCGGGGAAAATCCAGGATTGGTATTCATTTCCAACATATATGGAGTTCCGTTCATAATTATAAATTCTGATCGAGAAAAGCCGCTCATTCCTAAAGAATTGTACGCTTTTATGGCAATATTTTCTATTTTTTTTCTCGTTTCATCATCAATTCTTGCGGGTGTAATTTCTTGGGAAGCACCTTCATATTTAGCTTCATAATCAAAAAATTCATTTTCAGAAACTATTTCTGTAATTCCCAAAACTAGGGTTTCACCTTTATAATCTAGAACTCCAACTGAAACTTCCATTCCGTCGAGGAAACTTTCTATTAAAATTTCATCATCTTCTGCGAAGGCAAAATCAATTGCTTTTTGTAAGTTTTTAATATCTTTTAATTTTGTAATTCCCAAAGAAGATCCAGATTGATTGGGTTTTACAAAAACTGGAAGTCCCAATTTCTCCACCACTTCTTCTTCCGAAACCGTTTCTCCTTTTCTTAAATAAATACTTTTCGCGGAAGGAATATTATATTTTGAAAGTACAGCAAGTGTATCTTTTTTATTAAAAGTAAGAGCGCTTTGATAAAAATTACAACCGGTATATTTTTGTCCAACTGCGTCCCAATAAGCTTGCAGAATGCCATTTTCTCCAGGAGTTCCGTGGATAATATTAAAACAAACATCAAATTTCACTTTATAACCGCTTGATAAATTGACACAAAAATCAGATTTATCTATTTCCATTTTATCACCTCGGTCATCTATGAAAAACCAACCATCTTTTAAGATTTGTACTTTGTAAACATTATATAAATCTTTATTTAAAGAGTCATAAATTAGTTGTCCACTTTTTAGTGAAACTACATATTCATCAGAATAGCCGCCCATAACAACGGCAATATTTTTCTTAATCATAGGAGAAAATTAATGTAGCAAATTTAGAGAAATGTTTTTTGGTAAAATAGCTAATTATAAATCTATTTTAAGAATTTAAATATTTTTCTATTCCCAAACGGAAAAAGAATTTTTATATATTTGCGTTATTATTTTAATTAAATAAAAACTATGCTGAAATCACTTTTCCATTGGAAAGTATTAGTAAATCTACTCCTTGCTATGCTTATTTTTACTGGACTTGTTTGGCTTACATTTCGGTGGTTAGAATTTCATACCAATCATGGTAAAGAAATCGTTATACCGAGTTTAGTCAATAAATCTACACAAGATGGAATAAAAATTTTAGATGAAACTGGCTTAGAATATGAAGTTGATAGCGCAGAATTTAATCCTAAATATAAACCATTTCAAATCTTAAAAATGTTTCCTGCAGCAGGATCTCATGTAAAAGATGGGCGAATTGTGACATTACTTGTTAATCCGCGTTCTTGGGCTCCAGTTACAGTTCCAGACATTATTGATAAATATAAGAATACAGCTTTTAGAAATTTAGAAGCTGTAGGTTTAAAAGTGGGAGATACAATTTATGAACCGAGTATCCAAACAGATGCAGTTCTTAGAATGCAACTTAATGGAAGCATTTTAAAACCAGGAACTTTACTTCCTAAGTTTAGCGTGATTGATTTAGTTATTGGAGCAGGGCCAAAAAGAAACATTTCAATTCCAAATTTGGTCGGTTTAACAGTTCAAGAAGCTAAAGCAATTATTGCACAAAATCTTTTTGAAGTTGGTCTTGTAGAACATGAAGATGGTGGAAGAGACGAATCGGATATCGTTTATTATCAAGATCCTGAAAGTAATTCGGTTCGAGATCAAGGAATGCAAATTGATTTATGGGCAAGTAAAAAAACACCCGCAGAATTGGGAAGTAAAATTTCTCAATTAAATTCTATGTATAGAATTAGAATTGATACTACTTCCACTCGCATCAAAGATTATGTACCGCCAGTTTACGATGAACCGGTGAAAATCCCAAATGAATCTAAACCGGAAGTGAAACCTAAACCGGAACAAGATTCAAAACCAAAAGTTGAAAAAACCACTACAACTGCAGCTCCTAAAGTTACACCAAAACCAACTCCGGTGAAGCCAAAAGCCAAAAAAGTGGTAGTAGAATAAAAAATTATTTAACTAAAAAAACTTTGACTTTGTTGAAGTTTTTTTATTTTAAAAATATAAATGAAAAGCGAAAACGATAGTTTAGAAGATAATGAAAATGACGAAGAAAACTCTGGTCTCTACGAGCATTTTAATATAAAAGTTGACGCAAATCAATCCTTGCTTAGAATAGATAAATATTTGTTAATTTTTCGTCAAAATTCTACCAGAAATAAAGTCTCACAAGCTTGTCGCGCAGGAAATGTTTGGGTTAATGGAAAAGCAGTAAAACAAAATTATCGCGTAAAACCAGGAGACGAAATTTCCGTTCTTTTGGCACATCCGCCGAGAGAAAATATAATTGTTCCACAAGATATTCCTTTAAATATTATTTATGAAGACAATGATGTTTTAGTTGTAGATAAAGAAGCGGGAATGGTTGTTCATCCAGGACACGGCAATTGGGACGGAACTTTAATTAATGCGTTGGCTTTTCATTTTCAAAAAGATAAAAATTTTAAATCCGATTTAGACCGCGTTGGTTTAGTCCACAGAATTGATAAAGACACGTCCGGTTTGCTCGTAATTGCAAAAAATGAATATGCTTTGAGTTTTTTAGCAAAACAATTTTTTGACCGCACAACTAAAAGACTTTATTGGGCTTTTGCGTGGGGAAATTTTACTGAAGATGAAGGAACAATTACAGGAAATATTGGTCGACATCCAAAAAACAGAATGCAAATGTTTACTTTCGAAGATGGAAGTTTTGGAAAGCACGCCGTTACACATTACAAAGTTTTAGAAAGATTTAAATACATTACTTGGGTAGAATGTAAATTGGAAACTGGAAGAACTCACCAAATTAGGGCACATTTTAAACATATAGGTCATACTTTATTTAATGATGAGCGTTATGAAGGACATCATATTTTAAAAGGAATTAATTTACCAAAATATAAAAAATTCGTTCAAAACATTTTTGAAATTTTACCCAGACACGCTTTGCATGCACATAGCTTAGGTTTTATACATCCTGTAACTAAAGAAGAAATGTATTTTGAAAGTCCGATGCCAAAAGATATGCAAGAAGCTATAGAAAAATGGCGAAATTATTTAGAAAACAATTAGATTTTATATTTTTTACCTAAATTTGGCGTTATTAGTTTTTAAAAAAGAGTGTGAGAAAATTATATATATTTTTTGTTGTATTAATGAGTGGTTTTGCTGTCGCGCAAGAAACTTTGCCAATTTATCAACAATACCTTTTAGATGGACAGTTTTTATTAAATCCCGCACATTATGGTGAGACAGATGATGTGGTAATCAATGGAAATTATCAAAAACAATTTTCAAAACTTTCAGAATCTCCAAATGTACAATCCATAGGAATTCATGCCAATGTTTTTGATAGAGTCGGAGCAGGAATTTCATTTTTCCGTGATCAAAATGGACCCATTTCATCCAATGGAATTTCCGCAGGAGCCGCTTATTTTATTCCGCTAAGTGATGATGGTGAAAGAAAAGACCAATTTTCTTTCGGAACCAATGTTAACTTTTATAACATGAGTTTTGACTATGGCGCTTTAAATCCGCAAGACCCAAATGACCCTTTGCTTTATGAAGGAAATAATAATATTTTCATAGTTTACGCAAATCTTGGTTTACAAGCAACTTACAAAAATTTCTTTGCAGGCGCTTCAATTGTAGATATTCCTTTAACAAACGATATTCCAGTTGTAAACGGAATAGAACCGTCGCCAACAAAATATATTTTAAATCTGGGTTATAATTATATTCTTACAGAAGGATTTTCTTTAGAACCTTCGGTTTTGGTTAACTTAAATACCAATTCTTCTAAATTGGTTGATTTTAATATTTTAGCTAAAGTTTATAATGACACCAATCTTTTTGCAGCTGGCGTTAGTTTCCGTACTGCGAATGATAATGTTGGAAGTCAACAACTCAGTTTATCTCCGATTATAAAAGCGAAAATTAATAAATTTACTTTTGGCGCGACTTATAATATGGGAATGTCCGATATTCAATCTTACGGCGGAAACAGTTTTATGTTGAGTATTGGTTATAATTTTGATAATTTTATAAACAGTCGAGGTTACAGATACCGATAGATTTTTTTTGGGCAGCTTTTTCCGCCTTCCGCTCCCAATCTTTTGTTCGTCGTTCCTCCTCACAAAAGGATTTCCGCTCAAGTCGGGCTGCAAGTGAACGCTGAAAAACATTTAATTTATTCAATATTTCTATAATTTTTTCTAAAATCTACAACCTAAATCCTTGATTTACCTCCACATTCCTTTCTGCAAACAAAAATGCAGCTATTGCAATTTCCATTTTTCTACTTCATTAAATTTAAAAAATGAAATGATTTCTGCGATGGCAAAAGAAATAAAAATGCGCCAAAATGAATTAGAAAATAAAACCTTAAAATCTTTGTATTTCGGCGGTGGAACACCATCTTTATTAAAAGTAGATGATTTAAAATTTTTAATAGATGAAGTTTTAAAACATTACACTTTTGATGAAAATATTGAAATAACTTTAGAAGCAAATCCAGATGATTTAAGTCAAAATTTTTTAAAAGAATTATCTAAAACAGAGTTTAATCGTTTATCAATCGGAACACAATCTTTTTACGAACCCGATTTAAAAATGATGAATCGCGCGCACAATTCAGCCGAAGCAGAAAGTTCCATCAAACGAGCGCAAGATTTTGGTTTTGAAAATTTAAGCATCGATTTAATTTATGGTTCGCCAACTTCAAATATGGAAATTTGGAAGCAAAATCTTCAAAAAACAATTGAGTTAGAAGTTCCGCATATTTCGTCTTATGCTTTAACGGTTGAACCAAAAACCGCGCTACATCAATGGGTTTTAACTAATAAAATTTCTGAACCAAATGAATCTGAACAAAATGAAGAATTTTATTTTATGTCCGGTTTTTTAAAGGAAAATGGCTTTCAACATTACGAAATTTCCAATTTTGCAAAACCCGGTTTTCATTCCAAACACAATTCCGCGTATTGGAATTATAATGAATATCTTGGAATCGGTCCATCCGCACATTCGTATAACGGAAATAACAAAAGAAGTTGGAATGTAGCAAATAATCAGAAATATATTCAAGAAATTTCACAAAATAAATTAGCATTAGAAACAGAAATTTTAAGTGAAAAAGAACAGTTTAATGAAATGTTGATGATTGGTTTAAGAACAAGTTTAGGAGTAGATTTTTTAAAATTAAAAGAGAAATTTACCGAAGAATTTTTAGAAAAATCACAAACTACAATTCAGCAAAAATTAAATGATGGATTTCTAATTTTAGATAATAATTATTTAAAAATCCCAGAAAAACATTGGTTCCTCGCAGATGGAATTGCAAGCGATTTATTTCTGGTTTAGATTCAAGATTTCAAATTTGTGTCATTTGTGTTTTTAATTAAAGAATATTACTGCTATTTGTGTTAAGAAAAATCCATAAAATAGTTTCTAAAAATTCATTAAATTTGTCTATTCAATTTCAAACTTTTGAAAACACAAAAAGAAAACTTCACTCATCTTTCCGCCTCACAACCCATCGGTATTTTTGATTCGGGCGTCGGTGGATTAACCGTTGCAAAAGAGATAAAACGCTTAATGCCACACGAAAATCTGATTTATTTCGGTGATACAAAACATTTACCTTACGGTGATAAATCCAAAGATGCAATCATAGGATATTCCGTAAAAATTGCACAATTTTTATTGGAAAAAAATTGTAAAGCGATTGTAATTGCGTGTAATTCTGCGACAGCAAATGCCTTAAAAGAAGTTTTAGAATTGGTACAAAACCAAGCTTTGGTGTTTGATGTTATAAATCCTGTAGCGGAAAAAGTCGCTTTTGAAATTCACACAAATGTCGGAGTTATTGCAACAAAAGCAACCATAAATTCTGGACTTTACCGCAAAAGTATCAGAAAACATAATAAATTTATTAAAGTAGATGAATTGGCGACACCACTTCTGGTTCCCGCGATAGAAGAAGGTTTTAAGAATCACGCGATTACACATTCCATTATTTACCATTATTTGAGCAATCAAAAATTAAAAAATATTGAAACTTTAATTTTGGGTTGTACGCATTATCCCTTGTTGATTGATGAAATCCGCCAATATTATGGAAATCGTGTGAGAGTAATAGATTCACCGAATATCGTGGCAAATCAAGTAAGACATTCTTTGGAAAAACGACACTTGCTAAATGAGCAAAATCCAGAAGCAAGTTATGATTTTTATCTTTCGGATCTCACCAAAAACTTTGAAAAAATTTCTAAAAAATTCTTTGGGAAATCTATAGAATTGAAGTTGCAGGTTTTGTAAACTTCATTCATTGTTCAAAACGATGAACATAATCAATCTAAGACCAATTAAATAAAACCACAAAGTCACAAAGTTTTAATTTTTTAAAAATGTATAATTTTTTTCTTGTAGTAAGTACGCAAATTTTCTGAAAATCTTCAGATTTTCTCCTTTATGAACTGTAAGAATAATTTTGGAATTAATCCTTTGTGACTTTGTGGTAAAAAAGAAATTATTTCTCAAGCAGTAAAGAAACCCATTCTTCCCGCTGAATTTTCTTCGTTAGTTTTAAATTTTCAGCATTACAAACTTCCAAAATATCGTCCACATCAAAGAAACACAAACCGGAAAGCAAAAGTTCACCGTTTTCATTCAAGTTTTTTACATAAATTGGAATATCGGAAATCAAAATATTTCGGTTGATATTGGCTAAAATAATATCAAAACTTTCTTTTCCTAAATTATCTGCAGTTCCTAATTCAACTTTGAAGTCAACATTATTTCTCGCTGCATTTTCTATAGAGTTTTCCACAGACCATTCATCAATATCAATTCCCAAAGTTTCTGCCGCACCACTCATTTTTGCGAAAATCGCCAAAACAGAAGTTCCGCAACCCATATCTAGAACGGTTTTCCCTTTAAAATCCATATCCAACATTTGCTGAATCATCAAATAAGTTGTCGCGTGATGTCCCGTTCCGAAAGACATTTTTGGCTGAATGATAATTTCAAAAGGCAGGTTTTTAGCTTCGTGAAATTCTGCCCGAATCGAAACTTTATCTTCAACAATAATCGGCGAAAAGTTTTTTTCCCATTCTTCGTTCCAATTAATATTGGGCATTTCTTGGGAAGTGTAAAAAATTTCAACTTCAGGATTATTAAGCAAATCCAAAGTTTTTAATTCATTTTCACTAAAAAATTCTTTTTGAATATAAGCCAAAATTCCGTCATGTTCTTCTGTAAAACTATCGAAACCAATTTCAATTAATTCCGCCATCAAAATATCACTCCACGGTTGAACTGGTTTAATTTTAAAGTTAAATTCTAAATAGTTTTGCATAAAATAATTTTTGCAAAAATAAGGTATTTGAGATTTAAAAAAAATCATTAATACTTTTATTGAGTTTTTTTATAACTTTATTAAAAATTAGAAATATGTTTAAATTTAGGTTAATTGCAGTATTTACTTTGATTTCTTTAATGACTTTTGCACAGGAAAAAACTTCCGAAACTATTCCATTAACTAAAATTGAAATTATACCACAAAATGATACAATTCAATTATCCAAAAGCAAATTGTTATTAAATCAGTTAAATAAGACAAAAACTCCTTTAATGATTATGCCAAATTCAAAACCAAAAGATAGTTCCAAATATTCTGCCTTAAAAGGGAGAATTAGAAATGATTCTGTTTATACAATTTTAAATTCAGTTCCAAAAAAAGAACGTTTAGCTAAAAAATAATTACGGATTTTTCTTAAAATTAGAATGAAAAGAAATGAGAAAACATTTCTGAATTCTGTATTTTCGCAAGATGGAATTTTAAGTAAAATTCTATTAAAATTAATTTTTCTACTAAATGATTTCCACGCAATTTCCTGAAATTTCTACGACCGACGAAAACGGTTTTACTTATAAAACTTTCGAAAACGACCCTAATAAAGTTAGAATTTATACTTTAAAAAATGGCTTACAAGTTTTTTTAGCTCAAAATTTTGATGCGCCAAAAATTCAAACTTATATCCCGGTAAAAACGGGAAGTAATAATGATCCAAAAGACAACACAGGTTTAGCCCATTATTTAGAACACATGATGTTTAAAGGAACTTCAAAGCTTGGAACTTTAAATTGGCGAGAAGAAAAAAAATATTTAGACCAAATTTCTGAATTATATGAAGCTCATAAATCTGAAAAAGACATACAAAAAAAGAAAGAAATTTATAAAAAAATAGATGAAGTTTCGCAAAAAGCGAGTGAATTTGCCATCGCAAATGAATATGACAAAGCGATTTCTTCACTCGGTGCAACTGGAACAAATGCTCATACTTGGTTAGATGAAACGGTTTACAAAAATAATATTCCAAATAACGAACTGGAAAAATGGTTGGAAATTGAAAAGGAACGTTTTTCTGAATTGACTTTAAGATTATTTCATACTGAATTGGAATCTGTGTATGAAGAATTTAATCGAGCGCAAGATAATGACGGCAGAATTACTAACTATGCTTTGATGGAATTGCTTTTTCCTACACATCCAAACGGGCAACAAACCACTTTGGGAAAAGCAGAACATTTGAAAAATCCTTCTATGAAAGCTATTCATCAATATTTTGAGGATTTTTACGTGCCGAATAATTATGCTTTAGTTTTGGTAGGTGATTTTGAATTTAAGGAAACCATAAAATTAGTTGACAAATATTTTGGTAAATTAAAACCGAAAGAATTGCCTTTAAAGGAAAAAATACTTGAAAAACCTTTAACCAAAATTTCTAAAAAAGTCGTAAAATCTCCTACAATTGCTCGTGCTCAAATTGCGTGGAGAACTGACAGTTATGGTTCAAGAGAATCCCAATTGGCAGATATTTGCGCTAATATTTTAACAAATAGAGGAGAAGCTGGACTTTTGGATTTAAATATTAATCAAGCCCAAAAAGCACTTTTTGCTCAAGCTTTTTCAACAGGTTTTAAAAATTACGGCTATTTTTCTGCCGTAATTGTTCCGAAAGAAGAGCAAAGTTTAGAGGAAGGAATTGCAATGCTTTTGGAGCAAATTAATTTAATTAAAAAAGGAGAATTTGAAGATTGGCTTCTGGAAGCGATTTTCAATGACTTTAAATTACAGCGTTTAAAAGCCTTAGAAACTGCAGATGGTTTAGCATGTAATCTTTACGACACTTATATAAAAAACAGAACTTGGCAGGAAGAATTGCAAGAAATGTCGGAATACGAAAGCATCACAAAAGAAGAAATTGTGGTTTTTGCAAATGATTTTTTTAAAGAAAATTATGTTGTAGTTTACAAAGAAAAAGCCGAAAATGAAGATTTAATTCGAGTTGATAATCCAGGAATAACACCAATAAAAATCAATAGAGATGTAAAATCTGATTTTTTAAAACGAATTTTAGCACAAAAAACACTTCCGATAAAACCTGTCTTTATTGATTACCAAAAAGAAATTGAATCTACAATTTTGCGGGAAAAGAAAATCAGCTTTGTAAAAAATAAGGAAAATAATTTGGCGCAAGTTCATTATATATTTCCTTTTGGAAGCGATAATGATAAAGAATTGGGTTTAGCGATGCAAGTTTTGCAGTATTTTGGAACTGCCAATTTTTCAGCTGATCAGCTTAATCAAGAGTTTTATAAACTGGGAATTTCTAATGATTTTAAAACAACACACAATGAATTGCGAATTTCTCTCATTGGTTTAGAAGAAAATATTTCCAAAGGAATGGCGCTTTTGCATCATTTGATGACAACTGTAAAACCGGAGCAAAATGTTTATTTAGAGTTTGTAAATACAATTTTAGAAAGTAGAGAAGCAGCGAAAAAAGATAAAAACAGAATTTTTTCTGCTTTGGTTGATTACGCAAAATTTGGAAAAAATTCTCGAAAACGCGATTTAATTTCGGAGAAAGAATTAAAAAGTATTGATGTAAAAAGTTTGACAGATAAAATTAAAAAAATCTTCAGTTTTCCGTATCAAATTTTCTTTTATGGAAAAAATTTAACACAGTTTTTGCAGTTTGCAGAACCGTTTATAAAACCGGAATTATATAAAATTCTTGAACCAAAAATTTACCCAGAACCGAAAACTTCGGGCAAAGTTTATTTCGCAAATTATGAAATGGTGCAATTGGAAATGAGCAAAGTAGCGAAAGGAAATCTTGTAAACATTGAAAATTTTGGAAAAATAAATGTTTTTAATGAATATTTTGGAAGCGGATTGTCTTCTATTATTTTTCAGGAATTACGTGAAAGTAAAAGTTTGGCGTATTCTGCCTATGTTTCTTACGCCGCAAATGCAGAAATTTCTCATCCAGATTATATTTCAACCTATATCGGAACGCAACCGGATAAATTAAAAATTGCAGTGGATGCGATGGATGAATTGATGGAAAATTTACCACAAGTTGAGTTTCAGTTTATCAATTCTAAAAACTCTGCTTTTAAAAAAATTGAATCAGGAAGAATTAATCGAACCAATATATTTTTCAATAAACTACGGTTAGAAAAATTGAATGTTGATTACGATTTACGAGAAGAAGTTTATAAGGAAATCGGAAAATTAACCTTAGAAGATTTGACGGATTTCTATAATTCTAATGTAAAACCATTAAAATTTAACACCGCAATTATTGGTAAAAAAGAAAATTTAGATATAAAAGCGCTTGAAAAATTGGGAGAATTTCAGGAATTATCTTTGGCGGAGATTTTTGGATATTAATCCTTTTTTTTTAATTCAAAAAAACGCGCTATAACGCGCGTTTTTCTATTTAGTGGATGAATATTATTTCACAATTTTCATTTCATTTAAAAGCCATTTTGCATCGGCGTATTTATCGATAATGAATAAGACATATTTTATATCCACCATTATATTTCGGCATAATTTCGGATCATAATTAATGTCACTCATCGTTCCTTCCCATTGTCTGTCGAAGTTTATACCGATTAAATTTCCGTTAGCGTCTAAAGTTGGACTGCCAGAATTTCCGCCAGTTGTGTGATTGGTGGCCGTGAAATTTACAGGAACATCACCTGTTGCATCTTTGTAAACGCCGTAATCTTTAGTATTGTAAAGATTAATTAATTTTTTCGGCACATCAAACTCATAATCTCCAGGAACATATTTCTCCATCACTCCTGCTAAATGCGTTTGATAACCGTAATAAACAGCGTCTCTTGGATTTGAACCTTTCACTTGTCCATAAGTCACACGCAAAGTAGAATTCGCATCAGGAAAAAATTTTCTGTCTTTATCGGTCGCCAATAATTGCGCCATGTAAGTTTTTTGCAATTCATTTATTTCCGTTTGGTAGTCATTAAATTTGCCGTCAACTTTAGTCATATAACTTTCTTTCAAGTTATTTGCTAAGATATAAAAAGGATCTTTTTTAATTGAATTTATAAAATCTGGTTCTTCTAATAGCGCTTTAACATTTGTACTTGCCATTTTTCCATTCAAATTTCCTCGACCAGAAATAAGTGAATTTTTAGACCAATTTTCTATAGTTGTATAATTTTCAGAAACATTAGAAAATTGTTTGAAATCATCTGGTAAAAATTCTGCAGGCGTTTTTTGTTGATACAAAGCCAATAATTCTGCGGTTACTTTTGCATCTAAAGCGCCTTCATAATCTTTATAGAAATTTGAAAGTGTTTCTGCAAAACGATTTTCAGCTTCACGTGACATTTTTCCACTTTCTTTGGCATCTACATAATTAATATAATAATTAGCTAATCTTAAAGTTTCAGCATTTCTCACAACTTCGCCGTAATAAGCGTTGTTTAAAGCGTATGGCGCTTGTTCAGTATAAAGTGTATTAAATTTAGAAATTGTGGTTTTAATTTCTGGATTTTTTTTCTCTAAATGCATCTCATACTCTTGCTTTTTTTGAACGGCTTTAGATTTTTTTAATCCTTCCACTTCGCCGATCCATTTTTTCCAATAATTAGCTACTGATGCGTATTTTGATGCATATTTTAGACGAGTTGCATCGTCAGTTCGCATTTTTTCGTTCAAAGTTTTTAATGCAATTTCTCTAACTTTTATTTTCGCTGGATCTATGTCATCAATTATTTTCTCAATAGCGATTGACGGTAAATATTCCTGAGTTCTGCCCGGAAATCCAAACACAAAAGTAAAATCATCTTCTTTTTTATCTTTTAAAGAAATTGGTAAAAAATATTTGGGTTTATATGGTACATTATCTACAGAATATTCAGCAGGATTATTATTTTTATCTGCATAAATTCTAAACATTGAAAAATCTCCTGTATGACGTGGCCAAACCCAATTATCGTTATCAGAACCAAATTTTCCAATACTTTGCGGCGGTGCACCAACCAATCTTATGTCTTTAAAAGTTTCAATAACGAAAGCATAATATTTATTGCCGTCATACATTGGTTTAATAATTACTTTTTGAAAAGAATTATTTTTAAAACCGGCAATTGTTGTTGCAATATTTGCTTTAATCATTGCTGAAGTTTGTTTTTCACCTAAATTTTTTGTG
This sequence comes from Halpernia sp., assembly GCF_048269545.1. Classification (NCBI taxonomy): domain Bacteria; kingdom Pseudomonadati; phylum Bacteroidota; class Flavobacteriia; order Flavobacteriales; family Weeksellaceae; genus Halpernia; species Halpernia sp. The sequence continues at coordinate 59,633 of NZ_JBLXIJ010000003.1, read as the reverse complement.
TTAGCTAAAACCTGATCTGTGACTTCTTTGATGTCTGTTATAAAATCCACTTTAACCCCTGGATTTGAAAGTTCACCCTTCATATCTTTTGCCCAAAAACCGTTAGAAAGCAGATCATTTTCCACGGTAGAATGTGATTGAATTTGTCCAAATCCGCAATGGTGATTTGTTAAGAGTAAACCATTTGGAGAAATAATTTCAGCCGTACAACCGCCGTTAAATTGAACAACCGCGTCTTTTATACTCGGTCTATTAGTGTTCCAAATATCTTTGGCGGAAATATTCATGCCCAAAGATTTCATTTCTTTTTCATTCACCTCGGTTGGAATCCACATTCCACCGTATTCTTGCGCTATTGCAAAAGCAGAATTAAATAAAAAAGCTGCTATAATTATTTGTTTCTTCATATCAATTTTTAAAAGTCCTAAAATACTAAAATTAAAAGGATTTTTAAAATTTAAAAATTTTAACCAAATGAGAAACTAAATTTTAACTTTCAAAAAATCTAAAATTTAAAATCTAAAAATCAGAACTTCATTTTCTGAATTCTCACCGCATTCAAAATTGCCAAAAGTGCCACACCAACATCCGCAAAAACCGCTTCCCACATTGTCGCTAAACCACCTGCGCCCAAAATTAAAACAATAAATTTTACTCCAAAAGCCAGCGAAATATTTTGCCACACAATTTTTTTGGTTTCTTTTCCGATTTTAATAGCCATTGGAATTTTAGTCGGTTTATCGTCCTGAATCACAACATCCGCTGTTTCTACAGTTGCATCACTTCCCAAACCGCCCATCGCAATTCCGACATCTGAAAGCGCAACAACCGGTGCATCATTTACACCATCACCAACGAAAGCCACGGTTTCTTTTCTGGCTTTAATTTTATTTAATTCTGACACTTTATCTTCTGGCAATAGACTTCCAAAATAATTTTGAATACCCAAAGTTTTGGCAACTTTTTCAACAACCGCGGTTTTATCGCCACTCAACATGGTGACTTTTATTCCTAATTTTTTCAACGACTCAACCGCGGATTTTGCCTCTTTTTTAATTTCATCTGCTATTGTAATATAGCCGACAAAGTAATTGTCGAAAGCGATGGCAACTACACTTTCAGGATTATTTTCTAAATTTTTATCATATTTAATATTGAATTTTTCCAGTAATTTAAAGTTTCCTGCTAGAAATTCTTTACTATTAAAATTGGCTTTCAAACCAAAACCGGCAATTTCTTCAATATTAGAAATATTTTGTGCGTGATTTATTTCACCCACAAAATCGTGAATCGCCGTCGCAATCGGATGCGTAGATTTACTTTCTATTAAATTTAATTTTTCTAGAATATCTTTTTCATTAAAATTTTTGTCAATTTTTATGTCTTGAACTTTAAAAACACCTTCCGTCATCGTGCCAGTTTTGTCCATCACCACATTCTGAATTTTGGCTAAAGAATCTAAAAAATTTCCACCTTTAAATAAAATTCCGTTTCTGCTCGCGGCGCCAATTCCACCAAAATATCCGAGCGGAATACTGATTACCAAAGCACAAGGACAAGAAATTACAAGAAAAACCAAAGCACGGTACAACCAATTTCTAAACTCATAATCTGCAACAAAAAAGTAGGGTAGAAATGTGATTGCAATTGAAAGATAAACTACAATCGGAGTGTAGATTTTCGCAAATTTTTTAATGAAAAGTTCGGTGGGTGCTTTTTGCGAGGACGCATTTTGAACCAATTCTAAAATTTTAGACAATTTGCTATCATTGTATTTTTTGGTAATTACCACCTCAGAAACCGAGTTTAAATTAATCATTCCGGCAAAAACAGGGTCACCTTTTTTCTTGGAATCTGGTTTACTTTCGCCAGTTAAAGCGGCGGTATTGAAACTTGCGCGTTCAGAAATGAGTTCGCCGTCCAAAGCCAATTTTTCGCCAGGTTTTAATTGTACAAAATGGCCTACTTCAACTTTTTCGGCTTTAATTGTTTTCGGAATATTATTTTCTAAAATCGTCACCTCATCTGGTCTTTGGTCTAAAAGATTTTTAATATTTCCTTTTGCCCGACGAACTGCTAAAATTTGAAAATTTTCTCCCACGCTGTAAAAAAGCATCACTGCAACGCCCTCTGGATATTCACCAATTGCAAATGCGCCAATTGCAGCAATCGACATTAGGAAAAACTCTGAAAAAAATTGACCTTTTTTAATACTTTCAAAAGCTTCTTTTAAAACCGGAAAACCGACTGGAATATAAGCCAAAATATAAAGTGCAATTCTAAAATAACCTTGAAACCAAGTCGGTTTTAAGATATAATCGAGAATTATACCTATTATTAATAATATAAAAGAAATTATAGCAGGAAAGAATAGTTGTAAAAGACTATTATTTGCATTTTCTTGGGAATGATCGTGATCGTCGTGGTTATGAGAAGTTTCCTCTGTGCTGCAGCAAGATTGTGACATTTAATAATTTTTTTACAAAATTAGCCAAAAACAAAGTGCAACACTATTGCATTATTTGCGTGCATTCTTTGCAAATACCGTTTGCCACGAATTTTAAATCTTGGATTTTGTAACCTTTCGGGAATTTTAAACCTTCAAAATCGACATCTTCCAAACACGTTGTTTTTTCACATTTGTTGCAGTAAAAATGCAGGTGAAAGTCATAATGATTATCTTCATCGCAAGCGTCGTTGCAAAGTAAATACTGCGTCGTATTATTCTCCTGAATCCCGTGAATAAGTCCTTTTTGCTCAAAAGTTTTTAGGGTTCTATAAAGTGTGCTTCGGTCAGAATTTTCTAAAATTGTTTCTAAATCAGCGAGTGAAATCGATTTTTTTTCAGATAAGAAAACATCCAAAACCAACTTCCGCATCGCCGTAATGGGGATTTTTTTATGCTCTAATTTTTGTTCTACAAATTCGGAATTCATTCTTGTGGTTCTATTTTTTTTACTTTCGCAGATTGTACAGATTAAGCAGATTTTTAATTTTTGTACAGATATTAATCTGCGTTCTCTGCAAAATTTGCGGGAAAATTTAATCAGATTATGCGGTTTTTTAATTAAATAAATCCAAAAATTCCTGTTCATCCAAAATTGTAATCGTGCCCAAATCCTGTGCTTTTTTTAATTTGCTTCCGGCTTTTTCGCCAACCACGAGATAATCCAAATTTTTAGAAACCGCAGAAATATTTTTTCCCCCATTTTTTTCTACCATTTCTTCTGCAGCTTCACGCGTGAACAGGGATAATTTTCCCGTGAATAGAAAGGTTTTTTCTTCTAAAACATTAGAAATTGTTTGGTTGAAATTTTCATCTTTTTCCATTTTTACACCGTATTCTTTTAATCTTTCAACCATTAAAAGATTTTCTGGATTTTGAAAAAATTCATGAATACTTTCCGCAATTTTAATTCCAATATCTTCCACCTGAACCAATTCTTCGAGACTCGCATTTTGCAATTCTTCTATAGTTGAAAAATTCTTAACTAATTTCTTAGCAACCGTTTCTCCTACGTGTTTTATACCGATTCCAAACAATACTTTTTCAAACGGAATTTCCTTTGATTTCTCAATACTTTCAATAATATTTTGCGCCGACTTTTCAGCCATTCTCTCCAAAGGCAACAATTGTTCTTTGGTTAAAACATAGAAATCTGCGGGATTTTCCACTAATTTTTCCCTGTAAAGTTGCTCAATAGTTTCACTTCCCAAATTCTCAATATCCAACGCTTTTCGGGAAACGTAGTGAATCATTCTTCCCACAACTTGTGGCGGACAATGCAATTCATTCGGGCAAAAATGATTCGCTTGGTCTTCCATTCTTACAAGTTCAGTTCCGCATTCTGGGCAACTTTTTATGTATTTAACTGCTTTAGAATTTGGTAATCTTTTTTCTAAATTAATACCGACAATTTTTGGAATAATTTCGCCACCTTTTTCGACATAAACGAAATCATCTTCATGCAAACCGAGTTTTTTTATTTGGTCTTCGTTGTGTAAAGTCGCACGTTTTACGGTTGTTCCAGCTAATAAAACAGGTTTCAAATTCGCAACAGGCGTTATTGCTCCCGTTCGTCCAACCTGATAAACTACGCTTTCTAATTTGGTCTCCACTTTTTCTGCTTTAAATTTATACGCCATCGCCCAACGAGGCGATTTTGCGGTGTAACCTAAAATTTGCTGTTGTTTTATATTATTGATTTTCAATACAATTCCATCAATTTCGAAGGGAAGATCGTGGCGTTTTTTGTCCCAATAATTAATGAAATCTTTTATTTCGTCTAAATTTTTACAAAGTTTGGCTTCGTTTGAAATATTAAAACCCCAGGTTTTTGCTTTTTGCAATAATTCCCAGTGCGTTTCTACGGGAATTTCTTCAGAGATAAACTGATATAAAACCGCCGATAATTTTCGTTTTCTAACTTCCGCTGAATCCTGCATTTTTAAACTTCCGCTTGCTGTATTTCTCGGATTCATAAATAAATCAAGACCTTCTTCTTCGCGCTTTTCGTTTATTTTATCAAAATTTTTTCTAGTTAAATAAATTTCGCCGCGCATAAAAAAACGCTCCGGGAAATCACCGTTTAAAGTTAAAGGAATGTCTGAAATTGTTCTTACATTTTGTGTAATTTCATCTCCTTGAAAACCATCACCACGCGTTACAGCCTGAATTAATTTTCCTTTTTCATAAAGAATTGAAATAGATGCACCATCATATTTTAATTCTGCTACAAATTCAATTTCATCTTTTCCAAAGGTTTTCTCAATTCGTTTTTCCCACTCTTCAAGGTCATTAAAATCATAAGAATTATCTAAAGAATACATTCTAAATTGATGTTGAATGTTGGGAAAATTTTTTGTGATTTCTCCACCGACTCGCATGGTTGGTGAATTTTCATCAAAAAAATCAGGATTTTCTCTTTCTAGTTTTTGAAGTTCTTTTAATTTTTGGTCAAATTCAAGATCAGAAATTAAAGACTCATCATTTTGATAATAAGCATAGTTATATTGATGAAGTTGTGCGCGAAGTTGCTCGATTTTCTGTTTTATTTCTTGAGACATTTTTAGTAAATCACTTTTAACAAAAATAAGGAATTGATTTTACTTGCCACTCTTTTTAAATGATAAAAAGTTATAACTAATTAGTCGTATTTCACAGCCCGGCTTGAGTGGAGCTCTTTTTGTGAAGCGGAACGCGGAGCAAAAAAGCGGGAACGGAAGACGGATAAAGCTGCCAAAAAAAATAATCCAATAAAATAATCTCTAAAATTTTGAAAAAATGCTAAATTTGTTTTATAAAAGGTTTATGAAGAAAAAAGATTTATTTTTAATTATTGGCGCATTAATCGTAACTGCAATTACTGGTTTCGCCGCACATTCAGAAATAAATTCTGTTTTACTTTTTTTAATTGCTGCGTTTGCATTGGTTTTAGTAGCGATGATTGTCGGCAAAGCCACAGAACAGTTGGGAAGTAGAATGGGACCTGCTGCAACAGGTGTTTTGCAATCGGCATTAGGAAATTTACCTGAACTTTTTGTGTGTATTTTCGCTTTGAGAGCGGGTTTAGATACGGTTGTGAAATCGGCTTTAATTGGTTCAATTTTAGGAAATTCGGTCTTGGTTTTCGGAATGGCGATTTTGTTAGGCGGTTTAAAAAATGGACGACAATATTTTCATTCCGAAGCACCCAAAATGAATTCTGTTTTAATGATTTTAGCATTTGCGGCAATGGCTGTTCCTACTTTAACATTTTATCTTCACACACCTGCAGAAAGCCACATTAATATGCTTGATATTTTAGTTGCCGTTGTTTTAATTGTTGTTTTTTCTACAAGTTTAATATTTTCTATTAAAGGTGATAAATCTTTAAGACCAGATAAACCGGAAGATGAGCGTGAAAATCATTCCGATTGGTCTTTAACATTGACTTTAATTATTTTGGCAAGTTCAGGTTTAGGCGCTGCATTTGTATCCGATTGGTTTGTTGATGCTTTAAAACCAGCAATGGATTCTCTCGGAATTAATGATGTTTTTGCTGGATTGATCGTGGTTGCAATCGCAGGAAACGCAATAGAAAATTTAGTGGGAATTCAGTTAGCTTTAAAAAATAAAGCGGATTATGCGGTAAGTGTAATTATGAATTCTTCTCTTCAAATCGCTTTATTTTTGTATCCAATTTTAATTATTTTATCTTTCTTTTTGGGTGGTGCGGTCTTATCATTTGTGTTAAGTCCTTTACTTTTAGCTGCGTTTGCTTTGGCGGTAATTGTAAGCGCTTTTATTGTATTTGATGGTGAAAGCATTTGGTTAGAAGGTGTTGCGTTAATTGGACTTTATATTATTATTGCGGCTGCTTTTTGGTGGGGATAGTTTTTAAACCACAAAAGTCACAAAATTTTTTTGGGTTTTAAAGTTTAAATTAAAACTTTTTAAAGTTAAAAAAAATATTTCTTTTGCGATTCATTGCGCTCTTTGCGGAAATCTTTGCGTCTTTGCGTGAAACTAATAAGCCAAAATCTCTGAAATTTTCACCGACACTTTCTCAGCATTCGGTAACATTTCTTTTTCTAAAATTAAATTAATTGGGACTGCAGGTAAATTTACAGAACCCAAAGTTTCAACCGGTGCATCTAAAAATCTAAAACATTCTTTAGAAATTCGTGATGCAAAAGCTTCTGCGAAAGAGTTTTGCAATGGCTCTTCTGTTAAAACTAAACATTTTCCGTGTTTCTTTACACTTTCAAAAACAAATGATTCATCTAATGGAATTAATGTTCGTAAATCTATAATTTCAACTTTTCCTTGATGGTTTTTTGCGGCTGCTTTTGACCAATAAACGCCCATTCCATAAGTGATAATAACCATGGATCGACCTGCGTCAATTTCAGTTTTATTAGCTTCTAAAATTGTATTTGCTTTTCCAAAAGGTAAAATATAATCTTCAGCGGGCTCAATCGTTTTTGCGTCTTCAGTTCCAGGAACTTTGCTCCAATACAAACCTTTGTGTTCAAGCATGATAACAGGATTTGGATCGTAATATGCAGCTTTTAATAAACCTTTAAAATCTGCTGCATTACTTGGATACGCGATTTTTATTCCTTTAATATTAGCTAAAATACTCTCCACACTTCCGCTATGATAAGGTCCGCCGCCGCCGTAAGCGCCTGTTGGAACTCGAATAATATTACTCACAGGGAATTTCCCACAACTTAAATAAGAAGATTTTGAAATTTCTGTGATTAATTGATTAATTCCTGGATAAATATAATCTGCAAACTGAACTTCCACAATTGGTTTTAAACCAACCGCGCTCATTCCAACCGTAGAACCAATAATATAAGCTTCTTGAATCGCAGTATTAAAAACACGTTTATTTCCGAATTTTTTACCTAAAGTTACGGTTTCGCGGAAAACACCGCCAATTCTTTCTCCCACATCTTGCCCGTAAAGTAAGGCTTCCGGATGTTTGTACATGATTTCCTGAATGGCGTGAATGGCCGCATCCACCATCACAATTTTCTCTTTTGTATCTGTGGGAACGCGTGTTCCGGTTTCTTCTAAAATTGGTGTGGGAACAAACACAAAATCTTCTACAGAATTTACATCTGGTTCTTCTGCTGCAATGGCTTTTTCAAAATCTTTTTCTACGATTTTTCGGGTTTCTTTGGTGATTTCTTCTAATTGAGTTTCATCAAAACCCTCATAAAGCAGATAATTTTTAAGAATAATTCCCGGATCTTTTGCATTGTGTTTTGCTAAATCTGCTTCATCACGATAAAATTCTCTACGAACACCCGAAGTATGATGACCGATCAAAACCGTACTTGCACAAACTAAAAGTGGTTTTTGTTCTTCACGAACGAAATCAAACGCACGCTTCATATGTGTGAAACTTTCCACAAAATCAGTCCCGTTAAATTTCATTCTTTCTAAACCCACAAAACCTGCGGCAAAATCATAAACATCGGAAGTTCTGGCTTCTTCCTTGGTTACAGAAATTCCCCATTCATTGTCCTGAACTAAATAAATGATAGGCAATTGATGCAAAGCGGCAAACTGAAAGGCTTCCGAAACTTCACCTTCCGTGACAGAATTATCGCCCAAACTGCAAACGACGACCGGGTTTTCATCAAATTGTTTTAAATTAAATTCCTGGATATATTTTAAACCCTGTGCAACGCCGGTTGTTGGGATTGCCTGCATTCCTGTCGCGGAACTTTGGTGGATTATTTTAGGAAAATTTTCATCCAAACTTGAAGGATGAGAATAGTAAGAACGCCCGCCGGAAAAAGGATCTTCGGCTTTTGCCAATAATTGCAACATCAGTTGGTATGGCGTAAAACCCATTCCCAAAAGCATCGCTTCATCGCGGTAATAAGGCGAAACCCAATCTTCTTTTTTTAATTGGTAAGCCGTTGCGAGTTGCACGGCTTCGTGACCGCGGGAAGTGGAATGCACATATTTCGTAATATTTCTGTTCTCTTCGTAGATGTCTGCAGTTGCTTTTGCGAGCATCATGTGATGAAAAGCCTGTAATAAAATGTCCTTCGAAACCAAGTTTTCTGTGTTTAATTCCATAGAACTCAAAGTTACGGAAAGTTTGGCTAATTTGGAAAATGGTTTTTTGAGGAATTATTTTTTAAATGAGTAAAAAAAATTTTTGAAATTTTACTTAAAATTACTTAAATGCGAATAGGTTTAATATAATAAATTTAGAATTTTTATAGTGTTTCTTTGGTAAAGTTCTATATAATTAAAAACTATTAAGTAGGATTTAATTTTAAGTATTGTAATTTTATAATGTTTGCTTTGATAATATTTTCAATCTCTTTTTTTTGTTTAATCTTCACATTTGCATCATCGTTATCCAAAAGATAATCTAAATTTATGTACGATGAGTTAAAAAGACTATTTGAATTTTCATTTAAGAAAACAAGTGTTTCGTTATCTAAGATAAATTCTGTAATGTTTTTTACACACCAACATAAATATCCTAAATCTTTATGTGCGATATCTTCGATTGATAAACCGTTGTATTTACCAAAATTAATAATTTGGTTAAATTTATATTCCATAATTAATTAATCTAAATTCCAAAATGCATCGTTCATAGTTTCTGGATTGTCCGTTCCAGCCGCATCTCTTAGCCAATTATTATCGTTTGGCTCATAATCTTGATTGTAATATTCTTCCGAATAGTCTCGTTCTGTTTTATATGTAAGTTCCTCACTTTCGGTGTCGTATTCAATGTTATTTATAATTTCTTCATTTATTTCATCAGATTTACTAAGAAGAATATCAAAGAATAGTTTGTCTCTTGTTACACAATAATTAAATGAATTTTCTTCCGAATTATAGTTCAAATTAATTTTATTAAAGTTCAATCTAATGTCATCATTTGTTAAAAATTCATTAGTTTCTAGAGTAGTATTTTGAATTTTGTATTCAAAAAAAACATCCCTTACTTTTTTAACTGAAATATACTGTCTAGTAAGTATAGGATTTATGAAAAAAGTTGGACTTAATACAAACCATTTAAGGTTTTGGTTTGCCCATAAAACAAATTCAGTGTCAAATTTATTAGGTTTGTAGTAATATCCAAGATTTTCAAATTCAACATTGTCAGAATTATCGATAACTTCTGATACATATTGAAAATATAAATTCAATAGTTCTTGGTATTTATTACTAATTATATTTTGAGGATAAATAAATATGAAATTTGGACCCACCGAAATTAAAAGTTGATCAACTAATAAATCTGTCATCGAACCACCTTGTTGAAAAAAATCAAACGAAGGTTTGCTGGTATTATTAAAATATTCTGATCTGATTGAAGTAACCAATTCCTTAATTTTTCCAAGTGTTTTGGTTTCTTTAAATTTTTCAAATTCTTCGCGAAGCAACAATTTAAAATTTTCTTCTAATCGCCAAGTGAATGATTGTTCTTTGAACGATATGAGATTATCTGAGTACAAATGTGGATTAAGTTCTTGTGATTTTGGAACGATTTGAATATATTTTTCGACAATTTCTCCATTTCTAATTTTAAAAACAATCACAGCGGATTCGTAATAAAATGAACCCTTATATTTTCTATTATAATTTAGAGCGGGATTAATTTTTAGAGATAATTTCGCATTTACCCACTTCGAAAATATTTCGCTACTATTTAATAAGTCGTCGTTTGATAGATATATTTTGTCATCAATAATTTTCCAGACATACAATTTGTAATCGACCTGATCATTTGGTAATAATTTAATTAACTCTGGGATTTTAAAATGTATTTTTTTATAAATCAAAAACATATTAAGATAATATTTACAATTAAAATGACATTCAAATATACACAAGTTTTTAGAAAAAATATTTGATAAGAATTTGATTGATACTTAGTACAATTTAATTTTAATAATTTAAATAAAACAAATCAAAATTCTCAAAACCCCTACTTTTTTTTCTGCTAATTTTAAACTAATTTTACAAAAATTCTTCCTTTAAATGTATTTAGTTTTCGATACCGAAACCGCTGGTTTACCTCAAAATTTCAACGCACCGCTCACAGATTCAGACAATTGGCCGAGAATGGTGCAGATTGCGTGGCAACTTCACGACAATGACGGAACTTTGCTGGAAAATCAAGATTATCTCATTAAACCAGAAGGTTTTGATATTCCTTTTAATGCGAGCAGAATTCACGGAATTTCTACTAAAATGGCAAGAGAAGAAGGTCGAGATTTGATCGAAGTTTTAGAAGAATTTGCAGAAGTTTTAAAGAAAACAAAAATTGGTGTTGGTCACAATGTAGAGTTTGATTATAATATTGTTGGTGCAGAATTTTTACGTAAAAATTTAGAAAATTCTTTAGAGAAAGTGGCGTCTGCAGATACGATGATCTTGGGAACGGATTATTGTAAACTCGGAAGCGGAAGAAACGGCAAATGGAAATCTCCGAAACTGGAAGAATTATTTGAAATTCTTTTTCAGCATAAATTTGATGAAGCACACAATGCAGCCGCAGATGTAAATGCAACAGCGCAAATTTTCTTTGAAATGATGCGTTTAAATATTATTTCCGCGGAAGATTTAAAAATCAGCGAGGAGGTTTTCCAGAAATTTCAATCTCAACATTCTTCACCTATAAAACCTTTTGGAATTGTTGTCAGAAGGCAGGTTGCAGCCAATAAAAACCGCAAGAATAAAGTTGATTTTGGTGATACAGATGAAATTGAAATCGGTGATTATTTTAATTTTCACAACCACAGTATTTATTCCTCTTTGCAATCTTCTTCAAGTATTCAAGATTTAATTACAAAAGCTACGAAAAATAATTTTCCGGCTGTTGGTTTGGTGGATTTAGGAAATTTAATGGGTGCTTTTAAATTTATATCAGAAGTTGAAAAATACAATAAAAGTTTAGAGGATAAATTAAAAGAAGAAGATTCAGAAAATTTTGATATTTCTGAGAAAAAATTAATTCCAGTTTTAGGTTGTGAATTTTATATTTCAGATCGTCCAAATCAAAAACAATTTACGAAAGACGATCCCGATAGACGTACTAATGTTGTGCTTTTAGCAAAAAATTTAAATGGCTATAAAAATTTAACCAAGCTTTCAAGTTTGGGTTTTGTAAATGGATTTTATTTCGGAGTTCCAAGAATTAGTCGGGAGATGATTTCTGAATATAAAGAAGATTTAATCGCCGTGACTTCTGGTATAAATGGCGACATTCCAGATGCTATTTTAAATTTTGGAGAGCAAAAAGGAGAAGAATTATTTAAATGGTGGAAAAACGAATTCGGTGGTGATTTTTATGTTCAACTTCAAAACCATCATTTGCCAGAAGAAGACTATTTAAATCAAATTTTACTTCAGTTTGCAGACGAATACGAGGTTAAAATTTTAGCACAAAATGAAACTTTTTATACAGAAAAAGGAGATTCAAAAATTCAGGATATTCTTTATTGTATTAAAGATGGAGAAAAATTAACGACCGAAATTGGAAAAGGTTTTGGAAAAAGAAGAGGTTTAAAAAGCGATAATTATTTCATAAAAGATTCGGAAGATTTAAAGAAAGATTTTCAAGATTTTCCAGATGCTTTTGAAGCTTATTCAGAATTATTACAAAAAATTACACCTTACACTTTAAAGCGTGATGTTTTATTACCAAAATTTGAAATTCCTGAACAATTTTTAGATCCAAAAGATTTAGAAGACGCAGGAAAACGTGGTGAAATGGCGTATTTAACACACTTAACTTATGAAGGCGCGAAGAAAAGATACGGTGAAATTTCTGAAAAAATAAAAGAAAGAATTGATTTTGAATTAGAAGTTGTAGCCAAAACGGGTTATCCAGGTTATTTTTTAATTGTGCAAGATTTCTGTGAAGTTGCGCGGCAAATGGGCGTTTGGGTTGGTCCGGGACGTGGATCTGCGGCTGGTTCTGTGGTCGCTTATTGTATCGGAATTACAAATGTGGATCCTATAAAATACGATTTACTTTTTGAGCGTTTTCTCAATCCAGAACGTATTTCAATGCCCGATATTGATATTGATTTTGATGATGAAGGAAGAGATAAAATTATAAAATGGGTGGTTGAAAAATATGGGAAAAACCAAGTTGCACAAATTATTACATACTCAGTTTTAGGAGGAAAATCTGCCATAAAAGATGCGGGAAGAGTGATGGATGTTTCTATTTCCGAAACTAATAATATCGCAAAACTAGTTCCAGGAACTCCCGGAATGAATATCGGAAAAGCCTTGGCAAAACCGGAAAAATTACGTCCGGAAGATCGCGTTTTGGCAGATGAAATGAAAATGATTTTAGAAAATTCCAATGATGGGAGATTTCCTGTTTTAGATGCTGCACGAAAAATGGAAGGTTGCATTAGAAATACAGGTATTCACGCATGCGGTGTGATTATTACGCCGGAAGATATTTCAAATTTAGTTCCTATAACAATTGCTGCAAAAGATGCCGATATTTTGGTTTCACAATTTGATAATTCTGTGGCGGAAGATGCAGGTTTGCTTAAAATGGATTTTCTTGGCTTAAGAACTTTAACGATTTTAAAACATGCCATTGCATTAATTAAAGAAAAACATAATATTGAAATTGACTTAGATAATTTATCCTTGGATGATGAAAAAACTTTTCAATTATTTAAAGAAGGAAAAACGGTTGGGATTTTTCAATATGAAAGTCCCGGAATGCAAAAATATATGCGCGAATTGAAACCTACAAAATTTGAGGATTTAATTGCGATGAACGCACTTTATAGACCAGGACCTATAAAATATATTCCAAATTTTATCAATCGGAAAAATGGTTCTGAAGAAATAGTGTATGATTTACCAGAAACCAAAGAATTTTTAGAAGAAACTTATGGCATCACTGTTTATCAGGAGCAAGTAATGTTGTTGTCACAGAAATTAGCTAATTTCACAAAAGGTGAAGCCGATACTTTGAGAAAAGCAATGGGTAAAAAGCAAAAAGCTGTTTTGGATAAAATGTATCCGAAATTTATTGAAGGTGGAGAAAAAAATAATTTAGACAGACAAAAATTAGATAAAATTTGGAAAGATTGGGAAGCTTTTGCAGAATACGCATTTAATAAATCTCACTCCACTTGTTATGCGTTAATTGCTTATCACACCGCTTATTTAAAAGCCAATTTTCCGGCAGAATATATGGCAAGTGTGATGAGTAATAACATTAATAACACGAAGCAGATTACACTCTTTATGGAAGATTGTAAAAATATTGGGGTGGATGTTTTAGGTCCAGATGTAAATGAGTCTTCTTACCATTTTGCTGTGAATGACAAAGGACAAATTCGTTTCGGATTGGGCGCTATTAAAGGAATTGGAGAAGGTCCGAGTGAAGCAATTGTAAAAGAAAGAAAGAAAGGAGCTTTTAAAAATATTTATGATTTTTTTGAAAGAACTCCCTTTTCACAAATGAATAAAAGAGTCGCAGAAAGTTTAGTTTTCGGCGGTGGTTTTGATGAGGTTGATTCTTATCACAGGGCTCAGTATTTTGATACCGATAATTCTGGAAGAACGAATTTGGAAATTTTGCTAAAATATGGACATAGTTTTCAGGAAGGAAAAAATGAAATTGAACATTCACTTTTTGCCGATTTTGCTGATGAAGTGAAGATTGAAAAACCAAAAATTAATCCAGCTCCTGAATGGCAAAATATGCACAAACTTAATAAAGAAAAGGAAATTATAGGATTTTATCTTTCTGCGCATCCGCTAGATGAGTTTCAATATCAGTTTAAATTTATACAAGGCGCACTTTCTCGAAAAGAAATTTTAGAAACAAAAAAAGAAGAAATCGAACTAGAAACGGTGATTTTACCCACAGAAATAACAGAGGAAAATGATGATATTGAAGTTTTAGATTTAATTGAAAATAGCGATGATGAAGAAGAAATTATTGAAGATGTTTTGAAAAAAGTAGAACCAAAAGGTGCTTTCAATTTTCTTAATTTAGATGAAGTTGAAGTTTATAAAAACCAAGTTTTTGCAGATTTAAATCCTAGTTTATTTGTAGAAAATAAAATAGAGTGGAACGAACGCAAAAAAATAAATGACCGCTCCAAAGAGTTTACAGTTGCAGGTTTAATCACAGAATATGAAGTAAAAGACAGCCCAAGAAGTGGAGAAAAAATTGCTTTTTTAACTTTGGAAGATTATACAGGAAGTCAAAGTTTTCGATTAGGTGATCGCGATTACTTGAGACTTCGTGATAAAGTAGATGTGCAACGTTTTGTGATTATTAAATTTAAATATTCGCTTTCGGCAGACGGTCGTGTTTTTGTGAATATTACAGATGTGGAAGATTTACGAGAATCTTTACAAAAATTTGCAAAAAGTATGAGTGTTGTAATTAATTTGGAAGATTTGCGTAAACAAGATTTAGAATTTTTTCAATCATTAATTAAGAAAAAAGGTGATAAAAAATTAAATTTTTATATTAAAAATAAAGAAGAGTCTCATATCGAGATGCATTCTGTACAAACGCATATTGCGATCAATGAAGAAACTTTGTCTTTATTTAATACAATGAATAAATTTGAATTCTTTCTAAATTAATTATTAGAATACTTAAAAAAACTTGGAAACTATTTTTGTTTTTAAGTTTTTTTAGAATATCTTTGCATCTTATTATGAATGAAAAAACAATTTTTTTAGAAAAAGTTTCAGAATTATTTTTTGAAAATGGTGCAAAAGCCGTCACTATGGATGATGTGGCAAAACATGTTTCTATTTCAAAAAGAACTTTGTACGAAGAATACAAGAACAAAGAGGAACTTTTAACGGCGATTTTAGATTTTAAATTGCAAAAGATAATTGATACCATCAAAACCAATGACGCAGAAAATACAAATGCCATTGAAAAAGTTTTGATAAAAGATAATGACTTTGAGAAATTTTCCAGCACCAATCAGAGTGTTTTTATTCGACAGTTACTGAAGTATTATCCTTCGATCTTTGATCAACATATTTTGAATATGAACGAAAAAATATCTGAATTTTTAGTAAAAAACATTGAAAAGGGTAGAGAAGAAGGACTTTATAGAGCAGATTTTAACGAAAGTCTTTATATCCGATTTTTGTTAAAAATTATGCTGTCCTTTGAAAATTCGGTGTTGTTTGAAAATGAACAGTGCGAAAGAAGTAACTTCTGTTTTGAAGGGGTTTTATTTTACCTCTATTCAATCAGCACGGAAAAAGGCCGGGAGATTTTAGAAAAAGCAAAATTGAAGCAATAATTTAGAACTAAATTTAAAAATAATAAAGAATTATAAAACGATAAGTAATGACCAAGTGGACAAAATTAATATCTATACTTCTTTTGGGTTCAACTTTTTTTAGAGTTGCCGCCCAACAAAGTATTACATTAAAAGAAGCAATTGAGTTTGCGTTACAAAATAAAGCGGATGCTAAAAAGGCGGCTTTGAGTGTAAAAAATTCAGATTATCAAATTATGGAAGCCAAAGCCGGAGCGCTTCCTAAAATTACGGGCTCAGCAAATTTAACTTACAATCCAATTTTGCAGGAAAGTGCTTTGCCGGGCGAAATTTTCGGTGCTCCTGGAACAACTATTTTGGTGCCTTTTGGACAGAAATGGGTTGCAGTTGGAGGCGTAAATTTAACGCAGGCTTTGTTTAATCAACAGGTTTTTGTGGGTTTAAAAGCCGCAAAATCGACAAAAGAATTTTATGAGTTAAATGCGAGTTTGACGGAAGAACAAATTATCGAGCGTGTTTCTACGGCATATTTTCAGGTTTTTACGGTTAAAGAAAAACTGAATACTTTGGAAAGCAGTTATGCAAGTACGGAAAAAGCAAGAAATATTATTAAAAGTTTATTTGACAATGGATTGGCTAAAAAAATTGACTTAGACCGAACAAATGTTAATTTGACAAATATAAGCACGGTGATTACGCAAAGTAAAAATGCCGTAACGCAAGCCGAAAATGCTTTAAAATTTTATATGGGAATGGCGATTAATACGCCAATTGAAGTGGTTGCGCAAGATATGGAAGTAACACCACATCTTTTTGACGATTCTGTTTCCACGGATAACCGCACAGAAATTAAAATTTTAAACAAACAAAAAGAACTCTTAGAATTTCAGAAAAAAGCAGATGAAGCAGAATATTATCCAACCGCTTCTTTGAACGCAGGCTACAATTGGCAAGGACAAGGAAATAAATTTCCATTGACACACGGAAGTTCAAATGGTGTGAACTGGTCAGATTATTCTACCATTAGTTTGGGCATAAAAATTCCCATATTTAATGGATTCGCGACCAAAGCAAAAGTCGCAAAAGCACAAATTGACATTGAGAAAAATGACGCAGATATTGAGGATAGAAAATTGGCTTTAGATTTAGATTATCAAAATGCAAAATCTCAGATCAACAACAGTTTGTCAGCTATTGACAATCAAAAAGCGAATGTGACTTTAGCAGAATCTGTTTTAACCAATACCAAAAGCAATTACCAATATGGTTTAGCAACTTTGACGGATTTACTTGATGCTGAGAATTCTTTGGTACAGGCGAAAAATAATTATACCAATGCCGTTTTAGATTACAAAATTGCAGAAATCCAATACTACAAATCGCAAGGTGATTTGAAACATTACATTAAATAAAAACTCATTACAAACATTTTTAAAATGAAAAAAGCAAGACCATACATTTACACCGCTCTCGTGATTATTTTAGTAGTTCTCGGTGCTTATACTTTAAAGAAAAATAAAGAAAAAAATAAGGAACAGACGGCAATTGTGGCCCAAACAAATACCTCAGTTATCGTTAATTCTGCGATTGTGAAATACGAACATATTTCTACAGATTATTCGGCAAATGGAACGTTTGCGCCCTTTCAAAGTTTAACTTTTCCCTCAGAAATGAGCGGCAGAATTGTGCGTGTTTTAGTTGATGAAGGAAGTAACGTAAGAATTGGGCAAACTTTGGCAACCATCAAAAAAGACCAATTGGAAGTTGATAATTCTACTGCAAGAGCGACTTATCAAAATGCCATTATCGATAATCAGCGCTATGAAAATGCTTTTAAAACAGGCGGCGTAACCAAGCAACAATTGGATCATTCCAGGCTGCAGTTAAAAAATGCAAAAGCACAATTGGATCAATCCAACATCAGAGTTGGCGATACCAATGTTCGCGCTACGATAAATGGTGTCGTAAATAGACGTTACATCGAACCAGGAAGTGTTGTTGCACCAGGAACGGCGATGTTTGATATTGTGAATGTTTCCAGTTTAAAATTAAAAGTGACCGTTACTGAAGCGCAAGTGGCGAATTTGCATTTGGGTGATAAAATCGAAGTGAAAGCAAGTGTTTTTCCAGAAGATACTTTTGGTGGGAAAATCACATTTATCGCGCCTTTGGCAGATGCTTCTTTGAGTTTTCCTGTTGAAATTCAGATCTCAAATATGTCTAAAAATAAATTGCGCGCAGGAATGTACGGAACGGCAGTTTTTTCTTCCAAAGACAAAGGAATTTCTCACGCCATGTTAATTGTGCCGAAAGAAGCATTTGTTGACGGTGTAAGTAGCGGACAAGTTTTCGTAATTAATAAAGATAAAACTGTAACGCTTACAAAAGTAACAACAGGTAGAATTTTTGGAGATAAAATCGAAATTATTGACGGTTTAAAACCGGATCAAATTGTTGCAACAACGGGACAAATTAATTTGGTGAACGGCGATAAAGTTCAGATCGCCAAATAGAAATTCGACTTTAGAATTTTTTTAATTCTAGATGTAATTTAATTATTTAAAAATATATATGAAATCGACCTCTACGAAACTGTTTAGAGTTCAGTATCGAATTTTGGCGGTAGCATACGACCTTAAAAAAATTATCATATCCATATGAAATTAGCAGAAATATCCATAAAACGTCCCACGTTAATTATTGTGCTTTTCGCAATTTTAACGATTGGCGGAATCGTTAGTTACAATAGTTTAGGCTACGAACTTATCCCGAAATTTGATATTAATACCATCACAATTTCTACGGTTTATCCAGGTGCTTCGCCGAGTGAAGTTGAAAATTCCGTAACTAAAAAAATTGAAGATGCCATTTCTTCGCTCGAAAACGTTAAAAAAGTAGAGTCAAAATCGTTTGAAAGTCTTTCACTCGTTACGGTTACTTTAAATGCAGGCGCAGATACGAATTACGCGATTAATGACGCACAAAGAAAAATAAATGCAATTACTGCGAATCTGCCAGAAGATGCAAAACCGCCCGCTCTCTTAAAATTTTCATTGAGTGATTTGCCAATTATTACCGCTGGTGCAACTTCTAATTTAAATCAAAAAGATTTTTACGACCTTTTAGATAAAAAAATTGAACCAGTTCTTTCCAGAATTCAAGGTGTAGCGCAAGTGAAATTAGTTGGAGGACAGGAACGTGAGATAAAAGTGAATCTCGATCCAGCAAAAATTGAAGGTTTTGGTTTATCTGTTCCAGAAATTCAACAGGCTATTTTAAGTTCAAATTTAGATTTCCCAACAGGAAATGTGAAAACCAGAGATAATTCTACAATCATTAGACTTTCTGGGAAATACAGAAGTATTGAAGAATTAAATAATCTGGTTTTACAAACAAAAGATGGCGCACAAGTTCGTTTGGGCGATGTTGCTTTTGTAGAAGATGGTCAGAAAGATGTGGAAAAAATCGCGAGAGTAGATCAAAAAGCAGCAATAATTTTGCAAGTTGTGAAACAAACCGATGCAAATGCAGTAGCCGTGAGTGAGAAAACGCGCGCCGCAATTAAAAAGATTGAAACGGATTATAAAAAACAAAATGTAAAAATTGATATTGTAAATGATTCCACTTTATTTACATTGAATGCTGCAGATAATGTAACGCACGATTTATTAATTGCCGTAGTTTTAGTGGCGCTCGTAATGTTGCTGTTTTTACACAGTATTCGGAATGCATTTATTGTAATGGTTTCAATTCCGGCTTCATTGATTGCCACATTTATTGGAATTTATCTTTTGGGCTATACTTTAAATTTAATGAGTTTATTAGGACTTTCTTTAGTTGTCGGTATTTTGGTGGATGATGCAATTGTAGTTTTGGAAAATATTTACAGACATATGGAAATGGGCAAAAATAAGGTCCGCGCCGCGTATGATGGAACTTCCGAAATTGGCTTTACAGTAATGGCAATTACGCTTGTAATTGTGGTGGTATTTTTGCCAATTGCGTTAAGTACAGGTTTGGTTTCTAATATTATTTCACAGTTTTGTGTGACTGTTGTTATTGCGACTTTATTGTCATTACTTTCGTCATTTACAATCGTTCCGTGGTTATCTTCCAGATATGGAAAATTAGAAAAATTAACTGGTGCCAATATTTTTCAAAGATTCATTTTAGCCTTTGAGCAACGATTGGATATGTTTACAAACTGGGTTTCCGGACTTTTAAAATGGTGTTTAAAAAGTAGAAAAAATAAAATAATATCAATGGTTTTGGTCGTTGTTTTATTTTTTGGATCCATTTTCGGCTTATTTGGTGGCGGTTTTATTGGTGGTGAATTTTTCGCCAAAATTGACAAAGGTGAGTTTTTAGTTCAAATAGAATTACCAAAAGACGCGTCCATTGAGCAATCAAATTTTATGGCTCAAAAAGCAGAAAAATATTTAACTTCTCAAAAAGAAGTTTCGCGTGTCATTACAACCGTCGGACAAACCAGTGATGGATTTGGTGGCGCACAAGCAACTGCATACAAATCTGAAATTGACGTTATTTTAGTGGATAAATCGAAACGTGAAGACAATTCCTTTATCGCAGCAGCGAAATTAAAAAGACAATTAGAAAGCGTTTTAGTTGGTGCAAAAGTGAAGACTGTTCCAATTGGACTTTTGGGTGCAGAACGCGCACCTTTGGCTTTAGTTGTAACGGGTTCTGATCTAAAATCTGCTTTAGAATATGCAAAACAAGCGGAAGCACAATTGCGTACAATTCCTGGTGCAGCAGAAATAAAACTGAGTATTGAAGGCGGAAGTCCGGAAATTAATGTGCAAGTGGATCGTGATAAAATGTCTTTGTTAGGTTTAAATTTACAAACCGTTGGATTAACCATGCAAACTGCTTTTAGCGGAAATACAAATGGAAAATACCGCGCCGGAGATAATGAATACGATATTAATATTCAATACAACCAAAAGGGACGTTCCACGATTAATGATGTTAAAAATTTAATTTTTGTCAATAAAACCGGACAACAAATAAAATTGGAACAATTTGCAAGTGTCACAGAAGGTTCTGGTCCAAGTTTCTTGGAAAGACGTGATAAATCTCCGTCTGTAACTATTGAAGCACAAGCGATTGGGAAACCTGCGGGAACAATTGCCGATGAATGGCAAGCAAAATTTGAAACTTTGAAAAAACCAGCCGGCGTGAACTGGATTTGGAGTGGCGATAAAGAAAACCAAACGGAAGGTTTTGGAACTTTGGGACTTGCTTTGGGCGCTGCAATACTTTTGGTTTATTTAGTAATGGTCGCGCTTTATAACAGTTTTGTGTATCCGTTCGTCGTTTTATTTTCAATTCCGTTGGCTTTGATCGGCGTTTTGATTGCGCTTGCTTTAACAAATAATTCGATCAATATTTTCACTATTTTAGGAATGATTATGTTAATTGGTCTGGTCGCGAAAAACGCGATTATGATTGTAGATTTTACTAATCACAGAAAAGAAGAAGGAGAATCTACCTACAACGCTTTGATACAAGCCAATCACGCAAGATTACGTCCAATTTTAATGACCACAATTGCCATGGTTTTTGGGATGCTTCCAATCGCTTTGGCAAATGGCGCTGCCGCAGAAATGAATAATGGTTTAGCGTGGGTTGTCATTGGAGGACTGGTTTCTTCGCTATTTTTAACTTTAGTAATTGTCCCGGTTGTTTATTCGATTTTTGATGGTTTGATTCGAAGAGCGACAAAAGGAAAAACAATAGATTACGAAGCAGAAATGCATGCAGATTATACACCTCACGAATTAGAAGATGACGGTTTCTCTGTAAAACACCAATAGTTTTATTTAAATTGTCTTTAAAAATCCGTTCTGACTTTTTGTTGGGACGGATATTTTTTATTTTTAGGAGCAAGACGTTTGTTTAATTTTTTGAGCATTGTTCCCGCTTTCCACTATATCTTTTTCGTCATTGCGAGCAAAGCGAAGCAATCTGTTGAACTTTTAATTAATCGCAATAACAAAAAAGGATGCCGTTTCAATCGGGGCTAAAAAGACGGGAATATTTTTTTTGATAATAAAGAAAGCATTATTTATAAAACTCAAAATACATTTTAAGTATTCTTTGTGTTTTTTTTCTATATTTGATTTAGAAATAAAGTATGATAAACGTCATACATATACACCCAAATTTGGGTGGTTTTATATGATTTTGTCATACATATAAATGAGTTAGCAGTCATTTTATGAAAACACTTATCCAAATATTGATATTTTTTATTTCATTAAATTTTTTCGGTCAAACTGAAAATATAAATAGTGGAAAATATCATCCTGCAAAAGAAATTTTTGAGACGAAATACAAAAAAATGACCTTTGGCAAATTCCTACCTTCACAAATAATTGTTACCGACAATAAAGTTTCTTTTAACATTACAAAATCTTTTGAATTTAGCGAAAAAAGTAATCAACTAACAAAATTGATTTTGACAAGTGGACTTCTTGACCCTTATGAAATAAATGGCAGTTATCAACTTACAATTTCTATAATTGACGAACTATATCTTTTGAATCCAAATCCGCAAACAAGAAGATTTAAATTTTGGATTTATAATTCAAATTCAAAAAATTCATTCTTAAATTCTGTAAATCCAAGCGAATATTATTTTGAACTACAAAATGAAAATGCAGATGAAAATACTACTTTGGCAGATTTTATAAAAGGTGCACAACTGACATTTCTGACCTTTGGAACAATAGTAATTTAGAAAAAAAACGTCTGCTAACAGCGGTTTTGCAATAGTGCGGGATTTTCGCTAGTTTAAAGATTTTAGAAATTCCGAAGATTATTTTATAATAGAAAGATTTTATATATTTATCCGCACCATCGCAAAGCCGCAAAACGTTATCTGATATTTTAACATTGCTCTCCACAAAATTATGAGATTAATATTTTTAATATTTTCAGTTGTGATTTCAAATTTAAATTTTGGACAAGTTCCCAAAGTTGAGAAAAACTACAGTTTAAATAAATACATTGATTTATTTATAGAAAATTCAAAAAGCAACGATGATTTTTTTAGAAAGAAAGACGCAGTCTTAATTGTAAATTCGTTTTCTGATAAATCTAAAAATCAATTTTATGTTATTTTAAAAGAAGATTACAAATCGGAAATTTTAGAATATTTTAAAACTAAAACTTTTCATTATAACCTTATTAACTTAATTGTAGTTTCCAAAAAAATTCAGGACTATAACTTTACTAGAAAAGTAATTAAAAATTTAAAAAATTCAAACTATAACTTAAAAAAAACATCAAAAGTTGAAAATGAAAAACGGTACGGTAATATCTCAAATGATCCTTATCAATGGGTTTTAGTTTTTGACCAAAATATGAAAATTCAACATATAGATGTCAC
This sequence comes from Halpernia sp., assembly GCF_048269545.1. Taxonomy (NCBI): domain Bacteria; kingdom Pseudomonadati; phylum Bacteroidota; class Flavobacteriia; order Flavobacteriales; family Weeksellaceae; genus Halpernia; species Halpernia sp. Next base: position 36,445 of record NZ_JBLXIJ010000003.1, on the reverse strand, counting down.
TGAAGATCCAAATCGTCAAAAGACAAAAAATTTAATAATAAAAATAAAATGTCTATAAAAAACATCAGATAACAGCGTATTGGCAATAGTGCGGAGGAATCGCAAGTTTAACCGTTTTAGATGTTCCGAAGGTTAATTTATAATAAGAAAGTTTCCGCTCCGCTTCCGCACGAATCCTTTCGTTTGGCAATCTCAAAAACAAAAAAAGCCGAGCAAAAAAGCCCGGCTTAATAATGAATTTAAAATTTGTTTTTTGGAAAACTAAAGAAAATTATTTTCCAAATTTGTAAGCCAATCCAACTTGGAAAGCATTATTTTTCACAGAATCTCCGTTATTATTTTTCAAAATATCAGTAACTCCTGCAACATATCTTGCTGTAATTCCCAGTTGTGGCGTGAAATAATAACCAGCACCAATTCCAACTCCAAAATCAAAATTGTTGAAATTGTCTTTGTTTAAAGGAACAATTGTAGAATTATTTGTATTTCCGTTTGTAGAAGATTTATATTTATCTTCTGCATTTACCAAAAATCCCATTTGTGGACCTGCTTCCAAGTAAAATTGTGGCGTTGCATTATATTGAAACATCACCGGAACTGAGATATATCCTAAATTTCTGGAGTAAGAAGCTGTATAATTATTTCCACCAACTGTAGAAGTTCTATCTACTTTTGAGCCTAAATCATTATAAATCACTTCGGGTTGAATACTAAAGTCAGAAGAAAGTGGAGCGTTTAAAAATACACCTGCATTAAATCCGATTTTAGAACTTTGATCGCTTAAGTTTGAATCTTTAGAAAGTGAAGAAACATTCATTCCACCTTTTATACCAAACTGTTGTGCGAATGTTAATGAACTTGCAGCAATTGCAGCTGCTAAAAATACCTTTTTCATAATCTTAAATTTTAATTTTCTAATTTTTTATTTCACCTCAGTTAATTTATTTTTTTGAGGCTTGACTTTGGGATACTTTCAAATAGTTTGCCATTATGAAAGCGAAATCAGTAATAGAAATTAAAACAAGTGTTTAATTATTTTTTGAGTGATTATAAAAATTTGAAAACCAGATATTTAAAAAAATAAAAAAAATATTATTTAGAATTATTATAAATTGCAAATATTTTATTACAAATTATTGTTTTGCTAGATTGCGATAAAATTCTAATGTTTTTAGAACAGCATTTTCTGAAACTTTAATGTCAAAATTACCTTTTCCAAGTCTTTCTAAAAGTGAAAATTTAATCTCTCCCGAAGAATTTTTCTTGTCATTCAGCATTAATTTGGTGATTTCGCCGTCATTAAAACCCTCTATAGTTTGATAAGGAAAATAAAATTGTAACGCTGTAATTATATGTTTTGAAGTTTCTTCTGAAATATAATTTTGCAAATAAGACAGATAAGTTTCACAGATCATTCCCATTGCAACTGCTTCTCCGTGCGGAATTATATTTTCTTTTTGTAAAAACAAACTCTCGAAAGCATGCCCAAAAGTATGGCCAAAATTTAAAGTTTTTCTAATATTTTGTTCTTTAAAATCAATTTCTACAACATGTTCTTTTATTTCCATTGAACGTAAAATATGATTTTCTAAATGTTCTGCAGAAATTTCTGTGATTGAAATTAAATCTTGCCAATGTTTTTCATTCGCAATTAAACCGTGTTTCAGCATTTCTGCAAAACCGCTTCTTAATTGTTCAAATGGTAAAGTTTTAAGAAAGCCAGGAAATGCAAAAATTTCTTCTGCTTCAGAAAAAGTTCCCACAATATTTTTTAAGAATGCATGATCAATTCCGGTTTTTCCGCCAATTGAAGCGTCACACATTCCCAAAAGTGACGTCGGAATATTAATAAATTTAATTCCTCTTTTATAAGTTGAAGCCACAAATCCGCCCAAGTCTGTAATGACGCCGCCGCCTAAATTGATCATTAAAGCATTTCTATCGGTTTTAAATTCTGCTAAAATCTCCCACAAATGTGAGGCGGTTTCAATGGTTTTTAAATCTTCACCGGCTTCAATTTCAATAATTTCGAAAGGAAGTTCTGTTTCCAGATTTCCTAAAAGTAGGGGAAGACAGAATTCATGCGTATTTTCATCAACCAAAATTAAAAGTAAACTTGGTTTTAAATTTTCTATAAATAAATTTAGCGCCGAAAAATCATCATCTAAAAAAGAAATCATAAATAGTTTTTTACAAATTTAAACATATTAAAGAAAGTCTTTATTTTTCATTTAAATTTCTTTTAAAAAGTAATAATATTAGTAAATTTGGAACATAAAATTATTCAAATTTATGTTTGTTTTTAACGATACCAAAATTGCTTTTGCCGATAAATCTGATGCTGAATTAAGAAAAGCCTATTGGATGTTTAAACTAATTGAACAACCAACTTTAACCAAAATCGGAACTTCAATTTTAAATTTTTCTGTTCACAATAACATTCCATTTGCAGGAGATGTTGTTAAATATACTTTGTTTGCTCAGTTTTGCGGCGGTGAAACGCGTGAAGAAAGCATGAAAGTGGTAAAAAAAATGTTCAAACATCACGTTGGAAGTATTTTCGATTATTCTATTGAAGGCAAAGAAGAAGAAGCGGTTTTTGATAAAACTTTGCAGGAAATCAAAGAAAATATAAAATTTGCCGAAGGAAATCCTGCAATTCCTTTTGTGGTTTTTAAACCAACTGGTTTTGGTAGAATAGATTTGTATGCAGAAGTTGGAAGTGGAAAAGAATTAACGACTTCCGAAAAAGAAGAATGGAGCAGAATTGTGAATAGATTTGATGAAGTTTGTAAAATGGCTTTTGAAAGAAATGTAGTAATAATGATTGATGCCGAAGAAACTTGGATGCAAGATGCAGCCGATGAATTAATCTTCGAAATGATGAAAAAATACAATCAGCAAAAAGCAGTTGTTTGGAATACCATTCAAATGTACCGCACAAAAAGATTAGAATATTTAGAAAAAGATTTAAAAAGAGCGCAAGAAAATAATTTCTTTTTAGGCTACAAATTTGTTCGCGGCGCTTATATGGAAAAAGAAAGAAATCGCGCTGCAGAAATGCATTACGAAGATCCAATTCAACCAACCAAAGAAGCAACCGACAATAATTATAATGCCGCAATCGATTTTGTTTTAAATCATTTAGATCGGGTTTCCGCATTTTTCGGAACCCACAATGAAAAATCCACAGAATTAGTGATGGATAAAATGAAAGAGCGCGGTTTGGAAAATGATAATCCGCATTTATTTTTCGGTCAATTATACGGAATGAGCGATAATATTACTTACGTTTTAGGCGAAAAAAATTACAACGTTTCAAAATATTTACCTTATGGACCGGTGAAAGATGTGGTTCCATATTTAACAAGAAGAGCGCAAGAAAACACTTCTGTTGCCGGTCAAACTGGTCGTGAATTGGGTCTGATTTCTAAAGAATTGAAACGTAGAAAAAGTGAAAATAATTAAAAAAATATCTCTTTTTTAATTATTTTAAAGTAAACTATTAAATTAATTATAAATTTTTTCGTTTATTTAATTAAAAAGAATTTCAAAATAGAAAAGATGAAAGACAATAAACTAGCAAATGTTTCAACAGAAAAGTTATTGAAAGATAAGAAAACCATAAAAGCTTTATCTGGAATGTTAGCTGCAATTTTAATTTTATTACTTTTAATTTCACTTTTTATTACTTTCACAAAAGGTTTTACGCCTTTACTTGTAATTCCAATTGCATTACTTCCAATTTTAAATTTGAATTTTAAAAATTTAAAAGAAATAGATAAAGAACTAAAACAAAGAGAAAATTCAAATTAGAATTAATTTTCTCAAATCTCAAATCTCAAATCTCAAATCTAATTTCATATTTCGCCCAAATCATATTGCCCTTAAATTTAAAAGGAACTTTTACATATAAAATTCCGGAAAATTTGGTGGAAGATATTGAAATCGGAATGCGCGTTTTAGTGCCATTTGGTGGAAAAAAAATTTATACTGGAATAGTTTCTGAACTTCACGATCGTGAACCAGAAACTTTTGTTGCCAAAGAAATCATCAATCTTCTCGATGAAAAACCAATTTTACCAAAAGAACAACTGGATTTTTGGCAATGGCTTTCAGATTATTATCTTTCAAATATTGGTGAAATTTATCGGTTTGCGTTTCCGTCTTCTTTAAAATTAGAAAGTGAAACTTATTTGAAATTAAAACCAAATACGGAAATTGATTTTGAAAATCTGGACGGGAATGAAATGTATCTCATTCAAGCTTTAGAAGTTCGGCAAATGATTAATCTAACGGAAATTGAAGCTTTTATTCCAAAAAAAATAATTGTAAAAACCATCAATTCTCTAATTGATTTGCAATACATAGAAGTGGATGAAAAGATTTCTGAAAAATATAAAGCCAAAGAAATTGCTTATTTAAGGGTGAATGAAGATATTTTAAAAGATAATTCTTTACCCAATGTGTTGCAAAGTTTAAATAAATCCCCAAAACAAAAAGATTTATTTCTTTTAATTTTAGCTAAACAACAGGAAAATGTAAATCTTCCTGTAAAGAAATCTTCTATTTTTGAAGATGGAAATTTCGCGTATTCTCAGTTAAAATCTTTAATTGATAAGAATATAATTGAAGAATATTTAATTCAAAAAGACCGATTGAAAACTTATGAAGGCGAAACTGAAGATTTAGAAGAATTAACTGAACTTCAGAAAAGAGCGAAATTTGAAATAGATTTGGCTTTTGAAAATCAGAAAAATGTTTTGCTTCATGGCGTAACTGCTTCGGGAAAAACGCATTTGTATTTAGAAAAAATCGAAGACTGTATTTCGACAGGAAAAAATGTTCTTTTTTTACTTCCTGAAATTTCTTTAACTAAACAAATCATTCAAAGATTAGAAAAGAAATACGGAAAAAGTTTAGGATTTTATCACACCAAATTGACGGATTTTGAAAGAGTAGAAGTATGGCGTAAAATTAGAAATAATGAAATTAAAGTTCTGATAGGAACAAGAAATGCACTTTTTTTACCTTTTCAAAATTTAGGTTTAATCATTGTGGATGAAGAACATGATTTTGCTTACAGACCGCGAGAATTTTCACCTTATTTTAATGCAAAAGATGCTGCTCAAATTTTAGCTAAATTTTATTCTGCAAACGTAATTCTCGGTTCTGCAACGCCCTCTGTAGAAAGTTATTACGCCGCAAAAAAAGAAAAATTAACTTATGTTTTTTTAGCAGAAAGGTTTGGAAATGTGGCTTTGCCAAAAGTGGAGCTCATTAATTTCGAGGAAGCGCAAAAACTTCAACAAACAAAAGGTCATTTTTCTCTTAAATTAATTGAAGAAATTACAGAGAATTTAAAGCAAAAAAACCAAAATATAATTCTTCACAACCGCCGTGGTTATGCAAATGTTGTAGAATGTGAAACTTGCGGATATGTTCATTATTGCAGCAATTGTGATGTTGTAATGACATATCACAAATATTCCCGTGAAATGAAATGTCATTATTGCGGGCAAAAAGCAAATAAACCAACGGTTTGTCCCAAATGTAATTCCGAAAATATAAATGAACGCGGCGTTGGAATTGAGCAAATTGAAGAAGAATTACAAAAATTATTTCCAGAAAATGAAATCGATAGAATGGATGTAGATTCTATGCGGAAGAAATTTGCTTATGAAAAACTCTATGAGAAAATAGAAACAGGAGAAGCAGAAATAATTCTCGGAACTCAGATGATTTCCAAAGGTTTGGATTTTGATAATATTGAATTAGTCGCTATTCCAAAAGCAGATGCCTTGCTTTATGTGCAAGATTTTCGGGCAGAAGAAAGAGCGTATCAATTAATTACGCAGGTTTCTGGAAGAGCAGGAAGAGTTTCTGGTGAAGGAAAAATTGTGATTCAAACTTATAATCCAACGCATCCCGTTTTTAAATTAATTCAAGAAAATAATACTTCAGAAATTTACAGACATTTTTTAGAAGAAAGAAAGAAATTTCTTTATCCGCCTTTTGTAAAATTATTGATGATTGAATTAAAACACAGAAGAGAAGATAAAACCGATCGCGCTTCGCAATTTTTAGGTTCAGTTTTAAGAAAATATTTACCAGCAGAATGTGTTCTCGGTCCAGAAAAAAGTCCAATTTCTAGGATTAAAAATTTGTATCAATATCAAATTTTACTCAAACTTCCGAAAGGGAAAAATTATGAGAATTTTAAATTTTTGGTTTTAAAATCATTTGAAGAGTTTGATGAAATTACTGGTTATCATTCTGTTAAAAAATCAATTTTTGTTGATTTTTAACATTTTTTAACACTATTTACCGAGATTTTATAGTTTCAATCATAAAGTTGTATTGTAATAATCTTTACTTTTGAACGTTTTAAAATAGTTCTTTAATATTTAATTTAATTAAATCGGCACTTTTTGAATGTTTAAAAATAAAGTAATATATGTTTAAATTAAAAAATCTCTTCATATTTCCTGCTCTTTCTTTTTCAATTTTTGCAACTGCGCAAGGAACATTTGCTTCTAATAAATATACTTCCGGAAATGATAATTTTACAAATGTAAAAGAATCTTTTTCTGAAAATAAATCTCTTGCAAAAGATGAAGTAGAAAGTGAAATTAATAAAATGATGAGTGATCCGGTTTTACGAAATGCCAATTGGGGTTTCGTAGTTTATGATCCGATAACTCAGAAAATTGTAACTTCTTATAATGAAACAACACCTTTAGTTCCGGCTTCTACAACCAAACTTCTAACAACCGATACTGCTTTTGGTTTGGTAGGAGAAAATTTTAAATGGAAAACTCAGTTAGAATATAAAGGAGATATTTCTGAAGATGGAACTTTAACTGGGAATTTATATATTGTTGGAAGTGGAGATCCTTCTTTAGGAACGAGAAAAGCAGGTGCAGCTTCTTATACAGAAATAGTTTCAGATTATATCAGATCCATTGCAGATGCAGGAATTAAAAAAATAAAAGGTGATATTATTATCCAAACTGCGGTTTTTAAAGTAAATAAAAGTCCAGTTTTACCAGAAAATATTGTTTGGGTAGAAGATAATAATTATTATTTACCAGTTGGGACAACTTTGGATATTAATCCAAGAAATGAAAAATTAGTTGTTCCTGCTAAAAATCCTTTTAAAGAAACGGAACGTTACTTTTATGTTTCACCTTATGCGCACAAAATGGTTTTTGCAAGTGCTTTTGATGGTAAAAATTATTTAAGTACAACTTTGCCAGAAGCGCCGTCTTATTTAGCGACACTTCTAAAAAATTCTTTAAATAAAAGTAAATTGCCTATCTCTGGTTCTGTTATAAATATTAAAATACAATTAAAAGCTGAAAACAGAGAAGTTCTTTACACTTATGAATCGCCTACTTTAATGGATATTGTTCATTATACAAATCAACACAGTGATAATGGTTTAGCTGAAGCAATTCTAAGAATGGTTGGTTTTCAAAAATTTGGAGACCAAAGTTTATCTTCCGGAAAAGAAGCGGTAATAAGTCATCTTACAAATATTAATTTTGATTTAAAAGGTTTAAATTATATTGACGGAAGTGGTTTATCTCACAGTAATACAGTAACTCCGATTGCTCAAGCTAAATTTTTAGCGAGTAGAATGAAGGAAAATTATTTTAAAGATTATTTTGAATCTTTACCAATTGCTGGTCAATCTGGAACTTTGAGAAGAATGTTTGTAAACAGCGATGCGAACGGACAAATTTTTGCAAAAACAGGAACTTTAAATAAAGTAAAAGCTTTGGCTGGTTATATTAAAACTAAAACGGGAAGAACTTTAACTTTTTCCTTATTAGTCAATAATTACGCCGGTTCTGTGGCTCAAGTAAAACAAAAAATGGAATTACTTTTAACGCCAACTTTAGAATTGTAATTTCCTTAAATTAATAAATACCAAACCTTTTGATTGAATAATCAGAAGGTTTTTTTATCTTTAAAATTAAATTCCAACATTGAAAAATATTTATTTAATTCTTTTTATTTTGCTTTTTAGTTATCAATTAAAAGCACAAAATATTAATGAAGAAGCAGCTCGGAAATCTTTGATAAAAAGCGAAAAAAGAAATTACTCAAAAATGATTTCCTTTAACATAAATCCGAATACTTTAAACTACAATTTAAAATCTCAAAGATTAGAATTACAAGTGGATCCAGCTGTTCAAAAAATTTCTGGAACGGTGACTTCTCAGTTTATTCCCAATCAAAATTTGGCTTCTATTTATTTTGATTTAGCAAATACTTTAACCGTTTCTGAAGTAAAATTTCACGGAAATAATCTCAATTTTAGCCAACTCCCAACAAAAGAATTAAAAATTGATTTTAATTCTTCACTTCCTGCGAATACTTTAGATTCACTTTCAATCACTTATTCAGGAGTTCCAGATTTGTCAACTGAAGCTTTTACAACAGGATTTCAAAGTGGAGTTCCCGTTTTGTACACGCTTTCTGAACCTTATGGCGCACAAGAATGGTTTCCCACGAAACAAAGTATGAATGATAAAATTGAAAAAATCCAAATGATTGTGACTGCTCCGTCGCAATATAATGTGGCTTCAAATGGGAAATTAATTTCAGAAAATATTTCCGGTGCAAATAAAACAACGTTTTGGCAAACAAAATATCCAATTCCCGCTTATTTAATTGCAATAGGTGTTACAAATTATACAAAATTTAATGATACAATGGGAATTCCCGCTTTTCCTTTTGTTAATTATGTTTATCCTTCAACTGCTGCAAATCAAACTTCAATGGATAATATCAATTGGACAAAGCAAATTATGGACGTTTATGAACAATATTTTGGAGATTATCCGTACAGAAATGAAAAATATGGGCATATGCAATTTGGTTGGAATGGGGGAATGGAACACGCCACAATGACTTCTATGGGAAGTTTTGGAAAAACTTTAATTGCTCATGAATTGGCGCATCAATGGTTTGGTGATAAAGTCACTTGCGGCGCTTGGAATGACGTTTGGTTAAATGAAGGTTTTGCCACTTTCGGCGAACATTTAGCAAGAGAAAAATTATTAAATACTCCGGCTGATTTTAGAAATTATTTACAAGGTGAAATGAGTTATATAGGTTTCTATCCTGGTGGAAGTGTTTATGTTTCTGATGCTAATTTAGGAAATATAAATGCTATTTTTGATAGCCGTTTATCTTATTCTAAAGGTGCTTATGTTTTGAGAATGTTAAAATGGATTTTGGGAGATTCTGTATTTTATCAATCTTTAAAAGATTATAATTCTCGACCAAATTTGGCTTACAATTATGCTAAAACTGAAGATTTTAAAAACTCACTTTTGCAATCCACTGGAAAAGATTTTTCAGATTTTTTTAATGAATGGATTTACGGACAAGGTTATCCAACTTATAATATTGAATACAATCAATCTGCGATAACTAAAAATTTAACCTTTAAAATTTCTCAAACTCAAAGTGATTCTTCTGTTGCTTATTTCAAAATGCCACTTCCCATAAAAGTAACGGGAACTTTAGGAGAAACGGCTTATTTTGCATTAGATAATGATTCAAACAACCAATATTTTACTGAACCACTTAATTTTATAGTTGCAAATGTTGAGTTTAATTATGATTTGCAGATAATTCAAAAAAATTCAAAAGTCACTATGAACGCGGCATTATCTACTCATGAAAATTCCAATATCTCGAAAATTCAAATTTATCCAAATCCCGTACAAAATAATTTAAATATTATCGGTTTAAAAACAGCAGAAAATTTTGAAATTTATTCTTTAGATGGCCGCAAAATAAAATCTGGAAAATATTTACCAAATAAAAGTCTCAATGTTTCCGAACTTGTAAAAGGAACTTATATTTTGAAAATAAATAATCAAAGTTTTAAATTTATAAAAGATTAAATCTATTTCAATTTTTCATTTTGTCAAAATTTTAAAGCGCACAAAAAGTAAGTTTGACAAAGTTTATATAAGTATTGTCTAAATTTTTCTTCAGTAATAAATCACAATTTCCGTAAATTAGCACTTCTATAAATTTCAATTTCAATTTCAATTTCAATTTCAATTTCAAATCTCAAATCTAACATCTAACATCTATTCAAATGATATCACAAAATTTCCTTCACAACCTACAAACAGAACTTCAAAATATTGAAAACGAAGGTTTATATAAAAAAGAACGCATCATTACTTCGCCGCAATCTGCGGAAATTACTGCGAATGGAAAAGAATTACTCAACTTTTGTGCGAATAATTATTTAGGATTATCAAACAATCAAGAAGTGGTGAAAGCATCGCAAACAATGATGGATTCTCACGGTTACGGAATGTCTTCTGTTCGTTTTATTTGTGGAACACAAGATATTCACAAAACTTTAGAAGAAAAAATCTCCAGCTTTTTAGGAATGGAAGATACCATTTTGTACGCCGCGTGTTTTGATGCAAATGGTGGTGTTTTTGAACCACTTTTTTCCGATCAAGATTGCATTATTTCTGATGAATTGAATCACGCTTCAATTATTGATGGTGTAAGACTTTGTAAAGCAGCGAGATATCGTTACAAAAATAATAATATGCAGGATTTGGAAACCCAATTAATTCAGGCTTCTAAACAAAACCACCGTTTTACAATTATAGTGACAGACGGCGTTTTTTCAATGGACGGAATTGTGGCAAATTTAAAAGGCGTTTGTGATTTAGCCGAAAAATACGGCGCTTTAGTAATGGTAGATGATTCTCACGCCACAGGATTTATTGGAAAAACTGGTCGCGGAACGCACGAAGCAAACGAAGTAATGGGAAGAGTAGATATTATTACTTCTACTTTGGGAAAAGCTTTAGGTGGCGCTTTGGGCGGATTTACTTCTGGTAAAAAAGAAATTATTGATATGCTTCGACAACGTTCTCGTCCTTATTTATTTTCAAATTCTCTCTCGCCTGGAATTGTAGGTGCAGCCATAAAAGTTTTGGAAATGATTTCTGATGACACTTCTTTGCGTGATAAAGTAATGGAAAACTCAGAATATTTTAGAAAAGAAATGAAATCCAAAGGTTTTGATATTCCAGATGGCGATGCAGCAATTGTTCCTGTAATGCTTTATGACGCACCTTTGGCGCAGAAAATGGCAGAAAAATTAATGGACGAAGGAATTTACGTCATCGGTTTTTTCTTCCCGGTTGTACCAAAAGGAAAAGCCAGAATTCGGGTTCAACTTTCTGCGGCGCACACTAAAGAACAGTTGGATAAAGCGATTGCAGGTTTCACGAAAGTGGGCAAGGAATTGGGCGTGATTTAAAATTTGATACAAGATTATATAATTAATATCAAAATTTTAATATTTTGATTTCAATGAAAAGATCATAAATATTATTTTTAAAAACTAACTTTTTAAATGAGTAAAATTTTTCAGAATATAAATTTAAAAACTAGAAATTTTGGAGCTCTAAAAATAGGTGTCTCATTTATTGTTTTATTTGTGCTTTACCATTCCGCTGAATACATGATATTATTCAAAAATAATATTTTTGGATTTTTCGGTTTTCAGTTGCTTTTTTTTATAGCTGCTTGGTTTTTGGGAAACTGGAATAAAATGAATGGTTTTACATTTTGGGGTTTATCATTTTCGAAATTAAAACTCAAATATTTTTTGATTGGAATATTTTTAGGTCTTTTATTATATGGTGTTCCTTATTTAATTTCACTTTCTATTGGAGCAGAGTTTATTACAAACATTCCGCATTGGAAAGATATATTAAAATTAAGTTTACCATTTGCTTTTGGTGTAATGTTTTCATCATTTTCCGAAGATGTTTTAACTCGCGCAACTATCTACAATTTATTTAATAATAAAATAAAAGTTATAGGAATTGTACTAATTTCTTCTCTTGTTTATTTGCTAAATCACATCTACAGACTTAATGAAGGTTTAGAAACTTTAAGTTATATTTTTTTCTTGGGTTTTTTACTAATTATTCCTTTGATTTTAACTAAAAATCTTTGGATTACTGGTTTTATGCATTGGTCTGGAAATGTTTTTTTTTATATAACGCACAATGTTATTCAGACAGAAAGTGGCACTTATTTTCTAACACCTAATCAAATTTTTTTAATTTGGATTTTAATTTTAATTCCAATATTATATTACTTAGGCTCAAAATATAAAGAAAAACTTATTTAATGTTTAAGTAATCCTCGATGTTTTAAAGTTAAAAATTTTAAAAGTTTATCGAAGATTTGCAAAAAGTGACCCTTAATAAAAAAAACAATGTTTTCCAAAGAACAATCCGCCGCTTTAAAAAAAGAATTCTGGACTGCTTTTGGCAAATCTTTCCCCAGAAAATGGATTTTGTACAACACAAAAATTAAAGATTTTTCTTTTAAATTTTATGCAGATAATAAAAAAGCAGAAGTTTCTTTAAATATAGAAATGCAAGATGAGGTTTTCCGGAATGCTTATTTTGAAAAAATACAAAGTTTAGAAAATCTTTTTCTTGAAGAAATCCCAGAACTAATTTTTGAAGAAAATTTCACTTTAGAAAACGGAAAAATCATCAGTAAAATCTGGATAGAAAAAAGTGGAGTTAGTATATTTAATAAAAATTCTTGGCGCGAAATTTTTGAATTCTTTGTAGAAAATATGGAAAAAATGGAAATACTTTTTTTTGAATATGAAGATTACATTAAAGATATTTGAGGTTTTATTTTCTAAAGGATATTATTAATAATTTGCTGAATTTCACTATCGGAAATGGTGTCTTTTTCGCCTTTATTATAAATTGAAAGAAGTAAAATAGTGGAATCATTTATTTGAACAAACGAAATTACTCTAGCGCCGCCAGATTTTCCTTTATTTTTTGAAGCAATCGCAAGACGAATTTTATAAATATCATTTCCTAAAGGTGTTCCTAAAGTTGGATCATTTTCCAATTGAGTAAAAAGTTCTGCCAATTCTTCTTTTAAAGAAGCATATTTTCTAGCCAATCTTTTGGCGTCTTTCTTAAAATGTTCAGAAAGTTCTACTTTATAACTCATGAAGAAAATCTTTCGCGAGTGTTGTTTTTAGTTTTCCCTGCTTGTATTGTTTCAAATCTTTGAAGCCTTTTTCCAGGTTTCTAACAATTTCTTTTTTTGTATCTCCTTCAGAATCTTCTATTTGAACAAAATCAAGGTTTTTTAATAGTTCTAAAAAGAAATTATATTTTGATTCTTGAATATTTAGAGTAACCTTTTTCATAATGCGAAAATTATATTTAATTTTACTAAACAAAGTTAGTAATTTTTATTATTTTCAATATGAAGATTATATAAAAGGTATTTAGTAAAGTATTCTTGCTTTTTTATCATTTAATAGAAATCTAAATTGTGAAAATAAAATTGCTAAGATTCCTACGGAATGACAAACACTCATAAAAAAAATTACTTCTGAAAATCTTCAACAGATTGCTTCGTTCCTCGCAATTACGCATAAAATTTCTCAGATTAATTCTCCGCAATGACTAAGAAAATTTCCGTTTTCGCAACCAATAAAAAAGTCCGCCCAAAACAGCTAAAATTCCCAAAGTCAAAAGCAAATTAAACCATTGCCAATAATTTTTTTCATCGTCAATTCTTTGTCTGTCAAGTAAACGCGCTTCAATATTTCGGTTGCGCAAAGTCATTAAATTAGAATCATCTAAAAGATAGTCTAAAGAATTTTGCAAAAATTGCGCATTCCCATACGTTTGTTTCGTGAGCAAATCTTCTCCTAAAGGTAAAGCTTTTCCTTTCCAAACTTGGTTTCGAGCGACGTCTCCATCTGCAATTACAATCATTTTATTGTTAGAACTTTGCGCTTTAAAATTGGGATAAGAAGATTTTTCAATTCTATTTTCATAAGCGGAAGTAAATTTTCCATCTAAACTTACGGCGTAAATTTTCGGTGAAGTGAGTTGCTCATTTTCACTTAAAGAATCGGCTTTTACAATTTCGGAAAGCGATACATAATTCGGAACAGATTTCAATAAAGTTCTGTCGCTGCTTTCAAAAAGCACATTTGTTTTAATATTTTTTCTTCCCAAAGTATCGATAGAAGTGGGAAATTCAAACTTTACAGGATTGATGTTTTTAGTTATTGGATTATTATTTTCGGCAATTCCCAATGGAAAATATGGCCAAAGAAAACTGCTGTATTGCGGATTTCCGGCAACTTCTCCCGAAACAATTCTGATGAGTGCAGATTTTTTTAAATCTTTTACCAAAGCTGGATTAATGCGAAGTCCATAATTAAAAAAGAAATCTGTCATATTTAAATCCATCGGATAAGCCATAATTTTTTTGGCAGTAAAAAGCGTGTCCATTTCCGCATTCACCGCATCAATCATCCACAAAGTTTTTCCGCCGTTCATAATATATTGGTCGAGAATTACTTTTTCATTTTCCGTGAACGCTTTTCTGGGTTTTGCAATTACCAAAGCGCTCATTTTTTTTAATTTTGGAACATCAGCTAAAGAAAGTTCCCTTTTATTTTCCGGAATTATTGGTCCGATATTATAATTTTCCAATGCCATTTGTAAAAATCCTTGAAAATGATCTGGACTTAATTCTGCTTGATTGACTAAAAATCCGATATTTTTTTTCTCTTCTTCCGTCATTATTTTGATGTTGGAAGCGAAATTATATTCTAAATTTTCTATGGATTTATTGAGTTGTTCAGAAGAATCTAAACCTGTTTGATTGATAATCAAAGGAATTGAAGTTCCGTAAGAATTGTATTTTAAAGTTGCGTAAGGAAACATCACGATTTGTGAAATTTTCCCATCTTTCATATCTGGTAAAATGGAAGGTTGCATTCCCATCGCTTGCAAAGTATCTTGCGACATTTTGGTTTTTATGGGATCAATAAATTTAAAATCAATTTTCGGATTTACTTTTTGAAATTCTTCTAATAAAAATTTAGTTTCATTTTGAAGTTGCTTAAAACTTGCCGGAAAATCGCCATCTAAATAAACATCAATTTGCATGGGTTTTTTCACAGATTCTAAAACTTTTATGGTAGAATCAGACAATGTGTAACGTTTTTCTTTAGTTAAATCCCATCGAAATTTAAACACACCAAAAACGCCTAAAATTAAAATTAAGGCTAAAAATAAATAGATGATTTTCTTTTTATTCATGTTTAAAATTATTTTTCTTAACGTATTTTTGTCATTCCGTAGGAATCTAAACAATCAAATTTTCAAAAAAACGATATTATTAATTTAAATTTTGTAATTAAACAAATCATTTAGAAATTCTAAATTAGGATTAATTTCACGAATTAGTTTTAATTTTTTTTCTCTAGATAAATTTTTAATTTCTTTTTCTCTTTCAATTGCTAATTGTATCCATCCAAATTTTTGATAATAAATTAAATATTTTGTGCCATATTTTGAAGTAAAACTTTGAGGATTATGGTTATTAAAATGTTCATTAAGTCTACGATGTAAATTATTTGTTACTCCTGTATATAATACTGTTCTATTTTTATTTGTAAGAATATAAACATAAAAATTATAAATTCCTTCTGTAAATTCAATCATTGGATAAATTTAGTGTAGATTCCTACGGAATGACAAAATGATGTGATTATATTGATGAATATTACTGATCGTAAATAAATTTCTTAAAAAACTACTTTTTCTTTTCAACAAAGACTTTAGCTAAAAATAAACTTAAAGCAATTATCAAAACAAAATAAAAAACATCTTTACTTTCAACCAAACCACGAGAAAAACCAATATAATGTTGATAAAATCCTAAATTTTGTAAAAAATAATCTGCGCTACCTAAAAGTTTATAAGATGCCAATTGTTGGATTCCAAAATATAAAATAAAACATAAAAAAACGCCCGACAAATAAGCCATAATTTGGTTTTTCGACCAAGAACTTGCTAAAATTCCGATGGCGGAAAAACTGGCAATCAACAATATTAAACCAATATAACTTCCGAACGTCATTCCCAAATCGATATTTCCTTCTGGAATACCTAAAAAATAAACGGTATAAAAATAAATCAGCGAAGGCAAAAGACATAAAATTCCGACCAAGAAAACGGAGAAAAATTTTCCTAAAACGATGTCTGAGATTTTCACGGGTTGAGAAAACAGCCATCTTAAAGTGCCATTTTGTTCTTCTTCCGCCAAAGTTCTCATCGCTAAAGCAGGAATAATGAACATCAAAAGCCACGGAACGAGCACAAAATAACTTTGTAAACTCGCCGTTCCGATTTCGAAAATATTAAAATCATTATCAAAGAAAAAAAGAAAAAGCGTTCCAAGTAAACTAAAAGCGCCTAAAATTAACCATGCGCTCCAATTGCCGAAGTAAGACCAAAGTTCTTTTTTAAAAATTGCGATCATTCTTTATTTGTTATTTGATAGTGGTCAGTTGATAGAAAAAAACAATTCACTTTTTCTTTTTGTTCACCAGTTTCACGGTTATTGTTATTAGCAAAACTAAAACGATAAATCCTAAAATTAATTGCCACCAAAAATCTAAAACATTGTTTTTTAAAATGGCAGTTATGACGATTAAAAACAATAAGAAAGTCGCAATTTCATTGAATTGTCGTAGTTTTAAATTTGGAATTTCTAAATCATTTCCGTCTAAAATTTTGATTTGTAAAATACGTTTCCAAGCCCAATAATGGTATAAAAATAATCCGATTAAAAAAGTGAGTTTCAAATGAAACCAATGCATTTTTAAAAGAGAAGGATTTAGAATTAACATTGTAATCCCGCAAACTGTCATTATCACAAAAGCTGGAACAATAATAATATTCCACAAACGACGCATCATAAAAAGATACTGTTCGCGTAAAATTATTTTTTTTTCTTGCGCGAAAGAATCTGTATCTTTATAATAAACAAATAAGCGCACCAAATAAAAAAGTCCAGCAAAATAACTAACCATAAAAATAATGTGAAACGCTTTGATAATGAGATACAACATAATTTTTTCTAAGTGACAAAGATAGTATTTTTAAGAAAATTCTACATAAATTCTTTCGCCAACATTAATTCCCAAAAGCGTTTTCGCACCATTGTGTTTATTGCCTTTGTAAATACTAATTTCTAATAAATCTGCATCATTAAAAACGGCGATAGATTTTCCGTGGTATTGCATTTCATTTTTCCAATCGGGGATAAACGCAGTGTATCTTTCGAAGATATTATTTAAAGAAAGATTTCGGAACTTCACAATATAACTTTCGTGGGTTGAACTTATTTTTTCGAAGAAATTCTTTGAAATATTAGAAATTACATTTCCAAAATTATCGATGTACATAATTTCTCCTACTATAATTTTTTCAAATTCATTATAAACTGCACGCGGAAAAGTAAGTTGAACGGGATTTTTTAATTTTCTTCCAATAACTTCAGGTAATCCGCCATTGTGCAAATGCACTGCAGCTGGAACAAAAATATCGGTACTTGCAAATTTTACCACATCATCAAAGCGATTGTTTAAAGTAATTTCGTAAACTGCTTCTGGTTTTTGATCAAAAAATATTAAAGATAATAAACCATTATCTGCTGCGATAAAATAATGTCCATTTGCTTTGTATAAAATGGCTTTTCTGTCTTTTGAATAAAAACTGTCAACAGAAATAATATGAATGGTTCCTACAGGAAAATTTGCGTACGCATTTCTAACAATATAAGCGGTTTCTGTAAGATGATACGCCGTAATCTCGTGAGTAATATCTACAATTTTTACGTCTTCATTCATGCTCAAAATTTTACCTTTAATGGCTGCAACGCGATGATCTACAAGACCATAATCTGATGTTAAAGTAATTAAGGGCATAAAAATTTTGGTTAAAAAACGAATTTTGTGTGAAGTGCAAATTTAATTTAATTAGTTTAGAAAAGAAAGTTTCTTTGAAATGATTCATTTAAAATAGCGTAGTTTGGAATATTTATTTTAAATTTAATTCATTAATATTTAATCTTAAAATTTAATCAAAAAGTGAATGCTTGAACTGAACTACGAAATTTCTGAAATAGATGTAAAATCTTTCTACGGCGTTAATAATCAATTTTTTAATTTAATTAAATCCAGTTTTCCAACCCTTAAAATCACAGGGCGAGATAATATTATTTATGCAAAAGGCGACCAAGAAACACTGGATATTTTTAAAATAAAATTAGAAGATATGGTTGCATTTATTAAAAAATATGATTCAATTAATATAAAAGATGTAGAAAGTATTCTTCGCATTAAAGATGAACAAGAGAAAAAATTAGTTTTTGATAATGATGTGATTGTAAAAGGCATTAGTGGGAAAATTATAAAAGCCAAAACAACCAATCTTAAAAAATTAGTAAAAGAAACTGAGAAAAAAGATATGGTTTTCGCTATTGGACCAGCTGGAACGGGGAAAACTTATACAAGTGTGGCTTTAGCTGTAAAAGCTTTAAAAGAAAAAGAAGTAAAACGAATTATTCTTACGCGACCTGCAGTTGAAGCAGGAGAAAGTTTAGGATTTTTACCAGGAGATTTAAAAGAAAAATTAGATCCTTATTTACAGCCGCTTTATGATGCGCTCCGAGATATGATTCCACATGAGAAATTAGAAGGATTTATAGAGAAAAATGTAATTGAAGTTGCGCCATTGGCTTTTATGAGAGGAAGAACTTTAGATGAAGCCTTTGTAATTTTAGATGAAGCACAAAATACGACGCATTCTCAGATGAAAATGTTTCTTACCAGAATGGGCATGAATGCGAAATTCATAATTACAGGAGATCCAACTCAAGTAGATTTACCATTGCGCCAAAAGTCTGGTTTAAAAGAAGCTATGAGAATTTTAGAAAATGTAGAAGAAATTGGTTTTGTGCATCTTACAGAAGAAGATGTTGTAAGACATCCGGTTGTTAGGAAAATAATAGTGGCTTATGCACAAGAAGATATGAAACAAAGACAGGATTAATTTATTGTATAGATTTTATATAATTTTAACATTTTATTTATAAGTTATTTTACAATTTGTTGTTTAATAAAAAAATAATTGTATTTTTACTTAAAATTTAAACTTTTTAATTATGAAAAAAATTCTTTTAGTAGGTGCTATTGCACTTTTCGGAGCAATGAATGCTCAAACAGGTTTCAAATTAGGCGCTCATATTGGTTTACCAACAGGTGACGCAAATACCGCTTACAGCTTTAGTTTAGGAGCAGACGTTGCTTATATGTGGCCAGTTTCTGCAGAATTTAATTTAGGTCTTGTTTCTGGATATACCGCTTTTACGGGAAAAACAGTTTCCGGTTATAAAGTTCCTTCATTAAGTTTAGTTCCGCTTGCTGCTGCAGCACAATATAATGTTTCGCCTCAATTTAGTATTGGTGCAGATTTAGGATATGGTTTCCTTTTTGCTTCCGGTACAAGTGATGGTGGTTTTTATTACCAACCAAAAGTTGCTTACCATTTTGGACCAAGTGAAGTAAACTTTGGTTATATGGGAGTTACTAAAAGCGGATCAACTATAAGTGCAGTAAACTTAGGTTACGCTTATTCTTTTGGGAAATAGTTTTTGAATAAACATAATAATTATACTTTTAATTATTTTAAATAACCACTTCTTCACAGAAGTGGTTTTTTTGTGAGTATACTTAAATTTTTAAATGATTTAAATCACATAATTATAAAATTTTTAAATTAGAATTTGACCTATTTTTGCGATTCTAAAATTTTAAAAAATTATAAAAATGAAAAAATTATTACTTGTTGGTGCGGTTGCACTATTCGGTTCTATGAATGCTCAAAAAACTTCTTTCGGAATTAATGGTGGTGTAATCTCTGGTTTTGCAAAAGCAAAAACCCCTTCTGGAAATTCTACTGATTCTAATGTAGGATTTTATGCGGGTTTTTTTGCAGAAATAAATGCGGGAAATCAATTCAAAATTCAACCAGCAATTAATTATGCAAATATTCAAGATGGAAGTGCTTTGCAAATTCCCGTAATGGTGAAATATTATGTAGATCCAAAATTTAATTTACAAGCTGGTCCACAATTTACTTTTGATTTAGATGAAAATCCAATTCCAGATTATTATAATTCTACTAATATTGGTTTGGCTTTAGGTGCAGCTTATGAATTTACACCAAAATTATTTTTAGAAGCTCGTTACTCATTTCAATTAAATAATCATTTAAAAAATGCACCAAGTGGTTATTCTGTAAGAGCAAATTATTTAAATTTTGGTTTAGGTTATAAATTTTAAACTTGAATTATTAATAAAAATTAAAAGCCGAGATTTCTCGGCTTTTTTTATGACTTTTCTCTTCTGTCACACTGATTTAATTCATATCAAAATTAAATTTTCAGATTAAAAAGAGTTATAATTTTACTTTAGAAATATTTTAAAAGCTTATAAAATGAAAAAGTTATTATTAGTTGGTGCAATTGCACTTTTCAGCGCAGTAAGTGCACAAAAAAATTCACTTTTAATTGGTGGAAATATTGGTTATAACACCAGTAAAACTACGGTTGGATCAAACCCAAGTATTAATGCAACATCCGATCAATTTTCTTTTAATCCACTTATTGGTTATCAATTTGCCGATCATCTTACCGCAGGTGTGAAATTTGGTGTTTCAACTTCAAAAGACACTTTCAATTATACAAATAATTTAAGTGGAACTCAAAAAACGAATAGTTTTACATACGGTGTTTTTGGTAGATACACAATTCCGTTAAGTGATTTATTCGCAGTTTATGGAGATTTATATGTGTTTGGAATGAATGGTAAAATTACAACGCCAAGTTTTAATGGAACAGGAATTACTTATTCTGATACTAAAACAAATGGTTATGGGATTTCTTTGGTTCCAAATATATTTATTAATTTAAAAAATTCCTTCAAATTAAATTTTAATATTGGAGGTTTAAATTACACTCATAATGAAATAAAAGGAGTTGATAATAAAACCAATCAATTTGGTTTCCAGTTTGGAAAAGGAGCCGTTGTTGGTATTTCTAAAAACTTTAAACTTTAAAAGTTTTTTTAATTTAAACATAAAAATCCTGAGAAATTCTCAGGATTTTTTTTGAACTATTTTTCTGAATTTTATTTTCCGAAAAGATTACCGCCCATTCCTGGAACTTTTGGCATACCTTTGCTCATCATTTGCATCATTTGTTTTCCTTGTGGTCCTTGCATCATTTTCATCATTTTTCCCATTTGTTCAAATTGTTTCATTAAAGCATTGACATCTTCAATTTTTCTTCCCGCACCACGAGCAATTCTTTGTTTTCTTGTCGTGTTGATTAAAGACGGCGTTCTACGTTCATCAGGAGTCATACTGTGGATTATGGCTTCAATGTGTTTAAAGGCATCGTCATTTATATCAACATCTTTAATTGCTTTTCCAACTCCTGGAAGCATTCCCATCAAATCTTTCATATTTCCCATTTTTTTAATTTGATTGATTTGTTTTAAGAAATCATCAAAACCAAATTCATTTTTAGCAATTTTTTTATGAAGTTTTTTTGCTTCTTCTTCGTCAAATTGTTCTTGAGCTCTTTCTACTAATGAAACAACATCACCCATTCCCAAAATTCTGTCCGCCATTCTCTCAGGATAGAAAACATCAAGCGCTTCCATTTTTTCACCTGTAGAAATAAATTTTATGGGTTTTTCTACAACTGTACGAATCGTTAAAGCAGCTCCACCTCGTGTATCACCATCTAATTTTGTTAAAACAACACCGTCGAAATTTAGAACATCATTAAAGGTTTTTGCTGTATTTACAGCATCTTGTCCCGTCATAGAATCTACAACGAAAAGTGTCTCGGTTGGTTTAATAGTTTGATGAACGTTTTTAATTTCATTCATCATGGCTTCATCAATCGCTAAACGTCCCGCAGTATCCACGATTACAACATCGTGTTTATTTTCTTTAGCAAAATTAATTGCATTTTCAGCAATTGAAGATGGATTTTTATTTTCTTCTTCTGTGTAAACTGAAATTCCAACTTGACTTCCTAAAACTTTTAATTGCTCAATTGCAGCTGGTCTATAAACATCACATGCAACCAATAAAGGATTTTTTGCTTTTTTCTGTTTTAAATAATTGGCTAATTTTCCAGAAAATGTAGTTTTACCAGAACCTTGTAAACCTGCAATTAAAATTATAGTGGGTTTCCCAGAAAGATTAATTCCTTCTTGCGAACCGCCCATTAAATCTACCAATTCATCGTGAACAATTTTCGTCATTAATTGTCCCGGACTTAAACTTGTTAAAACATTTTGTCCTAAAGCTTTGTCTTGAACTCTTTTGGTTAAATCTTTGGCGATTTTATAATTTACATCGGCATCTACAAGTGCACGACGAATTTCTTTTACCGTTTCTGCAACATTTATTTCCGTAATTTTTCCGCGTCCTTTTATATTGTGAAGCGCCTTATCTAATTTATCCTGTAAACTGTTGAACATATTATAAACTTATTTGGAATGCAAAAATAAGGAAATTTAATTTTTGTTTTGGTTAAAATTAATTAACATTAAAATATTTAGAAAAACTGAAAATATAATTTTAAAATTGTAGCTAAAAATTATTCTGGTGTAAATTTACACAACATTAAAACCAAAATAATAACAAGACAAAGCATAACTTTATCTGCACAAAATGATGAATGGCTAAAAAAATAAGTAAGTTCCGAAGAATTTTCCAGTAAAAGCGAAGCAATTAATTATTTGATTAAACAAGCGCGTTCTCAAGAAGAATATTATCATGTTGTGAGAATGAAAGTTGAAAAAGGAGAAAAAAGTGGTTTTTCACCAAAACTAAAGAAGAACTTTTAGCCCAAATTCAAAGTAAATATTAAGAAAGATTTGAGGTCTTGCGTATGTGAAATAGATACAATCTATTTTAAAGTTAGAGATGAAAATACTGTGAAAATTATCACCATAATTGGTCGCCAAGATTTTAAATAATTTTTCTATTTCAAACTTCTGATGAACTTTTCCCAAAACCTTTTCTTTTGCTACTTTTACGGTTTAATAAATAACAATGAAAGATTACGGTTTTTATTCCACAGTCGTTTTCCAAATGTTGGCAACTATTGCTTTGGCTTTTTGGGGCGGAAATTGGCTGAATAACTATTTCGGTTTTCAAAACAAATTATTAACCGTCGCAATCGGTTTTGTTGGACTTTCATTAGCTTTGTACAATACCATAAGATTGCTTAAAATTAAAGAACAAAAAGATAAAAAATGAAAAAAACTACACTTTATATTATTCTATATTTCCTCATGTTTTTTTTACATTTCGGCATTTGGCAATATTTTAAATTAGGTTTTGAAGTCACTTTCTTGAAATATTATCTTTTCCTAACTATTATTTTTATGATGGTTATTACCATTTTATCCATTTTCAAAAAAATATATCCAGATTATCTTGGCTTTGTTTTTATGGGATTAATTTTAATAAAATTAATGATGATTATGATTATTAAAAAGAAACTTAATATTACTGAAGTTCCGCTGTATAAACTGCATTTTGTACTACCTTATTTAATTTCTTTAATACTGGAAACTTTATACGCTGTAAATTTAATTAAAGATGAAAAAAATCAGTAATAAATGGCTTTTTTATTCTGATAATTTGTTATATTTTTGCAAAACTTTAAACAAGTTATAGTAATGCTGAAAAGAATAATACTGGTTCTGGGTTTTTTATCGATATTTTCAACATCTTTTGCACAGCACGAGACTGCAAAAAAGTTGGTAACGCCAGAAAATTCTGAAGCGAAAGCACCGCTGAATGAAGCTGAAAAAACTAAAATTGAAAATAAAGAATACATAGATCACCACATTTTAGATGGTCATAGTTTTGATATTATGGCGATCAAAAATGCAGATGGTTCTGAAACGCACGTTGGTTTTCCTCTACCTGTTATTTTTTATGACAAAGCAAACGGATTTCATGCTTTTATGAGTTCCGAATTTGAACATGGTGAAAAAGTAAAAGAAAGTAAAGGCGCTTTTTATAAATTATCCCACGAAAAAATTTACAAAACCGATGCAAAAGGAACTTTAACTCTTAATAAAGAAGGCCACGCAGAAAATGAAAAAATGCTCGATTTATCATTAACAAAAAGTGTATTAATGATTATCATTACTAGTTTAATGTTAATTTTAATTTTCACCACTATTGCGAAAAATTACAAAAAATCCTCTGTGCCTTCTGGTGCGGGTAAATTTTTTGAACCGATAATTGTTTTTGTGCGCGATGATATTGCAAAACCAAACATTGGTAAAAAATATCAGAAATATATGAGCTTTTTATTGACCATATTTTTCTTTATTTTATTTTTAAATTTATTTGGCTTAATGCCTTTTGGTATTAATGTGACAGGAAATATTGCGATTACTTTTGCATTGGCTCTTTTAACATTTTTAATCACACAATTTACTGCTAATGGAAATTATTGGCAACATATTTTTTGGATGCCTGGTTTACCTTGGTGGATGAAAATTGTAATGATGCCGATTGAAGTTATCGGGGTTTTCATTAAACCTTTTGCGTTAATGATTCGTCTTTTTGCAAATATGAGTGCAGGTCACATCGTAATGATGAGTTTAATAGCTTTAATTTTTTACTTTAAAAATATTATTGCAGGCGTTGCTTTTCCATTCTTAACATTTGTGATTTACTTATTAGAAATTTTGGTAGCGCTTTTACAAGCTTATATTTTCACTTTGCTTTCTGCCGTTTATTTCGGGATGGCAAATGAAGAACATGGCCACGAAGGTGAAGAAGGAATGGTACATTAATTAAGAAAGATAGGATTTTTATAATCCATATTAAAATAGAAACTAATTTTTTAAAATTTATATTATGAACGAACAAATTCCAAGAATTATCGGTGGTGGTTTAGTTGTAATCGGAACAGGTATTGGTATCGGAAAAATCGGTGCTGCTGCTTTAGAAGGTATGGCAAGACAACCAGAACAAGCTGGAAAACTTCAAGTAGCGATGCTTATCGCTGCAGCTCTTGTAGAAGGAGTAGCTTTTGCTGCACTTTTTGCATCTTAAGAAGTTTCAAAATTTATCACTTGCCGAGAACGGTTGGTTACGGCAAGTGATTTTTTAAAAAATTAATTACAAAAAAATAATTTTTATCATATAATAATTATGGCATTATTAGAAAATTTTTCATCCGGTTTATTTATCATTCAGACGCTCATCTTTTTGATATTGCTTTTCGTTTTGCATAAATATGCTTGGAAACCAATTTTAGATGCGGTAAATGAAAGAGAAATCTCCATTGTAGATTCTTTGAACCAAGCAAAATTGGCAAGAAAAGAAGTTGAAAATTTAACTGCTGAAAACGAAAATATTATCCGTGCTGCAAAAGTAGAACGTGATGCTATTTTGAAAGAAGCAAGAGATATTAAAGACAGAATTGTAGGTGAAGCAAAAGATGTTGCAAAAGCAGAAGGTGATAAAATGATTGAGCATGCAAGACAATCAATTCAATCTGAAAAATTAGCTGCAATGGCAGATATTAGAAAACAGATTGGTTCGCTTTCAGTAAATATTGCGGAATCTATTTTGAAACAAAAATTAGATAATTCTGACGCACAAAATACTTTGGTAGAAGATTATTTAAATAAATCAAACTTAAACTAAAATGCGAACTTCGAAAGTAGCAAAAAGATACGCACAAGGTTTATTAGATTTTTCTAAAGATTCTAATTCTATTACCGAACTTTTCGGTGAGATGAAAGAATTGGTGAAAATTCTGAAGTCCTCTAAAGAATTAAATAATTTTCTTAAAACTCCAGTTTTGGATAGTAAAAAGAAGATTGCAATTTCTAGTGAAATATTTAAAAGCTTTTCATTAACGTCAAAAAACTTCATCAGTTTAATTATTAAACAAGGTAGAGAAACTTTGTTGCAAGAAATTGCACAGGATTATATTGATAAGGTGGAAACCTTAGAAGGTGTGCAAAAAGTATCTTTAACTTCTGCTACTCAACTTTCTGAAGCGAATGTAGAAGCAATTTTAAAATCCACAAATTTGGTGAATGCAGCTCAAAAATTTGATTTGCAAACCAATATTAACCCAGATGTTTTGGGCGGTTATATTTTAAGAGTAGGAGATCAGCAAATTGATGCTTCTGTTCGCTCTAAATTGAGCCAATTAAAAAAAGAATTTCAATTAAATTAAGAAAATAAGTATAAAATGGCAGAAATAAATCCAGCTGAAGTTTCAGCAATTTTAAAACAGCAATTAGCCAATTTTGATACGCAATCTAATGTAGAAGAAGTAGGAACAGTTCTTACAATTGGTGATGGGATTGCGCGCGTTTACGGTTTAGAAAATGTACAATACGGAGAATTGGTGAAATTCGAAAGTGGAGTAGAAGGCATCGTTTTAAATCTTGAAGAAGATAATGTGGGTGTTGCTCTTTTGGGAGAGTCCAGATTAATTAAAGAAGGTGATACTGTTAGAAGAACTGAAAGAATTTCTTCCATTAAAGTGGGAGAAGGAATGCTTGGAAGAGTTGTCGATACATTAGGAAATCCAATCGATGGAAAAGGACCAATCGAAGGAACAACTTACGAAATGCCTTTAGAAAGAAAAGCTCCAGGAGTAATTTTTCGTCAACCTGTAACAGAACCACTTCAAACTGGGATTGTTGCAATTGATTCTATGATTCCAATTGGAAGAGGACAAAGAGAATTAATTATTGGTGATAGACAAACTGGTAAAACTGTAGTTGCAATTGATACTATTTTAAATCAAAAAGAATTTTTTGATGCAGGCGAACCTGTTTATTGTATTTATGTTGCAATTGGACAAAAAGGTTCAACTGTTGCACAAATTGTAAAAACTTTAACAGATAAAGGAGCAATGGCTTACACAACAGTAGTTGCTGCAAATGCTTCAGATCCAACACCAATGCAAGTTTACGCACCAATGGCGGGTGCTGCAATTGGAGAATATTTCCGTGACACTGGTCGTCCAGCTTTAATTATTTATGATGATTTATCTAAACAAGCAGTTGCTTATCGTGAATTGTCTTTATTATTAAGAAGACCACCGGGACGTGAAGCTTATCCAGGAGATGTATTTTATTTACATTCTAGATTATTAGAAAGAGCTGCGAAAGTAATTGCCGATGATAAAATTGCTGCTCAAATGAACGATTTACCCGAATCTTTGAAACCAATCATCAAAGGTGGTGGTTCTTTAACGGCACTTCCAATTATTGAAACTCAAGCAGGTGACGTTTCTGCATATATTCCTACGAATGTAATTTCTATTACAGACGGACAGATTTTCTTGGAAACAGATTTATTTAATTCTGGTGTTCGTCCCGCAATTAACGTAGGGATTTCGGTTTCCAGAGTAGGAGGAAATGCGCAAATTAAATCTATGAAAAAAGTGTCCGGAACATTAAAATTAGATCAAGCACAATACAAAGAATTAGAAGCTTTTGCGAAATTTGGTTCAGATTTAGATGCGGCAACAATGTCTGTAATTTCTAAAGGTGAAAGAAATGTTGAGTTGCTAAAACAACCAGTAAATTCTCCACTTCCTGTCGATAGCCAAGTTGCAATGATTTATGCTGGAACAGAAAATCTTTTAAGATCTATCCCAATTAGAAAAGTGAAAGATTTCCAAAAAGAATATGTAGATTTCTTAAGAACAAAACATCCTGAAACAATGGCTGCCATTAAATCAGGTAAGATTGACGATTCTATTACAAGCGTTTTAAAACAAGCCGCTTCAGAATTAGCTACAAAATATAATTAAATTTGGTTGTTAGTTGATAGTTGTCGGTTGACAGTTTTAAAAATATTATTTAAAACTTAATTCGTAAACCAACAACTATCAAGTAACAACTGTCAACCAAAAAAGAATGGCAAATTTAAAAGAAATACGCGCGAGAATTACTTCCATCTCTTCTACGATGCAGATTACGAGTGCCATGAAAATGGTTTCTGCCGCAAAATTGAAGAAAGCACAAGATGCAATTGTGATGGTAAGACCGTATTCTGAAAAACTGCAAGAATTAATAGAAAATGTTAATTCTAACCCAGATCCAGATAATATTTCGCCCTATGCAAAACAACGATCTGTAAAAAAAGTACTTTATATTGCGGTAACTTCAAATAGAGGTTTGGCGGGAGCGTTTAATTCTTCTGTAATTAAAGAACTTAATACCCGAATTTCTACTGAAAATTGTGAAGTTGAAATTCTTACTGTTGGTAAAAAAGTACATGATGCAGTTCACAAAACCCGAAAAGTATTTGATAATCAAAGTTCAGTTTTTGATGCTTTAACTTTTGATGTGGTAGGTAAATTCACCAAAAAAGTGATGAATGAATTTACTTTAGGTACTTTTGATAAAGTATATATTGTTTATAATAAATTTATAAACGCTGCAACACAAGAAGTAATTACAGAACAAGTTCTTCCCATTGCAATGCCTGAAATTTCTGCTTCAACAATAAAAACAGATTACGTTTTTGAACCCAATGCAAAAGAAATTTTAGATGTTCTTATACCGAAATCTATTAAAACACAAGTTTATAAAGCAATTTTAGATTCTGTTGCCTCCGAACATGGCGCAAGAATGACGGCGATGCATAAAGCAACGGATAATGCAGAAGCATTAAGAAATGAATTGAAAATTTTCTACAACAAAGCACGACAAGCTGCAATTACAAATGAAATTTTGGAGATTGTTTCTGGTGCAGAAGCGCTGAAAGCTTCTTAGGAAATCTAAAAGATATTAAAATGAAACACCGTTTTTTTCGGTGTTTTTTTTGATTAATAATAACTTCAATTTTTCTATATTTAAACTTTAAATTATTTTTATTTTATGGCTTCAGGATTTTTTGCAGTTTTAGATGATATCGCAGTTTTGCTTGATGACGTTGCAATGATGAGTAAAGTTGCGGCTAAAAAAACCGCTGGAATTTTGGGCGATGATTTAGCCGTAAATGCCGAAAAAGCTTCAGGTTTTGCTTCAACTAGAGAATTGCCAGTTTTGTGGGCAATTACAAAAGGTTCGTTATTAAATAAATTAATAATTCTTCCAATCGCATTTTTATTAAGTGCTTTTTTTCCCGTTGCTATTAAAGTTATATTGATTCTTGGTGGAATTTATCTCGCTTTTGAAGGCACAGAAAAAATCTATGAATGGATATTTCCTCATCCAAAACATGAAGATTTAAGCAAAGTAGAAAATGAAAATGATATTTTAGTTTTAGAAAATTCCCGTGTAAAAGCAGCAATTGTAACGGATTTTATTTTGTCCGTAGAAATCGTCATTATTGCAATGAGCACTGTTGTTGCAAAACCAATTAGCACACAAATTATTGTAGTTTCCACTATTGCAATTCTTGCAACCGTCGGTGTTTACGGAATTGTTGCATTGATTGTAAGAATGGATGAAGCCGGTTTTTATTTAATAAAACACAGCAAAAAAGAAAAGAGTTTCAAACAAAAACTAGGAAATATTTTGGTTCAAGCTTTACCAATCGTCATTAAAGCTTTAGCGATTATTGGAACAATTGCGTTGCTCTTAGTTTCCGGAGGAATTTTCCTACATAATATCGATTGGTTTCATCATTTTTTACCGACTTTACCAAATTTGTTGAGAGAATTTATTGTAGGAATTTTAGTAGGATTTGCGAGCGTAATTTTATTTAAGCTATTTTTAAAAGTAAGATCATTATTTAAATCAAAATGAACTTAAAATTCAGTAAGTTTTCTAAATTTTAAAATATTTTTGGTTTTTACAATAAAAAACATTTCTTTCAATCCAAATTTTTTCTTTTTAAGTTCTAGTTTTTCCGCGGCTCATCCGAATTTAGAAGTTTTAAATAATGAAATTGAAACCAATCCAAAATCTTTAATTGAAATTGTAATTAGTAAAAATAAAGCGGCAGAATTTAAACAATGGTTAGATTCCTAAATATTAATCTTCATTTTTCGTGATTTCTGAAAGTATTAAATGCGTTGTAGGCGAACCAAATTTGGTGAGTTTATCAATGAAATGTTGCAGATGAAGTTGATCTTTCAAAACAACTTGCATGTGAATATTATAAGGTCCGGTAATCCTAAAAACCTGCTGTACTTCGGGATAAGTTGTGACTTCCCTTAAAATATCTTGCAATTTCCCGTCAAATATTTTGAGCATTATAAAAACTTCAAGTCCATTTCCTAATAAAGTTTGGTTTAGCTGTACGCTGTAAGATTTTATGACACCTAATTCTTCCAATTTTTGAATTCTTTCTCTTACTGATGAAGGGGAAAGCGACACTTTTCTACCGATTTCTGCAAAAGAAAATCTTGAATTTATTTTTAATATATTGATTATTCGGTGATCTATTACGTCAATCATTGATTCAATGTTTAATATTGCTAAAATACATTTATTTTTCTGAATTACATATCAAATTCAATTAAATCAATTTTTATATTTCTGCTTTTGCTTATAATTTTGTATTATTAAATTATTATTTTTTCTAATGAATATTGAGATTTTTATCATTCTAATTGTTGGTATTTTCGCGGGCTTTTACGTGCAAACAATTTTCGGATTTGCTGGTTCACTTGTAGCGCTTCCAATTTTACTTTTTAAAATGTCACTTCCAGATGCGATTGCATATATTTCAATATTTTATATGTTTTCTTGCATTTTACTTTTAACTAAAGAATGGAAAAATTTAGATTTTAAAATTATATTACAACTCTCTTTCACAACTGTAATTGGGATTTTGATAGGAATTACTGTTCTTACTTTTTCTAAACCCCTATTTTTAAAAACAGGACTTGGAGCTTTTATTTTAGCTTACGTTGCTTATATTTCTTTGGGAAAAAGAAAATTGAAACTTAATAAATTTGGGATTTATATTTTTGGAATTTTTGCTGGTTTTTTCTCTGGCGTTTTTTCTACCGGCGGACCGCTGCATGTAGTTTGTGTAGAAAATTCTGTGAAAGATGTGAAAACTTTTAGAGCAACTATGATCGGTTTGTCTGGCGTAATTACAGTTACAAGAATTCCCGCTTTGGCAATAAGTGGAATTCTACATGAACATCATTTGAAAATGGCATTCATGGTTTTTCCTGTTTTTCTTTTAGCACAGTTCTTAGGAAAACGAACTTTTGTGAAAATTAATGAATTTTTTTTTAAAAAAATATTAATTGTTTTATTATGTATTTCAGGTATTTTATTAATGTTTTGAAAATATAATTTCAATTATATTTTAATTTAAGTCAAAGCAGATTTTTAATATTAACAATTTTTTCTATAGTTTATTTCCACATTCTAAAAATTAATTAATATTAAAAAAAAGAAGGAGAAATATTTCTCCTTCTTGGCTTTGATGAGTCTTTTAAAATTTTTTTTAAAAATGGTATTATAAATTGTCTGGTTTTATATGTCTCTTTTCCAATTCTTTTTTAAAATCTTTCAAAGATTTTATGTTACAATAAATATACTAAAAAGTGCCAAAAACACTGCAACAATAGTAAAATTTGATTTTGAAATTGCTAAATAAATTGCTGTTATTAAAAGCATAAAAAGTACAATTCCATAAATTTTATTTAAACTTTTTAATTTTTTCTGCTCTTTTAAAAGTTCTTCGTTTGAGACGTTTTCAAATTTATTTTTCTCCATTTTTATTATTTTCTAATAAAGATTGATTTAAAAGTTCATACAATTTATTAAAGTTGATTTTCAAAGAATTAGCGGAAATATTGACTGGAGAATTACTTATTTTATAATTAATCCGCATGGCTCTTTGTTTAAATTTACTTTTAACTTTATCAATATAATTTTCTGGATTTTTTAAAATAATAACTATAAATTTTTGATTGGTAATAGTTGTCATTTCTATAGCATTAATATCTTCCCATGGAATGAATCCCGCAGAAAGTCCGCTTGAATTATCGGTAATTCCGTGGTAATTAATTATAATTCCGGGATTTTTATCAATCATTTTTTTGAAAATATAAAAGCCACAAATTCCAAAAAAAACCAAACCAAGAATTCCCACAATGTAAATTGCTATTTCGCTGTGAAAAACGGCGTTTGAAAATTTTGACGGATTGCTAAGAAACCAAATGCTTCCGGCAACAAATAAAATACAACCAAAAAACATAAGACTGAGTTTTGATTTGCTAAGATCTATTTTGGTCTCCATATATTTATTTCTGTTTTATATCTATCTTTAAATATCTGCGACCAAAATACGAAATTTTCTACTTGCTAAAAACTAAATTAACTGCTAAGATCTTCGATGAAAACTTCATATCCGCTTGTAGAAATATCTTGTTACCTGCTGTGTTTACTCAGTTTGCCATTCGAAATCCTTTTCATCCGTTGAAACTAATATCCGTTTTGACTTTCCATTTTCTATCCTCCAATGAGCGGTATAAGTTCCTGCGCCATCAGAAAAATAAGCAAATAGTTTGAGATAGTTTTTATATTTTTTTAACTTAAATTGATTTCTATTAAGTTGTCCGGTAAAATTTGGATTAAACATTTGACTAACGTCTAAATTTGTTGGTTTTCCATTAATTTTAATCGCAAGCTTTACAAGTTCTTTTTTTGGATTTTCAATTTGTAAATCTGATCCAAACCATTTTTTATTGTCAATTTCGCAGATAAACTTTTCATCTCCTTTTTTGCAAAATTTGATAAAATGCCTTGATTTGTCGAATTTCTTTATT
Source organism: Halpernia sp. (assembly GCF_048269545.1). Lineage (NCBI taxonomy): Bacteria > Pseudomonadati > Bacteroidota > Flavobacteriia > Flavobacteriales > Weeksellaceae > Halpernia > Halpernia sp. Next base: position 3,694 of record NZ_JBLXIJ010000003.1, on the reverse strand, counting down.
TCGTAATTTATATGGACATTTTTAGAAAGCGTAATTACATTGTTTTTATTTTGTCCAGAATGATGAACAAAAAATGATACAAAAATGAAGATGTAAACTAACTTAGATTTCAAGACGGCATTTTTTTTAACATAGCAGGTAGCGTTTTGCGGCTTTGCGATGGTGCGGCTTAATATGACAAATCTTTCTATTATAAACTAAACTTCGGAAGATCTAAAATGGTAAACTTGCGATTCCTTCGCACTATTGCCAATACGATGTTATGCGGCGGCGTTTTAGGCAAGTTGAATCTTTTTGTCACGAACTTTTACGTTAAATTGTATTTCCGCCTTTAGAGCCGTGAAAACTTTTAATATAGTTTCAATAGTTGCAGAATTTGCGTGATTTTCAAGTTTAGAAATCTGAGATTTATTAACGCCTATAATTTCGCCCAATTGTTCTTGCGTTAAATTTTGTTCCTTTCTTGTGGTTTTAATCATTCTTCCCAAAAGTTCCATTCTCAATTCATATTCGTATTCATTACGTTCTTTTGTTCCTTTTAGTCCAATATGCTTATCTTCTATTTCGGCTAACGTATATTGCTTCATAATTTCTATTTTTCAAATTCTTTTGCGTCAAAATAATTCTTCTTAATTCTTTCCGCCCTTTCAATTTCATTTGTCGGTGTTTTCTGAGTCTTTTTGATAAATCCATTTGTAGCAAAAACTAAAGTATTTTCTTTATTTGTCTTGTCCCAAAAAGCCAACAATCTAATTTGTTTACCTAGATATTTTGTTCTAAATTCCCAAATATTTTCATTTAATTTTTTGAATAATTCTGGGTCATTTGTTTGTTCGGCAACACGAACATTAAAAATCACTTTATTTTTAGATTTAAAGTCAAGCGTTTCCAAAAATTTATCAACTTCCTCCAAAAATATTGCTTCGAAAAACTGCATCAAAAATTGTTTTAATCAAAGATAAATAAAGTTTACAAATATCGCAACTTTTATTACGGAATTTTTACTCGCAATATTGGTAACGCTGTCGTACGTTGGGAAAAATCGGCCCGAAGGGCGATTTTTCCCAACGGTTTTCGGCTTTGCGATGGTGCGGCTTAAAATCTAAAATCTTTCTATTATAAACGAAATTTCGCAAAATCTAAAATATTTAAACTTGGCGAAATCCCGCACTATTGCAAAGCCACTGTTGTAGGATGTTTTTCAAATAAAAGGGAGGTTATAACTTAAACCTCCCTCACTTTAAAAAAGTTTAAATTCTCCTAAATAAATTTTATTAAATCTTAAATAAAAATAAATTAATAAAAAAACTAATAGGTATATAATAGAAATAAAAAAATATTTTGTGCTAGATTTTGCATCGTTATTTTTTTCAAATTCATCAGCGGTTATTACCATTTTAACAACAAATATTATTAAAATAGGTAAGGAAATTGGAATGAATCTAATTGTAAATAGCAAAAAACAAGACATCGCAATTAGTATTCTTTTGTACATCATAATTTTTATATTTTTAAAAAAAGTATGCGTATGTTAGACAACTGGCAAAATTAAATATTGTTTCGGCTGCCTTTAATTCTGGAAAAACCAGTTTTACTGCATCCTTAACAAGATTAAATGTCAGACTTTCGCCGTTTAAAAGACCAAAAAGATCTCTAATAACTGAATAATTTGATCCTAGATAAGTGCCTACGGCTAAAATTGCACAGCCGCCAACTTCTCCCCATGTAATTTTTGATTCATTTTGATATTGTGGATCATTATTGAAATCATCTAGATCATCTTTAAAATCAATAAAAGTTCCTTCAAGAGTATTTGGTCCAAAAGTAGGATGTGGATTTTTTTGTAATGCGAGGTCAACGGTATTTTTTGCATTAATTAAAACAGTATTAACAACTTCTTGTTTTTCTTGGTCTGTCAGAAGATCAAATTCCTTATTTGAATTCGCAAACAAAAATAGATAAGTAGTGGTATCATAAACTGCATCATTTTCAATAGCAATATCTTCTGAAGTTTTTGAAAGATTGCTTTTTTGAGACTTTTGCGCAATTTTACTGGTAATCTCAATTTTAGAAATTATTGATGTAGATTTAAGATACGATTTTGTAAAATCTATAAAACTTTTATCATTTTTTAATTTGTTTTCGAAATTTTGTTTTAAAACATTGTGATTAAGTTCTGTATTTTGATTAGGTATTTCTTCTCTATTACAGGAATTAATATTGAAAATGAATACAAAAAATAGTATTAGAGTGATTGTGGATTTAACTATTTTCATAATAATTTGAAATTTTTATTTTCCTACTTATTTTGCCAAATTATAACAGAATTTTTTGGCTTTTCTCAAATTGAGAGGGTATAGGTTTTCAGTTGTTCCGCCCCGTTGTAAAATTTATTATTTTTCAGAATCTTTTACTATTATTTCTAAGCGCTTCTTCTATTTCCTTTTGTCAATCGAGTCTCCTCGTTGCGAAAAGTGATATTCAGATAACGTTCCGTCGAAAAAAATATCCTACAACGGTTTGTGGCTTTGCGATGGTGCGGCTTAAAATGCCAAATCTTTCTACTATAAACTAATCTTCGAAATATCTAAAATCTTTAAACTTACGAAAATCCCGCACTATTGCAAAACCGCTGTTATGCGAGGTTATTTTTCCCAGGTTATTCTGTAATAATATTGCACATCAGGATTTAGTAAATGATATTCATAACTTTTTGTAGTTTTATCAAATTCAATTTCTTTTATTTTCTCAAATTTTGCACTCATTTTACTATTCATTTTGCATCTTGTCAAAATAGCATTTGAATCGTAATTGTCATTTTTGTTTTTTAAAATTATTCTATAATGAATAATATCTATTTCATCAATCACTCTTGTTTCAACATGAGGTAATGATTTTCCATCTACATCATCTAATTCTGCCTTAAAATGTAAAACACTATTCTGATTGTAATGTAATGGTTTTTTAAACTTTAGGATTGCTTTGTCATATGAATCTGGATTTTTTTCGTCAACAACATTTATGACATCTTGTAAATCAGAAGTGATTTTCGGCATAATGCTGCCACTCCACTTAAAATTATAATCCATTTCTGTAAGTATAGGTTTCTTACATTGTAATAATTTATAAGTTTCATATATAATATGCTTTCCATCTGTTGTTTCATATTTAATAAATGTGGAACGATTTTCATGGTCACCATTGCCATCGTTCGATTTTAAAATTCTAAAAAGAAAATAAATCAGATAAGAAGTAAATGCTAGAAGCATCAAAGAAAAAAATGCCAATGCTATAAATATCGCATACTTATTGGATATAAATAAAAAAACAAGCCCTAAAATTGACGCAAAAGACGCAAAAAATGCGAAATGCCCCGAAAATAGACTTGTTATTGTTTTAAAGTTCTTAGTCATAATTAAATAGTTTATACAAAACTATTTAATTTTTTTTATTTTAAGCATCTCCACCCATAATACTTTTGTTTTGTTTTGTTTTGTTCATTTCGTTTTGCAAATATATAACAAATGTATAACAATTTTCATATTCAAGGTTATATTAACTTACTTTTAATATTCAATTCCTCTGTAAAAGTCTGTTTCACATAATCTCGCATAATCTACGGCTCGGCTTTGTCGTCGTTCCGAAAAGGAAGTTGAAAACTTCTTTTTAGGAATGCGTCAAAGGCGACTGTTGT